>DATGEY010000082.1:0-87252 GCA_035309625.1 Candidatus Acidiferrum sp.
TCGCCCTGCGCCAAACCGATCATCTTGATTTTCTTGCCCTTGCCGGCGCGCCGCACATCTTCCGCGTCGACCGGCTTGCCGTAAGGCGCTTCCACCTTGGTCACTTTGGCCGGCGTGTGCGAAGCAATCATCGCCATGCGCTCGGAGAAAATGCCATTGACGCAAACGATGGCCTCGTCGCCCTCTTCCAAAGAGTTCACCACCGAGGCTTCGATCCCGCCGGAACCGGAAGCGGAAAGCGGCATGGTTAGTCGGTTCTCCGTCTGGAAGATCCGCCGCAGCAGTACCTGCGTATCGTCCATGCAGCCCTTGAACCACGGATCAAGATGGCCAACCAGCGTCGCGGACAGCGCCCGGTAAACGCGCGGGTCCATCGAAGACGGTCCGGGAGTAAGCATAAGCCGATTAGGGGGATTGAGCTCGCCGATGTGCTGCGTCATGAAAATGTCCTCTACGTGCCTTGGCCGTCATTCTTGCAGCTGCGCAGCATGCTGCGGCAGCATTTCAGGGGCCCAGGGCAATCTGGCATGCCTGTCGAGAAATAAGGAACCCAGCCTTGCCAAGCTGCAAAGATAGGATACCCGCAGAACATGATTTTCGCCCATTCCGGAACACCCGCGCAACGGACAATTTGGCGTTCACGACGGTTGGACATGGTGGTACTCATGACTCGCGCAGCTGGGTGCGATTGGTGTTGCCGGGGCCGACGCGCCGGGCGCGTTGCAGCCCGGCATCGGTGGATTCCGGAATATCTGAGAAATCGAGACGACTGTCCGGCGTAGACTTCACGCTCTTTCCGGCTCGGCAGCGGAGCGAGGGTGCGAGTCGCTTGTGTGTCATCTCCCCCCTCCCCCCGGTTTTTGCGTAAGTGTTGATTCTAAAGGTAGATAAAGTCCTTTGTTTTGATACACTTTTGCAAGTGTTGATTCTAAAGGGAGTTAGGTGGCTCGCGGGTGCCGCTGCGAATCTTTCGCATGTAAGGTTCTTTTGAAAGGTGATTTTTCGCGCAAGTGTGGGAAGGAAAGGAGTTAGGAGGGCTTGCTGGTATTTCATAGGATATTATACCATTTGGTTAGCTCTTGTCAAGAGGTATTTTCGTCCCGTTTTGGAACTGGTTCAGCAGTGCCGCAAAATCGAGAACAGATTTATTATTAGACGGAGGTCTATCGTGACGACCTGGGAACGGGCGCAACAGTTTTGGTCGGTATTAGCATTCGCAGCGAGGGAGCAGAAAGTGGTCAGCTACGAAATGCTGTCGCAAATGACAGGTATGGCCAATGAAAGCGGGCGCGAACTGGGCCACATTTTCTATTACTGTAAGCATAACAAGTTGCCACTCCTAAACTTGCTTGCGGTTAATAAGAGTACGGGGAAACCTGGCCTTGGGTGCCCAAGCGACTTAGATGATTTGCCAGCACAGCAAGCGCGTATCTTTGTCCACGACTGGCTAAGGCACGGCGTCCCAAGCGTCGAGGAATTTGAACAGGCACGTACAGCGGAGGCTGCTGCCGCCGTCTAGCTTAGCGCACCGGCCTTATGGCTTCTCCACACTCTTGCCAACAGATTTTGCTAGTGGCTCGTGATCACGGATATTGGTCGTCAATACAATCGCGGTTTTGGGCGTCGTGATTGCAGCAACGCGCGGTGGGGTATGGGCGGCCCTGAGACTTCCCGTCCTCGCGTTGGGGTGCGGAAGAGGAAACTGCATTGGAAAGCTTTCTTCAGGGGCTGAAGCCCGTTTTTTTGCCTGCGCTTGCGTGGGGACTGGAAGTCCCTACCTCCTGAAGAATCCGTCGCGCCGGGCCCTTCGAGGCTCAGAATGAGCTGGAGCCCGGCCTCTACATCGGGCCGCGATGTGTTATCGTTTCGGCCGCGCTACCGCACTCGGAGAAAGGCGGCTTGCGCTTCGACGGCGGCACGCAATTGCGGTGGAGGTCCTTCAGCGCGGCAAAATGCGCCGGGTTCAGGATGACACCGCGAAATTAAACTGCTTCCGCTATCCTTATCGGGTAGCTTCAGGATGACATCTTTCAGAATGTAGCGAGGGGAAATGGCTGAGCGGCCGGTATTGGTGGGGTTGATCCCGCAGGCGGTGGTGCTGGATGCGGGGGACCAGGTGTCTTGGATTTCGGATGCCGGGAACTTGCGGGTGGAGTTTGACGTGAACCGCTGCCCGTTTTCGTCGAACGTGTTTCAAGCGCCGGCGGGGATGCGGCTGCTGAGCGGGCCAGCGCGGGTGGGGACCAAGGACGGAACGTACAAGTACCGGATCTGGTTGAACGACCAAATGGTGGGGCAGGGGGAAGTGATTTTGCGAGGTAGATAACCGCACCGTAGCGTCGGGCCAGACAGCACCGGCGGCAGGTGGCATCTGGCTGGATTTGTGATGGCGGGCTGACCCGGCAATACGGAGATTGACGTTGCCAGCGGCACTCGCGCTCGAGCTGGCTGACCCGGAGTTAAACTCCAAACAAAACGTGGACTCTTCCTGCACTCGCGCGCTGGGCTCAGGCCAACCGCAGGTCAGGACTTAGCCTTCGGCTGTTTGGCGATGACTTTGTTGGCGATTTTGTCGTAGGTGGCTTGGGGGATGACCTTTTTACGGACCAGGTCGGTCTTGGCGCGATAGGGGCGGCCATCCATGATTTTTTTGGCATAGGCATCGCCGATGCCGGGGAGTTCCTTGAGCTGATCTGCGGTGGCAGAATTCAAGTCCACTAGGCCGGCTTTGGGTGTGGCGGCCTGTTTGGACGCGGCTTGCGGCGACGCGGGATTGGGATTTGCGACCGTGCGCGAGATGGCCACGCCCAGGCTCAAGAGGCAAGCCAAAACCAATAGAATCAGACGCGTAGAGTGCGTCTTGGATGTTTTGCTCATCATGCGGTGCTCTCCTTGTAAGTCTGCGTACAACCTGGGTTTGTGGCAGCGATGGTGAGGAGAAAGGAGTGCGGAGTCAATACAAGGAATGCCGGGCAGGGGCGCAGATCGAAATCTTTTTTCAGGCTAAGGCGATCGTTGATCGAGAGGCTTGCGGAGGTCAGTAGTGCCCTGCCGCAAACAAGAGATGGTTAGTCGCCCGCGTAGACCGGACGGGTGGCTTCCATGGATTCGGCCAGACCGCGGCGAACCGGTCCGAGCACGAAGGCGGGGACGTTGCGTTCCGGAGCCAAGGCAAGATTGGCGGCTTTAGGAGGAAATTCGAGGCGGCGGTCGAGGCGCAGACCGGCTTCGCGAAGGAATTCGGCGGAAAAACCCATGTCTTCGGCACGATCGACGCCCCAAAACCAAAGTTTTTCTTCGTGACGCTGGAGGAAATCGAGGGATTCCTCGAGCTTTTTCATGGCTTTATCGAAATTGGACGCCAGGAAAAAGACCCCGAGGAGCCAAGCGTGGCGAGGATAACGAACACGAATGCGCACGCAATATTTTCCGGCTTGGTTGCGCTCGATGGAGCAGCGGTAATCGTTGCGGACAGCGGACAAGCGGCCTGGCATGGTGCTCACCAATCCTTGAAGGTTGTGGCGCTGGGTGGCCATCTGATTCTACGGATTCCAACCGAGCCCCCGGGGAAAGCAGAACCGTTTGGCAACGGCGTCAGGCGGAATCAAGGCTTTCTACTACACAAATAGGGTAGAGATATGCGGGGAGGAACACAATAGGGTCGGTGTAAATTAATAAGTGGCTTGTTTTTAATGAGTTATGTCAGCTTAGGTCGCCAAACCCCTTCAACTTGTCGGACATAATCTGGAGTTTTCCTTCCTGGCGCAGGCGTGCCTCGAGCGAGGTGCGGAAGGCTTCAAAGGCAAGATTCCGTTTGGCTTGCAGGACCTGGTCGGTCAAATCCTTCTTCTGTTTCTCGAAATCGGCGGGATTAGGTTCCTGCTTTTCGGCGACACGATAGACAAACCAGTTGGCGCCAACGTTTAGAGGTGCGCCGACGTCGCCGGCCTTCAACTGGAAGGCGGCGGCGGCCTGCTTACCGCTGACCGCGCCGGTGATTGAGCCATCACGGGCCAAAAGATCGCTGGTTTTGGCGTCGAGGCCTAGAGATTTGGCGGCGGCGTCAAACTTTTCGCCGGCCTTGGCGCGCTTGGCGAGGTCGTCGGCCTTGGTGTGGGCGAGTTCCATGGCCTTTTGCTGTTTCAACTCGGTGACGATCCTGTCGCGAACTTCTTCGAGGGAGCCTGGATGCGCGGGCAAAATCTGCTTCACGGAGAGGACCAGATAGCCGCGGTCGGTGCGGACCGGGAGGCTGAGCTCTCCCTGCCGTAGGCGGAAGATGGCTTCCTTGGCCTCTTTGGAGTTGCCGAGCTCGAGAATCGGGTCATTGGCGGAGACCGGGCGGGTTTCGCCAAGGGTGAGGTGGAACTGCTTGGCGAGGTCGTCGAGGGAGAGCTTGTTGGAGCGGCGGATGGCGGCCGACATTTGATCGGCCTGATCGCTGGCCAGCTTATCGACCTTGGAAAGGAGCAAAGGAACCTTGATGGAGTCCTTCACTTCGTCAAAGGGCTTGGTATGCGCGGTTTCCTTGTCGAGGACCTTGATGACGTGGAAACCGTACTGGGTCTTTACCAGGTCGGAAATCTTGCCCTTGTCGAGGCTGAAAGCGGTTTTCTCAAACTCGGGGACGGTTTGGCCTTGGGTGATCCAGCCTAAATCGCCGCCTTTATCCTTGCTGCCGGGATCTTCGGAATATTTCTTGGCGAGATCCTCGAAATTGGCGCCCTTCCTGGCTTGCTTGAGGATGTCCTCGGCTTTCTGGCGGATTTCCTCGACCTCGGCATCGGTCTTGCCCACGGTCATCAAGAGAATGTGTTCGGCGTGGACGCGGTTGGGCACCTGGTATTGCTGGATATCGCGCTGATATTGAGCCTTGAGCTCGTCGTCGGATATGTGGGTGTTTTGGCGCAGTTGATTCAGATCGATAAGACCGAATTGGGCGACACGCTTTTCTGGAATCTGGTAACGGCTTTTGTTCTTCTCGTAGGCGGCTTTGATTTCGGCATCGTCGGGGGTGATCTTGGCTTCCAGATCCTCGGGCTTGATGAAGACGTAATCGAGCTTCACTTTTTCGTTTTTGTATTTGAACTCGTCCTGGAGTTCGGAGGGACCGACGCTGATGCCGTCGGTGACGAGTTTACGAAACTTGTCTTGCAGCAGGCCCTGGCGAATGAGTTCCTCGAAGACCGGGACGGTCAACTGGAAGCGGGCCTGGACTTCGGCGGCGTAGCGATCCAAGCCGACGAAGGTGTCGCCATTGTAGGCGGTGGGGAGAAACTGACGGATGCGGTCGGCGCGCTCCTGGTCGGAAACGCGAATGCCGAGGCGCTTGGCTTCGTAATCCATTTCCTTTTGAAAGACCAGTTGATTCAAGATCTGGCGGGCGTAGAGAGACTCCAGCTGCTTGGGAACCTGATTGCGCTGCTCGACTTCGGAAAGTTGCTGGCGGACTTCGGCGGCGCTGACGGTTTCATCGCCGACTCGGGCGACGGTGTCGGTGGACGAGGCTTCGCCGGTACCGGGCGTTTGCGGGACAAGATAGAGGAGCATGCTGCCGCCGAGGACAAGGACGACGGCTCCCAAGAGAATGCGAATGCCGGTTTTGCGACTGTCTTTGGCTACAGCCATACTGCGGGATCCTCCAGTGACGGATAAACGTAGATTATAGGAGATGCGGGCTGGCGGCTCAAATGGAATCGTGTCAGGATCGCGATTCGATTGATTCCGGTGCGCAAGAGCCGGAAGGGTTGCGACCGTGTTCTTGGCCGGTAAAGGCGATGGGAGATGGCGTTGCGAGGCCGGTCCGAAGTGACGTCGATGAGGTATGCGGGACAAGTCCGGTCCCTACTGATGATCGGGCTAATCGTGAGCACGGCTTATGGGGCCGGGTGGGGTGGCCCGCGTGGTGCTGAAAAGCCAGAATCCCCGCCGCGGGAATTGAAGCCGGAAGCGCCGACGTTTTACCGGGACGTTGTGCCTATTCTTCAGAAACATTGCGAGGTTTGTCATCGGACCGGAGGGATTGCGCCGATTTCGTTCGAGGACTATGAGCAAGCTGCGCAATACGCGGGGGCGATTCGGCTAGCGACGCAAAACAAGTCGATGCCGCCCTGGTTCGCGGTGGCGGGAATTGGGCGGTTCAGCAACGATCCTTCGCTGAGCGAAGGGGAGATCGCGACGCTGGCGAGGTGGGCAGCGGGCAAGGCGCCGGCCGGAGATCCGAGTGAGGCACCGCCGAAGGCGCATTGGGCGGAGGGCTGGAGCATTCCGCGTCCGGACCTGGTGGTGAAGATGATTCATGCGGTTTCGCTGCCGGCGGGCGGGGATGTCGATTACACGTACGAAATCGTGCCAACCCATTTTGCGGAGGATCGCTGGGTGCAAATGGCGGAAGTGCTGCCATCGGCGCGGGCCAATGTACACCATGCGGTGGTGTATGTGCGGCCACCCGGTTCGGAGTGGCTGCGCCATGCACCGGTGGGCGAAGCGTTTACGGCCGAGACACTAAAGAATGCAGAGGACCGAAGAGGGGCGCGTTGGACGGACAGCGACATCCTGCTGGTGTACGCGCCGGGAAGTTCGCCAGACGAGTGGCCGGAGACGATGGCGAAATTCGTTCCGGCGGGATCGGATCTGGTGTTTCAGATGCACTACACCACGAATGGGAAAGCGGTGAGCGACCAAACCAGGGTGGGATTGGTTTTTTCGAAGCGGCCGCCGCCGCAACGGGTGCTAACGCTGCAACTCACCAACGATCATTTTGTGATACCCCCCGGGGCGGACAATTTTCGGGTGGAAGCGCGAGGCACGCTGCCCAACGATGCTCTGCTGCTGAGTTTCTTTCCGCATATGCACCTGCGCGGAAAACGGTTTGTGTACAACCTGGTGAAGCGGGGTGCGAACGAAGAAGCAAAGGTGGAAACGCTGCTGCGGGTGAATTATCACTTTCACTGGCAGATGAGCTACCGGCTGGCAGAACCGCGGCTGTTAAGGGCGGGCACGGAGCTGCAAGCGGTGGCCTGGTACGACAATTCCGCGAAGAATCCGCACAACCCGGATCCCGACGCGGCGGTGCGCTGGGGCGAGCAGACGTACGACGAGATGATGATAGGGTTCTTTGACGTAGCGGTAAAAGCAGACCTGGACAAACGCGGGTATTTCCTGCGGCATTGAGCCTGGTGCGCACCCACTCAAAAAAGCGGCGCAAGTGCTATTTGCAAATTGACTACGCGAAGACACGCGGTTCAGGCGGCGAAGAAAACGCCGTGTTACATTGCGAAAATGGCGCTACGAGTGCGCCTGAACCGTGCCCACACAGACACCTACGGAACCGCAACGCCCGATGGAGCCCGCTGCACCGCCGAAGATACATCGCGTGGAGGTGGAGTGGCATGCGGTCACCTACAAGACCGTGCTGGTATACGGGATATTGATCGCCGCCATTGTGCTGGCCGGAACGTTTATTTTGTTTCCGAGTTTGTATTCGACGATCACGCGGAAGATTTCGACGGCGATAGCGAGCAATGACGGCGAAGGAGTGCAAGGCTCGCAAACGCAGGCGAAATTCGTGAACCTGGACGGGCGGGTGCAGGTGAAGAAGGTTAGCTCGGTGCAATGGGCGGATGCCGATTACCGCACCACGCTGGATAAAGGCGACCTGGTGCAAACGGGCGCGGACGGTTACGCGCGCGTGACGTTCGCGGACGGAACGTTCTATACGGTAAAGCCGGGAACGCTGATCACGGTGGAAGAAAATTCGATGTCCAGCAACAAGCCGACTAGCGTGGCGGTGCGCATCAACACCGGCGCGGTAGACTTGTCGACGCCGAACTGGACGTCGCCGGGATCGAAGGCGGCGGTTAGCGTAGAAGACGCCAAGGCCGAATTGCGGCCAAACAGCCGAGCGGCGGTGAAGTCCGACAAGGATACCAAGGAGAGCGAAATCGTAGTGTCGAGCGGAAGCGCGGAAGTGCAGCGGGGCCAGGATCAAATCGAATTGACGCAGTACCAGCGGGTGAACATTCCGCCGGGAGGGCCGCTGTCCAAGTCCGATGTGCTGGCACCACCGGAGCTGCTGCAGCCGATTAACCTGACACCGATTATCGCGGAAAATCCGCGGACGGCGGCGGTACACTTTGAATGGAAAGGGGTGCCGGAAGCGGCTTCCTATTCGCTACGCATCAGCACCACCAGCATGTTCACGAAGATTGTGAAGGAAGCCCCGAAGGTGACGGGAACGAGCGTGGACATTTCGGGATTGGATCCCGGGGATTATTTCTGGAACGTGACGGCGACGAGTGCAAAGAAATTATCAAGCGACGTAAGCGAAACCTATAAGTTCACGCTGGTGGCGCAGGGCAAAGCCCAGGAGATGCTGCTGGAGATTCAAGATACGCATCTGGTCGGCCGGGTGGTGGAAATCATCGGGCGAACGGAACCGGGAGCAGCGCTGATCATCAACGGCCAGCCAGTGTCGAATATCGCAAAGGATGGAACATTCCGGCACTTTACGGAGCCGCTGCTGCCCGGAGAGCATACGATAGTGGTGATCGGACAGAATCGCCGGGGAGGAACGAGGCAGCAGCAAGTGTCCATCGTGGTACCGAAGTAGATTGCGCGAATCGCCTGCAGCGTAATTGCGAAGCGGAACGGTTGGCAACCGGGCATCCACGCCGCTCCTTGACGATCACGTGACAATCAGAGCGCGCGAATTTTTTGCGCTGGAGTCAAGGTCCGGAGAGAATAGATGGCTTCGGACGGTGGCGGGGCCAGCTTTCCGCAGGGGGATCGGGGAATGAATAAGAACGGTTACAACCTCAGGTCGGTGTTCAGCCTGTTTTCGTCCGACCTGGCGATCGACTTGGGCACGGCGAATACGCTGGTGTTTTCGCACGGCAAGGGCATCGTGGTGAACGAGCCGTCGATCGTGGCGATCAACAAGACAAGCGGCGAAGTGGTGGCGGTGGGGCGGGAAGCGAAGGACATGCTGGGACGCACGCCGGGAAACGTGGTGGCCATCAAGCCGATGAAAGACGGCGTAATCGCGGACTTCAAGGTCACCGAAAAAATGCTGACCTACTTTATTCAGAAGGCGCACAACCGGCGAGTGCTGGTGCACCCGCGGATCGTGATTGGGGTGCCCAGCGAAATCACGCCGGTGGAAAAGCGGGCGGTGCAGGACTCGGCGTATCGAGCGCGAGCGAGCGAAGTTTACCTGGTGGAGCAAGCGATGGCGGCGGCGATTGGCGCGGGGCTGCCGATTGAAGAGCCCTCGGGCAACATGGTGGTGGACATCGGCGGGGGAACCACTGATATCGCGGTGATATCGATGAGCGGCATCGTGTACTCGCGGTCGGTGCGGGTGGCGGGCAACGAGATGGACGAGGCGGTAATGCAATATTTGAAGCGCAAGTACAACTTGCTGGTGGGCGAGCGCACCGCGGAACAGATCAAGATGGAAATCGGCTCGGCATATCCGCTGGAAAAGCCGCTGACCATGGAAGTGAAAGGGCGAAACCTGATTGAAGGCGTGCCGCGGACGGTGACGATCGATGACAGCGAAATACGCGAATCGCTGGCGGAGTGCGTGGCTACCATACTAAATGCGATTCGCGTGGCGCTGGAGCGGACGCCTCCCGAACTTTCCGCGGATATCAGCGACCGCGGCATTGTTTTGACCGGTGGCGGGGCGCTGCTGAAGAATCTGGACAAGCGTATCCGGGAGGAAACCGGTTTGCCGGTGTCGATTGCCGATGATCCGCTGGCTTCGGTGGTGCTGGGCACCGGAAAAATGCTGAGCGATTTCCGGCTTTTGCGGCAGGTTTGCATCGATTAGAACGGCTTGGTAATCGCTCCAGAGCTCCGCAGAAGCTCGCGGCTCTCTGCCCCAGCGAGACTTGCGGCTTTACGGTTGACGGGAGCCGATGACCGAGCGCTGAAGCAAGAAACGGAACGGGCTGCGAAGAAAAATGGCGGGCGTCCCCTCTCGACATAGATCTCTGGTGCTGCTGGCGGGCGTAATCATCCTGCAGGTAATACTGCTGGCGGTGCAGATCAAGCGCGACTCGCAAGGACGATTGCTGCGGGTGTGGACGGTGGGCGCGGTGTCGCCATTTCAGCGCGCTGGGGCGAAAGGCATCGGCAATATTCGCGGGACGTGGAGCCATTACTTCGCGCTACAAAACACCTCGCGCGAAAACGACCAACTGCGGCGGGAAAACGATGAACTCAAGCTGCAGGTAAATGAGCTGCAAAGCAAAGCAGCGGAAGCGGATCGCCTGGCGGGGCTGCTGAATTTCCGGCAGACGCAGCGCAGCGTTCCGATGCTGGCAGCACGGGTAATAGGCACGAGCGCGGATACCGCCAGCCAGACAGTTTATCTGGACCGCGGCGAGCGCGACGGGATTCGACGCAACATGGGAGTGATCACGCCGGATGGAGTGGTGGGAAAGGTGGTCGAATCCTATCGAGACACCGCGCAGGTGCTGCTACTCACGGACAAGGACAGCGGCGTGGGTGCAATGCTGGCGGATTCCCGCATTCAGAGTCCAGTGGGAGGCACGGGCGAACCTCTGCTCTCGATGAAATATATTCCAACCGACGATACGGTGAACGTGGGCGAACAGGTGGTGACCAGCGGGATGGACCGGATTTTTCCGCGCGATCTGCCGGTGGGAGTGGTAGCGGAAATCAAGACGGGTCGGCCGTTTCAGCAAGTGCGGGTGCGGCCGGCGGCCAATCTACAACGGCTTGAAGAGGTGATCGTGCTGTTGACGCTGCATCCGCTGGAGCAAAAGAAGGAAATGCGGGCACCGGCAACGGACCCTGGGGAGAAAAGCGTGGGCGGGACGGCGGCGGTGCATCCATGATGGACGACGCTTTCGACCTACGGCTGGCGGAAACGCACATTGAAGTACACAAGTTCCGCTCTGGCGCGATTGTGGGCGCGACCTTCCTGGCCCTGATACTGCAGGCGTTTGTGCCGGTGTACATCCCGAAATTCGCGGCTCTGGATTTGCCGATGCTGGTGGTGATCTATTTTGGTTTGAGCCGGCGCAATCCTTCGACGGGATTGCTACTGGGCATGGTGATTGGTCTGTTGCAAGACAGCTTGAGCGGTCCGACGATACCGCTGGGTTTGTACGGGATAGCGAAAACGATCATCGGCTATCTGGCATCATCGATCGGGGCGCGGCTGGACACCGAGCATCCGGCGGCGCGGTTTGCGCTGACGATGATCTTCTTTGTGGCACACCAAGGATTCATCGCGCTGACGCGGCGCATACTGCTGGCGGAACCGGAGGCGTGGTTCACGCTACACCTGGCGATTGCGGCGGCGGTGAATGCGGTGGTGGCGGTGCTGGTGTTTGCCCTGCTAGACCGGCTGCGCAAGACGTAGCACCTGGAAAAAATACCCGCCTGATGCATCTAGTGTGCGAGTAAAAACTGCTTAAAGTCGTCGTACAGGACGGAGATTGGTTGCACGAGTTTGGGGCGCTGTAGATACGCGGCCAAGCGATCGGGCAGAGGCGGCGCGGCGCCGATGGCGCGGGTGACTACGTCCGCAAATTTTGCGGGGTGGGCGGTGGCCAGAACTAACCCCTGGGCCAACTCGGGATGTTCGCGGCGATAAGCTTCCCAACCGAGAATTCCCACAGCGGTGTGCGGATCGGCGATGTAATCGAATCGCTGGTGGACAGATTGCATAGCAGCAAGCGTCTCTTCATCGGTTGCGGCATGCCCCCAAATTTCGCGTTGCAGATATTCGAGGCGGTTACGGCAAAGATCCAGCAGGCGCGGAAAATTGTTGGGGTTTCCGACATCCATGGCATTGGAGAAGGTGGGCTTGGCCGGGCGCGAATGGAATTCGCCGGTGCGCAGGTATTCGGGCACGACGTCGTTGCAATTGGTGGAAGCGATGAAGCGGGTGACCGGCAAGCCCAGGCGTTTGGCGAAAATTCCGGCGGTGAGGTTGCCGAAATTCCCGCTGGGCACCGACACGATGAGCGGAACGGACGCTACGGGAAGCTGGCGATAAGCCGCGACGTGATAGAACATTTGCGGCAGCAAGCGGCCGATGTTGATGGAGTTCGCGGAGGTCAGGAAGGCTCGTTTGTTGAGCTCGGCATCGGAAAAAGCCTGCTTCACCAGGCGCTGGCAATCGTCAAAGGTGCCGCTGACTTCCAACGCGGCGATATTTTCGCCGAGCGTAGTAAATTGCTTTTCCTGTGCTTCACTGATGCGCTTGGAGGGGTAGAGGATAACCACGCGGATTCCGGGGACGCCGAGAAAGCCATGGGCCACGGCACTGCCGGTATCTCCCGAAGTGGCCACCAGCACCGTGAGCGGGCGGGTCTCGCCGCGCACAAAATAACCCATCAAACGAGCCATGAAGCGCGCGCCAAAATCCTTGAAGGCGAGAGTCGGACCGTGGAACAGTTCCAAGATGTGCAAGGCCGGAGAGAGGGAGATCAGCTTCACCGGAAAATTAATGGCTTCGCTGACCACTTGCCACAGAATTTCTCCAGGCAACTCAGGCCCAGCGAAAGGCTTGACGACGCGAAAACAGACCTCGGTGAACGGCAAGCGGCGGAACTCTTCGAGCTCTTGCGGCGAGCGGCGGGCGATTTCGACAGGCATGTACAGGCCGCCGTCCGGTGCGAGGCCGCGAAGGACCGCGCCGCGCAACGAAGTCAGCGGCGCTTGCCGGGATGTGCTGCGATACCTCACTGGTAGGCGTTCACCTGGTTTTTTCCAATTGAGTGGCGACTTTTTGCAAAAAACCGGCGGCGTCCAGGACCGCCTCGCGTAGATCGGCCAACGGCAGACGGCAATGGGCGAGTGCCTCATAACTTAGGCGGCGAGCATTCATCAACGCAGGGTAACAGCGCGCCACGGTGTCCCGCGGGGTCTCGCCTTTTTTGGGCTGAAACGCGCCGCGCCACAGGACGGGCTTGGGGTCACTGAGGTAACGCTCGATCAGCAACTGCTGTTCCGCAGGCGAGGCTTCCAGATAGAGGATGGTCATCTGGCGGCGCAAACGCAGCAGGAGATGGTTGCCGGTATAAATGACGCTGCCGGTGGTATCGAGAATCAGCTGCTGTTGGGGATTGCGTTCGAGTTCGGTAAGAATCTCGCCGAGGGTAGCGACTTCCTCGGCCAGATAATCGGCTTCGCGCTGGGCGTAGGCCAGGCTGTCCGGCCAGCCCATCCAGGACGCCACACCGTTTATGCCTGCATAACCGCCGGCTTGCAGGCGTGAGCGCAAGCGCTGCTCGATGCGATCATCACAACAGAACGCCGGGCGACCAGCCTGGGCTAAACGTTTGCTCCAGAAGGTCTTGCCGGATCCCGACATGCCAATGAGGGCCAAGCGAAGCGGTGGGGAAATGGGGTCGGCCATGGGAGCGGTGCTAGCACGATAACGCGCCCGCGCGGTCTGGAGCAAGTTTGGAGCTAAAAATCATGGCGGTAACGTTGTGCTTCCCGAAATATCTTACTTTAGCCGGCGCAGCTAGTGCCCGGCAGGAACCTGTACTTGAGGACGGCTTGCGGCTGACCCTGTGCGGGTGTTACGTTTTCTAAGACTTGAGCCGAGGTTCGGAAGGCCGAGTCCGGCGGTCGGGAAGCTCCGAATATTTTTCGAAATCATTCTTTGCCGAAATTTTGGAAATTTCTCCAAGGACATTTCGAGACCCGCGCTGCGTATTCGATTCATGACGCGAGACGGTCCCGGACGATATCGGGACAGGCCACGAAACGGCTCTGAGATAGCGCGGCTTCCTGGCAGCCGCCCATTGAGAGACTCTCGCGCGGGGTTTTCGTGTCGTACTGGTTTGGCAACGACAATCGATTGCCGCAACAGCGGCTGGCCATCGTCTCCTACGTCATCGTGGGCATGGTCGGCCTGCTGCTGGTTGGCTTCTGGAAACTGCAGGTCATCGACTCCGACAAATTTTTGCAATGGGCGGAGCGCAATCGCGTTCGCTCCATTCCGGTAATCGCGCCGCGCGGACGCATGTTAGACCGCGACGGCCGCGTGCTGGTCGATAATTATCCATCGTTCAGCGTTCTCCTGCTGCGTGACGATCCCGCTCTGGTCGAGAAGAATCTGCCGGCGATCTCGGATGGTCTGGGCATTCCGCTTGATGATCTGAAAGAGCAGCTGCAGAATTCGCGCAACCTGAAGAATTTCCAGCCGATCGTGATTAAGCCCGAAGCCAGCCCAGCGGACGTCGCGTTCATCGAGTCTCACCGCACGGATATACCTCTGCTCGAAATGTTGATGGTACATCGCCGCCGCTATCTGCCCGGGGGATTCATGGCCCACGCCAGCGGGTACGTGGGCGAAGTCAGCGAGCAGCAGATTGAAGCCAGCAATGGACGTTTTCGTCCCGGCGACTTCGTCGGGAAATCCGGCCTGGAGCGGCAATACAACGATCTCTTGCAGGGCACCGACGGCATGCGGCGGGTGGTGGTGAACAGCGTCGGAAAAGAAGTGGATCACCTGCCCACGCAGGAAGCTATTCCGGGCAAACAGATTCAGCTGACGATCGACTATGACTTACAGCAGGTGGCCGAGCAGTCGCTGGGCGCGCGCGAAGGCGCGGTGGTGGCGCTCGATCCGCGCAGCGGCGAGATTCTGGCGATGGTCAGCCATCCAGCTCCGGACCCGAATGATTTTGCCGTCCGCATTTCCAACGAAGAATGGAAGCAGCTCAATGACGATCCAGCTAAGCCGCTGCTCAATCGAGCGATTCAGGCGCAACTGGCTCCCGGCTCGGTCTTCAAGATCATCATGGCTACCGCCATGCTCGAAGATAAAGTTCCTCCCGCCAGCTTCACGGCATTTTGCCCAGCATATGCCACGTTTTATGGCCGGCAATTCAAGTGCTGGGTGTTCGGAAAGAGCTCGCACGGAATCGTGGATTTGCACAAAGCGATCGTGGAGTCTTGCGACATTTTCTTCTACAACGTGGGCCAGCGGTTGGGCATCGATCGGATCTCGTATTACGCCACGCATTTGGGTTTGGGCCGCCGCACCGGAGTCGATTTGCCGTCGGAAGAAAGCGGGCTGGTTCCCAGCGAAGAGTGGGTGCAACGCGTCTTTCATCGCAAATGGTACGCCGGCGAAACGATTTCGGTGGCCATCGGCCAGGGTGCGGTGACCGCCACGCCCTTGCAACTGGCGGATGTAATTGGTGGAATCGCGATGGGCGGAGTTTTCAAGCAGCCCCATTTGCTCAAGGATGCGCCCAACGTGGCGGAGCAGCGCTTCCCTATTTCGGAATCCACGGTGGAAAAAGTGACCGACGCGATGTACGGGGTGGTGAATGAGCAGCACGGCACGGCCGGCGCGCTGAAGCTTACCGGGGTCGATTTCTCCGGAAAGAGCGGAACGGCACAAATCATCAATTACGATTTGCGCAGCCGGCTCGGTAAAGGGAAACAGTTCAAGGACAATTCCTGGTTTGTGGGCTATGCGCCGCGGCGGACGCCGGAAATTGTGGTTTCGGTATTGGTGCAAGCGGGCGGACACGGCAGCGAAGCAGCGGGCCCGGTTGTGCGTGATGTAGTAAAGGCTTACTACGACAAGAAGACGAAGAAGACCGACGGCACCGTTACCGCAGAGAACAAAGAAAGCACGCGGCATAAACTTTCGTCGGCGGCTCCGGCAGCAGCGATTGAGCCGGCACTCAGCCCCCGACCGGCCGTTGCGGCGCGCGATGCGCAAGGCGAGGATCCGCGATGAATTCCAAACCGGACACTGAGACGGGAAGAGCATGAAGGAAGCACCAGGCACACGCGATTACGATTGGTGGCTGCTGGCCATTCTGGCCATGATCTGCGCGTTGGGCGTAATTGAAATTTACTCCGCCACGCACGGCAGTGCGCTCGCGGGTATGCACATGAAGCAGATTCGCTGGCTGGTCATCGGTTTCATCGCAATGTTCGCGCTCTCCCGCCTCGACTATCACTTGATACTCGACCAAGCTCCCATTCTCTATCTGATTGGAGTGACGGCCCTGGTCGCGGTCCTGCTGGTCGGGCACACGCGGTTTGGCGCCAAACGCTGGATCCCGGTGCTTGGCGAATTTCTTCAGGTGTCAGAATTGGTCAAATTGATTATAATCATTGTGATGGCGCGCTTCTTTGCCGAGGTGCGCAGCGATGAGCTTTCCCTGCGGGATTTGATTAAGGCAGGGCTTTTAGTAGGATTGCCACTGGCGCTCATTCTCAAGCAACCTGATTTAGGTACGGCCCTAGTTCTGGTGCCTTTGCTGGTCGTAGGCTCCTATTTGGCCGGTTTGCAGTGGCAACATGCGGCTGTTTTTTCTCTCGCAGGATTGCTGTTGATTGGGAGTGTGTTCTACCCGCCGGTCAGCCGGCACATTCTGAAACCGTATCAAAGGGAACGAATCACTTCCTTCCTGCACCCGGAAGACGACGCCAAAGGCTCCGGCTATCAGTTGCTGCAATCGGAAATTGCCGTGGGCTCCGGGGGCTTCTGGGGAAAAGGTTTTGGCAAGGGCAGTCAGAATCAACTGGGCTACATCCCGGTACGTTATTCCGACTTCATCATGTCGGCATGGGCTGAAGAACAGGGATTCAAAGGAGTGCTGCTTGCCTTAGGGCTGTACATGGCTCTGCTGCTACGACTGGTACAGAACGCCCAGCGCGCGAAAGACCGCGCGGGCATGTTTCTGGTCATGGGCGTAGCCGCGGCGCTTGGCTTCCATGTTTTGGTAAACGTGGCCATGGTGATTGGCTATATGCCGGTTACCGGCATCCCGTTGCCGCTGATGAGCTACGGGGGCTCGGCCACGCTGTTTGTTTTCCTGGCGATTGGTCTGGTAATGAACGTGCGCATTCGCCGTTTCGTCAACTAGGCGAGCCGCCAGTCCCGAGCGCTTGGCTGCACTTAAAAAGCCGCGCCGGGTGAATATTTAGGATTGAAAGAGTGAGGACAGCATCGTCCGCCCTTTGCCCGGGATTTCCCCGGCAACGGGTTACCCGCAATAGCAGCAGCCTCGAACGCCAGAGGACGCCTTTCGCCGCCGGCCATTCCGGCTTCGCCGGAAACCGTCCCTCCGCATTCGAACCACGCGCCGCCTCTCTGCAGGTGTCGTTCCAGTGTGTCCTGGATTTTCCGGGACCGGCTCCGCTATTCCGGGCCTACCTCGGGCAGAAGCTCGCGGTGATGCGTCCCAAGGAGTTTTCATGTCGAAAGAATTGGTTATCTCCGCGGCCTCCCACGAACGCCGGGTCGCGATCCTCGAAGAAGGCCAGCTAGTCGAAATTTACATCGAGCGCGAAAAAGAGTTCGCGCTGGTCGGCAGCATCTATAAGGGCCGGGTCACCCGCGTGCTCCCCGGTATGCAGTCGGCGTTCGTCGATATCGGACTGGACGGCGACGCGTTCCTGTACGTCAGCGACGTCTTCGAAAATCTCGAAGACTACGATCATGACCACGGCCATGGCCAGGGGCCGCACGCATCGTCTCCGATTCCGCCCGCTGCCGCCTTGGTGGAAGCTTTGCCCGGCGAATCGCTGGCCAACGCGCACGGCTCCGATGAGCCAGCCCCGTTCAACGCGGATGACGCCGCGCAGCAAACCATTCCGCGGGAAGAGCCGATGCATGCCGATTTCGCGGGCGAGCACGAACACGACGAGGCCGACCCGCAAGAAACACACGGCAACCGTGAGCCGGACGCCAATCGCGTGCCACAGGCGGAGGCCGAAGAGCGCCAGCCGGAATCGAACGCATCCGCTCCGCAAAATTTTGGACAGTTTAACCCTACGCAGAAGTATTCCCGCCCCGACCGCGGCAATGATCGCGGCGGCGGACAGGACTTTCGAGGCGACCGCGGCGGCGACCGCGGTCGAGGACGCTTTGGCCGGCGCGGGGGACGCCGCCGAGGTGGACGCCCGCCGCAAGGCGGCCGCAATCTCCCTCCTTCCAAGTACGCGTCTCCACAGGGCGAGCAGCGCCCGCACGACTCTCGAGGTAACTATGATTCGCGCGGTTCGCAACCAGGCCGCGGTTTCGAGCCCCGCGACCATCGCCGCCCGGAAGGATCACGCTTCAGCGCGCCTCCCCCGCCGGCAACTTCCGGGGAAGACGACATCGTATTGCCGGGAGAATCGCTAGCAAAGTACCGTAACAAGCCAGCGGCGGCGGCCGCGCCAGCGCCCGCCATCCTGGAACCGGAGCTTCTCGAGCCGCAGCCGGACCTGAGCGACTCCATTTCTTCCAGGGGCAACGTACAGCAATCCGGCACGCCCTCCGGTGGCAACGTTCCCCGGCGGTCCTCCGGCGGACTGCCGCGCTGGTTGCTCGCAGAAACGGGGAACGACACCGAACTATCTTCGACCGGTACGGAAGAAGTGAGCTCCTCCGCCGAAGACACTACATCGGCTGCGCAGCAAAATCTCTCCGCGATACCGGAACTGGTAGAGCGGGCTGAGCGGGAATCCCCTCACACCGCCTCCTCTATTGAGGAAGAAGATGTCAGCGATGAAGATGTTGCCGTAATTTCCTCCAGCCTCATTGAAGCCAAGCATGAGGAGACTCAGGCTAAAGCGGCGGCCGATACCTTGGTTGGCGGGGCCGTTTTTGAAGAAGAAGACGAGGAAGAGGAAGAAGACGAAACCGAGGCCGAAGATGCGGAAGATAGTGTTGAGGAGCGCGAAGAAATTCACGCCAGCGAAGCGGAAACCGAATCGCAGGATGTAGGCGCGGAAGAAATTGCGGGCATCGAAACACGCGCGCTGGACGCTCACGCGCTGGCCGAAGCGGAAGCGGACGCGGCGCACGAAAGTGCTTTGCACGCCGCGGCCATCGGCGATCACGACCTTCAGGAAGAAACCGGGCACGAACCGGTCGAGGCTACCGGGACGGAATCCGCGCCGGCTCCGGCTATTGCCGCAGACGACAGCATCCTGCTTCCCGGCGAAACGCGCGCTCCGCGTTCCGGCGCTCCCGAGCCTCACCGGGATTCTCCGCGTGACTCCGCGCGCATCGGTGGCAATCCCCGCGCTCGCTTCCAACGCCCGTTCCGTAGCGGCGGGCGCGATCGCGACAACCGGGGGCGAGACAACCGTGGCCCCGGCGGCAGACCCGATCGGCGCGGCGGCCGTCCCGGCGGTGGTCCGCGATTCGAACGCCGTCCCGGTGGTGGTCCGCGTCATCACGGTGGTCATTCTGGACCTTCTCGCCGCCCTCAGCTGATTTCTGAGATGTTGAAGGCCGGCCAAGACATCGTCATTCAAATTGCTAAGGAGCCCCTGGGCAAGAAAGGCGCGCGCATCACCAGTCACGTCGCGCTGCCCGGCCGCTTCCTGGTGTACATGCCGACCATCGATCACATCGGCGTGTCTCGCAAAATCGCTTCCGCCGACAATCGCTCGCGCCTGCGCCGCCTGGTCGGCGAAGCTCGCGGCGCTTATCCCGGAGGCTTCATCGTTCGAACCGCGGCCGGCGGCGCTTCCGACGAGGAAATCCGCACGGACATCGAATTCCTGGGCAAAACCTGGAACGAAATCAAGGAGCGCAGCGAGCAGCGCAAAGCGCCTGCCCTGCTTCATCGCGATCTGAACCTGGTCGAGCGCATTCTGCGCGACTACGTCAGCGACGATTTCACCGCCATCTGGATCGACAGCGAGGAGGAATACGGCAAGGTGGTGGAGTTCGTCAGCCGCTTTCAGCCCAAGCTGGTCAATCGCGTCAAGCTGTACAGCAAGGAAACGCCGATCTTTGAAGAGTTTGGCATCCAGCACGAACTCGACAAAGCTCTGCGCGCCAAGGTCTGGCTGAAGTCCGGCGGGTACATCGTCATCAATCACACCGAAGCGCTGGTGGCAATCGATGTCAACACCGGCAAATTCGTCGGCAAAGGCTCTACTCGTCTCGAAGACACCATCGTCAAGACCAATCTCGAGGCGGTCAAGGAAATCGTCCGGCAGATTCGCCTGCGCGACCTCGGTGGCATTATCGTGGTCGACTTCATCGACATGGAAGAGCGGCGCAACCGCGAAAAAGTTCTGATGGCCTTGCAGCAGGCTCTTGAGCAGGATAAAGCTCCTTCCAAGGCGCTATCCTTCAACGAATTCGGCCTGGTTTGCATCACCCGCAAGCGCACCAAACAGGCGCTCGAGCGCGTGTTGTGCCAGCCTTGCCCCTATTGCACCGGTTCCGGCATGGTCAAGTCCATCCCCACGCTCTGCTACGAAATTCAAGCCGAAACACGCAAAATGGCTGTCGCTACTGCCGACAACGAAGCGCCCAACCTGACCCTGCGGGTCCATCCAGAAATCGCCAAAGCTCTCAAGACCCGCGAGTCCATGCTGATCGACGAGTTGGAGCAGACTACTCACAAGCACATCATCATTCAGTCCGATGCCACGCTGCACTGGGAGCAGTACGACATCTGCTGACCGCAGCAGCCTACAATCAGAAAAGGAAAGGCGGACCATTTTTTCTGGTCCGCCTTTCCTTTTGACGCTTTTGCTTGCTACTTTCCTTCCGATCGTACTGCGGCCGTCTGCACCGGCAAGGCCTGCTGCGCGACTACCTGGCCCTCGGCCTTCGGGCTAAACCAACGAAAATCCACCGTCAGGCCTTCCTTCTCCAGGTACATGCGCTCTACCAACGTCCCAGCCTTTGCGGAATCAAGAATCAATTCGCTGCCCTGGCGCAGGTGGCTGGTGGCCGACGCCATTGCGAAAACACTGGTTACCGGACCCGATTTTTCCGGCTTCATCACCACCAGCACCAAATGCCCGGCACCCTGTTGAATGGAACGAATGGATTGTATGGTGCCGATCGGTTCGATGGAGAATGTGTACGGTCCAGCGGCTAAAAGGGTGTTCCCGAAGCGCGCATTTTCATTGAGAGTGAAATTCCCGCCGATCGCGTATTGCGCCATCAACGGGCTTGCCGCCAAGCAGCCGGCTAGCGCGCCCCACGCTAGTATTCGTATCGCAAAGGAACGAAAAAGCGATTTGCTGATTAGATTTTTCATTTCATTCATCCTTTCTATTTTGGGAGTAAGCGCACACTTCGCGCTCCTCGATTTCTGCTGAATGGTCGCGGACCGCAGGTCAGATCGCTAAGAGCGCGTCGCGTGACCGGGTTGGGTGTGCTCAGGAACCGCGGGCTCCTGTGGCACGTTGCTGCATAGAAAGCGCGCGACTTCTACAGCGCAACTCTCGCACGCGCGCTGCATCGCGTCCAACGCAAAGAATTCATCAGCAAGGTGGGTAAAAATTCTGCCGACATTCCCGCTGATTTGCATCATTGCATTTTTTGATGCGTCGTCTGCGCGTTTAGGCAAGACTGATTGGAAGACCGGATCCTGAACGCCGTGTGTGCGTTCACTCTGCTTTAGTTGGGCTTTTCTGCTTCCGGAGGCGAAATTTCCTGACTCTTCGGCGCGGCGATCTTCTGTTTGTAAGTTTCGGAAAGCGGCGGGTATCATGCCCCGCTTTCCGCAAATGATCCCTGGTATATCCCCTTTACGGGTCGCGATATTTGCATGTGTTATCATTTCGTTTTGCTTCATGAAAGTGGCCAAGAATGACCGCACGCATCCTGGACGGCACGAAAATCCGCGACGAAATCTTCGCTGAACTGAAAGGCGAAGTAGCCAACCTCGTCCACGAAGGTATTCACCCAGGCCTGGCAGCTGTCCTAGTGGGGGAAAATCCGGCCTCCCAACTCTACGTAAAATCCAAAATCGCCGCGTGCGAGCAACTCGGCCTGGTCAGTTGGATGCATACGCCACCCGCATCCATCACCACCGACCAGCTTCTGCGGCTGGTCCACGACCTAAACAACGACAATAGGGTCGACGGAATCCTCATTCAGCTTCCCCTCCCTTCCCACGTCGACACCAAGTACGTTCTGGAGGCTGTCGATCCGGCCAAAGACGTGGACGGCTTCCATCCGGTCAGCCTCGGGCGTTTGGTCAGCGGCCGACCAGGCCTGGTCGCCTGCACGCCCGCGGGTTGCATGGAAATTTTGCGCCGCAACAAAATACCAATCGAGGGCGCCAACGCCGTGGTCCTCGGCCGCAGCGATATCGTCGGCAAGCCCATGGCCCTCCTGCTGATGCACGCCAACTCCACCGTCACCATTTGCCATTCCAAAACGCGCGAACTCCCTGAGGTGGTTCGCCGCGCAGACATCTTGGTTGCGGCCATGGGCAAAGCGGGCTATGTGCAGGCCGAATGGATTCGCCCCGGCGCTACGGTAATTGACGTGGGCACCAACAAAATTACCAACACGAACGAAGCCGATTCCCTCCTGCGCAATTTCCCTGCCCGGCTCGCTAAATTCCGCGAAAAGGGTTCCGTCCTGATTGGCGATGTCCATCCCGACGCCATCAACACCGCTGGCGCACTCACTCCTGTTCCTGGTGGCGTCGGCCCCATGACCATTACCATGCTGATGAGCAATACCGTGAAGGCTGCGCTTCTCCGCCGCGGCAAAGCCTCCGCCACCATCGGCAACGTACAGACTTCCGCCGGCGCCCGGTGACGCAGACCTTGCTCCGCCTCGGCCTGACCGGAGGCATCGCCAGCGGAAAATCTGCGGTCGCCGGCATGCTGCGCGATCTGGGATTCGACGTGCTGGACGCCGATTCCCTGGCCCACCAGCTCATCCAGCCCGGTCAGCCGGCCTACAACGAGGTCCTGCAGGAATTCGGCGATTCCATCCTCGATCCGGACGCCCGCGTGAATCGTGCGAGGCTTGCCGCCATCGTGTTCGCTGACCCCGCTAAGCTCGAGCGCCTGAACGCCATTCTGCACCCTCGCGTGGAAACTGTCATTCACCAACAACTCGCGGAATGGGCGCGCGATGGTAGCCGCGAGGCGGCTTTCGTGGAGGCCGCGCTCCTCGTAGAGGCTGGCTATCACAAGAATCTTGATGGCCTGGTGGTCACTTGGTGCCGGCCCGAACAGCAGTTGGAGCGACTCCGTGCCCGGGGCCTAGGCGAAGAAGAAGCCCGCCGCCGCGTCGCCGTCCAGCTCCCGACCGACGAAAAGCTAAGCTACGCCACCGAAAGAATCGACTGCTGCGGATCGCTCGCAGACACCCGCCGCCAGGTTGAAGCACTCGCCGCCAAACTTCGGAGAAGTCGCACGCGCTAGGCATTTCCGAGAGCGGCGGCTGGTTCACCCTAATCCGCGTTGCGCAGACGCTCGTATAGCATTTGCGCCGACTGCTCCTCAAGCACCGCATGAACTCCGCCCCCAATTTCCTTATACTATGCTTAACCATCGGCGAAGGATCTCGACCTATGACCACACACCGCAACGTCAGTTACATCCGCATGCTTCTCGCCTGCGTCATCATCGTTTCCGGAGCGTATTGGGCCGGAGCGCGCTGGGGCCAGCATCAGCCAGTCGGCGTAGCGGCATTACAACGCACTGCCGCTTCGGCAAGAAATATCTCTGCCGCCAACCTGGCCGCTCGCGACGCTGCCCTCACCGACGAGGAATCCATCAACGTCCGCGTCTATCGTCAGGTCTCGCCGGCCGTCGCCAACATTCTGACCAAAGCCACCGAGTACGATTTCTTTATGGACCCCGTCCCGGTCGAAGGCGCCGGCTCCGGCTTTGTCATCGATGAAAAGGGCTACATCCTCACCAATTTTCACGTGGTGCAGGAAGCGCAATCGATCGAAGTAGTGCTTGGCGATCAGTCCCGTTATCCCGCAAAATTTATCGGCGCCGATCAGCGCAACGACGTCGCACTGGTGAAAATAGATCCCAAGGGCAAGCATCTGGTCGCTCTCACCCTCGGCGATTCCGCCGCTCTGCAAGTGGGCCAAAAAGTTCTGGCCATCGGCAATCCCTTCGGATTTCAAAGCACGCTGACCACCGGAGTCGTCAGTGCGCTGGGCCGCACCGTGCAAACCAGCCAGACCACCTTCATCGACGAAGCTATCCAGACCGATGCCGCCATCAATCGCGGCAATTCCGGCGGCCCACTTATCAATTCGCACGGCGAAGTGATCGGCATCAACTCCGCGATTTATACCCCGTCCGGCACCACCGCCGGCATCGGCTTCGCCATTCCCATCAATAGCGCCAAGCGCATCGCTCGCGACCTCATGACCGACGGCCGCGTGCATCAGGCGTTCCTCGGCGTGCAAACCATTTCGGTGGGCGGCCAGCTTGCTGAGGCTCTCGACCTGCCCGCGCAAGAAGGCCTGTTGGTGGAATCGGCCAGCAAAGGCGGACCAGCCGCGGCCGCTGGCATTCACGGCGGCGACCGCGTTGTGCGGGCCGGCATGCAGCGCATCTCCATCGGCGGCGATCTCATCGTTGCAGTCGACGGCAATAAGGTCGCTAGCCCCTTCGATCTCAACATCCTGCTCAATCGCAAGCGTCCTGGCGACACCGTCACCCTAACCGTCTACCGCGGCGGCAAAAAAACGGAAATCCCCGTCAAACTCGGCGAGCGTCCAGGCTCCTGACCGTTCTGGTCGCAGGAACCGTCTAAGTGCCTGCACGTGTGGCAGCCGCGGACCTTCGCGGACGCCTTTTAGGGGTTAGAAAAAAAATCTACTAACGCGAAGATTCTGATCCGAATTCAGCCCGATATTTCTCACGTTCTGCCTCGTCCAGCGAAAACCAGCTCTCCGCGATATCCCGCACCCGCTCCAACTCTCGCTGCATCTCCGCGTGTTTCGCTTCCAGCATCTGTTGATCCGCATCCCCCGGCACATAGATCGGCGGTGCAAACAAAATCACCGTGCGCGAAAACGGCTTCGGCAACAAGAAGTGATCCCAAGTCTGCGTAAACGTTTTCCCCCGTTCCACGCCAATGTGAAACACCATTACCGGACATCCCGTCTTCCGCGCCAGCATTACCGGACCCGGCTTGGCCACATACCGCGGCCCCCGCGGCCCATCAATCGTAAACGCGCAATCCACCCCTTCCTCCAGACGCCGCGCCATCACCGCCAATCCGCGGAGCCCGCCACGCGATGAACTGCCCTGTGCCGTCCCAAATCCCAGCCACTCGATCACCTTGCGCGTCCACTGCCCATCGAACGCCGTGGTGTTCATCACCACCGTGCCGTGATTCCGGTGCCACCACACAATCGGAAGAATCACTCGATGCCAGAACGCCCAGATAATGCGTTTCCCGGATGCGTGCACGCCCTCCGCGTGCTGCCATCCCAGCACCTCGTACCGCAGCGTCGGCCCCAACACGCGAATCACGCTGAACACCGCCGACGCAATGAACGGAATCTGTATCCGTCGCGACCAGCGTAACTTCGGCAGTCGCGTATCGTAGTGCACGTTCACCGCATCCGCGCCGTCCCCGCGGCTCGCCGTGCGTGTCGTCGTGCCGCCGCTTCCCTGCTCCGTTTCCCGGGCTGCTTCCCTTCCGCTCATCGGCGTATAGTATAGGTGTTCCCCGTCGCACAGTCGCGGCGTGTTGAGGCCGCTTCTAACTCCTCTCGGAGCCGCTTTCATTGCCGCCATCAACCGCATTTCATGGAGTGTGCCGGCTTGCCGCCGCCTTAGGAGCAGTCAGGGTTGCCGCAAGCGTAGTTTCATCTCGCATAGTCCCCCCGCTCGCTCTAGTCGCTCTAGTCTCTCTCTTCGCTGCTCTTTATATCGCTCCCTCCGCTCGAACGGACCAGCCCGCCTACGACACGGTAGGCTCCATGGAAGGCGACGCCATCAGCGTCCAGGGTCCCCTCAGTATCGAAGTCGTGCAGGGCCGCACGAAGACCATCCTACGCAGCGGCAGCGACGTGCGGGTCAATTCCGGCCAAGCCCACATTTCCCTCGTGGAAGGCGGTCAAATCGCCATTTGCGGCCCGGCACACTTTTCCGTCCTGAAGTCCGTAAACTTGCTGACCGTCGCGCTCGACAGCGGCATCCTCCACGCCCACATCGAGCGCCAACCTGCTCTCACCATCTACACCGCGCAAATTCAAGCCAAGCCGTTTTCGATCAGCGATGCCGGGCAGGATATCCTTGTCGGCTTCGATGCAACGGGCGCCATGTGCATCCGCGCGGACTCCGGCGCGGTACGCGTCGAGCAGCAGCTCACCGCGCAATCCATCGTTATACCTCAGAACGGCGAGGTGCTCATCACAGATGGCCAGCTCCAGAACTTGCGCAGCGGGGTCACCCATTGTGCTTGCGAGTTACAGCTCGCGAACCCTCCAGCACCAACTACCCCACAATCCGAAGCCAGCCACCTGCCGACTTCCGAACAGATGCAGGAAGCCGACGCGCAACTCGCCAGGACGCCGCCCACAGCAAGACCCGCCGGGCCCGCCGCACCAAAGTCCACCGCAGAGCCCGCGGAAAAACCTGCTGACAAATCCCCAGAAAAAGAAGATCCGGTCTATCAGGTTTACATGCCGCCGCTGTCCTACGACGCCAACGCCAAGGTGCAGCCGGACACTTTCGATCCTCAGCTCATCGTCGTGGTCCGCCACGTTCGCGTTCGCCCCACCCTGATTTTCCAGGGCACCGTTAAAGACGCCCCTACGCCCGCTAAAATTTCTCCGCCCCCGCCTGCGGCACAACCCCCGTCTCCACCGCCTCAAGTGCAGCAAGCTCCGCCGAAAACGCCCCAGACCAAGCCCTCGATCATCGAACGTATCTATTCCTTTTTCCGCAGTCTATTCTCCTAGAATTCGCTTACGAACAAGGTTGCAAAAACGCAGGCACAACCGGCAAGCTGGCAACTTGCCGGAACTGCCCGACATCGCCGCCTACCTCACCGCCCTCAAGCCTCGAATCGTCGGGCAACCCCTTGAGCGCGTGCGCCTGGCCAGCCCTTTTCTGCTGCGAACCGCGCAGCCTCCCATCACCAGCGCCGAAGGCCACGCGGTCTGCGAGCTCCGCCGCGTTGGCAAGCGCATCGCCATAGGCCTCGACAAGGATCTGTGGCTCCTGCACTTGATGATGGCCGGCCGCCTGCACTGGCGTCAGCGCGGCGCGCCGCTAAGGGGCCGCCAAAGCCTGGCCGCCTTTGATTTCCCCGTTGGCGCCCTCGTTCTCACCGAAGCCGGCACGCAACATCGCGCGTCCCTGCACGTACTCGCTGGCGAGGAAGAGCTGCGCTCGGTCGATGCTGGCGGGATCGACATTTTTACCAGCGACCTTGCGGCCTTTCGCTCCGCGCTTACCGTGGAAAATCGTACCCTCAAGCGCGCGCTCACCGATCCGCGCATTCTCAGCGGTATTGGCAATGCCTATTCCGACGAAATTCTGCACGCCGCGCAACTCTCTCCGGTCACTCTCACGCACAAACTGAAACCGGACGAATGGGAAAAGCTGTTCGCCAGCACCAGAAGCACCATCCAGCTCTGGATCGAGCGGCTTCGTGCCGAAGCGGAAAACGCCTTTCCCGAAAAAGTAACCGCATTCCGGCCTGGTATGACCGTTCACGGCCGCTTCGGCCAACCCTGCCCACGCTGCGGCGCAAAAATTCAGCGCATTCGCTACGCCAGCAACGAAACCAACTACTGCGCCAGCTGCCAAACCGCCGGCAAAGTCCTGGCCGACCGCAGACTTTCCCGCCTGCTCGGCTCCGATTGGCCTCGCACTCTGGAAGAACTCGAAGCGCTCAAGCGCCGCTGGTTGCGAAATTTGCGTGCAAACGGTTCGCTACGCGGTCCTGGATAATTCCTGGCATCCTCAGGGGATCGAACCCGCTTTATCTCGGCGACGACAATTCCCGTTTAAGAGAGATGTCAACGTAATGGCAGCAGCGAACGCACAATCCCTCTCAGCATTCCGGCAAAAACAAATTGATGAACAGGATACAAGAGGTACCAATAGAGTTGCCCCAACAATCCGACGGGATCGAAAATAGCCGTCTGGCGAATGTGCTGCCCAGTCCACCGAGGTAAACGATTCGCTGCACCCCCGCGTCTCGCGCCGCGACGGCGAAGGCATGCGCCGAACGATGGTCCTCCTCTTCAAAACCGTTCGCCGATCCCATGGAGTGCACAAGGTAGTAAGCGATGTGCACGCCTACCATGTTGCGAGAAAGGGATGCGGCGTCGAGAACATCCCCCTTTACCACCTGTGTCGTTGTCGCCACTCGCCGCTTAAGCACTTCGGGATGTCGATAGAGACAAGTATGCTGTAGCCCCGGCCTTCCAGCGCGCGACTCATGTGCCCAATGGCAGAGAGCCGAGCGCCGCCTTCCGTTTCCATAAAGGGATACAGGAAAGCCCATGCCTTCTCTCAGTAGACCGCCATATTGCCCATCCTGTACGTCTCCCTACAATAGGGACGGCATTTGACACTGAGTTCCGCTCAGTAACGTATCGGAGAATCTGCAGCCTTGACTTCAAACTGCGGGGTGCGAACAGGCACCGTCCGGCCTTTCGCCGTAGCCATTTTGTGCCTATCCGCCGTCCTGATCGGCGGAGGTTGTGCCTCGGTGCCTAATTCCAGCGCGCACTCTGCCACACCTGCCGGAGATCCCCCTAACACGCCTTCGCCTCAAGGTGCCGTTTCTGTGACCACCACGCCGGCAACGTCAACGCTGCTTCCGGGCCAGACACAAACTTTCACCGCCACCGTTGGCAATGACCCCAAGGGCCAAGGCGTATCGTGGTCTCTCTCCCAGTGTAGTCCAGGCGCCTGTGGCCTTCTCTCCGCCACCTCCAGCGCGTCGGGTGCTGCCATTACTTACACCGCGCCTTCGCAAATGCCTGCGTCACCTTCCATTCTTCTTACCGCAACGTCCATTTTTGACCCCGCAAAAGCGTCGGCGGCCGTCATCACGATCGTTCCGCCGGTCGTGGTCACGGTTTCTCCTGCAAGCTCCGCCGTTCAGCCCGCGCAAACGCAGAACTTCACCGCGATCGTGCAGAACGATCCTTTGAACAAGGGTGTGAATTGGACTCTTTCCGGGGCCGGTTGCAGCGGCACGTCCTGCGGTTCGCTTTCCACCGCATCCACTTCTTCGGGGATGCCGGTGACATACACCGCCCCACAGACTATCCCTAACCCCGCGACCGTCAATCTGGTGGCTACCTCCATCGCTGATGGCACGCGCGCCGCAAGCGCCACCATCACGGTCACCGCCGCTCCCGCACCTATCACGGTGACACTGTCTCCTACCTCCAAAACGATTGCCGTGGACGCTACGCAGGCCTTCACCGCTACCGTGCAGAACGACTCTCAAAATAAGGGGGTGACCTGGACGCTTTCCGGCGCCGGCTGCAATGGCGCCAAATGCGGCACGCTTTCCAGCACGTCCTCACCTTCCGGAACGGCGATCACCTACACCGCGCCAAAAAATATTCCCAACCCTCCGACTGTCACGCTGGCAGCTACGTCCCTCTCCGACCCAACAAAGGCCGCAAGCGCTACCATAACTGTCATGGCGGCGCCGGTGCCCGTCACCGTAACCGTTTCTCCTACCAGTCAAACATTGACAGTCAACGAGAGCCAGTCTTTTACCGCAACGGTTAAGAACGATCCGCAGCAGCGCGGCGTGAACTGGACTCTATCTGGCGCGGGTTGCAGCGGCGCCGCCTGCGGTTCTCTCTCCGCCGGATCCAGCGCTTCTGGTATGGCAATCACCTACACGGCGCCGCCCAGCGCGCCGGATCCGGGCCCGGTCACGCTAACCGCAACCTCCACCAGTGATTCCTCCGCTTCGGCCAGCGCGACCATCTCCGTTTTTGCCATCCCCAGCAATCTGAGCGTCACCATTTCTCCGAAGCGCGGCGGCCTGACCCTCTCGCAATCGCTGAAATTCACGGCCACCGTGCAAAACGACCCCACCACGCAAGGCGTTACCTGGTCCGCTTCCGGAGGCACTTTCACCAACGAGACGCCAACTTCTGCGATCTATCACGCTCCGGCCTTGCCTGGTGTGTACACCATCACCGCCGCCAGCAAAATCGACGTAACCGTCAAGGCTTCGGCTTCCATCGGTGTCACGGATCTCTCCGGCATGACCACCTATCACAACGATCTAGCCCGTGATGGCGTCAATTCACAGGAATACGCACTCACCACTTCTAATGTGCATAGCTCCACATTTGCAAAACTTTTCGCGTGCGCGGTAGACGCCGCCGTCTATGCGCAACCTCTTTGGGTTGCCAACCTTTCCATCGCCGGCGGCACGCACAATGTGATGTTCGCCGCCACCTCGCACGATACCGTTTACGCGTTTGACGCCGACGCCAGCGCGTGCGTGACGTACTGGTCCAAGAACCTGATCCCTTCGGGAGAAACCTGGCCCACCTCTGAGGACATGGGCAGCCAGGACATCCAGCCGGACGTTGGCATTGTCGGAACTCCAGTGATCGATCCGGTCACAAAAATTCTGTACGTGATCACTAAGACCAAAACAATCGGCACGAATGCCAGACCCGCCGGGGATTGCCACCAGCGCCTCCACGCGCTCAATCTCAGCAACGGCAGCGAGGCCTCCGGCGCTCCCATTGCGCTTACCGCCTCCATCACTGTTCCTGGTACCGGAGGGGGCAGCAGTGGCGGGCGGGTTCCCTTTGATCCCTTCCATGAAAATCAGCGGCCCGGTCTCGCGCTCGTCAACGGGAAGTTGTACGTGACCTGGGGCTCGCATAGTGACCAGCAACCCTGGCATGGCTGGGTCATCGGCTTTAACACCGTGAATCTGCAGGCCGCTCCGCTGCTTTTCAACGCTACGCCTAACGGCATGGGCGCGGGAATCTGGATGTCTGGCGGAGCGCCCGCGGTGGATAGCAATAGCAATATCTATGTCATGACCGGCAACGGAGACTACGATGGGGTCACCGAGTTTGGCGACAGCTTCCTGAAACTAGATGCCAGTCTTTCCCTCACGGATTGGTTCACGCCCTTTGATGAGGCCCTCATGGACTCCTCGAACGCCGATTTGGGCTCCGGCGGTGCTGCCGTGCTTGCCGACTTGCCGTCTGCGCCAGTGAAACATCTTCTGATCGGCGGCGGGAAAACGGGCAGCGGGAATTCCGGCGAACTCTATTTACTGAATCGCGATGCGATGGGACATTTGGAAAACACGGGCCCGCCGATCGTTCAAAAATTCCCGGTAACGCGCCCAATTTTCGCGACGCCGGCATTTTGGGAAAATACGCTCTATATCGCTGGTCTGAATGGCACTATGGACGCTTTCGCGCTCGATCCCAGTACCGGCTTGTTCAACACTACCCCCGTTTCGCGCTCCGTGACGCTCTTTCCGGGGAGAGGCGCCACGCCTTCGGTCTCCGCGAAGGGCGGCTCGCAAGGCATAGTCTGGGCTCTGGACGACAGCCTATACGGACCGCCAAGCAAATTGGCCGCCGGACCCGCGGTACTTCACGCCTATGACGCTACCAACCTGAGCCGCGAACTGTGGAACAGTACGCAAGCGGCAGCGAGCCGGGACCAGGCAGGGGACGCCGTCAAATTCACCGTGCCGACCGTTGCCAACGGCAAGGTCTATATCGGGACGTCATCGGAGATCGACGTTTACGGTCTTTTGCCTGATTGAGTTCGGCGCAGAGAGGCCGAGTTAGCTTCCCTTTTCACATACCCTCGTAATTGGGACCGCCGCCACCTTCCGGGACCACCCAATCGATGATCTGGTAGGGATCGGCGATGTCGCAGGTCTTGCAGTGCACGCAGTTGGCGGCATTGATCTTCAGCTTGAATCCGTCCTTTTCCTGCACGGGTTCGTAGACGGCGGCGGGACAAAAATATTGGCAGGGATTGCCGTATTCGACGGTGCAGCGGCTGGCACACACGTTCAGGTCGTGGACGATGAGGTGGCAGGGCTGATCTTCTTCGTGCCGCGTACCGGAATGGTAGACGTCGGTGAGACGATCGAAAGTGAGCTTGCCGTCGCCTTTGAATCGCTCCCGCGGCGGCTGGCCGTTCTTGTGATAGTGCTCGTAGCCGGGCCGCACGCGCATGGGGTCGACCACGCCGCGGCCGCCGGTAACGAATTGCAGTCCGGCGTGGAAAAGGCCGCCCAACATGCCGTATTGAAAGGATTGGTGAAAATTGCGCACTAACCGCAATTCCTTTTTGATATAGCTGTCTTCCACTTTTTTCTGGAACGCGCTTAGTTTGGCGGCGGACGTGTCGCCTGCTTTTAGTGCGTCGAAAATAGCTTCCGCCGCAAGCATCCCGCTCTTCATGGCCATGTGAATGCCTTTGAGTCGCTGGGAATCGAGGAAGCTGGCGGAATCTCCGATGATCAGACCGCCATCGACGTAGGGACGCGGCATGGAATACCAGCCACCCGCTGGAATGGTTTTTGCACCGTACCGGACGAGTTTGCCGCCGTCGAGAATTTTCTTCAGGAACGGATGAGTCTTCCAGGTTTGAAACGCTTCGTGAGGGTCGAATTGCGGATCGGAGTATTCGAGCCCGATGACCAGTCCGATGGATAGGCGATTGTTGGAAAGGCCGTAAATCCAGCCGCCACCATACATGTCGGTGGGCACCGGCCAGCCGAGAGTGTGCGCGACGTAACCGGGTTGAATGCGGCCGGGCTGCACGTCCCATAGTTCCTTAACACCGATGCTGTAGATTTGTGGATTGATGTTGTCGAGCTTGTATTTTTTTACGAGTTGCTTGGTGAGGGAACCGCGCGCGCCTTCAGCCAGAACAGTGACTTTGGCGCGCAGTTCGTATCCGGGCGTGTAGTTGTCCTTGGGCTTGCCATTCTTATCGACGCCTTTATCTTCGGTGATGACACCGGCGATTCCTTCACGGTCGTAGATTAATTGTGCGCCTCCAAACTGTGTAAAAAGATTGACGCCGGATTTTTCGACTAAGCCGCCGAGCCATTTAGTCAGGCGATTGAGAGAGACAACGTAATTGCCCTTGTTCTTGAACGGAGGAGGCGTGACGGGAAGACGGAAGGAGGAATTTTTGGAGAAAAATAATGCGGCATCGTCGGTCACAGGAGTATCAAGCGGTGCGGTTTTTGCGAAATCGGGAACCAACTCGGCTAGCGCTTTGGGATTCATGATGGCGCCGGAAAGCTGGTGTGCACCGATCTCGCGGCCTTTTTCGAGGACGTAGATATTTTCGGCGGAGAGCGCCGGGTCACCGTGCGCCACGGATTCGTTGTGCCTTTTGATGAGATTGGCGAGGTGCAGGGCGCAGGCCAGCCCGGCGGGGCCGGCACCAACGATCAGGACGTCGGCCTCGAGCTGTTCGCGTTGTGCGGTCATGGTCGGCTCATTTTAGCAAAGGAACGGCGGTTGCTGCCGGACGCATTTGTAAGCGCCTGAAAACAAACACATAAGGAGCTGCCACTGGGGTACGGAGGACCGTAGACGGAATTGGACCGATTAGCCTGCTCCCGTGGGCGGGCACAACTGTGTGGTCCCTCCACGACAAGGAAGTTACCGGGAGTTCACATTGGGGGGACAACGAAACTTGGGGAGTGCGGGAGCATCACTGTGGCGGCGAGTGGGTGATAAACGTCGCGCGGAACGAGAGGACACAATGAACGCAAAACGGATGGGCGGCAGTTGGGCAACCGCGAAGGCGGGCGCAGTGGGAACAGCGGTAAGAATCGGTATGGGGATTTGTTTGGCGACCATGCTGGCGGGTTCGGCTAAGGCGCAGTATGGCGGCGGGACGATGGGAACGGGGACGCCGGGAACACCGGGATATGTAGCGCCGAGCGGTGGCTACGGGGCGGGGAAAGCGGTGGGGATCGGAGTCGGAGTGGCGGCGGGAGTAGGCGTGCTGTTCCTGGTATTGCACCATCACGGCACGGTCACGGGCTGCGTGCAGAAAGGGGACGATGGATTGCGGCTGGTGGACGAGAAGAAAAACAAGTCGTATGCGCTGGAGACTGCTAACGTCGATGTGAAAGCGGGCGACCGCGTGGAGTTGAAAGGGAAGAAGTCGAGCGGGAACGGCGGCTCGGAGATGTTTTCGCCATCGAAGGTGGTAAAACACTTGGGCAGCTGTGGCGTGGAGGCGGCGCATTGAGCCCTACGGCGGAAGAAAGTGCCGTAGCGGCATCGCCTCCGTGCGGCATTAGCTGTATTGTGGCCAGCAGGGTGTTGGAGCTACACATTCCTTTGTGAGTCGCGACGCCCTATTATTCTGATAGGGTGTTTCCAACTTGATCCTGAGAGTGTTTCACGACGAGGTGTCGCTGAGCAAAGCGGCGGCGGGGCAGGCCGCTGCAGCCATTCGTTGCGCTATTGTTGCGCGCGGCCACGCGCGTATCGTGGCAGCTACGGGGACATCACAGATTGCATTTTTGGAGGAGTTGACGGGAGCGGAGGGGGTTGATTGGGGACGAGTAGAGATGTTTCACCTGGATGAGTATGTGGGGCTGGGCGATACGCATCCGGCTAGTTTTTGCAAATATCTGAGGGAGCGGTTGATCGATCGGGTGGGGATTACGCGCTATCACTTGCTGGATGGGACTGGAGATGCCTTAGAAGTGGCGCGGCGGGTGGGTGGGGCGTTGAGCGGGGCGAAGGTGGACATGGCCTTTGTCGGGATTGGGGAGAATGGACATTTGGCGTTCAATGATCCGCCGGCGGATTTTGAGACGGAGGAACCTTATCTGGTGGTGGAGCTGGACGAGGCTTGCCGGCGGCAGCAAGTGGGCGAAGGCTGGTTTCGCGCTATCTCAGAGGTGCCGAGGCGGGCGATATCGATGTCGGTTCGGCAGATATTGAAGGCCAGGGAGATTCTTTGCGTGGTGCCGGAGGGGCGGAAGGCCATGGCCGTGCAAAGGTGTTTTGATGGAGAGATTGACGCGATGGCGCCGGCCTCGATTTTGCGGAGGCATGCGGCGGTTACCGTTTATCTGGACAGAGAGTCTGCGCGTTTGCTGAGTGCGGAGACGCTGCACAGGATGTCGGCACAAGAGTGAAAAAAGCTAAAAAGATTTGACACAGACGGCGCCGAGGCGGAGCAAGGCGCACTGAGACTCTACGCGCCTATGGCGCGTGCCGAAATGGCTCTCATCGGATATGGTAGGGTCGCTACCGAGATAAAGGTCGGGCCCTAAATGGCAGTAAGCGCGCAATCCCATTCAGTAAATAGAAGCGTAATTCCGTCGCTGCGATGGTGGATTGGCGGGATCTTGTTTGCTTCTACGGTCATCAATTATGTTGACCGGCAGACGCTTTCGATTCTGGCGCCCTTCCTGAAGCTGGACTTTCATTGGACCAATGTGGATTACGCGAATATCGCGATTGCGTTTCGCGTGGCTTATTCGCTCGGGCAGACGATTTGCGGTCGGTGGATGGACCGAGTGGGCACGCGGCGGGGATTGAGCATCAGCGTCGCGTGGTATTCGGCGATTTCGCTGCTGACGGGCCTAGCCACGGGGCTAAGGAGTTTCGCGTCTTTCCGATTTTTGCTGGGGGCGGGAGAATCGGCGAACTGGCCGGGAGCGAACAAAGCGGTTTCCGAGTGGTTTCCTAAACGAGAACGCGGGTTGGCCACAGCGTTTTACGACAGCGGATCTTCCATAGGCGGGGCGGTGGCGCCGTTTCTAATTTTGCCGATTTATTTCCGGTGGGGATGGCGGGTGGCCTTTGTGATTCCGGGCATACTGGGATTTTTGTGGCTTCTGGTGTGGAGGCGAATGTATTGGCAACCGCAGGAGCATCCGCGGATTAGTGAAACGGAACGCGGAATGATTTTGGCGGAGACTCAGGAACTGGCGAGCACGCGAAAGACGGCGATGAGCGAACTGTTACGGCTGCCACAGACCTGGGGAACGATCATCGCCAAAACGTTCACCGATCCGGTGTGGTTCTTTGTAACCGACTGGTTTCCGATTTATCTGGTGGCTAAAGGGATTTCGCTCAAGAGCGGGTTGATTGCGGTGTGGATACCGTTCTTAGCGGCAGACTTGGGAAACTTTTTTGGCGGGGCGGCTTCAGGTTATTTAATCCGGCGAGGGTGGGGGTTGGGAGCGGCGCGCAAGGCGCTGGTGGTGTTTGGCGGGTTTGGAGTGATGCTCTTGATTCCTACGATTCTTACCCGGAATTTGTACCTGATCACGCTGTTATTTGCGCTGGCGACGTTTTCGTATGCGTCATTTTCTACCATCGCGAATGTGCTGCCGACGGATTTATTCAAGAGCGATGCGGTGGCTACGGTCAGCGGATTGAGCGGGACAGGAGCGGGGATTGGGACGATTGTGGCGTTTGAGTTGATTGGATATTTTTCGGACTTGCGGGCGGGGGCGGCAACGCATGCTTTTGATCCGATTGTGATTGCGGCGGGACTGATACCGGTGGTGGGCATGATGCTGGTGTTGTTGCTTGTCAGGAATACCGGGGCCACGGAGGCGGGATTGGTTAGAAGAATTTGAAAGCAAGCATAGCGAATCATAAAAAGTTGCCGAGACGGGGTGTGGAGATGCTGTACCCCTACGGAGGCGGTATGCGAATGAGGTTGGTTTTGTTGGCGTGGGTCGGAGTGGTGTGGCCATTCGTCGCGATGGCGCAGAGCCCGACTTCCGTTGCGGAAAAACTTGGATACGGGCGGGAGGCCAAGCTACTGATCGTGCATGCAGACGATGTGGGGATGACGCATGCAGTGAACGCGGCGACGATCAAGGCGCTGGAGAGCGGCGCGGTGAATTCGGCGAGCATTATGGTGGCTTGCCCGTGGTTTCCAGAGATTGCGGATTATGCGAAGGCGCATCCGGACGCGGATTTCGGGCTGCACCTGACGCTGACAAGCGAGCGGGTTTACTACCGGTGGGGACCGGTAGCGCCGAGAGATAAGGTGGCTAGCTTGGTCGATGAAAACGGATATTTTTGGCATGACTGGACGGCGGGGACGCGCATCCAGCCGAAAGATGCGGAGACGGAACTGCGCGCGCAGATCGAGAGGGCGTATGCGATGGGGATACGGCCGACGCATCTGGATTCGCACCAATACCGGCTCATCGACAACGGCAAGGAATTATTCGAGGTGCTGCTGCGCATCGCGCGTGAAAGGAAGCTGCCTTTTTTTGTGACGCGAGACTGGTTTGCGGAGCATCCGTATCTGGAGAGTAGTTTGAGCCCGCAGGATATCGTGCTCGATCATACAGTTACGATTGATCCGAGCGTGCGGCCGGAGAAGTGGGTGGAGTTTTACCGGACGGCGGTGAAGAATTTGCAGCCGGGGGTAACGGAGTTCGTGATCCACGTCGCGTTCGCGGACGAAGAGATGAAGGCGGCTACGCGGGAACGGGAGACGTGGGGAGCGGCGTGGCGGCAGCGGGATTTTGATTTCTTCACGAGCGCGGACTTTCGAGAGCTATTGCGGCAGGAACAAATACACTTGATCACCTGGCGAGAATTGGCGCGAGCGCGCTAGTCCCGCGCTTCCCGTCTCTAAGCATTTCCAGAAGGCTATTTCGCCGGGGCGGGCGGGAATTTGGGCGGAATGTCCGCATAGCCGGGCGCGGCGGTTAGCAGATTTTGGGAGAGATTGGCTTTGGCTTCGCCGAGCGACCAGCGGATCCCGCCGGCGAGAAGATTAAGAAAGAATTCGTTTTGCCAATTTTCCGGGCGATCGCCCATGGCGTTGAAGAAGACGCGGCCCTTGCCGTTTATGCGCGCCCAGACCACGGGGTACGGGCGACGCTGATAGCATTCGTTCTTGAGCATGCTGGTGTCTACGGTGGCGATCACGTGCATGTCGGTGGCGAAATCTTTGAGGGAATACCATTCTTCGGTAAACGAGACGGGGGAATGAACGCCTTGGAGACCGGGGAACGCGGGATCGTTGATAATGACGTTGGCGGTTTGCAGGCGTGGATCGCGGCCATGGATGATGAATTCTCCGCCGAGCATGCGGAGGTAAGGATCGGATTGCGCGCCGTGTGCGATGTAGCGATTGGAGAGATCCTGGGGATCGGGCTGGGTGTGGAAAGTGTCGCTGGCAGCGTGGCAACCGACGAAGCCGAGACCGCTTTCGATGGAGGAAAGTAGGGTTTGCTTGCCGGTGGCGGACATGGGGGGATTTTTGTCGGTGGCGGACTGTGTGAGATCGCCGGTGGTGAAGAAGAAAACTCCCTGGTAGGCGTGGAGATCTTTGGAATCGAAGATGCGACCGTCTTTGGAACAGGTGACGTCGAAGCCGTGCTTGGCGCCCAGTTCGGTAACCGCGGTTTCGGCGATGCTGAGCTTGCCGTCCTTGCGCTTTACTACCTCATGCTCAAAACCGGAAGATTTTGTGAACACCAGCAAGGACTTTTTTTGTGCGGAGAAATCTTGTTTCGACAGCGACAGGCTGGCCGAAGTGGCGGCAAGAGCTGCCGTGGTCAAAGAACGGAGAAATTCGCGGCGATTGGAAGGAGTCATGGGTCCTCGTGGTGGACGCTGATTTGTCGCCGACATCATAAACCGAATCGATCTCAAAACCGAGAGAAGAATGGCGCCGTTCGGCCGGGCGCTCTCCAGAGCAGAGAACTCCACTTCAGTAGTTCAAATGGAAATTCAAAAGGTGCCAATGGTAGATGAACCAGAAAAATCCCGAGCACGACACCGCCAAGAAGATGTTCCAGATTTTGTACCAGAACCATTGCTGGGCGTCGCGCCAGGATTTGGCGGCGTTGTAGATCACGAGTAGCGCACCTCCGCCGGTCAGTAAACCCAGTACCTGGAGCAGGTGAATCTTGAAATCACCGGCGTCGCCCAAGCCTCCCGGTTTTTCCAGGACGTTTAGCAGGAATCCGAGGCCAATCACGAAAATAACCACCAAAAAACACTCGATGTGGATCCAGACGCGCAGGCGGCGGGCGGAATCGCTTAGCGACAACGGGTGGGCATAGTGTTTGCGCAGAATCGCGGCCACGGGCCACAGCAGAAGGGTGAGCGCAATCACGGCGATGCTGAAACCACACACAATGTAGTTAAATGCCTTATGGTTCAGAGCTCCATCGACTTCTTGAAACAGCATGAAGGGATAATCGAGATATATCAGCCAGCGGCCGCGAGAGTCCTTTACAAAATCTAGCTTTTCGGTGCCATCCACAGCGCGAAACAACATGGGGGCGACTTCGCGAAAATGTTTTGGCTGGCCGTTTAGGTCTTTGAAAAAGTCTTCGATATAGATGGTGTTGTCCTTAGGGTCGACGACGACTTTCGTCTCGCCCATGAGGGTAGTCACGGCCATGATATTGGTCTCAAAGCGGCGGCTGATTTTGTAGAGACCAGCAACGCTGCGAGCATCCTGCGCCGCGGTGGCTGGCGACGGCTTGTTTTCCGGCGGGACGGGAAAATAGCGATCCATGAATTTGTCGAACAAAACGCTCCGCGGACTCACGTCATCCTTTCCGGCGCTGTTGTAAGAGACGAAAAAGCCGACGTTGGCGTCGAGCAGCAAATGTAGATCGCTGTGGAACCATTGGGTGTCGCCGCCGTGGCCGATGATGCGCTGGCCGTTGCGCGACTCTTCGTAAAAACCGAGGGCCATCGCGTTCATGGAGGGAGGCCAGCCCGGTTGCCGCTGATGCATCTGCACGGCGGTTTCCGGCTTGAGAATTTGCACGCCGCCGTAACGGCCGTTCTGCAGGTGCGCGATCATAAAATGGGCCATCGATTCGGCCGAGGCGGAAAGGGAGCCGGCGGGCGCTACTTCCACGAACTCAAAGCCCTGGGCGCCCGAGGAAGCTAAACGGTAGCCGTTGGACATGTAGGGCTTGAGCGCGTCAGGCAGAGGTTGGCGAAAGGTAGCGTGGGCCATGCCCAAGGGCTTGATCACGTGGGCCTCAACATAGTCATCGAACTGCTCGCCAGACACGCGCTGCACTATGTAAGCGGCCAGCGTTGTAGCGTAGTTGGAATATGCCGGAATGGTGCCGGGCGGATAAATCTGGTTGGGCAAATGGTCGGGCAGATATTGCGCGATGGGGCGCAGATCCTTTTCCGAGCCCACAAATAGATCCTTGATGGTCTCTTCGAGGCCGGGCCGGTGAGTCATGATGTCGCGAAGGGTGGTCGGCTTGGCGAAGGAAGCGGGGATTTTGAAATCAAGGTAGGTGTTGACGTCTCGGTCGAGATCTAGCTTTCCCTGTTCCACGAGCTGCATCACGCTGGTCCAAGTAAAAAGCTTGGAAATGGAGCCCGGGCGAAATAGCGTGTTCTCCGGAGACACCGGGACTTTCTTTTCGTAGTCAGAGTATCCGTAACCTTTGGCAAAGAGCAGATTGCCGTCCTTGACCACAGCGACGACAGCACCAGCGACGTCCGCGTGCTCCAGTTGCAGCGGCATCAGGCCGTCAAGAAATGTATCGAGATCGCTGGCGGTCAGTTCCGGTTTCTGGGGCGCGGGCGTCCGTTCGGAGCTGGCGGGCTGAGTCTGCGTTCTTGAAGCGGGAACCTTTGGCGCCGGGCCCTGGCCGAGAGCGAGGAGAGATACCGCCAATGAAGTCGAGAGAACGGCAATTGCGGTCCGAAGAAGAGCTGATGATTTGTGCCATATGAACAAGGGTGTTCTCCAACTTTCCGCTCAGCCGCAAGGACTCGGCGGCTGACGATCGTGTCAATACTCTAATTCTGGTCCGACCAGCTTCGCTGCACGGGCGCGACGCTGACACCATAAGTTTTATTCAATGAATTGGCAAGCGGTTGATGGAGCGCATCTTGGCCAATTCTGTGATAGGTTTTGTTTCTTATGGAAATCGATGCTAACTTGTCCCGCCGGTCGTTCATCACTTTTTTCGCAGCTGCGCCGCTGTGGCCGGCCCTCCGTGGCAGTAAACATATCCCTGTCGGACTTGAACTCTATTCGGTTCGCGACGAGCTGAAGAGGGATTTGACCGGAACCGTGCAGGCTGTGGCAAAAATGGGGTATGAGTGCGTCGAATTCTATGCGCCGTATTATGACTGGACCCTGGATAACGCCAGGCTGGTGCGCAAGCAACTGGACGATTTGGGCGTTCACTGTTACTCCACCCACAACTCCACGCAATCGTTTACGCCGGACGGAATGGGGAAGGCTATTGAGCTGAATCAGGCGCTTGGGGCGCGGTATGTGGTGCTGGCTCACCCGGGCGAGGTCAAGGATCTCGACGGGTGGAAACGAATTGCCGAGATGCTGAACAAGGGGAACGACGCGATGGCCGGCCACGGCTTACACGCCGGATATCACAACCATGATTTGGAATGGAAGGCTATCGAGGGGCAGAGGCCGATGGAAATACTTGCAGCAAGCACCAACAAGAGCATCATGCTGCAACTGGATGTAGGCACTTGCCTGGAAGCGGGCAATGATCCGGTGACGTGGATCGAGAAAAACCCGGGCCGCATCCGTTCGATGCATTGCAAGGATTGGTCGCCGCAAAAAGGTTATCGCGTGTTATTTGGAGAGGGCGTGGCCCCTTGGAAAAAGCTGTTCCAGGCCGCGGAGAGCGCCGGTGGGATCGAATACTACCTGATTGAACAAGAAGGCAGCGACTATTCGGAGATGGAGACGGCGCAGCGATGCTTGGCGGCATATCGAAAGACGCGCGGGTGAGGACTGACTCAAGTCGCGCGGACGGGAGGAATCTGTGTTCACCGCAACCGCCGATCTGATTCTTCCGAGTACAGTGACGGGGTCGTTTCCGAGACCTGGGTGGTTCGACGTGAGCATGATGGGGCGACCGCTGGACACCTGCATGCTGGACGTGCGCTTTCGCGAAAAATTCCAGGATGCGCTGGCGGTGGTGTTGAGCGATCAGGAGCGAGCCGGGCTGGACATCGTCACGCACGGCGATTTTCACGTCGATGAGGACATGGCGGGGCGCGCGTGGCACCACTATCCGCTGCAACGATGGGCAGGGCTCGCAGGAGACCACCTGCAGCCGGAAGAGACGACGGCACCCTGGTTGCACTATCCGCCAGGGACGCTACTGAACGAAATTTACACCGGCTGGCGATGGCCGCACGTGGTCGACAAAATCGAGCACCGGCCGCTCGATTATCCAAAGTTGTGGCGAATGGCGCAGGCGAAAACCCGCAAGCCGGTGAAATTCGGCACCTGTTGCTCACAAGTGATGGCGCTGTTCCTGGACATTCACACGCCCAAGTACAAGGACAAGCGGCAAGTGATCTGGGACATGGCAGAAGCCATGAACAAGGAGCTGCTGGCGTTACGCGACGCGGGGTGCCGCTGCATCCAGACGGAAGAGCCGACATTCCACTTCATGGCGAACGCTTTTGGCAAGGACCATGAAGAGGTTAAGTTCATGATTGACGCGTTCAATCGCGAGGTGCAGGGGCTCGATGACGTGGAATTGTGGATCCATACGTGTTGGGGCAATCCGAATATGCAACGGGTGATGGAAGACACCAGCTACGCCAAGTCGATTGAGATTTATCTGGAACGGTGCCGCGGCGATGTGTGGACCCTAGAGATGAAGGATCGCAATCAGCGGGATCTGGAACTCTTTGAGCCGTTTAAGGGGGACCTCAAAAAGAAGATCTGTTTAGGAGCGGTAAGCCATCGAACGTTGCAGGCCGATCGACCGGAAGATGTGGCTGGTGAGATCCGTAAGGCGCTGAAGTTTATTCCCGCGGAACGATTGATTGTGTCGAGCGATTGCGGATTTGGTCGGCAGGGATGCAATAGGGAGATCGCGTTTTACAAGGCCAGCGCGATCGCGCAGGGGTGCAATATCATTCGTCGGGAACTTGGACTGCCGGCAACCTATGTTCCGGCTGCCGATCCGACGCTGCAGATCGATGTGGTGCCTGGACGGAACCGCGCGACAAAAGCATTCGGCGCGAAGTAGAATTCACAATGTAACCTGCCAAGAACTGCGCGGGCAGTTCCCACCTCGAGAACGTCGTAGCGGAATCCGAATCCGTGGAGCAATGCGAACGGCCCAGGATTAGCGGAACATAGGTTACGGACAAAAGCATCTATGTAGTTGATCGCGCCAACCTGAAAGCGATACGCCAAATGCTTGCGCCAAACGAGCGTTAGAGAGAACCGAATAGGACGGCCGGTGACTGGGAGAATGGAATTCCTTTGTTGAGATGGGCAGCACGCGGCGTGCGATCAGACGATGACCCCTGGTTGCTGAGTCAAACCAGGGTAGACATGGTGGCACGCGGCGGGCCTCTTCGAGGATAGCCTGAGCGAACTCGTACCAGGTCGTCTGGCCGGCAGCGGTCATATGGTAAGTGCCGCTAGCTTCGGGAAAAGATGATTTTTTAGCGCCAGCGATAAGGCTGCCCACAATCGTGGTGGTGGCTTCCGCTAATTCCACTGCGCACGTCGGCGCTCCAACCTGATCGTTGACAACCTTCAACTCTTCGCGTTCGGTGGCAAGCCGCAACGTGGTCAGAAGAAAATTTCGCCCGTGGGTGGCGTAGACCCAGGACGTTCGAAATATCAGGTGCGGCGCGCCGGAATCGCGAACGGCCTGTTCACCGGCGAGCTTGGTCCTGCCGTACGCGTTTAGAGGATTTGGCGGATCCCCTTCCAGATAAGGCGTCTTCTTCGAGCCGTCGAAAACGTAGTCGGTTGAGAAATGAATAATCAGGGCGCCGATGTTCTTCGCCTCCCGTGCGAGAACGCCCGGGGCGTCGGCATTGACAGCGCGTGCGTGGGATTCGTCGGATTCCGCTGCGTCAACGGCCGTGTACGCGGCTGCGTTGATCACCAGTTGCGGCTTGATAGTGCTCATGATTTGGCGAACGGATTCCGGCTCGCGCAGGTCCAGCTCGGCTCGGTCTGGCGCAATCACATTGCCAAGCTCGGGAAGCAGCCGACTCAGTTCGGAACCGACTTGTCCGGTTTTGCCCACCAGCAAGATTGTTGGTTTCATTCGAGCGAGTATCGCGGCAGAAATCTTTCCTGGACCTCGGCGAGTCTGGGATTGTTCGCATCCCTCTTCGAAAGAGCTGGCGCCGATGTTCCCCAGTGGATGGCCAAGGCAGGATCGTTCCAAAGAATGCCGTATTCGTCGGACGGGGCATAGTAATCACTACATTTGTAAAGAAACTGAACGGTTTCTGTGAGAGCCAAAAAACCGTGAGCAAAACCGGCGGGGATGTAGATCTGATTGTGGGCCGTGGCGGACAGGCGGACGCTGGTCCATTTGCCAAAATGCGGCGACCCGAGGCGAATGTCCACGGCAATGTCCAGAACTTCGCCATCGACCACCCGACAGAGCTTGGCTTGCGGGTGGAGAAGCTGATAGTGAAGGCCGCGGAGCGTTCCCTGGGAAGAAGTGGAGTGGTTATCTTGAAGGAAGCTATCCCGGATTCCGAGATCCGAGAATTTCGCGTGGTGGTACGCTTCGAAGAGAGAGCCGCGCGAATCTCGATGGATTACCGGGCGCAGCTCACAAACACCTGGCAGAGAGGTTTCGATTCGTTCCATGTGCAAAGCATACTACGCATGTCGGCGCTAGCCGGGCAATCTTGAAGCGGAACCCGCGATCGCTTTGAGTGAATTTTCGCGATCGTCGTAGTACTTCTGGTAATACGAAAGATATTCGCCTGCGCGCACATCGGAAAGCCACTTGGTGTTGTCCTTGTACCATTGGACGGTACGGCCAAGGCCATCTTCCAAGGAAATTTCCGGCCTCCAGCCCAACTCGCGCTGGATTTTGCTGCAATCCAGGGCGTAGCGGCGATCATGACCAGGACGATCGGCCACGTAGCGCAGCAGGCTCTCCGGCTTGCCGGTTTCGCGCAGCAAACGGTGGGCCATCGACAGATTCTCTTCCACATGCGATCCCCCAATGTTATAGACCTCGCCGATCTTTCCGCGTTCCAGGACGGCGAGAATCCCCCGACAGTTGTCTTCTACATGCAGCCAGTCGCGCTGCTGCTTGCCATCTCCGTAAATGGGGAGCGGCTTACCTTCAAGCGCATTGGTGATCATCAGGGGCAAAAACTTTTCGGGGAATTGATAGGGACCGTAGTTATTCGAGGAGCGAGTGAGGATTGCCGGAAATTTGTAGGTTCGCACGTAGGAACGGACCAGCAGGTCGGCCGCTGCTTTCGAAGCGGCATAGGGACTGCTCGGCTGGAGGGGAGAGTCTTCGCCGGCAAAACCGCCTGGAGCGATATCGCCGTAGACTTCGTCGGTGGAAATGTGAACGAAGCGCGATATAGCAAGCCTGCGGGCGACTTCCAGAAGGGTGAACGTGCCGGTTACGTTGGTCTGGATTACCGGTGCGGGCTCGTAGATACTGCGGTCGACGTGCGATTCGGCGGCGAAATGGACGACGGCGTCGCAACCGCCCATCGCTCCTTCCGCCGCCGCAGCGTCGCAAATGTCGCCCCTGAGGAATTTGTATCCAGCATGATCGGCTATCGAGTGCAGATTCGCGAGGTTGCCCGCGTAGGTTAGCTTGTCATAGTTAACAATCGTGTGACGCTTGGTGGCGCCCAGGACATGGCGGATAAAATTCGAGCCGATGAAACCCGCTCCGCCGGTCACCAGGATCTTCATCGCGCCACTTCCCTGCTGACCGCATGACCGCTAGATTTTCCCGGAGAAATCTTATTAGCCCCGGTCTCCGCCACCAGATTGTTGGCGCGCAACAGGGACTCGAAAGTGCCGGCATCGGTCCACCAGCCATCCAACATCCCGTAGGTCAGATTGCCCTCCGCTAGGTAGAAGTTGTTGACATCGGTAATTTCCAGTTCGCCGCGCCCGGAGGGCTTCAGCCGGCGAATTTTCTGAAAAACAGTGGCATCGTACAAATAAATTCCTATCACGGCATAATTCGATTTGGGTTGCCGCGGCTTTTCCTCGATGCTGACTACGCGGTTGCCGCGAATCTCGGCAACGCCAAAACGCTCCGCGTCTTGCACTTCTTTTAGGAGGATCTTCGCACCGCTACCCTGTTTTTCGAAGCTCTCGACGGCATGGCGCACATTGTTTTCAATGATGTTGTCGCCGAGTACCACGCAAACCGGTTTGTCATCGGCAAAATGCTCGGCCAGACCGAGGGCCTCCGCGATGCCGCCCTCGCCTTCTTGATAGGTATAGTGGATATGCTTTAAGCCGAAATCACGCCCGTTGCCCAGCAGCCGCAGAAATTCTCCCGCGTTTTTCCCGCCGGTTACCAGAAGAATTTCCTCGATCCCCGCGTTGACTAACGTCTGAATCGGGTAATACACCATCGGCTTGTCATATACCGGAAGAAGGTGCTTGTTGGTAACACGAGTGAGCGGATTGAGACGGCTGCCGGTGCCGCCCGCTAGGACCACACCTCTCATCTATGCCTCCTGGCCAAAGGAATCGTCCATCGAACGTCCGCTATCTCAGGCTAGAATAGTCTAGCTTACAATTGGCGCCGTCGGCTGCATCCGGCAACGGCTTGTCGCTTGGAATCGATCAAAGAGCGCCTTGGCTTTTCCAAACACGCGCCGTGAACCGCACCGTGCGCACGGCGTGAATCCCGAAGAATACATCTTCCTCCGAAATCCAGTCTTGGAACGAGACGCTTGGCGCTGCCAGGACAGCGGTGTAGCAAGACCAGAAGCTAGCTTGGCGGGCGCGTAACGCACCACTTGGTCGCACTCTGCGCCAGTGCCATCGGAAACATCACAGAGCGGGCCGAAAAGAGGATTCTTAGCGGGGAGATGTGAGAATACCAGTTGAAATCATTGGGGAAGCTGCTCTGGGCAAAACCGCAAAACTCGATTTGACGGGAACTTGCTGGGCTAGTCGTGGCCGGCAATCGCATGAAAATGGCTTATTTCATCCTGGCATTGTCTCGGGTAGGAATATTCGGGCACAATTTCCCTTAATTTTTCGCGGATCGGCGCGGCGCCATCAATACTCATGGATGCGCGCAGCTCTGCCAGTTGACTGCACAATCCGGGCCAGTCTTTCAGTGTTCCGCTGGTCCGCTTTACCTTGTCACAAGACGTCGGAAGCACCCTTTCATGAGGATAAAAGAGCTCTTCTTCGAGTTTCTCTCCTTCCCGCAGCCCAGTGAATCGTATTTCCACGTCGTGCTCGAACTTGCCGGTCAGCCGAATTAGGCTGCGCGCGAGATCCAGGATGCGTACGGACTCTCCCATGTCCAACACCAGGATGTCCCCATGCTCCCCAATGGCAAAGGCCTGCAATACCAACGCTACCGCCTCCGGAGTGATCATAAAGAAGCGCTTAATCTCCGGATGCGTGATTGTTAACGGCTCGTGATTACGAAGCTGCTGCTTCAAAACAGGTATCACGCTTCCACTGGACCCCAACACGTTACCAAATCTCACCGAGACACAACGCATACCATTGGGTGGCCTGGAGGAAATGATTAGCTCGCCGATTCGCTTGGTGGCTCCCATTACATTCGTGGGATTCACAGCCTTGTCCGACGAAATCAAGACGAAGCTTTTGCAACCGCCCTCAGCCGCCATATCCAGTAGACCCATGAGCCCGAGCACATTGTTCTTAACCGCTTCTTGAACGTTGGACTCCATCATCGGCACGTGTTTGTATGCCGCTGCATGAAAAATGATTTCCGGAGTAAATTCCGAAAGCAGGGCGCTGACACGCTCGGAATCGCAGATATCTGCCACTTTAAAGACCAACTGGGAGCCGTTCTTGTGCTGGATCAGATTCAAGCGAAGAAAAAATAGTCCAGTCTCGCTCTGGTCCAGGCAAACCAGTCGGGCCGGACTGTAATCGAGGATTTGCCGGCACAATTCCGATCCGATCGATCCCGCTGCGCCCGTAACTAAAACCGTCCGGCCGACAATCTCTCGATGCACCGCGTCCAGGTCGATCTGCACTGGTTCTCTGCCAAGCAAATCCTCCAGACTAACCTCGCGAAGCTGACTAACAGCTACTTGCCCGGCGATTATATCTTTGAGCGCCGGCACAGTGCGAAAACTGACATTGGCACGGTTACAGATGTCGACAAATCTCCGCATTTGGCTTCCCGTCGCCGATGGCACCGCGATAAGCACTTCATCCGCTGGCTCCGCCGCTAGCACCTCGGGCAGCTGGTCGACCGTTCCCAGCACCCGTACGTTGTCGATGCGAATCCCAAGCTTGGTCTGATCGTCATCCAGACAGCCGATAGCCGCGTACGCGCTATCCGGCCGGCGGATTTCTCGAATGATCGTATGGGCTGCGGAACCAGCGCCGATGAGGATGACACTCTTACGAGTCGAGATATTCTCTCGCACCGTCTCTGCTACCGCGCGAGAAAGAAGGCGGACGCCGGCCAACAGCGCGGCCGTGAGCAGTGGTTCTAGAATATAAATGGTGCGCGGGAACGCCGTGGCCCTGATGGCAACGCGCATCAGGAGCCAAAAAACGACAGAGCCGGCACTGACCGCCTTCAGGATGTCCATGCCGTCTCGAATTCCCACGTATCTCCACCAACCCCGCAGCAATCCAAAATAGGCCAGCGCACCAAGCCGAGCACACACCAGAACCGGTATGGCCAGTAAGAGTACGGAACGGTACGGGAGAGTGAAATCAAACCGAAGCAGCCAAGCCACGATTAGCGAACAAATGATAAGACATCCCTGAAACACGCTGATAAACCAAAGCCTGTAGCGCATCAGCAGAAGTGGCATTTTATGCGTCATGTTTTTGAGTGAGATTCGGATTGCTAACGAAGGATTCTTGGGGGCTACCTTAGTTGACCTTTATGTCTTGAAAGCGGACGCCGCTTCGGGTTTCCGCGCGGAATCCAACGAACCCTGCGTCAATCGGCGGCAAGCTTCGTCGAGTTCATGACTCGTTTTTGCAAAGCAAAATCGCACTAAGTTGTTGCCGCCACCGTTATGGAAAAAAGCATCGCCCGGGACGCAAGCCACACCGGTTTGCCCCAGGATTGACATCGCTTTCTCCTTGCTGGTTTTCCCTGGCACAGGGGAGACATCCGCGAGAACATAGTAAGCGCCTTGCGGAACGTGCGGTCGAAGGCCCGCTTTCAGCAGAGCGCTGCAAATCTGGTCTCGTTTCGCCGCATATTCAGCGCAGAGTCCCTCATAAAACGAATGCTCTAACTTGGAAAGACTCAAAGCAACACCGTACTGGAGCGGAGAAGGGGCACATACGTATACCAGATCATTTACGTAGCCAATCCGGCGAAGCCAAGGGGTTGGTCCAGCCGCATAGCCGATTCTCCAGCCAGTAATACTGAAGGTCTTCGAGAATCCGGAAATGGTGATGGTCCGTTCTTTTAGCCCATCTATCGATGCTGGACTGAGATGGAAGCGGTCATCGTAAAGAAAGTGCTCGTAAATCTCGTCCGTTAAAACAAAGATGTCGTAACGAACTGCAATTTCGGCGATCAATTCGAGCTCGGCTCGAGAAAATACTTTTCCGCTCGGGTTCCCGGGTGTATTCACCACAATCGCTTTCGTCCGCGGGCCTAATGCTCTTTCGAGTTCGTCGGCCGTGAAACTCCAATCAGGCGGCCGGAGAGTCACGTACCGTGGTACGGCGTCTACGGCCAGCAATGTATTGACGTGATATCCGTAGTAGGGTTCGAACAAGATCACTTCGTCGCCGGGATCGAGAAGAGCCAGGCAGGCACAGTATAGGGCGCCAGTAGCACCTGCGCTCACGACAACGTCGGTTTCCGGCTCGACGGTAATCCCGTTGTATCTTTGGAGCTTTTGAGCGATGGCCTCGCGAAGGACCTCGAGACCGTCGAACCTGGTATAGCTATTCGTCCCGTTCTCAATTCCTCGGTGCGCTTCTTCTCGAACGGCCGCGGGTACTTCAGTATCGCAAACGCCTTGCGCCAGGTTGATGCCACCCACCTTCTCGCACTCGACAGACATTGCGCGTATCTCGGCCTGTTCGATCCGTGAACTTCTCTTGCTCGCAGAAAGGGTCATGACGGGTTGTCGTCTAGCTGGCTGCAGTTGTTCGTAGGGAGGCACACCGTGATGAGTAGAAGTCACGAATGCAGCCTGTTGCTATCTCCACGTGCTCGGCAGTTGTTTCGGCGCTCATGGGAAGGGAAATCACTTCCCGGCAAATACTCTCTGTTTCCGTCAGTCCTGGATTGTCGAGCGCAAGATCCGTGTGCTCCCACATCGGCTTCCGCCAGTGAACCAGCGTTTCCACGCCCTTCGCTTTCAAGTGTTCTCGCAGCTCATCGCGATATTTGGTTCGGATCACATAGTTTTGATAGCTGTCAAAGTATCGCGCACCTGAAAAATGTGGCAAACGTAATCCCTCAATATCCTCAAGTCCCTGACGATACAGGTTCGCAATGTTGCGACGATGTTCAATCCACATCGGGAGGTGACGCAGTTTGACATCGAGAACAGCGGCTTGGACATTGTCCAGCAATGCTGTGTACCCGTGATAGTGAAACTCACCCGTCTGTCGATCTTCGCCATTGAATCGTACAAGAGTCGCGAAGCGGGCTATTTCGGGATCGTTGGTTGTAAGCGCTCCCCCGTCTCCCAAGCCCCCTAGAGACTTGAATGGGTAAAAACTGAAGCACCCCGCCAATCCAAACGAACCGGCCCTCTTGCCTCCCAGCGTGGCTCCCAGGGCCTGTGCCGCATCCTCAATGACCGCGATGCCGCGACTGTCCGCGATCGCCATGAGCTGCTCCATATCGCATAGCCGCCCGTTGAGGTGGACCGGGATAACCGCCTTCGTGTTCGACGTGATCGCGGCCTCAAATTTCGCCGGGGCCATGTTGTAATCTTCTCTCACGTCTACCAAAACAGGCTTCGCCCCCGTATGGACGATTGCGGATACTGTAGCGACAAAAGTATGGCCGACGGTGATGACTTCGTCTCCGGGACCTACATCGGCGGCGAGCAGGGCAAAATGCAACGCGTGGTAACAACTGTTGACACCTACCGCATATTTGACGCCGACAAATTCAGCCAGATGTAGTTCGAAGTCACGCAATTGCTGGCGCAGAACTAAATCGCCTTTCGCGAGAGTATCGGTAATCGCGAAATCGACCTCGCCTTTTATCCTTCGATAATGCTCTCGCGGATCTATGAAGGGTACTTGGTATGACAATTTATAGTCCTCCTCGCTATCGGCCCAGCAAATCTGAGTGAAACCGTATTTCAGTCTCTCGCTATGGCCGTCGCTGCGCGGCATTCTTCCAGGATCGATTGCACGCCGGCCACGATAGCCTCCCTGGTAAGCCCGTGCTGGGAGCGGAGATATTCTTGGGTGCCCACTTTTGAAGTAAATGCGGACGGGAGACCGAATCGCTTGAATACCACCGCCGTTTCAGCTGATTCGGCCAGAAGTTCAGCTACGGCTCCGCCCAAACCGCCAACTACACTGTGCTCTTCGAGCGTGAATACAGCATTAGTTTGTCGAGCCGCGGCCAGAACGGCATGTTCGTCAAGCGGCTTCACCGTATGCATACTCAGCACGCGCCCCCGCAAGCCAGCCAGATCGAGTACCTCAGCCGCTTGCATCGCTGTATCGAGAAGACCTCCCGTTGAAATCAGCGTGTAGTCGTTTCCGTCTCGAACTTGGATTGCCCTTCCCAACTGGAAATTAATTTGGCCTCCATGGACATTGGCCTCACCGGCTCGCCCCAGTCGCAGATAGCACGGACCTTCGTGCGCAACAACTGCGCGTGTCGCTTCTTCCGCCTCCACCGGGTCGCCGGGAGCGACCACCACCATCCTCGGCAGCGATCGCAGGATCGCCAGATCCTCGGTCGCATGATGCGTTGCACCGAGCGAGCCGTACGCAAACCCACCTCCCACCGCCACAATTTTCACGTTTGCATTGTGATAGCAGACGTCATTGCGCACCTGCTCCAGGCATCGCAGGATAGGGAAGTTGGCGATGGAATACGTAAACACAATTTTCCCGCTCAGCGCCATGCCCGCCGCTAATCCCGTCATGTTCTGCTCAGCAACCCCCGCGTTCACGAACCGCTTTGGAAATCGCTTCGCGAACGGCTCCACCACTCCGAAGCCGAGGTCTCCCACAACCAGGTGAACTCGTTCGTCACGCTCGGCAACCTCCGCAAGCGCGCGGAAGAATGCTCCTCTCATGCGTCTTCTCCCAATTCCACCAAGGCCTTAGCCATTTCCTCAGCATCGGGCGAGCGATAGTGCCATAACAATTGGTTCTCCATGAAGCTGACGCCTTTTCCTTTAACGGTGTGGGCAATAACGCAACTTGGCTTCCCACATTCAAAAGGCACTGTCTTTAGCGTATCTTCAATCTCCTTCACCCTGTGCCCATCGATCTCCCGAACCGACCACCCAAACGCTTGCCATTTCGCTGCGAACGGCTCCAGCTCCAAAACCTCCGCCACCCCTCCCAAACTCTGGATCTTGTTGTAGTCGATGATCGACACCAGATTGTCCAGCCCGTGATGCCCCGCGAACAACGCCGCTTCCCACGTTGAACCCTCATCGCATTCCCCGTCGCTCAGCAGCGCAAAAATCCTATGACCGCTTCCGTCCCGTTTTCCCGCAAGAGCCATACCGCAAGCGATCGGCAGGCCATGTCCCAACGAGCCGGTGGAAACCTCCACTCCCGGGACGCCCACGTGCGTGGCATGTCCCGCCAACCGCGCGCCGTCCAGGTAAAATTCCTCCAGCCATTCTTTGGGGAAAAATCCGCGCTCCGCCAGCACCGCGTACAGCGGCGCGCAGGCGTGACCCTTGCTCAAAACAAACCGGTCCCGGTCCGCCCACTGCGGATTCCTCGCATCCACTCGCAGGATCCTCGCATACAAAACCGCCAGCAGATCCGCCATCGAAAATCCCGAGCCGAGATGCGAGCTCTTCGCTCGATGCACCATGCGCGCCGCCTGTACGCGAATCCTTCGCGCCAGCGACACCACTTCTTCCGCATTACCATTAGCGTTTGACACTGATTTTTCCTCGGAGCTCACTTACTAGGTCCATCCCCTGCGCGCAAAGCCTTAATCCAATATGGCTCGCAGTGTACTTGCAATGATTCTGCAGTCGGTCGCCAAAGACCGGCGCTGTACGTACTCCAACCCTAATCGAATCTTTTCCGGTCGAATCTTCTCGAGATACGCTTGATGCGGATCCACACTCCCGCGCAGGATCTCTCCCTCATTGCGAAACTTGATCGAAGCCCAATCCGTTATCCCCGGACGCACATCCAGCAGCCGCTTTTCCTCGTCCGTGTACTGCAACACTTCTTGCATCACCTCCGGACGCGGCCCCACCAGACTCATCTCCCCCTTGACCACGTTCAGCAGTTGCGGCAGCTCATCCAGCTTATAGCGCCTCAAAAAATCCCCCACGCGCGTAATCCGCGGATCGTCGGCGGCGCTCGAAGGCCCTCCTATTTTGTCCGCGTTCACCACCATCGTGCGAAATTTGAAAATGCGAAACGGTCTCCCGTCGCGACCCGCCCGCAGCCCCCGATAAAATACCGGCCCCGCCGAGTTCACTCGGATCGCGACCGCCACCGCGGCGAGTATTGGCGCAAGCAGCGCCAATCCGCCCGCCGACAACACCACATCAAACACCCTCTTCGCCGCTCCAGAAATCACGCCCGCATTCCTCTTCTGCTTTTCCAGTGATATCCCGGCAAGATAGCCAGCAGCAAGCCAAACCATGCGCCCAGACCGTGCGCCAGGTGTCGTATCCCGAAAATCAGCGGCAGTAGCGGCAGCAGCACGGCGTCTTTTTCCCGCCGCCCAATCTGCGTCGATACCAGCAAGCTGCTCATCGCATAAATTCCCGCTATGATGGCGCTCACCCACCAGCTTTTCGGATACACCACCGACAGCGCCAGCGGCGCCAGCACGCTCATCACCAACCCCAGCGGAGCCCAGTGCCTCCACGACCACCCCTTGCTCCCAAACTTCAATACATACGTCGCCCACACTCCGTCCGCAAAATTGTGCCTCCAAAACGACCGCAAGTCCCCGTCTGCGCAGTAACGAATCACGATTTCCGGCACCAGCAGAATCCCGCCGCCCGCCGCGCGGATGCGCTGGTTCATATCCATGTCCGAACTGCTTAGCAGCCGCTCATCGAAATAGCCCACGCGCGTAAACAATTCCTTTTGGAAGCATCCAAACGCCGCCGTGTCCGACCACGTCGGCTTCTCCACCCCCACCTTAATTCCCGCGTTGCCCGACCCAAACCGGTGCCCCAGCCCCGCCACAATCGCCCGCGCCACCGCCGTGTCCGCTCCTGGCGCCATCTTGCAAACTCCGCCCACGTTCTCCGCTTCGTACTTCTCTTGATACGCCACGCACAACGAAATGTGATCCTCCTGATACGTCGAGTGCGCATCCATCTTGATAATCGTTTCGCCCCGCGCATTACGGATTCCCAGGTTCATCGCCACCGGAATGTGTTTCTCCGGATTGTCCACCAGCCGAATCATCCCGTGGCGCTCGCCATACGACTTCACCACCGCCCGCGTCCCATCCTCGCTCATCCCGTCCACGACCAGAATCTCCAGCCGCTCCTTCGGATAATCGTTCGCCAGGATCGACTCCAGGCACCGCACAATATGCTTCTCTTCGTTCCGGCATGGCACCACCACCGTAACGTACGGCAACGTCTCCGCCTTCGCCTTAGGCCCCAAGCCAATCGTCGCGACCTCTGAAGCGCTGAACGCTTCCACGGTTTGCGGTTTCATTTTTTCTGCTGTCATCCCGAGCACAGCGAGGGATCTGCTCTTTCCGGGCACGCTAAGCCTTCCGCAGCACCGTGGTCATCTGCCCTACCAGGACTGGCAGCAACCCGCGCACCAGAAAATAAATCGAAGGCAGCCGTCGCGAAAGAAATCGCCCCACGGGCGGCACCAATTGCCCCCGAAACACGCCGCACCGGACTGTTTCCCGGCCAACCCCAAACAATTCCCAAATCCTTTTTTGCGAAAGAGCTTTGTGCGCCCGGCTTCCCGGCTTCCCGTATCTCCAATCGCACAGCAGCAAGTACCCTCCAGACTTGGTCGCCCGCAGCATCTCGCCCGCGATCCTTCGCGACATTTCCTCGTCTACACTGTGCACGAACATCGTCGACTCCAGCACCAAGTCGAACGATTCGCTAGCAAACTCCATCTGGGTCGCATCCCCATTCTGAAAATGAATGCCCCCGAACCTCGCCCGCGCCTCCTGGACGCGCGCCTCTTGGAAATCCACACCATAGAGATTTTGCGGATCGAATCCAAGTCGCAGAAAGCAACCTAGGCTCGCCCCTGCCCCGCACCCGACGTCGAGCACCCGAGCCGCTTGCGGATCAGGCCGAATCATCTGCAGCGCCCGGATTATCGACGCCTCTTGCGCCAGGCTCTGGTACAGCACTTCCGGATTCCGCAGCAAACTATTCCGGTCCGCGCCCTTTTCTCCGTAGTAGCCCTCGTACCAGCTCTCCCGGATTACCTGGAACACAGCGGACGGTTGAGAGCTTTTCATTTTCAGCGTACTTCGCAACCTGTGGAGGGAACCGCGGATTTCGGTTGATTGGACAGCCCCGCCAGCGGCAACTCTCCGGGTGCAAAGCCACCCGCTGATGCTTGGCCGAGAATTAACTTGGACATAGCCTCAATCTTTCGTTCCAAGCAAAACTCACGTTCTACGAACTCACGCCCTCTGGAGCCCAATTCCTCCCTCAAGCCCTCGCGCTCCAAAAGTAGCCGAATGCGATCGGCTAACGGTGCCGGAGCTTCTGCGGGCACAACAAAGCCATTCAAGCCGTCGTGGATCGCCTCAGGAATGCTCGCAGTCTCCGTCCCAACAACCGGAAGTCCGCTCGCCAGTGCTTCAACCACGACCGTCGGCAGCCCATCCGTTTCACCCTCCGGAGAAACAATGGACGGCATAACGAATACCTTCGCCCGATAGTACCAGTCCCGCAACTCGGCGAGGCTTACGTATCCCGGCATTTCGACTGTACCGCCCAGTCCAAGCGCCGCGACTAAATCAGTCAGCCTTTTTCGCTCGTACCCGTCACCGATAATCACGCATCGGAAGTCGACCCCCCGCTGGCGCAAAATCGCGCACGCCGCAAGCAAGACGTGAAAGCCCTTCTTCGTGATGAGCGACCCCGCTCCAAGAATCACCGGTACACCCGGCGCCACGTTCTTCGAACGCTCAGGAAATTCGCTCATGCTGACGCCGTTTCGAATCAAGTGAATCCGCTCCGGAGGAATGCCCATGCCTTCCAGGAAATTCTTCACCTGAACCGTATCGGCAATCAGAAAGGAAGCCGCTTGAACCAGCTCGAAAATCACCTTCGTGGGATAGTGAGTAAATACTGTGTAGACGATGAGCGCATAAGGCCGTCCCAAGAGAATACCCAGGAATCTCGCGGCCAGCGCCTCCGTATGAAGAAAATCGGCTCGAATAAGTGCGACGCCTGTTTTCCGAAAACGGTATGCCAACCTGATCGATGACAAAAGAACAAACATTATCTTTATCAGGTATCGCGGTCGGCTGACAGAATTTAGAACTATTCTTAAACACTCGAAAACCTGACCCGGGGACCTAATGGCAAAAAACACTAGCCCACTCAACATGTCGAGAGAGAACCAGCGAGCGCGGTCGACAAAAGGATTTAGGTCCTCGAACCCTTCCGCTGGTCGATTGCGATGGAGTGGCCGCAATTCACCGATTACAACGTCCAAACCACTCTTTCGAAGCAGGCTGATTTCCCGAAGCACAAACGTGTGCGTCAGCGGCGGAAAAGTTGAAACCAGGTGCAAAATCTTCAAGACCGCGCCACCAGAACCTCAGCTTCCCAGTAGCGATGCCTATTCTCCTTATAGAATGCAACCGTTCTCTCGATGCCTTCCTCGAATCCTACCTCCGGAACCCACCCCGTAGCCGCTTGAATCCTCGAGAGATTGGAAATGTAATCGCCGGTCTCCACAAAATATCGATCCGCCGGCCATGGCACCTCGCGAACTTCCGTATTAGGAATGCAATCGGCGATTCTCCTCACCATATCCCGAAATGGCGTGCCTGTACCGGACCCCAGGTTATACGTCTTTCCAGACGTTTCCGGCCAGAGGGCGACCGCCAAAAGCCCCTTCGCGACATCGTCCACATAAACGTAGTCCCGGATCTGCCGCCCGTCGCCGAAGATCGTCAACGGCTTTCCATCCATCGCCAGACGGATGAACCAATTCACGATCCCGTAAGCGTTGTGCTTCATCTGCTGCCGCGGGCCGTAAGGGTTGGCGATTCGCACGCATGCGGTATCAAGGCCGTGCGCCGCGTGATAAAAACCGAAGTATTTCTCCACGTTCAGTTTGTGGATGCCGTAAATGCTGCTGCAATTCGTCGGATGATCTTCGTCCACCGGATTGTATTCCGTGGCGCCGTAAACAAATCGCGAGCTCGAGAAAACCACCTTCGCTTTCGGATTGTGTTGCCGGCACGCTTCCAGAACCACCAAGTGCCCGCGGCAATTGATATCCAGGTCCAGCAGCGGCTCTCGGTTGCTGTGCACATAGCTGACCTGGGCGGCCAGGTCAAAGACATAGTCGACATCCCGGACAGCCTCTTTCATCACCTCAGCGTCGCGGATGTCCCCTTCGATGAACTCAATGTCCCTCGCAATGGATTCCAGATTGACCCGATTCCCTCCGTACAACGGAAGCATCGCATCAACCACGCGCACCTTGGCCCCCAATTGGGTGGACAGATGCGCGAGCGCGCTGCCGATCATTCCCGCACCGCCGGTTATCAATACATTCTTGTTTGAAGCAACACTCAATAAGTCCATGGTCTTCCCCCCTCGAGCGCTAGACCTTCATCGCAGTCACGACAAATTCATAAGGCCATCGCCGCAACCACGCGTACCTCATGATTAAATACCGTCCCATGCGGACTGGTGCGCTCCCTCCCGATATAACCCTCTCCTCCCAACCCCCATAATCGTCGGTTTCGACCCGCTCGAACCCCTGTGCTTTTAACAATTGAGACAAACTCTTCGGCGTGAAGTGGAACACGTGCTCGCGAGTATTCGCCGGGTATGCGAGCTGCCTGTACGCAAGCCCAGGCAAACCTCCTCGGCGCTCGAGTGCATCCGCGTTTGGAGTCCGCGCGACCAAAGCCCCGCCCGGCGCTAATAGCTCTTTGCACCGCTGTACAATCTCGCCCGGATCCCTTAGATGCTCGATCACATCCCACATAGCAATCACGTCGTAGGAGTTACGATTAAGTGCAAGACCTTCAAGCTCTCCAGAATGCACCTCAAAGCCTTTGGAGCGCGCAACCTGACAGGCATAGCTTGAGATCTCTATGCCGTCCGCACGCCATCCCGCCCGCCGCGCCACCTCCAAAAAATCGCCGTACGAGCATCCGACCTCCAAAAGGCGACCAGTCCTCCTGAATCGCTCAAGTGAGGAAATGACGCGCTCGAACGCGGGGATCCGCCGGGGGAGGTAGCGATCCCCGTATTCCTCATAATGCTCAAGTGACGTCTCGTAGAGACCATCCGCCGTGGCGTTACCGACCAAAAAATCGGTCGTTGCAAGCAGGCCGCATCGGCCACACTGCGAAATCGAAGCGCCTCGCACCCTTCGAACATGTTTCCAATCCCCGGTCCCGCACGTCGGGCAGGACAAAGAGGCGCACTGATGACACGGTGAAGCGCCCAACGCATTAGACTGAGCGATTTTGAACATGCAGCATCACACTCCCAGTCAAGCGTTTCGAGGAGAGACCCGGCAGCCTAGAATCCTAAGCGATTCCTCTGTCCGGGCCGCATTCTTAGCCGCTCGCCTTCTAACCAGTAACCAGACGACCAGAATTCCGAGAGCAACCGAGTTGTATGAAAATACTGAAACGATTGGCGACCACAGAAAAAATGCGTAGTACGCAATTAAGATGGGAAATCCACGCATATTCCCCCGACAGGAATTCATATAGGCTCTGCCAGCAAAGAACCCGGCTACAGCAAGCAAGAGCACAGCGCCAGGATAGGAAAAATCTTGGATAAGGCCTCGAAAGGCCGTGAAGATATTGGAATCTACGCCGTTCTCCAACATGACTGGAATGTAGCTCAGGGCAGTTTCACGCTCCCTAATTCCCAATAAGTCGAACGCCCCCGCGAAGGAATATTGCCCAAACCCGCGGCTATAGTTACCCTCGCTTTTCACAAAGTTGTCGAAAACCGACAGGTAGCCAAAAAAATTCGTTCCTACGTACGCGTAATCATCCCCAAAATCTCCGTACTTTTGTCCCCGCAGTGACCCGAGCGCGACATACATAATCACCATCGCGATGAAAAGCGACAGCCCGCTCACCAGAAGCACTTTCCGAAAGCGGAAACGGCCACCGCTCATGTGGGTTTTCGCAGCGAGATACGATCCGATCCAACAGGCGATAGCCATGGCTGTACCGAATCGGGAAGCGAGCGTGGTTCCTACCAGAAGGACCGGGATAAACCCGGCAAAACTAAGAAGCTTTCCTTTCCTAGACGATTCGCCGACAAACGATATCCCACCCACAATGACAGCTGGAAACGCCCACATCCTCGTGAGTCGAAACCACCACGGTTGCGCCTCACCGGCCACCATAACGCCATACATGAGAGCGCCAAGGCTCATAACTCCATGCCATGACAACGACAAATCATTCAGCCTGAGGGCAGTAAAAAGGAAGACGGCAGCGCCACTAAATGCCACCAGAGAGCAGGCGAGCACAATTCCTAATGCCTGTCGACAAATCGTCGAGAACCCAAGAAGCCTTTCTAACACCCTTGCACTACGCCCACGGCCGAGATCTTCGGCAATGAACGCCCCAAATTGAGTCGAGAATACTAATATTACTATTACCCATACAGTAATAGGAGAAACAACGTCTTTGAACAAAAGCAGAGGGATTCCACCATAGATTGTCCAGAGGACAGCCGGAAAGGCAGTCGGGGCAAGCCAGCTACCTCGGACTAAGCGAGCGCCCACACCCGAGGCAAAGAGCACGGCCAACGGCACCCATGGAGAGGCTATCATCATCACACTTCAGTCAGCCTACCCCGAACGATTTTCAGAGCTTCTCTGCAACTTAGCACCGCGACCAGCAGGATGGACAAGACAAAAGCGATTGGGATTTGTAGCGGCGGTCGAAAGACCAGAAGCCCCCCCAGCGAAAGCGTCAAGAAGACCGCGAATGCTACTAGCAGATTTCGAGCGTTCACCGCGTTTTCGTGGAAAGCGTCAACCAGGTTTCGGAGCACACAATAGAGAGAGTAGGGCACCGCCGCTAGAACGAGAATCCGCAGAAAACTGGCCGCTTCGGAAAAGCTCGGGCCAAGATAAACCCTGATTAATTCCCCGGCGAAGAATTCAAGCACGACCGCAATCGACACGGAAACCAGTGCCGTCGCCTTTACGATTTGTGCCACGTGGGCTCTTAATTCCTCCAGGTCCCCGCCCGCCAGCATTCGACTCGCCTTGGGCAGCAAGACCAACCCCAGCGGCGAAAACATCGACCCAATCATATTTAAAACCGAGACCCCAAACGCGACATAACCAGCCTCTTGCACCCCGCTGAAATGTGCCACGAAGGTTACCGGCAGGGTAAATAGCGCCATATGTACAAAGTCCCCCGGTACCCGCTGCAAGCCGTACCGCAGCAACTCTTTCGCCTCCGGAAATACGTCTTCCGCAACGTGGCGCACGGGGGTGAAAGCCAAGGCGATAACAGCTACCAGCGTGGTCAGCAACCCTGTTGTTGCAATGACGGATCGCACGCTGCCATTGAAAATTAGAAATGCCGCAAGCGGCACAACTCCAAAATTAACGAGTTGCAGCAGGTTGGCCTGCCGCATTGCTTGGCGCCCTCGAAAATAGGAATAGACCAAAACATGTAAAACCAGCCCGATAAGCAGAACGCTTAAGGGCAGGACTAGATTGGCGTACTCCCTCCCCGCGAAGAAAGCGTACGCAAACATTCCCGAAAATAAATTCATCAGCAGCGCCGACGCCAAGACGCCCAGACCCATGCACCAAACCGCGGCGCCAAAATATCGCCCCGTTCGAGCCCCGTTCCCGCTCCCGATTGCGTGGGCCACGTATCTTGGCAGGGCAACGGCCACTCCGAGTAAAGGAATGGGATACACCAATGCAACCGTCCGCCGAGCCACCGCATACTCGGAAAAGCCCGCCCTCCCTAGGAAGTGGGCGGCAAGTTTATAGACGAGAAGCTGGCAGGCCAAAACCACAAATTCCGTCGCAAACGTGCCCCCGTATTCCCGCGCGTGCGCCTGCACCGCATCGCGAATCCAGGACAGGCGGCTGCGGATCGGTAGCGCCGCGCCCACTGCCTCGGCTTCTATAAGTTCCGCCAAGATTGATTCGCTTTCCAGTTGGGTCCCCTTCACCGCTCGCGTCCCGCGGTTAGCTTGTCAACTGATACCGAACCACTTAAGGTTATTATGATGAAATTTCTTGACAATCTAGCCATTATATGCTATCGTAGTGAATGATTTCCTCGCAGCGTACCCAACCTCAATCCTCTCATCAACTTGCGCCGCTCCAACCCGCTTCCTTCTCACGATTTCGCCACCCCATCCGCCCCTTCCCTGCTAAGTCCTTTGTATTCCGCACTTCCAGGCTCCCCGCAACTTACACAAAACACGCCACTTTAACTCCTTTAGAATACGCACTTACAACACCCGCACCTGCAAGCCCTTTAGAATCCGCACTTCCGGAAAACCCCGGGGGAGGGGGGTATCCCCTCGCGACTCGCCATCGCCTGCACATCCGCCAAGTCCACATCCACCGCCACCGATCGCTGGATCAACTCCAGCGACACCACCACCCGCAGCGCGCTCTTTTTCCGCTTCAACACCCCCTCCAGCCCCGCGAACGGCCCCCCCGTGATCCGCACCCGCCGGCCCACCGTCAGGAAAGGATGCGGTTCCGCGCCCAATCTCCGCCCCAGCCCCGTACGCAGGATCTCCATCTCTTCGTCGGGAAGCGTCGCCGGCCGCCCGCTGAACCCCACCAGCCGCACCACCCCAGGAACCTCCAGAACCCGCATCCGCTCGCTCAGCGCCAGCCGTATGAACACGTATCCCGGAAACAGCGGCAAGTCCAGCGTCACCCGCCGATCCTTCCACCGCCGCACCGAGCTGTACACCGGCAAAAAATGTTCCACCGCTCTGACCTCGAGTTGCGCCGCAACCTGCTTCTCATGATTCGCGCACGTGTACGCCGCGTACCAGTGCGGATCCGCCTGCGGCGATTGCAGCGCACGCACGCTGGCAGCCGCCGGGGAAACGTTGCTTTCGAACGCCGGGATCAGGGACATTCTCGGATACTCCCGAACCATGCTCGGATACAGCTTCGCCCCGTCACTTACAGAGGGCGATGTGACCTAACCCTAATATTTTCTGCGTTTTGCAGCCGCTTTGCGCTTACTCTTCCGCGCCCGGCGGCCCCATCCTCAGATCCGCCCGGGAAGCGGTACCAGCATGCCCGCCGCCCAGTCGGTTCCAAATCCTTTGCGCCCGCGAACCTGCGCCATTGCCGTTCTGCGATGCCAGCCCCCACGGCAGCCTGGCTTTTACCGTTCCCGCCACCTCTTGCGCGAACACTTTTCGCGGATCCGCCGCGTCAACCTCTTCCCACCGCGCTGAACCCAACACCCAAACCGCGGAGAGCCCCACCGCCAGAAACGTGCCTAACAACATGATCACCAATCGAGGTGGAAATGATTTCTTTTCCGGAATTCTGGCCGGATCCAAAACCTTTACGCTCGGCGTTTCCTTTGCTTCCTGCACTTTGGCCAGCTCATATTGTTCGGTCAGGAGTTCGTACACGGTCTCCTGAATCTTTGCGTGCCGGAAATGATCGGCGTATTTGACACCCAGCAGCGGCAAATTGTGGATCGATGGATAAGGCATCTCCGATACCTGCTCAACACTTGATGCCGAATCCTTGGCGCTATCCTGACCGGTGCCTCCGATTTTTTGAAGCTGCTTGCGAAGTTCGGCTACCCGCGCATTCAAGGACTGCACCCGGGGATTGCTGTCGGTATAAATTTGCCGTAACCCTTCCAGCTGAGACTGCGCGGCAATCATCTGGCCGGCGAGATTGGCAGCAGCCTCCACGATGGCCTTCCCTTCCTGCTGAATGTCGATGGTGTTGTTTTTGCTGGAAAATTGGGCAAGCTGGTTGGAGGCGTCATCCAAATCTTGTTTTACGACCTGGAGGCGCTCTTCCAGAAAAACCCGCTCCCGATGCGCGGCGGAGGTAGAGAGGTCGGCGACCAGAGAATTCAATTCATCAACATAGGCAGCGGCGAGCGCTGCAGCGCGCCGAGCATCGTGGTCGGTCACACTGATGGTGATTATGCCGCTCTTGCGATCCTCGGAAACCGATGTATTTTCATCAAGTTTTATTCGCGCATCGACGATCATCGATTTGCCGTAAACTCTCTGCAAATCGAACTGCTCAATAAGGCGATCCTGCGACGTCTGGCTTCGCAATACTCCGATAAACAAAGCCCCGGTACTCTTCATGCCGAGCAAATCACCCGCTACCGAGCCGAGTCCTCCTCCCTTTGCAGCAAACGCAGCCATCATCGCCATCCCAGACGCCGACTGGGAATCTGGTGGCATCAGTTGCGCAGTAGAGGTGTATTGCTTAGGTATCAGGAAGGCAATGAAAGTCGACGCAATCAGGGAAATTCCCGCGATGCGCACGAACCATTGGCGGCGGCCCCACAATAGACGCAAACGTTGCGCTTGCCACTCGCGAGAGTCTTCGAGCGGGAGCTCCGGCAGCGAAAGAGCGCCGATGTCTCGATCTGATTCGGTCTCGGGCTGCGGCTTTGTGGCCGTCTGCGTCACGCTACTCCTTTCTTCGCCATTTGCTCCCGGAAGTCACGGACATTCACCGAACTCTCCCTTGCGGCCAAAATGTGAACTCGAAGGACGCCGTCACGTTGGACTGGGGTCCTGCCGCGAGGAATGGAATCTGCCACTTTTCGTACTGCACGTATGTGGAAACGCTGAAACTCGATCGCGGGAAAAAATCGGCGTTTACCGCGACGTCAGTTTGAGTTCCGCCTTCGGGCAGATACTGCCCATCGATCTTGCGGTGCCGGAGGCGAATTCCAAATTTGCTTTTTGGATTCAACCAGTAGTCACTGCGAATCTCCTCGCCTTGGGCCGCGCGGCCAAGTCCGGAGCCCATCAACTTGTCGTTGTTGGTATAGGAGTTTAAATATTCAGTGTTTTGATAAAAACAATTGATACAGAGCGGGAAATCTGGCGGGGAGGTCGTTCCACCTTCGAGCCTGAGATCGAGCTTGGCTAGCCCCGGCAGCTTGGGCATGTACAGGCCGGCTTGCCATACGGACTTGCCGGGGTACGCTATGGGAGAAATCTCGTCTTCGCTGAAGCCTTCGCCATACAGCGTCAACCAGTCTCGTAGCTTGGGGATACGGTAGGAAAAATCGAAAGCAGTACGGCCGTCACCGAAAGGCGAGGCTCCGTTGGGTGTCCCGGGATTGTAGATGCTCTTCAGAAAGTTAGGAAGGGTCAACGGTATGCCTTGTCCCGCGAATACGGAAGTTTTGGAAAGGCCGAGTTCAAAATTGGGCGTGAACTTGAAACTAATTTTCTGCCCATTGATAAAAGGCTGTGGATTCAAGGACTGCCCGAATTGTCCTATCAATTCGCTCGACGGTCCCGACCCTGTAACCACGAACTGGTGGCCGAAGAGTTGGCCCACGAAAAATTCCATCCGTATGTCGCCGAGCAGCCGGAAAATCCAGGGCAGCCGGAACGGCGCATTGCGACTGACTCGAAAAAGATTCAGTGGCTCGGCATTGTCGCTAAAGAGAAATGGTCCGCCCTCGTTTGGTCCCCACCACAGACTCTGTTTGCCAAAGGAGAACTGCCAATTCGCGAAGTTCATTCCCACATAGGTATCGAGAAGACGGAATCGGTCGGTGGTCGGGATGGGCACGGAGGGTGCGCCGGAAGGCAGGCCGTCCACCCCGCTAGTGAAAGTCAAGACGGCTTGAGACGGTGCCGGAGCGGACGGAGCGTGTTGATATTCCCCGCGCACGTAAAACACGAAGCGTCCTTCCGCGGCCCAAGCGGACAGCCCGTCCACACTGTTGAAACCACGCTCAAAGGGGCGGCCGAAGTCATTGATGACGGTTTGGCCGAAGTGATAGTTATCGGTAAGGGGCGGCCCGGACACGCTGGTAAATCGAGCGTAAACTGATTCCAGCTGGGCCCGCTGATTTTTCTCACCGGCCATTAACTGAAATTCATAAGCGAACTCGAGAGAGAGCGATTCATTGAATTTCTCAACGTTTTCGTAATCCTGGTCGCGAACCGGATGTTCCGCCACTTCACTTACGAGACGCGCACATTCCAATCGAGTCCAAGGACGCAAGCCCAAAATTGTGGTATCGATGTAGCCGAGAGCGGCAAGGCGGTCGAGTGCCGGATAGATCCAGCTGTCCAGCGGGACGTAGGGGGAGCCCATGTTGGAGGCGCTGCGTTCGGCACGGTCATGAGCCTCGGCGTAGGTTTCCCACTCGCCGCCACCGATTCCAGGGTCGTGGTGCTTGCGGTAGACGTACATGCCTTCGAGCCAGCCTATGGCGCTGCCGACCAACACATCCGAAGGGAAATGCTGCTTGGCGGTAATACGGGAGGCGCTGACTGCGGAAGCCAAGCCGTATGCAAATATCGATGTCAGCGGGCCGGGGTATTCATGTGCGATTACGCTAGCAATGGACCAGGCGGCGGCCGCGTGTTCCGACGGGAACGAGACGCCACCTTGACCGAATCGGCACTGGTAATTGTCTTGCAGCGGTCGCTCGCGGCCGAATGCATACTTGATGGCGTACACCGGCCCTAAGCTGTCGATGGCCGCTTCGCCGGCCAGAATGCCGGTTTCTATTTTGTGATCGTCGTGGGTGAGGTGTCCCCACAAATACAAACCGCCACCAATCCCCACCATTGACGCGATTCCATAGTTGGAAAGATCCTTGCTGTACTTGATACGGCTTGGCGAATTCGAAAGATGCCGGCTGTAGCTCGAATCCGTCGCAAACATTGCCGCAGCGGCGCCGCCCAGAGGCACAAGCCAGTCGGCATCGTCCCAACGAAGACTCTTCGGGCCCACCCACAATGCCTTCTGGTCTTCCGCGATATTCTTCAGCAAGTGCGGCCCCACGCTATTTTCACGTTCTTCCCAATCCGCCGCGGGTTGCAGTGAGGTGCTGGACTTCCCGACTTTTGCATCCGAACTGCCCTCATCACCGGTGCTTTTCTGTGTTGCAACGCCTGCCTGCTGGTTTCGAGGCATCGCATAACAGCTCGCCCCCAACGCCATGGACCCAAGCAAGCTAAGTCCGAACCTGACACCCATCCGCCAACCACCCATGAACCATTCCAATCAGTAATGCGCGGCGATAAATATCGTGCTAGCAATCGATGAAGCCACTTGTGCAGCCAAAAACACGCTCGACCACTGGACGCCCCCACCAATGGCCTTCTCTGGAACGACCACCGTGTCGCCCGGCTGCAACACCGCGTTCAACGATTTTCCGGACCACAAGCTCTCCTTTGCTCCGATCACGGAACCATCCGCGCGAACGACAAAGATCGCTCTTTTATCCGCCATAGTCGTAGGCCCGCCCCCTTGGCTGAGGTACCACTTCGCACTCTTCCCCGGCCGATAGGAGACTGCCGTCGGGTTGAACACTTGGCCGGACACCATCACAAAACTTGGCCGCTTTGGAATCACCAGCGTGTCAGAAAGCAAATCGCACAGAGCAGGCGCACGCTGCTCGGGAAAGGCATCTTGTTCGAAAAAGCGGCGATCGTAGTTCCTCATTGCTGCCACCTGGGAGTCATTTGGGTTTTCCCGCGCAGCGCACCGAGAACGCCGGCTTCCGAGGTCTCAATTTGGTTGGACTGCACCTTCAGGGAAGCCCAGTAAAACATCGAACTGTTGCGATCGGACGACACCGCAATGACTTTCATTTGCGGATAGGTTTGAAGGATCGAATGGCAGGCCGGTGGCAAGCGGTTGACCTTTTCGAGGGCAACGATCAAGAAGTCGGGGCGCGTTCTTTCCACCGCATCCGCTAACTCAGCGTCGTCTTGCACCTCGCCGACAATTTCGATATCCGGTTGTTCCGAAATTGTTGCTACCATAAGCTCCCGCATGAGCCGGGGACGATTGGCCACCAGCACTCGTATGGGTTTCATCGCTTGTTCCGAATCCACAAGACACCCCGCTGCAATTTCGCGCGCTCGATCTCTATACCGGCTCCCCTGCCCCCATGGCCGCGATATTCCGCACTGCATTCAGGATCCCTTGTTCCGAAGCTTCGATCTCGCTCGATTGAATGTCGAACAAAGCCCAGTAAAACACGCTGCAGTTCTCCTGCGACGCCACGGCTATAATGCGTAGCTTCGGATGGTCGCGCAGGAATGTCGCAAAGTTCGGGCCGCTTGGAGGGCTCGTCGAGCGCAATCACCAGCAAGTCTGGCGAAACCTCTTGCACTCGCTCTGCGATCTCGGCGTCATCAGCAACTTCGCCAACGATCTCCACGCCCGGCTCGTCCGAAAGCATCGAAAGAATCAGCTCGCGCATCAGCTTCGGGCGATTAGCCACCACGACGCGAATCGACCTGACCATGGCGTACTCCTCAGTCAAATCCATCCTGAATGCAGTGGTGGTCATTTGCGTGGTGCTTCCTGTAAGTATCCGGGAGTCCGTGGAAATGGGAAGGCTCAATGAAGAACCGCCGCAACAAGTAGTGCCAATGAGAGTGCGGCACTACCTTAAAGAGTCCGCAGTACCTACCGAGTACCCAATAATTTCTCAAGACTTTTACCGATAGAGATGGCGGATAAGAAGATACGTTAGCGGTATTCCTTGACAGGATAAGTAACCATGAATAAACTCTAACCTAACAATCGGATAAGGAAGTTTATCGCAGATGCTTGGCGGCGCCGGGGAACGTCCAGATCGAGGGCAGGCGCCTACCGAGCGCGTAAAACGAGAGCAGAGGAGGCTTTCGCTCTATGCAGATCGGCGGTAGGCAAGTACCTTCAGCCACAGTCAGTGTTCCTGCTGAAAATCTACGGTTGGGGGGAAGGGCTAGTTGGTCTTTTCCGCAAAGAGCACACGATCAACAGAGTCGGCAACGCCGACTTCTCCAGACTTTTGAATCGAACAGCTACTCTCCGGTCTCAGGCGGGGTTTCTTGAAATTCGTTTGGCCCGTGATCGGGGACGCCTTTCGCATCGGCACCAATACAGCCGCTTGCCGGGAAGAGGATCGAAGCAGATGACGGAGACTACATCGCGCGTCTATGTGATGGCATATAATCGCCTTCTACGCGAGACCCTTGGAAAGCTACTGAGCAAGCGCACTGATTTGCAAGTTGTCGGGCAGAGCGCCGCCACCATGGACACGGTACAAGAGGTGGCACAATCCCGAGCTGACGCACTCTTATTTAATTCCGGCGGCGATTTAGCAAGCGATTTATCCGTTGTCCGAATCGTTAGCGCACACGCACCGCGCCTCCGTATCCTGATGCTGGGAATGAACGATGAGCCACAGGAGTTCCTGCGGTGCATTCGCGCGGGAATCGCTGGATACGTATTGCGCGACGCATCATCGCAACGCGTATTGGAGGCGGTGCAGGTAGTGTGCCGCGGCGGAGCATTTTGCGATAGTCACCTTTGCAGATTGCTTTTTAATTATTTCGAGAAAAGCGCGAATGCTTTGCCTTCTGCCATAGTTCGTAATTCCCTGGGGTTGACGCAGCGCGAGCAGGAACTTGTTCCAATGCTAGCGCATGGCGCCTCAAACAAGGAAATAGCCGATCAGTTCTGCTTATCCGAGCAGACCGTTAAAAACCATTTGTATCGCATGAAGCGAAAAGTTGGCGCGGCGAACCGATTGGGTATCGTCCATCAGTGTCGCAGCCACGGATTGAATGTTTAACTGACCATTTTGGATTCGACAAACTCTGGCTCGCTAGCCTATGGCCCACCCAACGCGGCACAAGGGAGCGAATATCGAATATAAAGACCGCAACTCTACCGAAGTGCGACGATCACCACGTAATTAAAATTTTGCTCTTTGTAGTATTCCCCCCGCCCCGTACTACCAGCAGGCTGACGTTCTCCCAGCAACGATCATGGCCTGCGCCGCAAACTGGGTCTGCATCGTTGTTGTCGCTATAAGAAGCAGCAGCACTGCCAAGACCACCGGGCGAGAAGCGCGGCTTGCATGCGCTTCGGATACTCCTAAGCCGTACCAAAGAATCTGCGCCGAAACGGCAGGGGGTCGCGTCTGCGACGGCTAGCGACCAACCTGAACATTCGGCCTAGGTCCGCCGGTTGAATGCACATTCGCTGCTTATACGGTGGTGGGGCGAATGCGGATGCGATAGTCTAGGGGCCGCCAAAATGCCGAATTCAAATCTCGGATGACAACTCCTCATTTATGAATAAAACCCTGCTTCCCATTCAGGATGTCGCCCGGAAACTCGAGATTCCACCGAAATATATCGAACAAATTGGCCCCTACGGGGCTAAGGTGCGCTTGGAACTGCTCACCGATCCCGCCTACAAACAACGTGGAAAATTGATTATGGTCACCGCCACTACGCCGACGGCATCGGGTGAAGGCAAGACCGTCACTGCCATCGGTCTGACACAAGGTTTGGCGCTCATCGGCAAGAAAGTCGTCATCACGTCGCGCGAACCTTCGCTCGGCCCGGTCTTCGGCATGAAAGGCGGCGCCGCCGGCGGGGGCCTAGCGCAGATCGAGCCGAGCGCGAAAATCAATCTCCATTTTCACGGCGATTTTCACGCCATCTCCTCCGCTCACAATCTGCTCGCCGCCCTGATTGACGCGCATCTTTTCCACGGCAACGATTTGCATCTCGATCCTGACCGCATAACCTGGCCGCGGGCACTGGATATGAACGACCGTGCTCTGCGGCGCATTGCCGTTTCGCTGGACAGCAAGAAGGACGGCGGAGGCCGCAAAACCGGATTCGTGATCACCGCCGCGTCGGAAATCATGGCCATCGTGGCCCTGGCCAAAAGCGTGAAGGACCTGCGGCAACGCCTGGACGCCATTGTGATTGGCGCGAGCCGCAACGGAAACGCGGTGCGCGCGAGGGATCTTGGCGCTACTGGGGGCATGATGGCGCTGCTTGCGGACGCCATCCTACCCAACCTGGTGCAAACTACCGACGGCACGCCCGCGTTTGTGCACGCCGGGCCGTTCGGCAATATCGCACACGGCACCAGCAGCGTTATTGGCCAGCAGATGGGCCTGCGCCTCGCCGATTACGTGGTAAACGAAGCTGGGTTTGCGGCGGATCTTGGCGGCGAAAAATATATCGATATCGTGATGCAACAGTCCGGCAACACACCGGCGGCGGCGGTGTTGGTGACCACGGTGCAAAGCATCCGCAACCAAGGCGAAGGAGATCTAGAACGGGGACTGCCCAATCTCGGAAGGCACATCGCTAATCTCAAGGGATTCGGAATTCCCACCATTGCGGCCATCAACCGCTTTCCGAAAGATACCGATACCGACTTGATGCGGCTGAAGGATTATTGCGCCGAACATGGAACGCCTACGGCGCTCTCTGAAGCCTTTACAAAAGGTGGCGCTGGGGCGAAGGAACTGGCCGAAAAAGTAGTGAAGCTGATCGCTAACAATCCCAATCCGGCGGTGCGCCCTGCGTACGGCCTGGAGGCACCGCTGGTCGAGAAAATTCAGGTGGTCGCGCGCAGGATTTACGGCGCGGGCGAGGTCAGCTTCAGCGATCAAGCCAAAAGCAAACTACGGCAGTTCTCGGATTGGGGATTTGCGAAACTGCCCGTTTGTATTGCGAAGACCCAGTATTCATTTACTGACGACCCCAAAATTCCCGGGGCGCCTACCGGATGGACCTTGCATGTCACCGACGCGTCGCTTTCGGCTGGGGCCGGATTTGTGGTGGTAATTTCCGGCAACGTGATGCTGATGCCGGGGCTTCCCAAAATTTCGCGCGCGCAATCGATCGATCTGGACGACTCTGGCGAAATCATCGGCGTTTAAGAACTTGTTTCGCAAAAGCGTTCATTGTTTCTCCTCAGCGTTAGGAGAAACGACGGCGTCGATTCCCTTTTCGCGAATCTCCACGAATTGCCAGCCGAATCGGCCCTTGATGCACAAATGGCCGTTGGTCACGGAATGATCGAGTGGAGAAGTAACGCGCACGATCTTGTCGTCCTGTGCGTGGACGGTCAGCGTACAGCCTACGCCACAATAAGGGCAAATCGTGTCGGTGCGCGTCTGCAACGCTTCCCGCCAGGTTCCCGCGGCGCGCATGTCGAATTCGGTTTTGAACATGAGTGCGCCGGTGGGACAAACTCCGATGCAATTTCCGCAATAGACGCAGGCCGATTCCGGAAGGGGAATATCAAATTCCGTGGCGATATGCGCGGAAAATCCGCGTCCGGCCACCCCGATGGCGAAGGTGTTCTGCGCATCCACGCCGCAGGCTTCCACGCACTTGTAGCACAGGATGCATTTCGCATAATCGCGAACATATAGATCGTTGTCGATCTTCACGGGCAGCTTGGCGTTGCTTTCGTGTGTTCCGAAACGTTGCGGGTCGGCATCGTAAGCGTCCAAATAAGATTGCAAGGAAGGCGCCGTGGAAACATCTACCGAGGACGCCAGAAATTCCAGAACCAGACGGCGGCTGAGACGCACGCGTTCGGAATCCGTTTTGACCTTCATGTCCGGCTCGACGATTCGCGAACACGCGGGTACCAACGTGCGCGAGCCTTCCAGCTCCACTACGCAGACGCGGCAGGCATTGACCGGGGTCAAATTCTCGAGATAGCACAGCGTTGGCGTATGAATCCCAAGTTTTCGAGTGGCGTCAAGAATCGTCGCGCCCTCGGAGACGGTTACGCTTTTGCCGTCCACCTGAATTTCGACTGGGCGGCGCGCAGCCTCCGGCGGCACGGAGGGCAACGGTCCGCGCGGAACCGGGATGGTGGGCGCCGGGGCATTGAGCGGCGCGCTCATGAAAAAAGACTCCAGCGACTCACTGCGGAGAGCAGCGCGCTCGAGGCGGTCTGTCCAAGCCCGCAGATGGAGGCGTCGCGCATGGCCTGGGCCATTTCCTGCAGCAAGTGAAGCTCCTGCCCGGTCGAGCCCAGCGGCTTTCCTTCGATCAGGCGTTCCAGAGCTTCCTTTTGCCGGGTAACGCCCACGCGGCACGGTACGCACTGCCCGCAGGTTTCTTCACGGAAAAATTCCGCGATGCGCAGCAGAATCCGCTTGATGTCCGTGGCGTCGTCAAACAGCATAACCACGCCGGAGCCCAGGGTGGCGCCGATGGCGCGCGTGCCCTCGAACGTGAGCGGCGTATCCAATTCGTTCGGAGAAACAAATGTGCCCGCGGCGCCGCCGAGCAAAACCGCTTGTAACTTGCCGGTGCCGCTTACACCGCCAGCCAGTTCGATGACTTGTCGCAACGTTGCGCCAAATTCAATTTCATACACGCCGGGTCGAACAATGTGACCAGATAGACAGAGCAATCGGCGTCCGGCGGATTGCCCGGTACCGGTGCGGGCGTAGGCTGCACCGCCATGCAAAATGATTTCGGGAACGTTCACCAGAGTCTCGACGTTGTTCACTGCCGTAGGCTGGCGGAACAATCCGGCTTGGGTAGGAAAGGGCGGCTTGTTGCGCGGTTCGCCACGATAGCCTTCGATGGAATTAAACAGCGCGGTTTCTTCACCGCAGATATACGCTCCGGCGCCGCGCCTGATTTCTACGTCGAATCGAAACGAAGAGCCAAGAATTTGCTGGCCAAGAAATCCGTTCGCTCGAGCCGCTTCCATCGCTTTATCCAAACGATCGGCAGCCAACGGATACTCTCCCCGAATGTAGATGAATCCTTTCTCAGCGCCCACCGCTAGCGCGGCAATGGTCATACCTTCAAGGATCGCAAAGGGATCGCCTTCCATCAGCACGCGATCTTTAAATGTGCCAGGCTCCGATTCGTCGGCATTGCAAATAACGTAATGCGGACGGCCAGAATTTCGCTGAAGCAGCAAAGCTTCCCACTTCTTCCCGGTGGGAAACGCAGCGCCGCCTCGTCCCAAAAGCCGCGAGGCGATCACTTCGCGAACGATTTTCTCGGGACCCATTTCGATGGCAAGACGCAGTGCTGCATACCCGCCGAGGCGGCGATATTCGTCCAGGCTGGCAGGATCCGTTCGACCGATGCGGCAAAGAAGGCGAAGCTGAGGGCTGCCCGCTTGCGGTACCGAGATTTTCGCGTCAAGCGTATCGGGCTCGGAGGGGAGCTTTCCCAGTTCCGCATCGCTCAACGCAGATTGAATCGAAGACGCGCTCGCCGGAGCGACGACAAAGTCCCGCGGAGATTCTCCCGCCGCGGAGATGAGCGCGGCAGGAGCGCGCTCGCACAAACCCAGGCACGGACTGCGCAGCCACGCTGTGCGATTTTTTGAGCCGGCGGAGCCCGCCGATCCGAGATCTTTCTCCAACTCAGCGCACAGCTGATCCGCTCCGCGAGTCAGGCAAGCGATGTCGTCGCAAACATGCGCCACGATGGGCGCGCGCGGTAAGAGTGAAAACATCGCGTAAAACGAAGCCACGCCATGAATTTCCGCCGGCGGCAAGTGCAAGCGCAAGGCCACATAGTTGAGCGCGCCGGGGCTGATCCATCCAAGGCGGGATTGAATGGCGTGCAGGACGGGAAGGAGCAAGTCGCGATGGGATACGTTACTGAAGGCAGCGCGGCCATCTACGTCTATATTGCGCTGGCCGCCTTGCCAGCCGGATTCCGCGGGACCGAGCACGGTATCGACGGCCGCCTTCTCGGTGCCAGTCGGACGGTCAGCAGTCAGGTGTAGGTCCACTCAGCGCTCTTGAAACTTATCGATCCGGATGGCCGTGGCCTTGAACTCGGCGGTTCCGGACTTGGGATCCACGGCATCGATGGTGAGATCGTTGGTCGCCACCTGATTGTGGAAATGCAGGGTCAGAAAAGCAAGCCCGGGCCGCAGCCCCGGATCAAAACGAACGGGAGCGACCACCGAGCCGCGGCGGGAGCTGACCCGCACTTTTTCTCCTTCGCGCAGGTTATAGCGGGTTCCATCTTCGGGTGAAAGATCGAGCGTTTCATTGTGCCGCAAAGGCGAGGAGTAGCGGGCGGTCTGGACTCCGGTGTTGTAGGAATCGAGGCGGCGGCCGGTGGTTAGCCGGATGGGATACTGCTCGTCCAAGCGATCGACTGGTGGTTCAAAGTCCACGGCGTGGAACGGAGCACGGGGGCCCAGGACGGGGCGTTGCCACAACCGGCTGTGCAGATACATTTCGCCGGGATGTGCTTCGTCGTAGCAAGGCCACTGAATTCCGTCTAATTTCTCGAGACGTTCGTAACTCATTCCCGCATGCATGGGGCTAAGAGATCGCAATTCGTTCCAAATGCGCTCGGATTCCGGCTGGCCCCAATCGTGACCGAGGCGGCGGGCCAAATCGAAAAGAATCCGGGTGTCATCGCGAGTGCCCGCCGGCAAAGAAATAGCCCTGCGCACGCGTTGAACGCGCCGCTCGCTGCTGGTGACGGTGCCTTCCCCCTCGCACCAACCAGCCACGCCGGGAAGGACGACGTCCGCGAGTTCGGCTGTGCTGGTGTAAAAGAGATCCTGGACCACCAGGAATTTCAGTCCGCCCAGAAGTTTGAGCGCGCGATGACGATCGGCTTCAGAATCCGCGGGATTTTCTCCGAGAACGTATAAGGCGGTCAGTTCGCCGCGCTCCATAGCCTGCAGCATCTCACTGACATGCCAGCCACGTTTGGGAGGGATGGTGCAGCCCCAGACTTTCTCGAACTTTCCGCGCAACTCGGCGTTTTCCACATGCTGGAAACCCGGCAGGCGATCGGGAATGGCGCCCATGTCGCCGCCGCCCTGGACGTTATTTTGTCCGCGCAGAGGATTGATGCCGCTGCCATAGCGGCCAACGTGGCCGGTGAGCAGCGCGAGGTTGATGAGGGCTACTACGTTGTCGACCGCGTTGTGATGCTCGGTGATTCCGAGAGTCCAGCAGAGCTCGGCGCGCGGGGCTTGGGCGTAAACGTGCGCGGTTTGCCGAATTACGCCGGCGGGGACGCCGGTATCGCGCTCGGCGCGTTGCAACGTGTATTTTTCCACGCAAGCCCGGTAGGCTTCAAAGCCGCTGGTGGCATTCTCAATAAACTCTGTGTTGGCAAGTCCGGCGGAGATAATTTCGCGGCCCATGGCGTTGGCCAGAGAAATATCGGAACCAACATCCAGGCCCAGCCAAACATCGGCCCACTGCGCGGAGCTGGTGCGGCGTGGGTCGATTACGAAAAGCTTGGCGCGCTGGCGCACACCTTTCAGAACATGATGAAAGAAAATAGGATGGGTTTCGCGGGCGTTGGAGCCCCACAGAAGGATAACGTTGGTCTCCTCCGTTTCGCGGTAGGAACTGGTGCCGCCGCCCGCTCCGAAAACCGCCGCCAGACCGGCGACGCTCGGAGCGTGTCAAGTGCGGTTGCAACTGTCAATATTATTGCAAGCGATGACCGAGCGGACGAATTTCTGTGCGGTGTAGTTCAGCTCGTTGGTGGTCTTGGAGCAACTAAACATGCCAAAGGCTTGCGGACCGTGCTGGGTGACTTCGCGGCGGATGCCTTCGGCGACGCGATCGAGCGCCTCTTCCCAGCTTGCGGTGCGATGGGTTCCGTTTTCGCGGAGTAAAGGAGCGGTGAGACGTCCGGCAGGAGGCTGTGCCACGGGTTACCTCGCGCTTGGATAGTAACGCGGATCGGGGCCCGCATCTACCGCAGGGTGCCCCTCGGGTGTTTTGGGTTGCATCCTGTTTGAAATGTTAACGGGGAAACGGGCTTTCTCCGGAGCGTCAACTATCGAAGTGCTGCATGCAGTGCTGTATGACTGTCCACCGGCCCTTACCGGTCGCCTGCGCTTGCGGTCGCCGATCGCGTGGTTCGGCGCGCCATCGAGAAGCAGTCCTGAGATCGTTACGCGTCGGCGCGCGCTATGTCAGAAGAGCTGTGCGAAGCGGGAATTAAAGAGGATGACGCCGTCCCGCGTTCCCGCGCCATAACCCGCCTCATGGTGCTTCCATTTCGCATGCTGCGGCATCATGAATCATCCGACTTTCTTGCGGTGGGCCTGCCCGATGCCATCACCAGTTCATTGTGGGGCATTGATTCCGTCATCGTGCGCTCGACGCTGGTTGCATCGCGACTGACCGTTGGCGCGGAGATAGCATTCAAACGCACCGGCATTCGCCGGTACGTCATGCTTCAGGAGGCTATGCTCACGCGCGGTTAGCGGCAGAGTCAACGACTGAACGATGCGATCGACAAGCTCGTCTTGAAGCGTGAATACGTCTCTCGCAGACACTTGCGACGTGTTGGTCCAGATTATCGTGCCAGTGGCCGCCTCCACAAGTTGCGTAGACACGTAGACACGCGAATGTGCTTGCCATCCGACAAGATGGTGCCTGCAAGGATCGCATCCACCTCGGCCTCCTCGCCGATTTGCTTGAGATCCATTGAGGAATGTTTCGGACTCCGGTTCCGCGATCCGGAGGCACGCTTCGCTCTGGGTGTTCTTCAGGCAAAACTGAACGAGCCGCAACGGGCGTTGCACACGATATCGGAGGCTTTGGAGGAAGGATACATCTGTAACTACGCATTGGCACATCATCCCTGGCTGGAATCATTGCGCGCTCATCCTGGTTTCCCGGAGCTTGCGTGCCAAACTGCGGAGCGAAGTTCGCGTGCGCAGGCGGTCTTCCGTGACAACGGCGGCGAGCGGCTGTTGGGGGTCTAATGTGGTGTCCAGCATCATAACAGCGGCTGGCATTAGTCATACTTGCCCCCGTTGGAATCAACGGGGCGCGTTAGCAGCGAGTGCTTGCTCCCTGCTCTGCTCGAATTCCTTTGCCGTAAGGGGGCGATGACCGACCGCCTGGGCCATTACAACCTTGCCGTTGGGAACCTTGCCATCAAATTGGAAGCTGTAGATGATCCCATCCGTGGTGGCGACCAGATCGGCCACTTCCTTGGCTTTGTCCGGCGGCAGGTCCAGAACCTGGACACGGCCACCGGCGACTTCCACGGCGTGATCATGCCACAGCCGATTCCAGTCGTTGAGGCTCACTGCCGGCCGAACAAGCTTCTTGGCAATGATAAATTCGACCTGCGTCAGCATGTCGTTGGGATTCGCCGAGTCGTAGATTTGGCAAACGATGACCGGATGCGACTTCATCACCTTGCAGAAGTGATGGTACGGCCCCATAATGTGCCCGTTCACGTTGTGCGGCGCAGTAACATGGACAGTGTAGCCGTCCGCCGGGGTTGCGGTTTGATTCGAGGACGCCTGCTTGGCCTTGGAATCCTGCAGAATCCACGTGCCGCCCATCAGCACGCAAGCAACCACAGTCATCAACTGTGCTGCTCTTTTGAACTTCGCCATCTCCATTGTCGATCCCTCCTTGCGCGAAAGCAGCGGGCACGGTCTGCGACCTGAGTAATTTCCTTCAGCCGGGCGTCCGTTACCTGCGCACCTATACCAATGCATGCGTGTGGCAGTCCTTCGCTAAAACTGATATTTTCCTTACCAAATTCCTTCCGGCAGGATGAGGCTGATGGCTGAGCGTACGAAGCGGCGTTTCTATCAATTCGGCCAATTCCGTCTGGACGCAGCCGGGCGTGTCCTTTTCCGCGGCGATCGAGCTATCCCCCTCCCCCCGAAGGCAGCCGACACTCTACTGTTGCTGGTGCAGAACGCTGGAAATGTGGTTGAGAAGCCAGACCTGCTGAAGCAGGTCTGGCGGGACATTTTTGTGGAAGAAGGTAGCCTCACGCGCACGATCTCGATCCTTCGCAAAGCTCTGGAGAACGCTGCTCACGGGCAAGAATTCATCAGCACTATTGCTAAACGGGGTTATCGCTTTGCGACCCCGGTGATAAAAATTCCAGAAGAACCGGCACTTTCGGCCACAGAAAGAGTGATGCTGGCCGTGCTGCCATTTGAGAATCTCAGCGGCGGTGAGAAACACGACTACTTCAGCGAAGGTTTAACGGAAGAAATGATCACCCAACTCGCCCGCTTGAGTCCGGAGCGATTGGGAGTGATTGCACGAACATCGGCCATGCAGTACAGATCCACCGAAAAGAGTGTTCGCCAGGTCGGCCGAGAGCTTGGTGTCCCACGTCCTCGAGGGGAGCGTACGGCGTGCGGGCCATCGAGTGCGCATTGCGGTTCAGCTCATCCAAGTCAGCGACGAAACCCATCTCTGGGCTGAGAGCTACGAGCGAAACCTCGGTGACATACTGAAGTTGCAATTTGAGGTGGCCGAAGCAGTCGCCAAACAGATTCAAATCAAGCTGGAGCCCCAGGAGCGGCAACGGTTGGCCGGCGCCGCCGCGCTACATCCCCAAGCCTATGAGGCTTATCTTAAGGGACGCTACTTGCTGAATCGGAGGACACTGGAGGCATTACAGAAGAGTGCTCGGTCCTTTGAAAAATCCATCGAGCTTGATGCACGTTACCCTGTTGCTTACGCCGGACTGGCCGATTCTTATCTGACCCTTCAAGACATGGGCTACCTTTCGTCCAAAGAAGCAACGGCCAAGGCAAAGGCGGCCTCAGGCAAGGCACTACGGATGGACGAGACACTCGCCGAGGCCCGCACTGCGTTGGGTCATGCTCATTTTCACGAGTTCAACTGGCTGGCTGCCAAGAGGGAGCTCGAGCGTGCAATCCAGCTAAACCCAAACTACGCCAATGCTCACTTTTACTACGCCAATTATTTGATTTGCACAGGTCAGATGGGTGAAGCCATCGCGGAGGCGCGCCGCGCGCAAGCGCTTGATCCCGTTTCCTTGCCGACGGGGACGAACCTCTCAGCCATCCTCTGCTATGCCGGCCATCTCAAAGAGGCTGTTAACCAATCCTTGAGGGTCTTAGAGATTAAGCCCACCTTTGCCCGGGCATATGAGGACCTCGGGTGCGCTTACGAACTGGAGGGAAGGTATTCGCAGGCCATTGTGGCGTTCGAGAAGGAAGTGGCATCTTCCAACCGGAGCCCCAGAAACTTATCATCGCTTGCGCGTGGTTATGCCATTGCAGGAAAGCAGAGAGAAGCGCTCAAGCTGGTAGAGGAACTCACAGAGATCTCCAGGAGAGGATATGTTTCCCCTTATGCCTTCGCAGTGGTGTTTGCAGGCCTGGGAAACAAAGATCAGGCATTCGCCTGGCTCGAAAAGGCATACAAAGAACGCGATAGCGCACTCCCCTTCTTAAAGATAAATCCGAGGTTAGCTCCTCTTCACGCTGATAGTCGGTTTCAAGATTTGGTGCGCCGCATGAAGTTCCCTGTTTAGGGATTCTCTAGCGTTTTCAGCGGATCGTCCACGGGCTCCGGCATTTCCAGGCTTATTCAACGTCGGTCCACAAGGTTCGAGTGTTTCGTGTGCTTTGTAAGCACAGGCGCTAACGCGCGGATAAATGCCAAGCTGAGCTGGTGCAACGCCAGGAGGTCAGACTGTGACCTGGCCGCTTGCCCGGTCGAGACTGACACGAAGACCTTCGAACGAAATTAGTCTTCGGCTGTGAACCGCATACTCAGGGGTTCGAACCGCCGCGCCCCCTTTTCGGGCCTAACGGTTCGCGGGCCGCTGGGCAGGTAATTCGTGCATTGGGATGAATTGGGATAAAGGCGATACCCGCAAAAGCAAATTTGGGGCGTCTCTAACCCCACGGCCGCTTGGGATTTAGTGGCGGAGGAGGAGGGATTTGAACCCCCGAGACCCTTTCGGGCCTAACGGTTTTCAAGACCGCCGGTTTCAACCGCTCACCCACTCCTCCGTTCTCAATTATAGCTTGCCAACCGCCTTAACGGGACGTTCGCCGCCAATGTGTGCATCGAAATCGATCCCTCATTTGACGATCACAGATGAAATATCTCCTCGAGCGGCGCCATGGCCTGGTCGGGCAAGAGATTGTGCGGCTGAATGAAGAAATCGGCCATTTCGCGTTGCCAGCGTTGGTTGACTTCGCGCCTAGACATAGCGGCGCGGACGCCGGAGAAGTTTTCGGCTTCGAGATATCCAACAAGAAGGCCGTCGGGTCGCAGGAACAAGGAGTAGTTGTTCCATCCCGTTTCGCGTAGCGCCGTGAGCATTTCGGGCCAAACGGATTGGTGACGCTGTTTGTATTGGTGGAGCTTTTCCGGCTTTACCTGCAGCACAAAGCAGACCCGTTGCATGAATTCCCTTTCCATGGAAAGGATTAATTCCGTAAAGGTGCTTGCACGGAGATACGGTGGCTCAGAAGGATGTGCCAGGTCAATGCCCGGTTGTGAAGCGCGAGGAAGATGCGAGTAATGCTGGAGAGCAGCCAAGCTTAAAGGGTTCAAACCCGATTGGCGAAAAAGAAGAACAACACGAGACACGGATCGCCGCACAATACCTTGGACGAGCGCAGCGGCAGAGTTCATAATCAAGGGCAAACTGGAGACTGGCCGGACCGCCTATGGAATGCCCGAAGTGCGCGACAGAGAATGGGATACACGCATCGCGCTGCGGAAAATGCGATACGCCTCTGCCCGGCACCGATTCGCCCGAAACGCTAAACGATAGCACCAAGGCCTGGTCGGCGGCCGTAACCCCGCAAACAGCAGGGAAAATGGCCGGCAGCCGCGGGGATATTGAAACGGGAACGGTGCTGGCTAACCGCTACGAAATCCTGGCCTTGCTGGGGCAGGGTGGAATGGGGGCGGTGTATAAGGCTCATGACAAAGAACTAGAGCGCACGGTGGCGCTGAAATTGATCCGGGCGGATCTGGCCAGCAATCCGGAAATACTGCGGCGCTTCAAACAGGAACTAATTCTGGCGCGACAGGTCACTCACAAGAACGTCATTCGGATTTTCGATCTGGGGCAATCCGAAGGGATCAAATTCATCAGCATGGATTTCGTGGAGGGCCAGGACCTGCGCGTGCTGCTGCTGGAACGAGGAAAGTTTCCGGCGGAGCAGGCAGCGCGGCTGATGCTGCAGATTTGCCGTGCGCTGGAAGCGGCACACGCGGAAGGGGTGATTCACCGTGACCTGAAGCCGCAAAACATCATGGTTACGCCGGACGGCCGTGTGTATGTGATGGACTTCGGTATCGCGCGGTCCGCGTATCTGCCGGGGATGACACAAACAGGGGCGCTCATCGGAACGCCGGAGTATATGTCGCCGGAGCAGGCGCGCGGCGAGAAGCTCACCGAGCGGTCCGACCTGTTCTCGCTGGGGGTGATTTTCTACGAACTACTCACGGCCAAATCGCCATATCCGTCAGACGCAGCCCTAGGAACCTTGTGGAAGCGGTTGCAGGAAAAGCCGAAATCCCCGACAGAAGTCGATGCGAGTGTGCCGAAAGCGCTTAGTGACATGGTGATGAGCGCACTCGAAATCGAACCCGAAAAGCGGATGGCCAGTGCCCGGGAAATGGCCCGGCAACTGGAAATCTGGCTGGGGCCATCGGCCGGAAGCTCGACAATTATTCTGCCGGCGCCAAGGACCGCACCCTACTGGAAGTGGGCCTCGGCGGCGCTGGCGATATTGCTGGTAGGAGCGGTGATTGCCTTTCGGTTGAAAGGGCCGGGCAAGCCCAAAACAGCGCAAGCACCCATCAGCGTGCTGGTGGGAGACTTTGCAAATGAGACGGGCAACTCTGTTTTTGACGGCACGCTGGAACCCATGTTTAACGTGGCGCTGGAGGGGGCGAGCTTCATCAACGCGTTTAATCGGGGAGACGCGCGGAGGGAGGCGGGAAAACTTGCAGGCGCATCCGGCAAGCTGGATGAGCAGACATCGAGGCTGGTGGCAGTCAGCCAGGGAGTGAGCGCGATTGTAACAGGGTCGCTGCGCAGCCGGGGCGATGGTTATGAGCTGTCTGCGCATGTAGTGGACGCAGTGACCGGTAAAACGCTGGCCAGCGCGGACGTAAGGGCGGCAAACAAAGATGAGGTGCTATCCGACGTTCCCAAGCTGGTGGCCCCGATCCGTAAAGCACTGGGCGACACCACACCAGAGTCGGTGCAACTGTCGAGGGCGCAGGGCAGCTTCACGGCCAACAATCTTGAGGCGGTGCACCAGTATGGAATCGCGATGGAAGAGCAATTCGCCGGGAAGATGCAGGAGGCGCTGCAATCTTTTTCGAAAGCGGCAGAACTGGATCCAAACTTCGCGCGAGCTTATTCCGGGATGTCTGCCACGTATGGGAATCTGGGGCGTACGAGCGAGGCTGAGAAATACGCAAAGCTGGCCATACAGCACATTGACAGCATGACGGAGCGCGAGCGCTACCGGCTACGCGGGCTCTATTACCTGGGCGGCGGTAAATGGCAGAAATGCGTGGAGGAATACAGCGAGCTAGTGAAAAAGTATCCCGGGGATAACATTGGGCACAGCAATTTGGCGGTTTGCTACAGCCAACAGCGCGATTGGTCCAAAGCGGTGGCGGAGGCTCAAGAGCACGTCAACATTCATCCGGACGCGGCAGGATTGGGAAACCTGGCGCTGTTTTCTTCTTACGCCTCGGATTTCCAAACGGGGGAGCGCGCGGCACGGCGGCTGCAGCAATTGATGCCGTCGTTCGAATACGGCTATCTGTCTCTGGCGTTTGCGCAGACCGGGCAAGGTCAACTGCAGCAAGCAACGGAGACTTATCAGAAATTGCAGAATGTCAGCGTGCTGGGTGCTTCCATGGCGGCTTCCGGGCTTGCCGATTTGGATTTGCAGCAAGGTCGCTTCACGGAGGCGATCCGAATTTTGGAACAGGGCGCAGCTGCCGACATGGCGGCAAAAGGAAGCGACAGTGCCGCCGACAAGTATGCGGCGATGGCCTACGCCCAGCTTTCAAAAGGACAGAAGCGGGAGGCGGTTGCCGCCGCAGAGAAGGCACTGGCCGCGAGTCAGGGCGTGAAAATCAGGTTTCTGGCAGCGCTAACATTCGTCGAGGCGGGAGAAACGTCCAAAGCGCAGAAGTTGTCCGCCGGGCTGGCCTCCGATATTCAACCCGAGCCGCAGGCCTACGCGAAGATCATTGACGGGCAGGTGGCGCTGAAACGCGGCGATCGTGGTCCGGCAATCAAAGCCTTCACCGAAGCGAACAGCTTGTTGGACACATGGATTGGACGGTTTGTATTGGGCCGAGCTTACGTGGAGGCAGGAGAGTTCGCGGAAGCCACATCGGAGTTGGACCGCTGCCTGGCGCGACGCGGCGAGACGTTGGCATTGTTTCTGGACGAATCGCCTACTTACGGCTATTTCCCGCCGACCTATTATTATCTGGGCCGCGCCGAAGAAGGCTTGAGCAGCTCCGGAGCGGCTAACTCCTACTTTAAATTTGTATCGTTACAAGAAAAGGGAGACGAGAGCGCGCTCTTGCAAGACGCCAAGAAGCGCCTCGCTGAACTGACTCCCAATCGGTAATGGGGCAGCAAAGTCGAATCCAACCTCAAACTCAATCCAACTCAAACTCGTGAAGCGATTCCGAGTTAGTTCCGACTACAAACAGTGGGCCGCTGTCAGACGGCCCACCTGCCCCGGCCTGAGCTTTAGAAGTTCACCGTTACGATGACCCTTGGCGATGGTCCGCTCTGAGCGGTCTGTTTGTTGGCGTCGGTGACGAAGTAGGTGTAGGTCGTTTTATTCTTGAGCGAGTTATCCGTGAAAGTGGTCGCCGGGGGAGCACCTTGGATTTTGGCGATGTTGGAGAACGAATTGATGTTGGCAAGAACGGAGGCTAGGGTCGAGAAAGTGCCAACCGCCCGCCAGACGTAATAGGTGCGGATCTGACCGAAGCCGGGAGCGCTCCAAGAGAGGGAAACGCTTTTGCCACTCTCGGTCAGAGCCCCTGCAGAAAGAACGCAATTGGTGCAGGTCAGAGTAGCTGGTGGATCAACGGTGGAAGTGGCCGACTCGAGATCCTGCTCGTCGCCGCCACCAAGGCGGATGCCGCCACCGAGGCGAATTCCGCCGCCGAGCCGGATGCCACCGCCGTCGGTCAGGCCGCCGCCATCTGTAGCACCACCGCCGAGGCGAATGCCGCCGCCGAGCCGGATACCGCCGACACCGGAGGAGCCGAACGCACTGGCACGAGCACCTGTTTGCCGAAGAGCCGAGCCCGGTCCGGTTGGTGGGTTGACTACCTGCCAATCATTAAACCCCAAAAACGGCGAGCCACCAATTAAGCCGTCATAGTCGAGATCGACTCCAGGCAAGCTGACCAGGTCCGGCACCACAAGATCGTTGTTCCAATCGAGGGGAGATGAAAAAGTGCCGCCCGGGGAGACCGAGCCATCCACGCGCACCGCCGGGACATCCGAGGGCCCAAGCAACGTGCCATCGCAGTGCCTGGTTGCGAAGCGTCCGCCGGCGGTACTCTGCAGCTTGGAATCGAGTTGATTCGGCTGGGAATACCAGCGGGTGAGATGGTCGGCAGAATTTCCAAAGGAATCCAAGCCGATGCCGGTGGATTCACTGAGTTGAGTCTCGTCCAAATTGCCGAAGGTTTGTGCGGAATAATCAAATCCGCCATCGACGAAGCCGCGCGCCTGGAACAAGTAGTTCATGACACTGACAAAGTTGGGTTTGCAGTTCAAGTCGTAGGTTGGCAGGCTCGGATTGACGGGATCGTTGTAATAAGTGCCGCCGTGCGTGAGCGTTAGGGAGTGACCAAGCTCGTGGAGAAGAGTGCCGGCTTGGGTCTGCGCGCTGCCGATCTGATTGTTGCAATAGGATTGGCCAGACAAGAGCTGCTGCGAAGGATCGCCCTGGCAGTTCGCGGGATCGTCGGCAGTCCACAGGCCCAGCGTTATGGCCGAGTCTCCTCCGCCGCCGAAATCGGAATGGCCCGATGTAGTGGTGGGGCCGAGGTAGTTGAGACTGAGCTGCGGCTCATTAGAGAAGGCATAGGTACCGTCACTGACGCTGGCAGTCGCGATGGTAAAGGTGGTAGTGGCGACACCGCTGGCATTCACGGCGGATACAACATTCTTGAAAAGATAGGTTCCGTTCAGATCGGGCTCAGCAAGAGCGCCCGAGATCGTCACGCGGTTGGAATTTGCGTCAAGGCAGTCCGCAAAAGCGGCATTGGGACAATCTCCAGGCTTGAGAACGCCGGAAGGCGTTTGGATTTTTACGGTTGCGGTGGTGCCCGAATTCACCACCGACACTAGCTGCGGAATCGAGGGATCCGAGAGCGCCGTGCCCGCGGTGCTCCAAAAGGAGACCGGCGTACCGAGCGAGTGGCCGAACAAGACGTAGTGGTAGCTTGCTCCGCGTCCGGGCTGGAAATTTCCCAAGGTCGATTGGCTCTGAACGAATTCGAGACCTTGCTTCCATCCAACAGCGGGCTGGCCGGGGTAGGCACAAAGAGAAGTGCCATCCGTACACAGCAGAAGGCCTTCGGAGATGGCATTCCCGCCGGTGCCGACCGGCGGAGGCGACGTCCCCGCCGGAAGCGGGTTCGGCACGGCGACTGGATAAGGAATGACGTATGGGTCGCCGGGGTAGATATTTTGGCCAAGATCGAAATGCACGCTGACGTGTTGCGCGGCGAAGGCGTTACCCACGATATCCAAAGCCGCTTGCTTAGGCAGATGCGAATGCAAGTAAGAACCGGCTGAGCCATCCAAATTACTTAGGTAATCGAGTTCGACAAAGATGTCCTTGCCATTCGGATTTGCACCAGGCAAGGTCACCCATTGGCCGGTGACGGCGTCGGTGTAGCCCTGATTGTTCTTCCAAACGTTCAGCAGGCCATCACCATTGGTGTCTTGAACCGTGGTGCTGAAGATGATAGCGCCCCAAGAAACGCAACCACTATTGGAGGTAGCGGGCTGCACGGAAGTTGTAGCCAGGGAATCGTTGAACTTCACAGCCGCGCCGTATTTATTCGGAAGCCAGGTAGGGTTGTCCCACGAGCCGTTATAAAGGCCGGGGAAAGGAGGGAGGGCGCCGTAAAGGGATGGCAGGGCGATAACATTGTTCAGGAAAACGGCTTCTGACTTATTGGGCTGACCATTGCCGACGATGTGCGTGATCTTGGCGATGGGGGATTGCGCGGCCTGATAAAAGCCAACAATGGGCTGGCTAAAGGTCTGCGAAGTGTTACTGGGAGCAAATGCACCGTCGTAGAGAACGATGGAATTCAGCGGGAGAACCGGAGACAGCACACGGTATATAATCACAAGCGTTGCGCCCAAGGCAGCGGGGGTTGTGTTGCCGTTGCTTCCACTGTCGGCCAGGCGTACCGGGATATTTCCGCTGGCCAATAGCGTCCCGAACGTCGGCGAGCCGGGATTGGTATCGAGCGGGAGATACGGACGTACATCCGCTCGATACGTGCGCATGGTCTTTGAGCCTTGTGCAGAGCCCGAGCAGCCGCCTGCGCTCCAAGAAGTGGGAGCATTGGGATTGCCGAGTATCGTTCCGCTAATCGCGTACCCGTTGAAAAATCCGTTCTGGCCGGCAAATGCGTTCTGGTTGCCTTCAACCGTCGCCCAATAGAGATAGGCTGCAACGATGTCCGCGCCTACAGGGACGGTGGTGCGCACGCCGTTTTGAGAGGGCTGCATGGTGTCGGGAATGCTGATCGAGCCTGGAGCCAAGCCGCTACCGTCGGGCGTTCCTTCCACCCAACCGGCTACGACGTAGTCACCGGTGACAAAATAGTTCTGGAATATCTGTAGCGGAGTGGTTTGCGCCAGCCCCGCAGGAACAAGGGCGGTCATTAGCAAGCCCAAAGCAAATACGCCAGAGGCAAACAGAAATCGATGGCCCCAAGAAAAAATTCCCAGTTTCGGAGTGGCTATCCGCATTGTCAGCCTTTCAAAATCGAATTTTTAAGGACCAAAGCCGCACAGGACTAGACGTCACGCCCGAGGACTGGCATCACGATTTCCCGCACCAAACCTGGTTCGCCAGCTTTCTTGCTGGGAGTTACACTGAGGGAGGGCGTACGATGACGTGTGAAGGGACCGCAACGAACTGGCCACTCTCAGGCTAGGTTTGAGCCGTTCTACCCGATTGGGGGACAGACAAGCTCGGTATCAAAGCTGCGGCGAAGAGTACAATCAATTCCGGATGGCGTCAAGATGGGCCACGAGGAGAGCTTTCTGGGCAATTATCATAATCCGAATAGGTCAACTGGATAGAACTTAGCACAGTCCTGATGTACCGGCTCAATGTGTCCGGGATGGACAGAGTGAGCGTTCGGATTCTTCCTTTACAAAACGTTCCGAAGACATGGTTTACACCTCCAAGCTGGAC
>DATGEY010000083.1:0-20891 GCA_035309625.1 Candidatus Acidiferrum sp.
CAGAGACTGGCCGTGGAGCAGATTGGTCACATTACGTTTTATCGCAAGCGGGGATCATCCGAATAGATGCTCTGGAGGAGAACCGATGACCACCAAGAGCGAGTGGAGAGGATGTGGACTCTAAACCCGCACCCTAGAAAATCACAAGGGTGCGGCACCCAAATGCCCTCCTAGATTCTTTCTGTGTGCCACCCGCCGGCACCCTACGTTCGGCGCTCGGTTTGTTGGCGATGAGTCAGGTTGAAATCTCTTGTCCCACCCGCCCAACCCAAAGTAGAGCTTGACGGACTAATGGGGGAGTTCACCGGCGCGGAGCCAGGCGGTTCTGAGGCGGCCAGCCTACGGCGCCAGAGAGGTCCCTTCGAAAACAATCGCAAAAACAAAAACAGTGGATTATGCAGGGCGCGCGCCTCGACAATACGGTGCACTCGGCGGGGCATAGCCTTCGGCGCTTTGCAAATATTACTGGATCGGATGGGCGGAGCCGGCGACGGCGGAGTCAATGGCGGTTAGCAGGTTCCAGCATTCGCCTTTGGAGACGATGGCGTAGACGCCGGCGTTGCGCGCGGCGCGTTCCAGTCCTTCGAGATTCAGCACGGTGAAAAGGATGATGGGTACGGTCTTGTCCAAGGCGGACATCATGCGGGCGACTTCAATGCCGTTGATGTCGGGCATGGCCAGATCGAGCAGAACCAAGTCGGGCCGGAGTTCCTGAAATTTCCTGATGCCGGACCAGCCGCTTTCGGCTTCGCCGCAGACGGTCCAGTGACGCGAGCGAACAATGGTTTGCAGAATGCGACGGGTGGCGTCGGAATCGTCGACGATGAGTATGCGCAGGGGAGACATGGCTGCGGGCCTCAATGAACCAGGCGGATGAGCCAGGCGCAGCGCTGGAGAGGGGAACCCCGCTGTGGTAGGTCACCAGAGATAAGTAAGCCATAAAACGGAGTTCAGCGCCATCGAGTGCATCTGGTACGGGCGCTGTATGCCGCCTTAACGGTGACGAGATATCGCAGGCGATGCGCCCGTCCAACCGGCCGGGCGGACGGGAGCGAGGGCCAAGAAAACGGGCGCCATGTTTGGCTCGCGTTTTTTTATCGTGATGAAATGGCGAAATTAGTTGGTCAGCGGTGAATCCGGACGGCGCTTCAGCGTGGGGCGATCGTCGTCGGTTGCGTTGGGATCGGTGCCGCCGTTTTTCTGCTTATCGGTTTGCTCCGTGCGGGTGCGGAGAGTCGGTTTGCCGGGGGCATTGTCCTGGGCCTTGCGTGCGAACATGATGCCGCGCAGGCGGGCCTTTACGGAGTCAAACTCGGAAGTGGTGACGATATACTCAGGCTTGGCCGGGAGGATGCGCGCGATTTCTTTCTGGGCGCTCTCGATGCGCTCCGGCGTCGGCGGATGGGTCGAGAATACTTTAGGAATGGTGCCGGGGCGGCGCTTCTCATCGGCCTGGATGCGCTCGAAGAAGGTGACGTAGGCGTTGGGGTCGTAGCCGGCCTTGTACATATATTGCAGGCCGAGGAAATCCGCTTCGCGCTCGGAGTCGCGGTTGAATTTCAAATAGGTGAGGGGAATCGCGAGGTTCATTCCTTCATAAATGGCATAGCCAGCCATACTGTAGGGGATGAAGATGGAGGCCGGAATAGCGGCCAACTGCATGAGTTCGCCCTTGGTGGCATTTTTTGTGCCGTGGCGCGCGGTGACGTGGGAGATTTCGTGGGCCATGACGCCGGCCAGCTCGGACTCTTCCTGGGCGCGCAGGATCAAGCCGCTGTTGACGTAGAAAAATCCGCCGGGCAGGGCGAAGGCGTTGACCTCATCGGAATCGATCACTTTGATGGTGAAAGGCACGCGGGCGTCGGAATTGCGCACCAGGTTTTGGCCGACGCGGTTCACGTATTCGGTAACGACGGGATCGTCGATCAGCTTCGAGGAGCGCTCGACTTCCTGGGCCAGGCCTTTGCCGAGGGCGATCTCTTTCTCGATCGAATAGAAGTTAATGCCTTTGCCGACATTGCGATTGCCAATGGCGTCTACGTCTTCCTTGGAATTTTTGGGATTGACGGTGTCCTTCTGCTGCACCGGCTGCTGCTGCCCCGGTTGGGTCTGCTCCGATTGAGGCTGCGACTTCTGGGGGTCGGGGGCCGGGGGAGGGCTTTGCGCGAGCACTGTGCCACTCGCGAGGGCAGCTAATACTCCGAGTCGCAGCGCTTTGCCTAGGGTATCGTTCATGGTGTCCGCCTCCCGCCTGCTGCCGCCCAGTATACACCTGCCTGCGGCAGGTCGGGCGTAGTTCTGTCGCTGTGAGTACGATGTAAGGGGCGGGAAGAAGGTTTCCCGCGACGCTTTAGGCTGGCCAGAAAGGCCCTAACGACAGCGCGGGCCCGTGGTTTTCCGGGCAATACGTGCAGAGGGTACGTTTGACACCTGGAGTGGCGCACACTACAGTCAGAGGCTGACCTATGGGCGTAACGAAGCTACAGATTGGCCAGCTTTGGAAGAAGGATGGCACCCGAGACATCTATCTGGTGACCCGGCTGTATACGGAAGCCCTTAGCACCATTGTAGTTATGCGGAAATCGGGGGCCGAGGGCGAGGCGCTGATCAAGGTAAAAGCGGAGCGCAACGCCGGGGGCTACGGCATTACCGGATTCTCGCCAGCCCAGGAAGAAGAGAAGCTGTAGCGGTGCGCTGGAGCGCGCTCCCTGGCGCTGGACCAGGTGGGGGCCTTCAGATCGAGCGGACGGCCATCTCGACGACATCTTCGACTTGTAACAACTCCTTGGTCAGAAACGGTTCGCCGTATTTCACTCCGATCATCTGCCCATAATGCCGTGCCAGTTGGTTCATTTCCTCTTCCAGGCGGTCGATGGCCAAGTGCACTTTGCTGCGTTGGCCCTTGGGCGGGCGGAATTGCGAGGCGAAGGCCAGAATGGCTCTGCGGCGCGGCTCGAATTCCTTGGTGATATCCACGACGAAGCTGGGGCGCACCGTCGCGTAAGAAGTCGAATACAGGATCTTGAACGGGCGATAGGGCTGGCCTTCGACCGGAAGCTGTTTGAGTCCGGCGAGGAAGCACCCTTCGTAGCCGAGCGTGGAGGCGTGATAGTGATCCGGGTGGCGCGCTTCCCAGTACGGCAGGATGACGGTCTTGGGGCGCAGTTCGCGGATGACCGCGGCCATCCGCAATTTGTGCTGACGGGAGGGCTGCACGTCCGAATCCGGGACGCCCAGCGTGCCGCGCCAGGCCACGCTCAGAAGTTTCGCGGCTTTTGCAGCTTCTTTCGCGCGCGTTTCCGGTGTGCCGCGCGTGCCCATTTCGCCGGCGGTAAGATCCAGGATGCCAGTCTTATAGCCGCGCCGGGCCATCTTGAGCAGCGTGCCGCCGCAGGTCAATTCCACATCATCGGGATGCGCGGCAATCGCCAACAAATCAAGGTTCATTCGGTCTCCTACAGGGCGCGCTGATTCTAGCATTTTCAGTCTGAGGCTACTTCTGGCTGGCCGCAGCCAGCCTTCTCTGTCCGCAGAAGCACCTGGCTTCCCCCAGAGGAGAAAAGCGGACAGCCAGAAATGGCTGTCCCACGTATGCTACCTTCATTTGCCATGAGCGCTCCATTCCACGGGCGAGTGGCGCTGGTAACCGGTGCAGGCAAGCGTATCGGCCGCGCCGTCGCACTGCGGCTGGCCGCTGAAGGTGCGGACGTAGTCGTCCATTACCACCGCTCCGAAGCCGAAGCGACCGTCGCCGTAAGCGAAATCGAGAAACTGGGGCGGAAAGCGATCGCGTTGCAAGCCGATTTGTGTAGCGTCGCGGACATCCAGCGATTGTTTCGGCAGACCGCGGAGCAATTTGGCCGTCTCGATGTTCTGATCAACAGCGCCGCCAATTTTCTTTCCGCCGGGGTAGACGACACCAGCGAGAAAATTTGGGATGCGGCTCTCAATACCAATCTGAAAGCGCCCTTCTTCTGCGCACAAGCTGCCGCGCCGCTCCTGAAACAATCGCACGGCGTAATCATCAATTTCGCCGATATTGGCGGCATCCTACCGTGGCCCGGCTACATTGCGCACGGCGCAGCAAAAGCCGGCGTGCTGATGCTCACCAAATCCCTGGCCAAGGCGCTGGCCCCCGAGGTGCGCGTCAACGCCATCGCGCCGGGCACGATAACCATGTCCGGCGATCCCAGCGAATGGGAAGCCGATTTCATCCGCCGCGCGCCGCTGCGCCGCACCGGTACTAGCAAGGATGTTGCCGATGCCGTCGTTTTCATAATCCAGTCTGATTTTCTGACTGGCCAAACGCTGGTGCTCGACGGCGGCCGCACGCTGTAGTTCACTCCCGCAATCGCTTCGTGCAGACTTTTGCTCGCCGGTGTATTCTATTGTACTAATGAGCGGAATAAATTTTGGCGTGCCTGGTCGGGGGCGCAGCGTAGGTCAATCGAATGAATAAGGACCAGTCGGACGTAATGAATAACGAAACATCGATCTTAAATCAGGGTAGTGGCAATGGCGTCTCCGCGACCGATACCTCCACACATATTCCGGTGCCGCATGGCCTGGACGATCTGGAAGTGCAGGAGTGGCTGGAGTCGCTGGACTCCGTGCTGGAATCGAGCGGGCCGGAAGTGGCCACGGAAATTCTGGAGCGGCTGCGCGCGCACGCCACCGTATCCGGCATCGATCTGCCGTTCAGCGCGAATACGCCTTACGCCAACACTATTCCGGCGCGGTTGGAACCGCTGTTTCCCGGCGATCAGGAACTCGAACGCCGCATCAAGAGCTTGATTCGCTGGAACGCGCTGGCCATGGTGGTCCGCGCCAATCGCGTCGAGCACAACATCGGCGGGCACATTTCCACCTACGCCAGCGCCGCCACGCTCTACGAAGTGGGCTTCAACCATTTCTTCCGCGCCCGTACTCCCGAATTCGAGGGCGACACCGTTTATTTTCAGGGGCACGCCGCTCCTGGAATTTATGCGCGCGCATTTCTGGAAGGGCGCATCTCTCCGCAGAAGCTGGAAAATTTTCGGCGCGAACTGAAACCCGGCGGCGGCTTGTCCTCTTATCCGCACCCCTGGCTGATGCCGGACTTTTGGGAATTTCCCACCGTTTCGATGGGCCTCAGCCCGCTGATGGCTATTTATCAAGCGCGCTTCAGCCGCTACCTGGAAAACCGCGGGCTTAAGCCGGAGACGGATGCGAAAGTTTGGGCGTTCCTCGGCGACGGCGAGACGGATGAGCCGGAATCGCTCGGCGCTATCACGCTGGCTTCCCGCGAAAAGCTGGACAATTTGATTTTCGTGGTCAACTGCAACCTGCAGCGGCTCGATGGTCCGGTGCGCGGCAACGGCCAGATTATTCAGGAACTGGAATCGGCCTTCCGCGGGGCGGGCTGGAATGTCATCAAAGTTTTGTGGGGCAGCGAGTGGGATCCCATTCTGGAGCGCGATTCGGAAGGCTTGCTGGTCAAGCGCATGGGCGAGTTGGTCGACGGCGAATACCAGAAGCTGGTGGTGGAATCCGGCGCTTATGTGCGGCAGCATTTCTTTGGCAGCGATCCGCGATTGCTGCAATTGGTCGAGCCTCTTCCGGATGAGGCGCTGCGGCGCTTGCGGCTGGGCGGTCACGATCCGCGCAAAGTATACGCGGCGTACAAAGCGGCGGTCGACAACAAGGGACGCCCGACAGTGATTCTGGCCCGCACCATCAAGGGCTACGGGTTGGGCGAGGCCGGCGAAGGCAAGAACGTTACCCACCAGCAGAAAAAGCTGAACGAAGAAGAGCTGCAGGTGTTCCGTTCGCGCTTCGGCATCCCGCTGAACGATCAGGACTGCATCGAGGTTCCGTTCTATCGCCCGGCGGAAGACAGCATCGAGGTCCAATATTTGCGAGCGCGGCGCGAAGCGCTGGGCGGCTACGTTCCCCAACGCAGCGTGCGCGCGCAACCGCTAGCCGCCGATCACGACGAGCTGTTCAAGGAATTTTTCGAAGGCAGCGATGGCCGCGAAGTTTCCACCACCATGGCCTACGTCGGCATGCTGCGCAAAATGCTGCGCGATCCGGAAATGGGCAAGCTTATCGTGCCCATCGTGCCGGACGAGGCGCGCACCTTCGGCATGGAATCGCTGTTCCGCACCGCCGGAATCTATTCCAGCGTGGGCCAGCGCTACCAGCCGGTGGACGTCAACACCTTGATGTACTACAAGGAAGCCAAGGACGGACAGATCCTCGAAGAGGGAATCACCGAGGCAGGTTCGATGGCTTCGTTTATCGCCGCGGGCTCGGCCTATGCCACCCACGGCATCAACACCATTCCGTTTTTTATTTATTACTCGATGTTTGGCTTCCAGCGCATCGCCGATTTCATCTGGGCCGCCGCCGATATGCGCACGCGCGGCTTCCTGCTCGGTGGAACCGCGGGACGCACCACGCTTTCCGGCGAAGGTTTGCAGCACCAGGACGGCAACAGCCACGTGCTCGCCTTACCCGTCCCCAATCTGCGCGCCTACGATCCCGCCTTCGCTTACGAAATCGCGGTTATCATTCAAGATGGCATCCGCCGCATGTACAAAGACGGCGAAAATATTTTTTACTACATCACGTTGATGAACGAACCCTACGCCATGCCGCCCATGCCCGGCGACGTGAAAGATGGCATCCTGCGCGGTCTGTATAAATTCCGATCCAGCGAAAGCAAAAAATCGAAGCTGCGCGCGCAACTTTTCGGCAGCGGTTCTATCCTGCGCGAAGCGCTGAAAGCCCAGGATATTCTCGCGGAAAAATACGGCGTAGCCGCCGACGTGTGGAGTGTCACCAGTTATAAAGCTCTGTATGTAGACGCCACGGAAACCGAGCGCTGGAACCGTTTGCATCCCGGCGAGAAGGCGCGCGTTCCTTATGTCACGCAAGCTTTAGACGATGCGCCCGGCGCACTGGTGACCGCCACCGACTACATCAAGACACTGCCGCTAATGGTCGGCAAGTGGATGCCGCGCCGCATGGCCACGCTCGGCACCGACGGCTTCGGCCGTAGCGAAGGCCGCCAATCGTTGCGCGAATTCTTCGAGGTCGACCACCGCTTCATCGCCCTGGCCGCCCTCCACGAACTGCAACAAGACGGCAAGATCGAGCCTGGTGTCGTAACCAAAGCCATAAAAGACCTCGGCATCGATCCTGAAAAGGCCAACCCGGTCATTTCCTAATTCCGTAGGGGCGCAGCGCTGCCGCGCCCCAATTTAGCTAGGCGTAATCCGTGCCACACGAAGTGGAGGTTCGAGTAGGACCCTCGCTGCTTCAGCCTCAAGCTGTCTGCAAGCCCTTTAGATACTCGGCTGGCTTGATTTTCCCGGTGGCCAGATTCGCAATCAATTCCCGATTGGCCTCCAGGAAATCGTAGCCGCCCAACTCCTTCGGCAACACCCACGCAATCTGCTCGAAGCACAGCGGCTTCGCCTCTCCCTCCGCCATGGCCGCCGCAAAAAACCGGATCTCCAGTTCCTCCGAGGATGCCGGATAGCAATGCCGAACGCGACCCATCTCCGCGCACTTCGTTAGCGTGACGCCCAATTCTTCGCGCAGCTCTCGCGCCAGGGCCTGCGGATCGCCCTCGCCGTCCCGCGCTTTCCCGCCGGGGAACTCCCATTTCAACGGTGAAGAATCCTGCTTGCGCCGCTGTCCAATCAGCAGCCGCCGATCGGCGCGCTCGATTACCGCCGCCACCACAATCCTCATCCTCTTCTCTGTGACCGAAGCGCCCTTTGTGGTAAACGCTTCGTTCCAAGCTGTTCGTGGTGCGAATTCAGTACCTTTAACAATTCTCGCGCTCCGGCCACCAGCGGCGGCCCGGGCGTATTCAACAACTCATCCCGCACAGCAAACACGCGCCGCTCGCGTATCGCCGGAACATCATTCCACGCCGCGACTTTATAAGCCTGCTGCGGATCCGATTTCCCGCCGGTAGCCGCCCAAGCCAGCACCATTACGTCCGGCCGGGCCTCGGCCACCTGTGCATCGGTTATTTTTTCCCCCGCCGGGACCATCATCTCGCCGCCGCACATCTTTACCAGCTCCGCCACCCACGGCGGCGAACTAATCCGCGGATTGGGCCAGGCTTCGCAGTAGACGCGCGGCAGTGGTTTTCGTTTCTTCGCTTTGCGCTGTATCTCCGCGAATTCCCGCTGCATGTTTCGCACTAGCTCTTCCGCCGGTTGCATCCGGCCCGTGATCCCTCCCAGAAGCCGGATATCCGCATACACATCCGTAAGAGAGCGGGGATTCATGGCCAGAAAGCTAAATTGTTGTTGCAGCAATTTCGCGACGGTCTCCTGCTTGTACGGCACCGACCCAATGACCAAAGCCGGCCGCAGCGCCGCAATATCCGCCACCGAGTCCATGTGCCAGCAGTCCCCAACCTGCGGCAACCCCGCCACTGGCGCCACGTCGCTACACCACTTCGTAACGCCGGCCAGCAATCGCCGCGCTCCAATGGCACACAAAATCGATGTGGCGCTGGGCGCCAGCGACACAATCCGCATCGAAACTTGCTGATTTCGCGTCACCACCGAAGCTTAACAGACGATCACGCCGCCCGCAGCGGACGCCTGTCGCAGCCTCCGGACTTCGCGCGCCTTTGTGATCTGCTCCTGCGGTTCAGCGCTTTTGATCCCACCAATCCGTTCCCCGTGTGTCGTTGCGCAACTCATCCACATTCACCCAGTAATACGTTCCGAACGCCTTCTTCTCCGGCCAAATCTCATCCAGGGTATCCGCGTCGTAGAGCGTGCCGGCCTTCATCACCATGGCAATGTTCAGCGTGTTGTGAATGTCGTCCAACGGATTGGCATTCAGCACCATGAGGTCCGCGATCTTTCCTGGCTCGAGCGAGCCCAAATCCTTGTCTGCGCCGAGGAAATGGGCCCCGTGCACGCTGGCCACTTCCAACGCGCCCATGGGGCCCAGCGCTGAAGCCAGCATCCACACCTCCCAGTGCGAGCCGATGCCGTGAGCCTGTCCATGCGAGCCGATTGCCCCGTACCCGCCGTTGGCGATGATGTCCGAGACGCCCTGCGCCTGCACACCGAAATGGTAATCGGTTACCGGGCGCAGCATTCGCCGCCGCATCTGCGGAATCAACTGCCGCCAGGGTATCCACTGTTGCTCTTTCGGATTCTTCCAGACGTCGCTCATCTGGAAGAAGTATTCTTCGTTCCACGGGGCCGTTCCTCCCACCATCAAGGTCGGCGAGTAGGTGGTGTGCGACATCCCGAAAAGTTTGGCCACGTCCTGGTATAACGGCGCGTACGGCGTCGGGTGCTCGAAACCGGCCTGCCCATCCATCAGCATCGAGACCTTGTGCAGCAAGTCTGAGGAGCCTTCGCCGGTGACGCGCAGGCCTTTCTTGCGCGCGATTTCGGTGATCCATTGGCGTTGCTCGCGATTCGGCTGCAGGTATTGTTTCAGAGCGGTGGCGCCAAAGGATTGCAGCCGGTTGATTTCGTGCTCGGTCACTTCATAACTGCTCAAGTCGTTGCGGTGCGGTCCATCGCCGTGATAGAGCGGATCGCCGGTTGAAAACGTGCGTGGGCCGATGGCGCGCCCGGCCTCGATCATCTCCGCGATGGTGAAGACTTCCTGCGACCAGGCCGCGGGGTCGAGCGTGGTGGTGACCCCATACGCCAGATACACCGCCGAGTCGAACCCCCGTGAAGGAGTGACGCCGGCCGACTCCGTATGATGATGCGCGTGCATGTCCACAAAGCCGGGAATGATGGTCTTGCCTTTGGCGTCTACCACGCGTTCTATTCCAGTCGTGCTGCACTGGCCCACGCACGTGACGCGTCCGTTCTTCGCCACAATTGTTCCGTTTTCCACTACCTTCCGGTTCTGCAGCGTAATGATCCGCGCATGGGTCAACGCGATGCTGCCATGCGCGATGGCCCGCGGCACGCTCAGATGTATTTCTGTGGTGTCGCTCTTTCCGGAGTCGGTGTGATACACAAAATATTTGTTGGCCGCTCCGTACTCCAGCGTATGCGCGTCGCGCCACCGGGGAAACAGCCCGCCATCCAGGCTGACGTCCTTGATCGGGAGCATAGCGGCCTTGCGGTCCAGGCGGATAGCTTCCTGGCCGGTGGCAATCAGGGGCAGGGGCGCAAGATGAATGTTGTCGCCTTCCTCGTATGCCACCTGGCTGAGGTCTGGAGAAATCGCCGCCTGGCTGGCCCACGGAAAGAGCGCGTGTACACGGCGATCGCTTCCGTCCGCCCGCACGGAAATCAATTCGGTTACCGGCTTGCCTTGTCCGGCTGGTGTTTTTTCTTCGCGATGGGCGGTGAAATAAATTCGTCCGTCTTTTCCGAAGCGCGGCGTTGGTCCGGGTTGCTCCTCGGCTTCCACCCGTACGATAGCCTTGGCTTCGCCGCCGCTCGTTGGCTGCACCATGATGTCGTACCACTCGTTGCGCGACCACTGCCGCCCCCGCAATGTCGCTCCCGATCCGCGGGAATATGTCAGCAGCGTTCCATCCGCGCTGAACCCAGGATTCAGGTATTCGCCAGGCGTGCTGGTGAGTTGCCGGGGAGCCCCACCGCTTGCCGCCACGGCCCACAACTGTCCGTGCGTGTCGTCGTCAAAGCTGGCGAACACCAGGGCCTGACCGTCCGGCGACCAGACCGGCGAAAATTCGTTCGCCGTGAACGATTCTGGCGTCAGCCTGCGCGGCTTTCCGTTGGGCAACTCCATCAGCCACAGCTTCCCGACCGCTTGGAATACCAGCGCTTTCCCGTCCGGCGATGCGCTTTGCCAGCGCAGGAACTTGGCCTCCAGCGCGTCGTCCTTTATTGGCAGCGGAGACCAGGCCATCTCCGAAATCTTGCGATGAACGTGGGCGGTGAAGGGAATCGTCTCCACCTTTCCCGTATCGACCAGCAGCCGCCGGATTTTTCCTCCTTGCGAAATGAAAATGGATTTGCCGTCGGCCGACCATACATAGCCCGGAACCACCGGCATTTGCCGCGAGATTTCTTCCGCCTCATCCAGTTCGATGGGGTCCATCAGTAGGCGCTCTTCGCCGCTTTCCAGGTTGCGCAGCCAGAGTGCCGTGCGCGGACCGAATACGTGTCCCTTGTAAGATTCCGTGCCGTCCGGAATGCGCCGCGCAAACGCCACGAATTTTCCGTCCGGCGAAATTTGCGGAGCTACTGCGCCGCCGCTGGTCGAGCGGTCCTGTTGTTCGGCCAGACCTCCGGTTATTTTCTCTTCCCGGCGGGTCTGCAGATTCATGCGCCGGATCTGATAGCAACCGGTCATCGGGTCGGTATGGCCGAAGGGTAGTGGAGAGCAGAGCAGGACGCCGTAATACAAATACTTTCCGTCGTTCGAAAGGGAATGCCATCCGGCGGCCTTGTCCTTGTTGACCAGTTCCAAGCCGCTTCCGCCATCCCGGTGATACATCACCAGCGCCCAGTTGAAGCCCGCCTGGTCCGGGCTGAGATCCTGCTGCTGCACCACGAGGTATTTGCCGTCCGGAGTCCATACCGGGCTCAACACGCGCTTCGCTTTATCGGTAAATACCGGGCGCGGATTCTTTCCATCGGCGTCCATCAGCCACAAATTGTTTTGGCCTTTGCGGTCGCTCACCATGGCGATGGTTTTTCCATCCGGGGAAAAGCGCGGCATCATATTCAGCGCCACGCCTGAATCCTGGGTCAGGCATTCCGCCCTTCCGCCGATCGACGCCACCCGGTAAATATGTCCCAGCAGATCAAAGACGATCCATTTGCTGTCCGGCGAGACATCCAGGTTCATCCAGGTTCCTTCGCTGGTGTCGAAATCGATGTCCCGGGTTTGCCCGCGAGCTTGCGTGGTGTCCCATTCCTTAGGTTTTTCCTGCGCAACAAGTGATGAACACGCTGCCAGCAGCGCCGCCAGCACCAATGCCGCGAATCCCGCGATACTCGTTATCGAACCCTTCATCGCAACTCTCCTCCATGCGGGGATCAGCATCGCGCCCAAGCTCGCGGTATCGCGGTGAACCTGCCTACCGCTCCCACGCATTTCCGCCGCGCTTGTAACACGTCGCCAAAACAAACGCAACCCAAGTGCAACATATGTTTCTGGCAGGTCCTCGCCGCCCGGCGGCGTCGACATTTCCCAGTCCGCTTACCGGCACGGACAAAAGATCTGGCAGCCCAAAGTGGACGGTCATTTTCTGATTCCCTTGTCGAGCTCGAGTTTTTAGTCAAGTCCGGGCATTGACTTCGCCGCATGCCTGTGTTGCACTCTCGCGCGAAATCTTTGCGAGGTGATTCGAATGTTTCGCAAGATATTGCTCAACGGGTTTGCTCTCCTGTCCCCCGCGGCGCTGCTCTTGTTGCAGAGTCCCGCCTCGCCGCAATCGCCGGATTCCCAAGTCGTGCGCTATAAAGTCACCATCGACAACGTAAAATATGTTTTTGGCGCTGCACCGCCGGTCGCGCATCTGAAACCTGGCACCATCCTGGAAGCCAATTCGCTCGATTGTTTTGGCAACGCGCTGCAAAAGCCCGGTGACTCTTTCTCGCTAGTAAAGGGGGACAATCCGTTGACTGGGCCTTTCTTTATCGAAGGCGCGGAGCCCGGCGATACGCTGGTGGTGCACATTCTCGATCTGCAAGTGGACAGCAATCAGGGGGTTGGCACATTTTCTCCTGGTTTCGGTGCGGCCAATTCCACGCATTACACTCCGGTTCTGGAAACCAGGCCGCTGCCGGAAAAGATGTGGTTCTATCCCATCGATCGGGAGAAGAATACGGCCACCTTTCAGGCTCTCGATTCGAATTTCAAAGTGAGCTTTCCGCTGCACCCTTTTCTCGGCTGCATCGGTGTGTGCCCGGCCAGCGGTGAGGCGCGCAGCTCCATCGTGCCTGCGGAGTTCGGGGGAAACATGGATGCGCCGGAAGTTTCTGCGGGGAACACGCTGTACCTGCCGGTGAACGTCCCCGGCGCGCTGCTGTATTTCGGCGATGGCCACGCTGCCATGGGCGACGGGGAAGTGGCCGGGAGCGCCGTGGAAGTGCCTATACGCGAGCGTTTGAAAATCGACGTGATCAAAGGCAAGCGCATCGAGTGGCCGCGCTTTGAAAATGAAAACGAAATCATGGCCGCCGGGATTTACCGCCCAGTGGATGATGCCGCGCGCATCGCGGTGACCGAGCTGGTGCATTGGATCCACGCGGATTACCGCTTGTCCGAGCTGGACGCCTACGAATTGTTCTCCAAAGTGGGCAAGCTCCATCTCACCGAAATGGTGGACCCCAATTACGTAGTAATTGCCGCCATCGATAAGAAATATCTGCCGCCAAAAAAGTAGGCTTCAGGGAAGGCGATTCACGGATGAGCTCGGTGGATGCTAAACATTGTTTCGGCCTGCGCCTCGTTGCACACGTTTCGGCGCCTTGCCATACTAAGCGCAATGTTCAGCGACGCTGTGCTCGACCATTTTCAGAACCCGCGCAACGCCGGCGAACTGGCCGGGGCCGACGCGAAAATCGAAGTGAGCAATCCGGTGTGCGGCGACGTGTTGCAATTGGCCGTGCGCCTGGAAGGCGAGCGCATCGTGGAAGCGCGTTTCCTTTGCCGGGGCTGCACCACTTCCATTGCTTGCGCTTCGCTGCTGACCGAGCAGCTGCTGCAGCGGGCACTGGGCGAGGCGCGTTCGCTTACGGCGCAAACGCTCTCGGAGTTGCTGGGCGGACTTCCGGCCGCCACCTTTCACGGCGCGGAACTGGCCGCCGATGCGGCGCAAACTATGTTGCGAAACATCGCCGCAAAATACCGTTAGCTACTCGGCTGGGCCGGTGGCGCGATGCAGTGTTTCCGGATCGTTTAAATTCAGAACGCAGCCCTCTTCGTCGGTGGGTGCTTCCAACAAATCGCCGGCGTGGGCCCAGACCACGGCGCGGGCGCCTTTTTGCTGGGGGGCGTGAAGTAATTCGTCATACAGCGATGCGGCGAAAATCACCGGGTGGCCGCGGCGTCCTTGGTAAACCGGCAAAACTATGGGCGCACGCGATTCGTAAAACTGTTCGATGAGGTAGTTCACCAGGGTTTTGCTGATCAGCGGATGATCGATCAAGCAGAGCAACAAGCCGTCCGTCCGCTGCGCCGCTATTTGTTCGGAGTTCGGCGGGCCCGCATCCGTGGGCAAGCTCCGAATCGCGGCTTGGATGGAACTAAGCTGACCGTGCTCCCAATCCTCGTTGATTACGATTTCATCCGCGGCGAGCGCGATGTTTTTCGCGATGGGCTCGGCGTGGGCGCCGAGGACTACGCGGCGCACGCCGATGCGTGGGTGCAGGGTGACTTCCAGCAGATGTTCCAGGAACGGGCGCCCCTGGTAGGCGAGCAGCGCCTTCGGGGAGCCCATGCGGCTGGAAGAGCCGCCGGAGAGGATCACGGCCGCGAGCATGTCTTTCTCTTTCTCGCCTCCTCTATCGATTCTTCGCCGTCCCTCCGGGACTGTGATCGTTCAAAGAGAAACCAACGATTGTTTTCACGTACTCAGCACTATGCGTGCTGGGCTAATATTTTCGCCTGCCTTCCAGGCCTCTTGTCCGCAGCGAGATGGGGAAAGCATATCGGGCAATTAGAAAGATTCAATCTGCGCTTACGACTTGAGGCGATTCTGTAGTTAGTTTCTTGTGGGCGGAGGGCGCGTTGCGGCGGACGGCGATTAGCTCGGCCACTATGCTGATGGCAATTTCTTCCGGAGAGAGGGCGCCGATTTCCAGGCCCATGGGGGCGAAGACACGCTCAAACTCTTCCGGGCGGTAGCCTTCCTTTTCGAGCGCTTTGTACACGGAAAGGACTTTGCGCTTACTGCCGATCATGCCGACGTAGCGGGCTTCCGTGCGGACGGCCCAAGCGAGCACGCGCATATCCTCTTTGTGGCCGCGCGTGACGATGACGAGATAGGTGGAAGCGTTGGGCCGAATTTTGTCGAAGGCCTGCTCATAGCTGGTGAAGACATCTTGCGCCATGGGGAAGCGCTGGAGATTGGCGAATGCTTCGCGGTCGTCGACTACACCGATGGCAAAGCCCGCCGAGTTGGCGGCTTTGGCCATGGCTATGGAGACGTGGCCCCCGCCGAAAACGTAGACAATGGGCTGCGGGAGAATGGGCTCGACGAAAATTTCCACGGTGCCCCCGCAGATCAAGCCGTTGTCATAGGTAGCTTCATTGTTGAGATGGAAGACCATTTTGCGAGGCGCCTCTTTTTGCATGACGTCTTTAGCGGCGGCCCAGACATCGGCCTCGACACAGCCGCCGCCGATGGTGCCGAGCAGAGAGCCGTCTTCGCGGACCAGCATGCGGGAACTCTCGTAGCTGGGAATGGAGCCATTGGTGTGGACGATGGTGGCCAGCGCGCCACGCTGACCGGCCCGGCGCATCTTCACGATTTCTTCAAAGAGATCCATAGAGTTGGTCCGCAAATTTACGCTACGCTGCGCGGGCTCGAGTGTCAATGTTGTGCGGGCAGTGGTGTGGTGCGCAGCTTAAAATCCCACGGAGCGCCGTTTCGAGAATGCGTTTCTGGGTTAATTGCGGTTGTGCGCCAGGACGGCTGCGGCGAATTCTTCGGCCGTTTTGGGTAGCGGCTCCTTTCCTGGGGGTAGGGAGGTTGCGGCGGACGGTGCTGCCTCTTGCTGCCGGTGGGCAACATGGCCTTCCGCTTGGGCGTCTGCACTGTTGCAGCCGTCGCCTTCTGCGTCGTCGTCATAGGTGTCTTCCGCGTCGTCGTAATAGCCGTGTTTCTTGTCGTAGTCGATGGCGGGGAGGGTGCGGAGCAGGAGGTTGGAGATGTAGGCGAGGACGGAGGCGCGGCGTGGGGAGATGCGGCCTCCGGCGAGGAGATGGTAGAGGGTGCCGAGGGAGTTGTTGACGCCCTGGGCCCTTTGAAAGGAGAAGGCGCGGGCGGTAAGAGCGGGCGCGAGATCTTCGGAGTCGCTGGGCTCGGAAGCGGCGTGGCGGGCGCAGAAGGAGCTAATGGAGTCGACCGCGGGGATGCAGCATTGGCGGCCGGTGGCGGTGCGGTACTGGCAGCGCTCCGGAGTGGAGGCTGGGCTTACGGAGTTGTGTGACATTTTACGATCCTTTTGGCAGGGAGGGGGGATACCCACCCCGGGTGATTTGGAAAAAGAGGCGGCAAAGCATTGAAAACAAAGAAAACCAGGGCCGAAAAAAGGGGTAAGAGAGTTCAAGAGGCGGCAAGCGACAGGGATTAAAGGAGATAGAGGAAATTGAGGAGGTAAAGGACTGGCGGAGAGGAGTGTGGTTGCGGCGGGACGGGGTGGAAAGGCTAGGATAGCGCGAATTCACGAACCATGATACGAAGAATTAGCGAATTTGTCAAGACCTAAGTTGGGTATTTGTATTTAACGATTGGGCACAGAAAAGCTATGGCTGGGCGGGACTCCGAGTGGAGCTGTCTTCGGGTGCGGGAGGCGGCTCAGTCTTTTGGCGGTTTTCGCCGGGCTTTCCTGGCCGGGGCGATGAGGGGCGCGGTGAGTTTCTCGTAGAGGGCGAAGAGGTGCTCGACGCGCTGGCGGTCGTTCTGAAAGGGTTGGGGGCGGTAGCAGAGGTCGACGGCGCGGTCGAGCTCGGCGTGCGCTTTGACGAGGGCGGGTGGCATCGCAAGCGGGTCATATAGGTCGGCCAGTGTTGCATTGGGGAATTCCGTGCGGGCGTCCAGCACGCCTCGTGCTGCGGCTTCCACTAGCGTGCGTTGTTTTGCACTTGGCCCCTCCGGCCACGGAAAGTTGTTGTACACAAGACTATTTGAATATCGGTAGTCGGACTTCAGGCGGCCGCAAACCTGTTTGACCCAGGCCATGTGCATAGCCGAGGTGAGTATACCGAAGTGGTAGGGTGCTGCGTCGGGAACAAATTGAACTGTATTGCTGCAAATCACGGCCCGCGATACGAAGGCTATGGGAATATAAGGCCGATTCTCAGACGAGACCTCAGGCACAGCCAGATAGTCCGAGTTGGGTTGGGCGATTTGCCGGAAGAGCGTGGGGAACTTCGCGTAGCGGCGAGTGGATTCCGCTTTACTAAGCGCGCGGAACTTGCGAACTCGCTCTATTCGGTCCATAACGCTGGGTAGCTTGCGCAGCTCGTTTGCGTCAGCGCCTACAAGCCAAAGGCAGTAGCGACGTTCTCCGTTGATGAAATCGTAGCCGCCCATGTACGGACGAATTAAGTCTTTGGCTCCCGGCTCGGCTTCGAGAAGTTGAGCCCGTTCTTCTGACGACATCAGAAAATGTCCGCCGTCGGTTGGCTTGTTACCCCAGAACATCTTGGGGATGCTACTTAGTAGCGGCTCGGTCCTATTTGTGACTACGAGGTTCGGGCCTTCAATCAAGTAAGGGTTGATGTTTTTGACGATATTGACCGTAACTTTCTCTCCGCCGGCCTCGTAGTCGTAAATTCGCTTGTTGGTTGTGTCTAAAGGTGAAAATCCAATGATGACAACATGAACATGAGCCTTACCGCGGGCTTCGCTTTCCCAAGTGAAGGTGCGATGCGCAAACGATATTTTCATTCCATAGCGGCCGAAGAGTTCGTTCCAGAGGATACCTGCTTGTTCGCCTTGCGTGATGGAGTTAGTCGAGACCAGGCCAATGACGGTGTGCGTGCCTTGTGTGTATTCGGCTGCTTTTACATACCAGTTGCAGACATAGTCGAGCACGCCGCGCGCGTTGATGTTTGAGAGCACAAAATGCTGGTCCGATTTCTGGTTCGCTGTCTGAAAGCTTTGGCCCACAAAGGGCGGATTACCGAGGATGTAGCTGCATTCCTTCGGAGGGAGGATCTTTTTCCAATCGAGGCGGAGCGCGTTGCCGCAGACGATGGTAGGAGATTTTTTGAGCGGAAGGCGGACGAAGTATTGGCCGAAGGCTTCCGAGAGGCGAAGGTTCATTTGGTGGTCCATGAGCCACATGGCGACTTCGGCGATGCGCACGGGCCACTCGCCGATTTCTATGCCGTAGAAGGCGTCCACGTCGACCAGCGACAATTCCTGAATGTTGAGTTTGGGCTGGTCGGCCCGGTGAATTAGCTTGAGGAGTTGGATTTCCAATAAGCGCAATTCCCGGTAGGTAATGACCAGAAAGTTTCCGCAGCCGCAAGCGGGGTCCAGGAAGCGTAGGGAAGCAAGCTTTTCGTGGAAGCGCTTCAATTCCGCCTTGCTGCTCTTGACACGCTCGAATTCCGCATGAAGGTCGTCAAGGAAAAGCGAGCGGATGACTTTGAGGATGTCTGTTTCGCTGGTGTAATGGCCGCCGATTTGGCGGCGTTCCCTGGGTTCCATGACGGCCTGGAAGAGCGAGCCGAAAATGGCGGGGGAGATGCGCGACCAGTCAAAGGCCGTGCAGGATAGAAGGACATTGCGCATGTCGCGGTTGAAATCGGCGAAGCCGAGATTTTCGGCGAAGAGTTCGCCATTGACGTAGGGGAAGGAGGCTAGGGTCTCGTCCAGATTTTTCTGGCGCTTTTCGGGCGGGGTGTTCAGCACGGCGAAGAGATGCGCCAGGTGGGGGCCGAGGTCGGAGCCGTCGGCGGCGGTGCGGTTCAGGAGGTAGAGCCGAAAGGATTCGCGGTCAAAAATGCCGGTGTCTTCCGCGAAGAGGCAAAAGAGGATGCGGACGAGAAAGCGTTCGAGTGGGTGGCCGGAGTAGCCACCGGCCTCGAGGGCGTCGTGGAGGCGGCCCATGATTTCGACGGCTTCGATGTTGATGGGGTCCTGGGCCTCGAATTTGTGCTGTTTGTAACCGGGAATGAAGGCGAAGTCCTGGATGTGAGTGTGAAATTCCGCCAGGGGAAATTCCCTTGATTCGACGAGGCGATCGAAGAGCGGAAGGCTACGCTGGTCGTCGGGTTCGAGGTCGTGGAGGGCGATGCGGGCGAAGTCGGAAAGGATGACGTAGCGGGGAATTTCGCTGAGGCGTCCGTCGCGGGCGAGGTCCTGGATATACCGGAAGGCCTGGGATTCGGCCTTGCCGAGATCCTTGCCGAAGCTCTTGTGCTCGACGAGCACGATGCCGGGCCAGAACAGGTCGATGTAGCCGAAATCGCCGGAGAGCTTCTTAACCGGCTCCTCGAAGCTGGCGACGGCACGACGGCGAATACCGAACACGTTGAAGAAGTCGTTCCAGAAAGTTTGCTTTTCCGCGCGCTCGCTTTTTACGCCGCTCCAGTCTTTGGAGAAGGCGATGGCGCGATGGCGGATTTCATTCCAGGAAAGCGGCATGGGTGGATGATAGCAAAGGGATAGCGAAAGCCGATTGCGGATTTCTATAATGGAATGGGAAGGTAAAAAGCGAAAAGCGGATCCCTCGAAAACTCGGGATGACAGTGGCTTTCGTGGGGGGATCTATTTTTACCACGGGTTTGAAAGTGTGTCGGATCCCGCCCGGCACCGAATGAACATGTTCTCGGATGAGCAATGGACTTCGTTCGTCAACGCTCACGAGGCGACTTGAAACTCATAAAGCGGCGCCGGTCAGATCTCAAGCAAATCTTTGCCGACAATCACCGAACCGCGGAAATGAGTGCGCGCCGCATCCATCCACATCTGATCGGTGACCTGTGGATCGTCCGCTGGCACCAGATGAGAGAGGACCAGAGTCTTGACACCGGCTTCCTGCGCCACGCGGCCGGCATCTTCGGCTGAGGTTTGGTGAGCGATGATGCTGGCCTTGAGGGCTGTAGCGTTTGGCACGCGGGCCACGAGACGATCGACTGCCGGCACGTAAAGGACGGCGTGCACAAGGACGTCTGCACCCGTCGCCAGTTTCACCAGGTTATCGGACCGCGTCGTGTCGCCGGAAATGACGATCGAACGGTCGGCGCCGTCGAAGCGATAGGCAAGCGCCGGAACGACGGGCGGATGATGCACGAGCGTCGCCGTCACCCTCACGTTTTCATCGCGCATGACCGGACCACCGTCGCGCAGCTCATGGACATGAACGAGGGGTACTAGTGGCACTCTGCCTTCATTCGCAATTCGGGTGTCGATGTCGTAGGCGTTCATTTCGAAGAACAGCTTGGTCATCTTGGCGAGCGGCGGTGGTCCCCAGGTATCGACGCGCGTGCTGAGCCCGGAGGCCCAAGCCAGCCAAATCAGATTCCCATAGTCCGCATTGTGGTCGGAATGCTGGTGGGTCAGGAAGATGTGACGTAGGGTGGGCAGGGGCACGTCAGCGAAGACGAGCTGTCGCGCGACGCCGTTGCCGCAGTCGATCACATATGCTCTGTTGTTGCTGATGATGACTTGCGCGGATGCTGAACTGGCCTTCCGTGGTCTCGGTCCGCCACCTGTCCCGAGAAGGATCAGTCTGGTCTTTGCAGTAGGGGCCTCGCTTCTGCGCGGGAGCAGTGCTCCTCCCGTCAGCGTGATGGCACCTGCGAGAAACGAGCGTCGACTGAGATCTCGCATGTGAGGCTCCTTAGCGTCGAATTCTACGTCGGGACAGGATTCCGCGCCAGGTCTGAACCGATGAACTTCCGAATCGGTACTCGGAACGTAACGCCTCGGGCACATTGGAATCCTCATCACGGTCCCCCAATCGAAGGTTGGGTAGACAGGTGGGATCCCAGCTCGAAAAGCGAAAAGCGAAAAGCGAAAAGCGGATCCCTCGAAAACTCGGGATGACCGTCGCTTTCGTTGGGGGGGGCCAGCGGTTACGGATTTAGTGTATTGTCGCCATTACGGAGAATGGCGTATCCGGGCTGATTGGGACTAGTGCGGCGTCGGGCCTTTGATCGGAGCCACTGCTGGCTGTGCGCCGCCCTGCGCGTGATTCCGTGCGAGGTTTACTTGGGCTCCGGACTGGATTAGCTGG
>DATGEY010000084.1:0-29891 GCA_035309625.1 Candidatus Acidiferrum sp.
AGCGCGCCCGCGTGAATCCGCCGAACCATCTCGACAAATGGGGGGCAGTCGCGAATCTGAAATCCGACATCCAGGCTTAGCTTGCCTTCCGCCCGCTTGCCAATCTCCATTACGCTCAACGCGCCGGGAACATCCACCGCCACCGGCTTTTCCAGATACACATGCTTGCCCGTTGCGATCACCGCTTCCAGGTGATGCGGATGATAGTAGGGTGGCGTAGCCACCACGATGGCGTCCACTTCTTTAGAATGCGCAATCTGCCGATACGCCTCTGGCCCGACAAATAGTTGCGACGCGTCGATGGCCGCATAGCCCTTGGCCTGCTGCAACTTATCGAACCCAGCGTGTGCCGCGTCGAGTTGATCGCGGAACAGGTCCGCCAGCGCTACCACCCGCGCATTTCCCGTCTCTATAAGGTTGGTAGCGTCTTCCGTCCCCCGCCCGCCACAACCCAGCAATCCCACCCTCAACGCGGAGTTAGCCGCTGTCCCTCGCACCAGCCCCGGCTTGATAAACATGACCCCCGCCGTAGTCGCCGCCGCCTTCAAAAACTTCCGCCGGTCCACCGTCTTACTTGAGGTGTCTTCGCGTCCTGTCATTGATCCTCCCCGTCCGCTGTTCACTGGCATTCCTGAGGCAGGATTCTACCCCGCAGGGCGCTCGGACGAAGGCAAAAAATGCTATGTCCAGGAAGGATTATGAGTAATTGCCGTGCGTTCCGCTCCAACGTCGTCGCCGCGCAGCTCTCGCAGGGCATAGGTCACGAATTCGACAGTGACTTTCTTCCGCCAGCTCATATCGAAGTCCGTATTATCCAGGGGCTTGGCGATACGCGCAGCCAGCACAGCAGCCTCCGCCATCGTCTCGAGGCTCAGCGCCCGCCCAACGAGAAATTTACCAGCCTCGGCCGCAATCAAGGGCAGCGAAGCCACTGAGCCGATCACGATGCGCGCGTCCTCGACTACATTTCCTTCTCTTGTAGCCGCGCAGCATGCTGCGCCAGTCCCGTCGTTGCTGACGAATCGTATCGCCGCCGCCACCGAGAGCACCGGAAAATCGAACGAGCCGCGCCGCCGCAATTTCCAGTACGTGCTGCGCCAACCGTGCCAAGAATCGAGTACGACCTCGGCAAGAATCTCGTCAGGCCGACGATGGAGATAATTCATGCCGTCGTTGTTGTACAAATCAGCCAGCGCAATCTCGCGTTCGCCCGATTGCGACACCAGCCGAACCCGTGCGCCCAGCGCCATGAGCGCCGGAGCGGTGTCGGTGGAAGACACCGCCATGCACTTCGAGCTGCTCGGCGCCACCCAACAGGTGACGCCATCTTTCTTCAAGCAGAAATCGATGGCTTTGCGCCACTCATAATTTTGGTCGTAGTAATTGCAGCGCGTATCGAGGCAAAGATTGCCACCCAACGTGGCCATATTGCGAATGTGCGGCGTAGCCACCTGCGCGGCCGCCTGCGCCAAAACCGTGGCCCCGTTGCGGAAGCGGGAATCGGAAGCGATGTCGGAGAGCGTAAGGCAAGCGCCCAACCGCGCGCCGGAATGGCCGAGCTGCATCGCACGCAACGCCTCGATGTTGCGCAGACTCAACAGCGTACGCGGGACTTGCTGGCGCCGCTTCATGTTGGGCAACAAATCCGTGCCGCCGGCCAGCGGCATGGCGCTCGGGCCTTCGCCATGCAGAATGCGCGCCGCTTCTTCCAGCGAAGAGGGCGCCCGATAGGCAAATAGGGGTAAGCGCATCATGAGCTGAGTACCTGATCCTTCTCGGACGCGCGGGTCGCACCGGGCCGTTGCTCAGGCTTCGCTCTTTCGCGGCGCGGAACATCGTTAAGCGCGTTGCCGTCGCCCCCTTCCCACGGTGGCGGCACGCGTAGAGCATCGGGCCAGTCGACATGCGGGAAATGCGCCGGGCCGAAGCGCGGCGTGCGACCCGCTTTTTTATCGGCCAACGCCTTCATGATTTTTTCCGGCGTGATAGGCACTTCGTCGATGCGCACGCCGACGGCGTCATACACGGCATTGGCGACCGCGGGCATGATAGGCAACAGCGGACCCTGGCCCACCTCCTTCGCGCCAAATGGTCCCTTGGGGTCGGGTTCCTCGACTAGTTCGGTGAACACCTCGGGCATATCCAGCGAAGTCGGGCTCTTATATTCAAGCATCGAAGGAAATTTGTGCACCAGCGCGTGCGAGAGTTTCTTCGGCAGCCGGCGAAATTCCTGTTCTTCCATCAGCGCCTCGCCGAGCCCCATGTATACACTGCCCTCGACCTGCCCGCGCACCAGCGTTGGATTGAGCGCGCGCCCAATGTCGTGGGCGATCCAGATCTTCGGAACCGTGATCCATCCGGTTGCCGGATTGACGGCGACTTCAACCACCGCCGCCGTGTACGAGTACGTGGGTGATGGGCCGACTCCACCACCTTTGTATAAGGCCGGTGATTTCGGCGGCGTATAGGAGCCGACGGTGCCGATCGTCCCGAAGCGAGCTTCCGCAAGGCAGACCGCCTCGGCGAAACTGAGGCCGTTTTCGGGAGCGTTGGAATCGAATACGCGCTTACTGGCAAAACGCACGCGCTCTTGGGGGATGCTGAGGCGTTCCGAGACGGCTTGCGCCAACAGATCTCTTCCGCGCTCGGCAGCTTGCAACGCGGCGTTGCCGGCCATGATGGTCACGCGACTGGAGTAGGAACCGAGATCGACTGGGCCGAGGTCGGTATCGCCGGTGTACAGACGAATGTCAAAAGTGTCCAGGCCCAAAACTTCGGCGACGATGGAGGCGAGCACATCGTCGGAGCCTTGACCGATTTCGGTGGCACCGCAGAAAAGAGTTACTCCTCCGCCGCGATCGAATTTCAGTTGTACCCCGGAATGCGGCATCTTATTCCAGTAAATAGGCAGGCCCGCGCCTGTGAGGTAGGCGGAGCAAGCCAGGCCGATTCCGCTTCCTACCGGAAGTTTGCGGAACTTTTCGCGCCAACCGGAGGATTTCACCACCCGGCGAATGCACTCGGAAAGGTTGACGGTGCTGAGGCGAAAAAAGTTGGCGGTAACCGCGTTGGAGGATTCCGCTATACGCAAGCGCAGATCCGCGGGATCAATTTGTAATTTCTCTGCAATCTTGTCCAGCTGCACTTCCTGGCCGAAACGCGGCTGAACGGTGCCATGGCCGCGCTTGGGCCCACAGGGCGGCTTGTTGGTGAACGTGCGGCAGCCGCGGAAACGGTAGCGCGGCACGTGATAGGTGGTAGTCTGCAGCGCTCCAGTATAAAAGGTGCTGGCCACTCCGTAAGACCCGTACGCGCCGCCGTCGATCAGAGTCTGTAGAGATATGGCTGTGATGCTGCCGTCCTTTTTCACTCCGGTCTTGAAATTCATCAGGACCGGGTGACGCCCGCGATGGCAATAGAAGACTTCTTCGCGTGTGAGGCAGATTTTCACCGGGCGGTCGAGAAGCAGAGCGGCTTTGGCGACTACGATTTCGTGGTTGAAGGGGTCGCTCTTGCCTCCGAAGCCGCCGCCGTTGGGTGTGGCAATAACGCGAATGTGCGCCGCCGGCATCTGTAGCACTTTGGCGAGCGCGCGATGTAGATAGTGCGGCGTTTGCGTGCTGGTCCAGATGGTCAGTTTGCCGTCGGGATCTTTGCTGGCCACGGAAGCGTGCTGCTCGATCGGAAGGTGGGTGCTGCCCTGATAGAAGAAAGTATCTTCGAAGATTTCGTCAGCTTCGGCAAACCCTTGCTCGACGTTGCCGAATTCCAGCGCCACGCGCTTGTGGATGTTGCCTTCATCGCCGTAATCATGAATGCGCGGTGTCGGCGTGGCCAGAGCCTCTTCGGGATCGGAAATCGTCGTAAGCAATTCGTATTCGACTTTAATCAGGTCCAGTGCTTCAAAAGCGATTAGTTCTTCGCGGGCAATTATGGCCGCGACCGGATCGCCTACGTGGCGAACATGATCGACGCAAAGCGCTTGTTCATCCTGGCTGACGGGGAGAATGCCGTATTCGATCGGCAGGTCCTTTCCGGTGAGGACCAGATAAACCCCCGGATGAGCGTTGGCGCGGGAGGTATCGATACCGCGAATGCGGGCATGCGGGTGCGGAGAGCGCAGGAGTTTGCAGTACAGCATGCGGGGCAGGGAAATATCGTCCGCGAAGCGGGTTTGCCCGGTGACCTTGGCGCGCGCGTCCACACGTCGGCGAGGGCGGCCGATTACGCGGAGAGCATCGCCATCCGTTCCGTTGCATGGTTTTGCTGGAGGATCTTTTTGTTGCGACATGGCACTCCTGATTTCACGCCCGCGCTACGTCGATGATTCGTTCTGGCCGCCGATCTTCAAGACCGCGGCTTGGACGGCTTCGAAGATCTGCAGATATCCGGTGCAGCGGCAGAGATTGCCGGAGAGCGCTTCCCGGATTTGATCGCGGCTGGGATGCGGATACTGGTCGAGCAGAGCTTTCGCCGTGACCAGTATGGCTGGTGTGCAGTAGCCGCATTGGGCGGCACCAAGATCAGCGAAGGCTTCTTGCAGCGGATGGAGCGCGCCGTTGGCGCCGAGGCCTTCCACGGTCAATACATTTTTCTCATGGCACTCGATAGCGAGCAGGAGGCAAGAGAGCACCGGCTTGCCATCGAGCAGAACGGCACAGGCGCCGCATTCGCCCAGTTCGCAGCCATGTTTGGTGCCGGTGTGATTGAGATCCTCACGCAGCACTTCGAGCAGAGTTTTGTAGGGCGCGAATGAGATGTCGGTTTGCTCGCCGTTCAGGGCGAAACGAATTTGTGCGGACTTTTGGGATACGGGAGAAATACTCACCATTGCGGGACACCTCTCTTCGCCGATTTCTTGTCGGAATTTGCCGCGCGGGCAGTTCTTGGATCGGTGGAACTTTGGCGGGCATAGCGGGGCCGTTTTGCAGCCGGCGCAGTCACGATTGTTTGTGCCAAGGAGGTCCGGCCGCGACGCAGACCGCGGATCAAGTAGGTTGCAAAGTGTACGGCCAGCGTCTCGGTGGTTAGCGGGCCCTGAGGATTGAACCACAGGATGGTGGAGTTCAGCGCGCCAAGGATCGCGCGAGCCAGGAGGGCCGGGTCGGTGCCGGTGAATTCGCCCGACCGAATTCCAGCCACGATTAGTTGGCGAACGCCATGTTCGTAACGATCGCGCTTGGCCAATAAGCGCTTTTGCAGGTTTAGCGCGATCGAGTTGGTCATCAGATGCGCAGCGGAGCCTTCCACTTCGTCCAGAACGCAATGCAAATGAAACGTGATGGCCGTGTGAAGTTTTTCGGTGGCGGAAAGAGTGCGGCTGCGTTGCGTCCTGGCGAGATTGGCGATCAGTCGATCGAGGGCATTGTCCTGGCAGAAGAACAGGATTTCGTCCTTCCCGCGGAAGTAATTATAGAGATTGGCAGGCGAGAGGTCCGCGGCTGCGGCGATTTCGCGCATGCCAGTTTGCGCGAAGCCGCGAGTCCGGAATTCGCGGCCGGCGGCACGGAGAATCTCGAGTCGGCGAACGAGGCGGCGGCGTTGCAAGCGGGAGGCGCACACGGGAACAGGATGGCACTCCGGGGCGAGAGAGTCAATAAATAATGAACAGCCGTTCAGAGTATGAACCAATGTTCAGTAATACGGCGGAGCGTCAAACATCGGCTTTCATCGCCCAGGGGGCCGCCATTTGCAACAAGAACCAGAAAGCACCAGCCCCGCTTCGGCCGGGATCGCCGGCGCCTCCAGCGCGAGAGACACAGAGTTAGCTGTCCACCGATCAGTTGAAGCGCACGTATTGGAAATCGAGGGGCTTGCCGTTTACGCCTTTCACCGGCGGGGCAATCCAGTTGGCGAATTTGCCTAACTCCGCCACGCGGCCGCTCATGAGCGATTGCACGTAGGCATAATCCTTGGGGCTGGGCAGCCACTCGAACTCGTGAGCCTTCCATTGTTCCTGGCTCAAGATTTCGCCGGTGGGACTGATGAAGTGCCCGGTGAAATTTCCGATTTCGCGATGGAAGCCTTTGTGCGGCAAGGTGAGGCGGAAGGCAATTCCTGCCTCATCGATCACGCGTTGCCAACGGTTGACCCCCGCCTGGATTTCCTCGATGTAATCGTCGCGCAGGCGCTCATTTAACGCCGTCAGCGCGGCCACCTGCTTGACATTGATTTTATCGCCCACCACTTCGGAGACCGGGTACGTCGCATCCTGCAAAAGATGATCGTCCTCCAGCTTGGTCTCGCGAAAACGCCCCTTCAGGCCGCTGGTGTAGTAATTCGCCGCATTCGAGGAGACATCGGACCCATAAAGGTCCAGCGTCACGCTGTAATGGAAATTGAGGTAGCGCTGAATGGTCTGCAGATCAATAACCCCCAAAGCGCGCACATCGTCTGGCGAATCGATCTTGTTTTCCTTCATGACCTCGCAGGTTCGCTGAATGATCCGGCTGACTCCGCTCTCGCCCACGAACATGTGGTGCGCCTCCTCGGTGAGCATGAATCGGCAAGTTCGTGCCAGAGGGTCAAAGCCCGATTCAGCCAGCGCGCAAAGCTGGAATTTGCCGTCGCGGTCGGTAAAAAAGGTAAACATGTAAAAAGCCAGCCAGTCCGGTGTCGGCTCGTTGAAAGCGCCCAGGATGCGAGGATTGTCGGTGTCCCCTGACCGCCGGGCCAGTAGGGATTCCGCTTCTTCGCGGCCATCGCGTCCAAAATAGCGGTGCAGCAAATACACCATGGCCCACAGATGGCGGCCTTCTTCGACGTTCACCTGAAAAATGTTACGAAGGTCGTAGAGCGAAGGACAGGAAAGTCCCAGCATTTTCTGCTGTTCAACCGACGCCGGCTCGGTGTCGCCTTGGGTGACCACAATGCGGCGCAAGATCGACCGGTATTCTCCGGGAACGTCCTGCCAGGCGGGCTGACCCTTGTGCATTCCAAAATTAACCATCCGTTGGTCGTCGCGCGGCTGCAGAAAGATACCCCAGCGATATTCCGGCATTTTCACATAATCGAATTGCGCCCAGCCGTCCGGCTCCACGCTTATCGCCGTACGCAGATAGACCTCGAAGTTATGGCTTTCGTTGGGTCCCATGTCGTACCACCAGCTCAGGTAGGCTGGCTGCCAATGCTCGAGGGCTCGCTGCAAAACGCGGTCCCGGCCGAGGTCGACATTGTTTGGAATCTTTTCTGTGTAATCGATCATTTCTGGCTCCTGGTCAAACTTGCGCGGGCGCGCACGGGCAGTGCAACGTCCCTAAACTCAAACTCTTTCCCAATCGAATTTCACAGGTGCTCCCGTGCCGTAAACTTTTAGCGCGCCGCTATTTCCGACTGCGTTGGGACGAACGAAAATCCAGTTTTGCCACGCGGAAAGCCGCCCGAAGATGCGCGTCTCCATCGTTTCGCCGCCGCCAAAGCGGAGATTCGCCTCCAGGCCGGTCAAAGCGTCGGGAGATTGCGACGCTCGCGATTCGATGGCTTGGCGAAGTTCGTCTTCCCAGTCGAGATCGTCCGGCGCCGATGTGACCAAACCGGCCTCCAGCGCGTCTTTGGCGTACATCTTCTTGCCCACCTGCTCTCGCAAAGCTTCCATCCGGGCCGCATCCTGATAGAAACGTGCTTGCAAGCGCGAGAGATGGTTCGTCATCGGAAGCGCGCCGAAGTTTATTTTAGAGAGCGTGACCGCTGCGGGTTCGCCCTCTTGCGTGTCCTTCATGTAGATACGATCGGCGGCCAATGCGAGTTCAAAAAGAGAGCCTGCGAAGCAAGAATTATGCTCGATGATGGCGAAAAAAGAGCGCGAAGTGACGTCGATGCGAGCGAACGTGCGGCGCAACATGCCCAGGGTTTCGCGGACAAACCAATGGTCCTGATGAGCGAGCAGAAAATCATCGGCCGCGATTACAGCGTCCGGATTCCCGGCAGTCTTTAGCAGCCAGAGTCCCAGGTCGAGTTCGCTAGCCCGGAGAGTGAGGATGGCATCGTCGAGTTCACGGGCCATTTGTAGCGGCCACCAGTCCGCTCCGGTGGCCAACACTTGCTCCATGCTCATTTCGGTGGCCGATTCAGGAGCGCGCACGGTCAGGCTGGCGGTGCGCGCTTCGCGATGGAACTGGACGTCGACAAATTTGTAGTGCAGGCCGGAGTCGTCCACCGTGCGTTGAAGGCGCGTGAGCGCGACACCTTTCGCATCGGTGGGGCGATCACTTTGTTCCGCGAGTTGACGAGCCCGCTGCTTTACACGTTCGGCGAATTGCTGCGGCTTGACGATTTCGTCGACTAGGCGCCAATCTTTGGCGCGCTGGCCGCGGACGCCGTCGGGATTGGTGCAAAACATGTCGGCATGATCGCGGCGAACTTTGCGTTTGTCGGTAACGCGAGTCAGTCCCCCGGTACCCGGCAGCACGCCAAGGAGAGGCAGTTCCGGAAGGCTGACGGCCGAGGAGCGGTCGTCGATCAGCATGATTTCGTCGCAGGCGAGCGCTAGCTCGTACCCGCCGCCAGCGGTGGTGCCATTAAGCGCGGCGAGAAATTTCAGGCCGGAGTGAGCGCTGGAGTCTTCGATGCCATTGCGCGTTTCGTTTGTGAACTTGCAAAAATTGACTTTCCAGGCGTGAGAGGACAGGCCAAGCATGTAGATGTTGGCGCCGGAACAGAAGATGCGATTTTTAGCGCTGGCCAACACCACGCAACGGATTTCAGGATGCTCGAAGCGAATGCGTTGAAGCGCGTCGTGGAGTTCGATATCGACGCCTAGGTCGTAGGAATTCAGTTTGAGCTTATAGCCCGGGCGAATGCCGCCGTCCTCGGCAACGTCCATGGTGAGCGTGGCCACCGGGCCATCGAAGGTAAGCCGCCAGTGCTTGTAGTGCGAGGGCTCGGTACGAAAATCGAGCGCCGCCACGGTGGGTTGAGCCTCTTTTGTTGCAACGACGTCCACGATTCCTCCTGACAGTTACTGCGCTGCGGTTTGCAGTATTTCGTTAAGTTTGCGGAAACTCTGGTCCGCGGATTCGGCGGAGGTGTCGACGATGGCGTCGGCCTTGCGGTAGAGCGGTTCCCGCGATTCGAGAATCCGCCGAAGTTCCTCCATCGCACGATCGCTTCCGGCCATGGCGCGGAAGTCGCCTTGCGCGATTACTCGCGACATGTGCTCCTCGGGCTGCGCTTTAAGCCAGACGGTGTAGCAATTCGCAAGCAGATAGTCATACGTCTCTTTTTCGGAAACGATGCCGCCGCCAACGGAAATGACGCCGCGATTGTTGGCCGCCAGCACGCGCTCCAGTGTGCGCTTCTCAATCGCGCGATAGCCGGACTGGCCGTACAGGGAGAAGATCTCGGCCAGCGGCATGCCGGTTTCCTTTTCGATTTCCTGGTCCAGTTCGATGAAGGAGACCTTGCGTTCGGTGGCTAGCCTGGAGCCAAGGGTGGATTTGCCGGCACCGCGAAGCCCGATGAGCGCGATCCGCGCGCGGCGAAGATTTTGTTCGGGGCCAAAATCGCGAATCAAGCGCGCGGCAGTTTCTTCCAAGCGGTGGCTGGGTAAACGCTCCAGGAAGTGCAAAATGATTTGCTTCGGCGATACTCGTTCCAGATCGGCTGGTTGATTAGCCGCAAACAACTCTTCCAGGGAAACGTTCAGCACTGCGGCGATACGCCGAAGAAGTAGGATGGAGATATTCCCGTCCCCGGATTCGAGTTGAGCGAGGTGGCGCTCGGAGACGGCCGATTCCTGGGCCAATGCCCTTCGGGTTAGGCCGCGGCGTCCGCGCAGCTCACGGACGCGGGAACCTAAGCAGACTAGAAACTCTTCACCGGAAGGAAAGCCGGCGTGCGGCGAGGCCAGTTTGGTTTGAAGAGGAGGTTGCAACGCAATCGCTCGGTCCAACGTGCAGTATACTACATCTGCGGACAGATGCGGGTCAATCGAAATACGTGAGATCTCCTCAGCTGTCTCAGTTATTCCTTAACTGTTTGTAAAGACTACGGTTAAATATTCCCGGCCATAGTGTGGTGAACAAGGAATGTGCATTATTATGCCGGATTCTGGTTGGCCCTTTGCTCCACTCAGGCCAGCTGGCGACCTCTTGCCCATTTATCACTGTGCTAAGATGCGTCAGGGCGCGGGCACTTGATCTGGCCAAAATGCCCCGACGGCTGTGCAGTCGAACACATTTGCTCTAAATTCGGGGTGGTAATCGCGTACACTCCAGGTCGTTTTTGCTATCTTCTTGCAAACAAGAGTGCATGAATAAAGCGCACGAATTGCTGACCTCATTCAAGGCCCGCTTTGGCACGGGCGCTTCCATTTACCGGGCGCCCGGGCGCGTGAATTTGATCGGTGAGCACACCGATTACAACGAAGGTTTTGTACTACCAGCGGCGATCGGATTTTCCTGCTGGGTGGGAATTGCGCCGCGGGACGATAGCAGGCTGCGGCTATACTCCAAAAATTTTGACGAAACGCGCGATGCTGATCTGGAAAGCTTAGGAAACCACGGCTCTGGGCACTGGTCGGACTATCCGCTCAGCGTCGCTTGGGCCTTGCGGGATGCCGGATACCCCCTGCGTGGCGCCGACATTTATATCGCGGGGGATGTGCCGGTGGGAGCCGGGCTCAGCTCGTCGGCAGCGGTGGAAGTATCCATCGGATATGCGCTGCTGTCCGTGGCGAAGCAGGCCATTGACCGCACCAAACTGGCGTTGTTGTGCCAGCGGGCGGAGAACGAGTTCGTGGGCATGCGCTGCGGCATCATGGATCAGTTTGTGTCGTGCCAGGGGCGTGCCGGCCATGCCTTGATGCTGGATTGCCGGTCGTTAGAGTACCGCGCGATGCGGGTCCCGGCGCGCGTGCGGCTGGTGATTTGCAACACCATGGTAAAACACCAGCTGCAAGCAGGCGAGTACAACGTGCGGCGCGCGGAGTGCGAAGAAGCGGTAGGAAAGCTGGCGGATGCGCTACCCGGGATTCGCAGTTTGCGGGACGTGAGTTCGGATCAACTGGCCGCGAACAGGGACTTGTTACCGGAGACGCTTTACCGCCGATGCCATCATATTATTTCTGAAAACAAGCGCGTGCGCCAGGTGGCCGACCTTTTTGGAGCCGGGAAAACGGAAGGACTGCGCGAGGTGATGGCCGCCTCCCACGCGAGCATGCGCGACGATTATGAAATCAGTTGCCGCGAGCTGGACACCATGGTGGAGATCGCCGGGCGGCAACGGGGAGTTTATGGTGCGCGCATGACCGGTGGCGGATTTGGCGGCTGCACCATAAATCTTGTGGACCTGGAGCAGGCAGCGGAATTTCGGGAGCGGGTTTCGACCGAGTATGAGGCGGCGATTGGCTTGCGGCCGGACATTTATATATGCGAAGCATCGCAGGGAGCGGAATTACTGGAAGAAACCGCTGAGAATCTTCCGAGGGTGTCCCACTGAAGAATGCATCCCCAAGACGGCGGCGGCCGTGAAGCAAATAGATGCACTGCTGCAGGAAGTGCCGCACCGCAGATTCAACCCACTGACCCTCGAATGGGTGCTGGTCTCCCCGCACCGCACCAAGCGCCCTTGGCTGGGAAAAGTGGAGAAGACCGCTGCTGCGGACTTGCCGGCCTACGATCCCACCTGCTACTTGTGCCCGGGAAACGAGCGGGCGGGCGGGGCCCGAAATCCGAAGTACAAAAGCACATTTGTCTTCGAGAACGATTTCGCGGCCCTGTTGCCGGGCGTCCCGGATTTCGAGGCGGACGAAAGCGATCTGCTAATAGCCCGCGCGGAGAAGGGCATTAGTCGGGTGATGTGTTTTTCGCCGAGCCATGATTTAACGATTCCGCGGATGTCGTTGGAAGCGATCGCCGAAGTGATTGCGGTATGGACCGAAGAATACCGCGAGCTCGGGCACATTGATTGGGTCCGCCATGTACAGATTTTCGAGAATCGCGGTGCCTTGGTCGGCGCTAGCAATCCCCATCCGCATTGTCAGATTTGGGCTAATGAATCCATGCCCGTTGTTCCCGCCAAGGAGTTGGCGGCCTTCCGGGAATATCGTTCCCGCAAGGGTACCTGTCTGCTCTGCGATTATGTGCAGCTGGAGCTGCACCGCGGCGAGCGGGTGATCTGCGAAAACGAAGCCTTCGCCGTGCTGGTGCCGTTCTGGGCGGTCTGGCCGTTCGAAACATTGCTGTTGAGCAAGCGGCATTTTGCGTCGCTCGAGGATCTGGCGGGCAACGACGCGGAGTTGCTGGCCGATATTTTGCGCCGCATCACGATTCGCTACGACAATCTGTTTGAGACCTCTTTCCCGTATTCGATGGGTTTTCACCCGCGGCCAACCGATGGGGGAGAGTATGCCGAATGGCATTTCCACGCTCATTATCTACCACCCCTCTTGCGGTCGGCTACCGTGCAAAAATTTATGGTGGGATATGAGTTGCTCGGCAATCCGCAGCGGGATATAACCGCCGAGAATGCGGCAAAGCGTTTAAGGGAGTTGCCGGAAATTCACTATCTTGAGCGGACCTAAAAATCGTACGGCTGCGCACCAAGGCGACCACCGGGACGCCCTGAAACGCGGGCCAACAAGGACTGGGCGAGGGGCTATGTTCAAGAAAATCATTATAGCGTTTGCAATTTTGTGCTGGATGGCCGGCGCAACGTCTGCTCAGCAGGCCCGCTGGACGGAGCAGCAGGCCGCCGATTGGTACGCCAAGCAGCCATGGCTCGTGGGCAGCAACTATATTCCTGCGAACGCGATCAACGAGCTGGAGATGTGGCAAGCCGATACCTTTGATCCCCAGCGTATCGACCTTGAGCTGGCCTGGGCCGAAGCCATCGGGTTGAACACCATGCGGGTGTTCCTGCACGATTTGTTGTGGCAACAAGATGTCCCCGGTTTTCAAAAGCGTATTGATATTTTCTTGGGAATTGCCGCGAAGCACCATATCAAGCCGCTATTTGTGCTTTTTGATTCCTGCTGGGATCCTGACCCGCGCCTTGGGAAGCAGCATGCACCGACGCCAGGCGTTCATAACTCCGGCTGGGTGCAAAGCCCGGGAGCCAAGGCGCTGCAAGATCCTTCGCAATATCCGCGACTCGAAATGTACGTGAAGGGTGTCGTCGGAGCTTTCGCCAAAGACGACCGCGTGCTGGGTTGGGACATCTGGAACGAGCCGGACAATGGAAATGGCGGAAGCTACACGCAGCGAGAGCCGAAAAATAAGAATGAGCTGGTCCTCGCGCTGCTTCCGCGAGTTTTTGCCTGGGCCCGCGCGGCGCATCCCAGCCAACCTCTGACTAGCGGCGTCTGGAAAGGGGATTGGTCGGTGCCGGAAAAACTGGAGCCTGGTGCCAGGATTCAGCTCGAAATGTCCGACGTGATTTCATTCCACAGCTATGACAAGCCCGAAGTATTCGAGAAGAGAGTGCTTTCCCTGCAGCAGTATCACCGGCCGAGTATATGCACGGAATACATGGCGCGGGGAAACGGGAGCACGTTCCAGGGCACGCTGCCGATCGCGAAGAAATACAACGTCGGTGCCATCAATTGGGGCTTGGTGGCGGGTAAGACCCAGACTTATTTACCGTGGGATTCCTGGCAGCATCCTTATACCGATCGCGAGCCATCGATCTGGTTTCACGAAATCTTCCGCACCGATGGCACTCCTTATCGTCCGGAGGAGACTTCCTTCATTCGCCAAATCACGTCGCGCAACCCCGCTTCAACTGCTCACTAATCTAGTCGACCTCTGGCCGATCACTTAGTCGATAGTTGAGGAGGCGATTGGTATTCCGAAAGGCGCATTTTGCCCGAGGAATCTGCTTTTCTCTTTCACGCTTTTATCGCGCCGCGGAGATCGCAAGGACGGTCGAGCGTTCTTCCGGTGGCAGCGCCACCCCATCCCGGTACGATACGAATTTGCCCGAGTTCGAAGCCACGCGTTCCCCCGGCACAATAATCCCAACCAAATTCAACGGATCAGCCGCCGAAACCGTAACTGTCTCGCCGGTAGCCTGCTCCTTCCGCATCGCGCGCAAAGACTCCACTGCCACCGGCAGCGCGAACTGTTCTCCCAAAAATCCGCTGACAAATCGTCCCCCGCGAACCTTTCCGCGGTCTTCCAGGCGCCGCAAAGTGATCAGCACCTCCCGCCATTTGGGCAGAATCGATTCGCGGGTCAGTACTTCCCGGAAAACGATTCCGTAGCGCCGCAACAACGTCCAGCAGATCGCTTCCAGCGCGATATTGCGGTCGGTCTCTTCTCCGGAGTAGAGCAACGACCAGCGACCAGCGCTGTGCCGCGGCCGCGAGGAACGCCCACTCCCTTGACCAGAGCGCCGCTTGGGATCGATCAGCGCACGCAAATTATCGAAGCCGTCGGCGGTCAGCAATCCTGCAGCGACCAATTCCCAGAGGGCGGTTTCGACTTCAGACTTTAATTTGCCCGTAGCGCGCACGATGTCTGGGAAAAAGGAAGCCCCCCGCTGCCGCAGGAATTGCAGCACCGCTCCGGCATCGGGACTCAAGCGGGAGGCTTCGGCGTCCCCGGCCTCGCGCCGCGGAATCATCCACTCCGAATCATCGCGCGCAAAAAACGTAATGGGCGCGACGCTGCTCGGCACCACCCGCCGTTTGCCGTCAGATATCGTTTCCAACGTCGCTGGATGAGGCGACAGGCGTCCCCAGCCGACCGCCCCAGTCAGGCAAAGCTGATCCAGCTCCTTGGGATCGTAGTTAGCCACCCGCCGCGCCAGGATTTGCCGTTCCCAGGAATTCGCCGGCGCTTCAAACCCTTGCAACTGCCGCAGCCCTTCTAGCAGCCCGCGTTCGCCCAGCAACTGGGTGCTCGGCGCCAGATGCTGCCAGCGCAACAGCCAATTCATGAATTGCGCCGGAGTTACCGCTTCAACTTGCTTGCGCAGTTGCCCGAGCGTAAGTCGATGGATGCGCGCCAGCAATCGCCGCTCGCACCATTCGGTTTCGCTTGCGCCGGGATCGGTGAATTTCCCGCGCAGGACCACGCCGCTGGTTTCCAGACGTAGCAGTGTCCGGTCCACATCCGGTGCCGCAATGCCCAGGACACCGGCCAGTTGCGTTGGAGAAACGGGGCCGCTATGCGCCATCCAGCCGGTGACCATGGCCAGTTGCGCACTTTCCAGCGAAGTCTCGCCAGATGGCAGGTCGGGAACCCCAATCTCAGAAATCGCCGATGGAAATATTTCGCGGAAGAGGGCGGCCCGCTCCGCAGCAACCCAATAAGTCATGTTCCCTGCGCGGACGGCGCCCGCGCGCCGGTCCGCCACCAATTGATGGAAATGCGCCGTCCAACGCGGAATGGATTCCCGCAATTTTGTTTGCAAGCTGGCGCCCGATGTCGTTACCCCGTTAGCGGCCACCGGCAGCGCAACCAGCGAAAGCAGTGCGTCGTGCAGTTCTTCCGCGTCGCGCACGTCCGGCCACGCATCGTCGCGGACCGTCGCGATCGCGGCGGGGTCGAGCCGTCCGATCTCGGACAAAACCGATTCCGGAAGCACTCGCCGCATTTCAACCGCGCGCGCCCGCCGCTCTTCCAGCGGTGCATCGTCGAGATACGCATACGGATTGGCGTTCAGGATCTCGTGGGAAAACTGCGAAGGAACCGGAGTATCGACAGCCAGGCAGCGGATCCGCCCCTCGCCCATGTCGGTCAACACCCGCTGAAGCCCTTCAATATCGAGAGCTTCGGTCAGGACATCCTTCATCGTTTCGCGAATCAGCGGGTGATCGGAAAGAACGATCTCACCTTCCAGATTTTCCGGGCAAGCAAGCGCCGCCGGGAAGACAGCCGCCAGCAAATCATCCGCGCGCATGCGCTGAATGTTGGGCGGAACTTTCTTGCCGCCGCGAAAACGCAGCAACGCCAGCGACCGCCCGGCGTCCCAGCGCCAGCGGGTGGTAAACAGCGGTGACGGCAGCACCGCTTGCTCGAGAACATGCTGCACGGAATTGGGGTGCAAGAAATGAAAAACGTCACCCAGCGGAAAGCTGTGCTGTTCGCTCAGGGAAATATTCAATCCGTTGTCGGTGGCCGCGGCCTGCAGTTCGAAATTAAAAGAGCGGCAGAAGCGCTTGCGCAGCGCCAGCCCCCAGGCTTTGTTGATGCGCGCGCCAAAAGGGGCATGGATAATCAGCTGCATGCCGCCGCTTTCGTCGAAAAAGCGCTCGGCAATCACCGTCGTTTGCGTCGGAATGGCTCCGAGGATAGCGCGCCCCGCGGTCACGTACTCGGCGGTTTGTTCCGCGCCAGCCTGGTCCAGCGCGCATTCGCTCTTGAGCCAATTCACCGCTTCCACCAAATCGTCTGGGTCGTGCTTCCCTGAGCCCGATACGGAACGGGGAATCAGGGAACTAATTCGTTCGCGCAAGTCCGCAACATGCGCGGACAGCTCGTCGGTGCGAGCCGGCGCTTCGCCGCGCCAGAATGGCACGCTCGGGGCCGCGCCTTGCGCATCTTCCACCAGCACGCTGCTCGAAGTGACCCGGCGAATGCGCCACGAAGTGTTGCCCAGCAGGATCACATCTCCGGAAAGGCTTTCCACTGCGAAGTCTTCGTCCAGGGTGCCAACCGTGATGCCCTCCGGTTGCGCCACCACGGAGTACAGAGAATTTTCCGGAATCGCGCCGCCGCTGGTGATGGCCGCAAGCCGAGCGCCCCGCCGGGCGCGCAGCACATGATTGACACGGTCGCGATGCAGGTACGACGCGTAGCGCCCCCGCTGGCTGGCGATGCCTTCGGAAAGCATCTCGACAATTTCGTCGAAGCGATTACGCTCGAGCTTCCGATACGGATACGCCCGGCGCACGCATTGCAACAGCGCGTCCTCGCTCCAATCCTCGGCCGCACACATAGCCACAATTTGCTGCGCTAGAATATCCATTGGGGAATCGGGAATGGCGATGCGATCCAGATCGCCCTGCCGAATAGCGCGAATCAGCGCGGCGTTCTCCACCAGATCGTCGCGGGTCGTGGCGAACAGGCGGCCCTTGGGGGTGGCTCCCCGCCAGTGCCCCGCGCGGCCGATGCGTTGCAGGCCGACCGAGATAGAACGTGGTGACCCGATCTGGCAGACCAGATCGACGCTGCCGATATCGATGCCCAGCTCCAGGGAAGCCGTAGCAACCAGCGCGCGTATTTCTCCGGCCTTGAGCTTGCGTTCCGCGGCCAGCCGGATCTTGCGCGAAAGGCTGCCATGATGTGCCGCAACCGCGTCGCGTCCCAGGCGTTCGGCAAGATGGTGGGCGACCCTTTCCGCCAGGCGCCGGGTATTCACGAAAATCAGCGTTGAGCAATGCTGCTGGGCCAGTTGCGCCAGTCGATCGTAAATCTCGCCCCACATCTCGTTGGAAGCCACCGGGCCAAGTTCGCTTCCGGGCACTTCGACCGCCAGGTCCATCTGACGTCGATGCCCAATTTGCACGATGGCCGGATCGGGGCTGTCCGTGCCGGTCAGGAAATGCGCGATGGTCTCGATGGGTTTTTGCGTCGCAGATAAGCCGATTCGGGTAAGGCGCTTACCGGTGAGCTGGTTCAATCGCTCCAGAGAAAGCGCCAAGTGCGCGCCGCGCTTATCGTCGGCCACCGCGTGAATTTCGTCCACAATCACGGTTTCGACCGATTTCAGAATTTCGCGGCTTTTCGCGGCGGTAAGCAGGATATACAGCGATTCGGGCGTGGTAACCAGGATGTGCGGTGGGCGCGCGAGCATGGCGCGGCGTTCGTGAGCCGGGGTATCGCCGGTCCGCACCGCCGTGCGCACTTCCGGCATCAGCAAACCGCGCTCTCCGGCTAGCTGAAAGATTTCGCCGAGCGGAGTCTCGAGATTTTTCTGAATATCGTTGCTCAGCGCCTTCAACGGCGAGACGTAAAGAACGTCGGTTCGGTCCGTTAAGTCTCCCGACAGTGCCTTGCGCACCAGAGCGTCGATGCAGATGAGGAAGGCGGCCAGGGTCTTGCCTGAGCCAGTGGGGGCAGAGATCAGCGTGCTCTTGCCGGACAGGATGTGTGGCCAGCCCTGCGCTTGCGGTTCGGTGGGTGTGCCGAAGCGGCCGACGAACCAGTCCCGCACCAGGGGGTGAGCCCATTCGAGGCCAACGGCTGCAGGCTGTGAGGGCGCGGTCGTCATGGTCAGTGTTCAATTATAAACCATCGGGAAATGTCCTGCTTCCGTCCGCTCCGGTTGGTTTTGCGGTCCAAGAGGAATAGAATCGCGCGGCCAAGTTCAAAGCGCGGCAAACGGGGAAGCATGGCGAGCAAACTTTTGGGCATTGACGTTGGAACCGGTGGAACCCGGGCGGTGCTGCTGGACGAAGCCGGGCGCCTTTTGGGCGCAGCAACGGCGGAGCATGCGGAAATGGCATCGCCGCAATTGGGTTGGGCCGAACAGGATCCGCGCGACTGGTGGCGTGCCGCTTGCGTGGCCATCCAGGAATGTCTGAGCGCGGCGAGCGCAACCGGCGCAGATGTTTCTGCTGTCGGGCTGAGCGGTCAAATGCATGGCTTGGTGCTGCTGGATGCGGCGGGCGAAGTGGTGCGGCCGGCCCTTCTTTGGTGCGATCAACGCACGGAGGAAGAATGTCGCGCCATTACCGAGCGTATTGGCGCCAAACGCTTGATCGATCTAGTAGCCAATCCGGCGCTGACCGGCTTCACCCTCCCGAAAATTTGGTGGGTGCGCAACCACGAGCCGGAGCTCTGGTCCCGCGTACGCTCCATCATGCTGCCTAAAGATTATGTGCGCTTCAAATTGACCGGTGCCCGGGCCACCGACGTAGCCGATGCTTCGGGCACCCTGCTGTTTGACGTGGTGCACCGCCGGTGGTCGCCGGAGATGTTGCAAGCGTCCGATTTGCGCGCCGAGCTTTTGCCGGAAGTTTTCGAGTCCCTTGAAATCACCGCGCGAGTTTCAAACGACGGCGCGACGGCCAGCGGGCTTCGCCAGGGAACTCCAGTGGTCGCGGGCGGGGGTGATCAGGCAGCCGGAGCAGTGGGCATGGGCATTGTTGAGCCCGGAAACGTCAGCGCGACCATTGGAACTTCCGGCGTGGTGTTCGCGGCTACCAGCAGTCCGGTGGTTGAGCCCAAGGGCCGCATTCACACCTTTTGTCACGCCGTTCCCGGCCGCTGGCACGTGATGGGCGTCACCCAGGGAGCTGGCTTGTCTTTGCGCTGGTTCCGCGACCAATTCGGCGGCGGAGCTTCCTACGATACCTTGATGACCGTGGCGGCCGCCGCCCCACCGGGCGCCGATGGCTTGCTTTGGGCTCCTTATCTGATGGGCGAGCGCACCCCGCACCTCGACCCCAACGCGCGCGCCGCGTTGGTCGGACTTACCGCGCAACACACCCGCGCCCATGTAATTCGCGCGATTCTGGAAGGTGTTGCCTTCAGTTTGCGCGATACGTTCACGATTTTTCGGAACCTCGGTGTCCCGGTGAAGTCTGTCCGCCTTGGCGGCGGTGGAGCGCGCAGCTTTTTATGGCAGCAGATTCAAGCAGATATCTACGGAATGCCTGTGAACCTGGTGGCGGCGGAGGAGGGAGCCGCCTACGGTGCGGCCCTGCTGGCCGGCGTCGGTATCGGCGCCTGGGAATCGGTGGACTTCGCATGCGCCAAGGCCGTCCAAGTGGCCAAGCGCGTCGACCCTATCTCCGCGAACGTAGAACGAATGAATAGCCGCTACCAAGCCTACCAAAAACTCTACCCAGCCCTGCGTACCGTACACTAGGGACACGGGACGCCCGCGCCCGTCGTAGGATCGCAGGGAATCCGCACCCGGGGTAGGGGTACCCCATCATCGAATTCCCAACCCGCCTACCCACTCGAGTGCCGTACAATGCTAGTTCGGAACAATGCTAGTTCGGAACCGGACCAGGCATGATCCGGGCATTACCATCGCATTTGGGAAGAAAAGCGAATGGCGGCAACCATAAATTCTAGCCTTCGGAATTCGCCGGTTATCTCTGCCGGCGTGCGCCGGCCCGATTCCTCGGGCGAAGTCGATCCTTTGGCAATTCTCGGCGGACGACAACTCCTGCCCAATCGCGGCATCCCCCTGAATCTGGATTGGCTTGAAAATATTCGCGTCAATACCAGCGCCGTAGAGCGGCGCGCGCAGACGCTCGTCACCCGGCGCACGGTAAAGAAGGATTGGCAGATTGCGTGGCTGCTGCGCGCAATCACCTGCATGGACCTCACGACGCTATCAGGCGACGACACCGAAGAACGCGTCCGCCGCTTATGTGCCAAGGGGCGGCAGCCGATCCGTCAAGACCTGGCGAAGCAGCTCGGCATCGAGTCGCTGAATATTCGCGTAGCCGCAATCTGTGTCTATCATTCTTTTGTGGAGGCGGCGGTGAAAGCTTTGCAGGGCAGCGGCATCAAAGTGGCCGCCGTTTCAACGGGTTTTCCGGCCGGATTGTCTCCGCTGGATGAACGGGTGGCGGAGATTCGGCGCTCGGTCGAAGCCGGCGCGGACGAAATTGATGTGGTGATCACCAGGTCTCACGTTTTTGGCGCACAGTGGCAGGCACTTTTCGATGAAATCGCCACCTTCAAAGCCGCCTGCGGCAAGGCTCACATGAAAGTAATCCTGGGGACGGGCGATTTGTTGACCCTGCGCAATGTGGCCCGCGCCAGCATGGTGGCCATGATGGCCGGCGCCGATTTCATCAAAACTTCCACCGGAAAAGAAGCCGTCAATGCGACCCTCCCGGTCGGGTTGGTGATGACCCGCGCGATTCGCGATTACGCCCAGCGCACCGGGATGGCCGTGGGATTCAAGCCGGCCGGCGGCATTCGCACCGCGAAACAGTCGGTGGAATGGCTTTCTTTGATGAAAGAGGAATTGGGCGATTCCTGGCTGAACGCAAAGTTGTTTCGTCTGGGCGCCAGTGCGATGCTGGCCGATATCGAGCGCCAGTTGGAATTTCACGCGACGGGCCGCTATTCCGCGGAATACCGGCATCCGCTAGCATAAAGGGATTACGCACAGCAGTAGGATTGCGTGCAGTTGTCCAAAAGGCGGCTTGAGCACAAAGCATGAGCGTCACGGAAAAATTTCTTTCCATGGAGTATGGCCCCGCGCCGGAAGATCCGCGTGAGGCGTTGGCCTGGCTGGACCTCCACTCGCGCAAATTCGGCCACTTCATCGGCGGCTCGTTTCGCGCGCCGGCCGAAGGCACTTATTTCGATACGGTTGATCCTTCCACAACGGAAAAGCTGGCGGCGGTGGCGCAGGGCTCGCCTGCCGACGTTGACGCCGCCGTGAAGGCGGCGCGGGCGGCCTTGCCGGAATGGCAAGCGCTCACACCACACGCGCGAGCCCGCTATTTGTACGCCTTGGCGCGCCAAGTGCAAAAACATTCGCGGAGGCTGGCCGTCCTGGAAACGATGGACAACGGCAAGCCGATCCGGGAAAGCCGCGACCTCGATATCCCGCTGGTCGCGCGCCACTTCTACCACCATGCCGGTTGGGCGCAATTGCTGCCGCAGGAATTTCCCGCCTACGTTCCCTGCGGCGTCGTGGGACAAATCATTCCCTGGAATTTTCCGCTCCTCATGCTGGCCTGGAAAATTGCTCCGGCCCTGGCCACCGGCAATACCGTGGTGCTGAAACCGGCCGAATTTACGCCGCTCACGGCTCTCGCCTTTGCGGAAATCTGCCAGGAAGTGGGATTGCCCGCGGGCGTGGTGAACATCGTTACTGGAGACGGCACCACCGGGCAAGCTTTGGTGCAACATCCGGACGTGGACAAGATTGCGTTCACCGGCTCGACCGAGGTTGGCCGTGCGATTCGCAAAGCCACCGCGGCGAGTCACAAGAAGATTTCGCTAGAACTGGGCGGCAAGTCTCCTTTCATCATTTTCGAGGATGCCGACCTCGACAGCGCGGTCGAAGGTCTGGTTGACGGAATTTGGCTGAACCAGGGCCAGGTATGCTGCGCCGGTTCGCGCTTGTTGATGCAGGAAAGCGTGGCGGAAACGTTGATCGTTAAAGTGCGCGAGCGCATGAGCACGCTGCGCGTCGGCGCCCCGCTCGATAAAGCCGTCGACATCGGAGCGATTGTCGCGCGCGTGCAATTGGAGCGAATCGAGCGGCTGGTGCGGCAGGGTGTGGCAGAAGGCGCCACCTGCTGGCAGCCGCCTTCGCTGGCCATGCCATCGCGCGGATTATTTTTCCCGCCCACGCTCTTGAGCAATGTGCATCCCACCTCGACCGTAGCGCAGCAGGAAATTTTCGGCCCTGTGCTGGCGGCCATGACCTTCCGCACGCCCCGAGAGGCGGTCGAGCTGGCCAACAACACCGTTTACGGGCTGGCCGCCAGCGTCTGGAGCGAGAGCATCAACGTGGCCCTGCACGTTGCCGCGCAACTGAAGGCCGGCGTGGTATGGGTAAACAGCACCAACCTGTTTGACGCGGCTTGCGGATTCGGCGGCTACAAAGAGAGCGGATACGGGCGCGAGGGCGGCCGCGAAGGACTGCTGGAATATCTCGAGCCGGCATGGTTCAAGCGTGCTCCGCATTTGCCGGCCAAGCCGTCAGCGCCGCATCAGCATTCTCAGCAGATAACCGACAACGCGGAGCAGCCCATCGACCGCACCGTGAAATTGTACATCGGCGGAAAGCAGGCGCGCCCCGATTCCGGCTACAGTTTGGAAGTGCGCTCCGCGGATGGCCGATTGCTAGGCGAAGTCCCGCTCGGCAATCGCAAAGACATCCGCAACGCGGTGGAAGCGGCGCGCAAAGCGGACGGTTGGGGCAAGGCTACTGCCCACAACCGCGCGCAGGTCCTGTACTACATCGCCGAAAATCTTTCGCAGCGCGCCGAGGAAATCGCTGGCCGTCTCGCTTCGGCAGTTGGCAAGGGGCAGGCCAGTGCGGAAGTGCGCGCCGGAATCGAGCGCATTTTTTCTTACGCCGCGTGGGCCGACAAGTTCGATGGCGCGATTCATCACCCCCCATTTCGAAACATCACGCTGGCCATGAACGAACCCATCGGTACGGTGGGAATCATCTGCCCCGCGGATGCGCCTCTGCTCGGATTTCTGTCCTTGGTGATGCCCGCGATTTCCATGGGGAACACCGTAGTGGCCATTCCCTCGGAGGCCTATCCGCTCATCATCGGCGACCTGTACCAGGTGCTGGACACCAGCGATTTGCCTGACGGCGTCGTGAACATGGTTTCCGGCCGCCGCGACGAGTTGCTCAAGGTGCTGGCGGAACATGACGATGTCGACGCCATCTGGACATTTGCCGGCGAGCTCAGCAGCACCACGGCTAAATCCTTGTCCGTAGGAAATCTGAAGCAGGTTTTCAGCGACGAAGGCCGGGCCATCGACTGGTTTAGCACCGAGCAGGGGGAGGGCCGTTGGTTCCTGCAGCATGCCACCCAGGTAAAGAATATCTGGGCGCCTTACGGTGAATAAGCCGTGGGACTTAAGGAACTCGCACGGCCAGCCGTGCTGGAGCAGTGTGAAACGGGGACGCGGTACTCTGTATAATCGTAAAGCGGTCTAAACCCCGGCTCTCGCATCCCGCCCGCGAGCGTGGCGATTTTTTCCCGGACATACACATTTTGAGAGAGGGATTGTTGGACACTCCCGCCATATTGATTAACCGCATGATTGGCACGCAGCGCCGCGTCGTAATCGGGGGCCTGCAGCCGGAAGTCGACGGCGGTCTATTCCCCGTCAAGCGCTGCGTCGGTGATCGCGTGCAGGTGCAGGCTGACATCTTTGCGGATGGTCACGATCTTCTCCGCGCCCAGCTGCTTTTCAGGCGCGAGGAGGACTCCGGATGGCGCGAAGCGCCCATGCGACTGGTTCAGAATGACCGCTGGGGCGGGGAATTCCAGGTCGAAAGAATCGGCCGGTACGTCTACACGATCGTTGGGTGGGTGGACGCGTATGGCACCTGGGCCGTGGACCTGGCCAAGCGAGTCAAGGCGGATGTTGACATTTCGGTGGACGTGCTGCGCGGTGTGCAGCTGTTGGAGGCAGCCGCGGCTCAAGCAAAGAGCGCAGACCGGCAAGAACTGACCTACGCGGCGGAGCGATTGCGGGAACTCTCCGGGGGAAATCCGCGGGCGGCGCTGGAATTTGCGCAAGCAGCCGAGCTGGCGGACCTGGCCGCGCGCAATCGTGATTTCACGCAAGACACTCGATATGAGCGGGAACTTACCGTAGTTGTGGATCCGGCACTGGCGCGTTTTGGAGCTTGGTATGAGATGTTTCCGCGCTCCTGCACCACCGATCCAAAGCGGCCTGGAACTTTTCGCGATTGTGCCGCGCGACTGCGCTACGTCGCCGCCATGGGCTTTGATATTTTGTATCTTCCGCCGATTCATCCGATCGGTTTGACCGGGCGAAAAGGCAAGAACAATTCGCTCACCCCCGGCCCGGAAGACGTGGGAAGTCCGTGGGCTATTGGCGGAGCGGAAGGCGGCCACAAATCCATCCATCCGCAACTCGGAACGCTGCAAGATCTGAAGGCGCTGCAAAACAAAGCGCGCGAGCTGGGGATGGAAGTCGCGCTGGACATTGCTTTTCAGTGTTCTCCCGATCATCCGTACGTAAAAGAGCGTCGCGAATGGTTTCGCGAACGCCCGGACGGAACCGTGCAGTACGCGGAGAACCCGCCCAAGAAATATCAGGATATTTACCCGTTCGATTTCGAGAGCAAACACGCGCCTGAGCTTTGGGAAGAGCTCAAGAACGTGGTGCTTTACTGGGCAAAGAGCGGGTTTCGCATTTTTCGGGTGGATAATCCGCACACGAAACCGTTTGCGTTTTGGGAATGGCTGATCCGCGAAGTAAAACAAGACTATCCGGACGTTATCTTTCTGTCCGAGGCCTTCACCCGGCCCAAAGTCATGTACCAGCTGGCAAAACTGGGTTTCACCCAGTCCTACACCTATTTTGCCTGGAAGAATACCAGCGCGGAATTGAGCCAATACTTCGCGGAGATGACCCACTCTCCGGTCCGCGAATTCTTTCGCCCTAACGTGTGGCCGAATACTCCCGACATTTTGAATGCCTACCTTCAGCAGGGCGGGCGGCCAGCTTTTGCGGCTCGATTTATATTGGCTGCCACGCTGAGCGCCAGCTACGGAATTTATGGGCCGGCGTTTGAGCTGTGTGAAGATCGCCCAGCCCAGGCCGGAAGCGAAGAGTATCTGAATTCGGAGAAATATGAAGTTCGGATATGGGACACCGATAATCCGAACAGCCTGAAGGATCTGATAACCCGCGTGAATACCATTCGGAAGGCCAACCCCGCTCTACATGGCGACTGGACGTTGGCGTTTCATCCCACCGACAATGAACAATTGATTGCTTACAGCAAGGTTTCGGAAAATTTCTCGAACCGGCTTTTGATGGTGGTCAACCTGGATCCACACAACACGCAATCGGGCTGGGTATCGGTTGCGCCCGAAGAATTGAAGCTCGAACAGGATGAATCATACCAGGTGCATGACTTGCTCACCGACGCGCGCTATGTCTGGCACCGCTCGAGAAACTTTGTGCAGTTAAATCCCTCGATTCTCCCGGCGCATATTTTCCGGGTCCATCCGATCGGTTGACTCGTGCAGGACTCATCCACTCCCCCATCCACTGTGTCCAACGCTCATCAGGAGAGCCATGTGCCGCAGTTGCTCGACGAAAGTCTCTGGTACAAAGATGCCGTCATTTACCAACTGCACGTGCGGACGTTCTGCGATAGCAATGGCGATGGCATCGGCGATTTTCGTGGTTTGACCACCAAGCTGGATTATCTGCAAGAGCTGGGCATCAATGCCATTTGGCTTTTGCCTTTCTATCCCTCGCCTTTGCGCGACGACGGCTACGATATCGCCGACTACACGTCGGTTCATCCCTCGTACGGAACGCTGCAGGACTTCAAGGATTTCCTGACCGCGGCACACAACCGGCGCATTCGCGTAATCACGGAAATGGTGGTCAACCACACTTCCGACCAGCACCCCTGGTTCCAGGAAGCGCGAAGTTCCCGCGACAACCCCAAAAGAGATTGGTACGTGTGGAGCGACACCGACACCCGCTACCAGGATGTGCGCATTATTTTTGTCGATACGGAAATGTCCAATTGGGCCTGGGACCCAATTTCCAAAGCCTATTACTGGCACCGGTTCTTCGGCCACCAGCCAGATTTGAACTACGACAATCCCGCGGTGCGTCAAGCGATGTGGGAGGTGATGAAGTTTTGGCTGGACATCGGGGTCGACGGGTTTCGGCTGGATGCGGTTCCGTACTTAATCGAGCGTGAAGGCACTTCCTGCGAGAATTTACCGGAAACGCATGAGATCATTCGTGAATTTCGCCAGCGCATCGACCTGGCCTATCCCGGCAAAATGCTGCTGGCGGAAGCCAATCAGTGGCCGGCCGACGTACGCGCCTATTTCGGCAATGGCGATGAGTTTCATATGGCATTCCACTTTCCCCTGATGCCGCGCATGTTCATGGCCGTGAAGTTGGAGGACCGCAAACCGATTATCGAAATCCTGGAGCAAACCCCGCAGATTCCGCCCAACTGCCAGTGGTGCATCTTTTTGCGCAATCACGATGAACTGACCCTGGAGATGGTCACCAGCGTCGAGCGCGATTATATGTATGACGAATATGCGGGCGACAAAGCCATGCGCATCAACCTGGGGATTCGCCGGCGCCTGGCCCCCATGATGGAAAACGACCGCCGGCGCGTCGAGCTTTTGACCGGCCTGCTGCTTTCCATGCCCGGAACGCCCATCATTTATTACGGCGACGAAATCGGCATGGGCGACAATGTCTATCTGGGCGATCGCAACGGCGTGCGCACGCCGATGCAGTGGAATGGCGGATGGAACGCCGGCTTCTCCACCGCCGATCCGGAACGGTTGTATTCTCCGCTGATCTCCAATCCGGTGTATGGCTACCAGGCGATCAATGTGGACTCGCAGAGACGATCGGCGCACTCGCTGCTATCCTGGACCAAGTCGGTGATTCAGACCCGCAACGCTTTCCGGGTGTTTAGCCGCGGCTCGATCGAGTTTCTCAACCCCTCGAATCATCGGGTGCTGGCCTACGTGCGCCGGCTGGGCGAAGAAAAGGTACTGGTGGTGAATAATCTTTCCAACTCGGCTCAGGCCGTGGAACTGAATTTGCAAATGTATAAGCGGCACATTCCTATCGAGATGTTCGGCCGAAACCTGTTTCCCCGTATCGGGGACTTGCCCTATCTGCTGACCCTCGGGCCCTATCAGTTTTATTGGTTCCGCCTTCGTCGAATTTGACCGGTTGTGGATAGACACGTCAAGCATGGACCGAATTCATGAGCACACGGCCGCGTAACAAGGAGCACTGAGCCATTGGCTGAGGAGAGTTTTCTAGCGGACGATTTTCTGCGCCAACTGATGAGTGTTGGCGAGGTCGATCTGCTCGTCGGTATCCCCTCCCATAACCATGCGTCGACGCTGCTGCAGGCGTTGCATTGCGTGGAGGAAACTCTGCGCCAGAATTTTGTTCGCGAGCGCGCGGTTATCCTGAACGTGGATGGCGGCTCGACCGACGATACGCGGAAGCTTTTCATCGAAAGCAGCGAGCGGAGAGACGTTGCTCACAAGGGCCTGACGTCGCTGCGAACCATTCACCGGATTTCGGTGGAGTACGACCGGTCCCCGTCTCAGGGTTTGGCGCTGCATCACATCGTGGCCGCTGCGGACCTGCTGCGCGCGCGTGCCTGCGCCGTTGTCTCCCCCGGTACAACAAACCTAACGAGCAACTGGGTGGCCAATTTGCTGCGCCCGGTTTACCGCGAAGGCCTGGATTTTGTTGCGCCCCTCTACGCCCGCAGCCGATTTCAAGGGTTGCTGGCGCGCGATCTGCTCTATCCCATGAGCCGCGCTGTTTTCGGCCAGCGCATACGGGAGCTGTACTCCGACGAATGGGGATTCTCCGGCCGGTTGGCCACCCAGTGCCTGGAAAAAGAGGTGTGGCAAGAAGAAGCGATGCGCGCGCGTCCCGAGGCGTGGATGGCCATCACCGCCATCGGGGGAGGGCTCAAGTGCGGCCAATATTTTTTGGGGCCCAAACCCGCATCGCCCGCGGGAACCAGCCCCGACCTCGTTGATGCCATCCGCCAGACCGTCGGCAATTTATTCTGGTGCATGGAGATCAATGAGCCACAGTGGCTGAATCGCTCAAGTTCGCAGCCCGTGCCAACCTTCGGACCCGATCACGAACTCTCCTCGGACGGTGTTCCGGCGAGCCCGGAAAAAATATTCGACTTGTTTCGCAGCGGCGTCAATGAACTGGAGCCCATCCTCGCGTCCATTCTCGCTCCGGAAACGCATGCGCAAATTAAGGCCATCGCCTTGAGCGATCGCCTGAAGTTTCATTTTGCGGCCGAGCTGTGGGTCAAGACCCTCTACGAGTTTGCGGCTTCCTATCATCACTCAGTGCTCAATCGCGACCACCTGGTGCAGGCTTTGGTGCCACTGTACCGCGGGCGGCTCTATTCCTTCTTGCTGGAGCACGCGAATTCCTCTCCCGAAGTAATGGAAACCCGGTCGGAGATGGTCTGCCAGGAATTTGAGCGGCAAAAACCGTATTTAGTCGAACGATGGACGACGAAACATTGAGGTGCAGCCATGAAAGAACTAGTCATTCAGGGACTCCGCCAGGCCTACGACAATCTGGTGCATATGTTTGCGGAATTTCTTCCGCGCCTGTTGGTCATGCTGGTGATCATCGTGGTCGGTTTGTTCGTCGCCTATTTCTTGAAGACCATCTTGCGCGCGCTGCTGCATGTCACGCGGCTGGACCGGCTATCGGAAGAGGCCGGGGCCTCGCGATTCTTGCGTATGGCCGCGCTGCCTTCCATGACCGAATTGCTGAGCCGCTCGCTGTTCTGGGTCACCTGGTCGGGATTTATATTGATAGGCATCAGCGTTCTCGGCGTCGCCGGTCTGCAAGAGCAGATTTCGCGGCTGTTCTTGCTCTTGCCGGCGATATTTGTCGCGATATTGATTCTCTTCCTGGGTCTGGTGACCGCCAATTTCTTGTCTCGCGCGGCGCTGCTGGCAGCGGTAAACGCGGGCTATCCGGCGCCGAAACTGCTCAGTTGGTCGATCCGCTTTGTAATCTGGGCGCTGGCAATTTCCATGGCTTTGGAGCAGGTTGGCGTCGCGCGGCAAACGGTAATAGCGGCGTTCTCCATTGTGTTCGGAGCTTTTATGTTTGGGCTGGCCATCGCCTTCGGTCTGGGTGGAAGGGAACTGGCCCGCGAATTCCTGGAACGCAACCTGGGCGACAAGAAAAAAGAGAAGTACGAAGAGCCCCAGCCGTTGTGAATTGCTTTGGATTCTCAACCCCCGATGATCGGGAGTACTGTGCAGGCTAGTCGATTGCACCCCGAAACGTTTGCTGCGCTGCGGCAGAGTCTTGCCCGCCAACTGCCGGCGTTTTTGTCCGCCAAGCGCTGGTTCGGAGGAAAGGCTCGACAGATCGCCGCGGTCGATGTTGTCGATGCGATTCCGGTGGGCGGCTCGGGTGCGGTCATCTTCATCGCCACGGTGAGATATCAGGAAGGCGCCGAAGAGACTTATTCCATTCCCCTGGTTCCGGTGATTGTTCCGGCCGGAACTTCGTCTACGGATGCAGCGCCGCGTGTGCCGCTGCAAGATGGTGCGCCGGTTACGCTCGATGATCCCTTCAGTCGCCAGACGTTTCTTGCCGAGCTCCTCGACATCATCAAGCGTGAGGAAGAAGTGTCTGGCGAAAGAGGCCGGCTCCGCGGATCTCGCACAGCGGCGTTCACAGAGCTTTCCGCTCTCTCAGGAACGGTGCTGGCGAGGCTGCACGCCG
>DATGEY010000085.1:0-32025 GCA_035309625.1 Candidatus Acidiferrum sp.
CATCTTAAATGGCGCGACGTTGTCCCCTTCGGTTACATTTTAGACGGCGCGATACGTGAAATTGCAGCCCCCGGCTCAAAGGCGTACACTGGCGGTGAAGCCTCCGACCCTTGGTGCCTGACGGGGAGAAAACCGATGGCAGAGGGGCGATGTCCCGGTGATGAGCCGGGAATCAGGGTTTGGCTGGAAACGGCCGAGCCTCCCGCTTGGAAAGGAGCCGAATGACGAAAAGACGTTTTTTTTCGTCTACGCCTGATTCCAAGCCTGCGGATTCAGGCTTTTTGTTTTTGCGGAGATTGCTGGACACGCTGCGATGACCCTTCAAGACAGATTCGGACGGCAAATTACCGACCTGCGCGTATCGGTTACCGACCGCTGCAACTTCCGTTGCGTGTATTGCCGTTCGGCTGACCCGGAAAATTACCGCGATCACGACGAGATTCTGTCCTGGCCGGAGTTGGATCGCCTGGCGCGGGTTTTCGTAAGCCTGGGTATCCGGAAGATTCGTATTACCGGCGGCGAGCCGTTGGTTCGCGAAGGAGTGGAAGAATACATCGCGCGGCTGCATGCGCAGGGCGTGGAAGACTTGTCGATGACCACCAACGGACACCTGCTGGCGGAACGATGTGACCGGTTGGTGAAAGCAGGTTTGCGGCGGATCAACATCAGCCTGGATTCTCTGGATCGCGGACGGTTCGAGAAAATCACGCGGACCAAGTCGTTTGACACGGTGATGAACAGCATTGATGGAGCACAGAAATCGCCACTGGCGCCAGCCAAGATCAACGCGGTGCTGGTGCGGGGCATTAATGACGATGAAGTGGAAGCCTTTGCCGGTTTCGCGCGGGAACGCGGCGTGATCATGCGATTTATCGAATTCATGCCGCTGGATGCGGACCGCCACTGGAATCGGGGGTTGGTGGTGCCGGCGGCGGAAATCCACCGGCGCATTCACGCGCGCTGGCCGCTGGTGCAGATTCCCCACGAACGCAGCGAAACGGCCAGAAAATACCGCTTCGCGGACGGAGCGCCGGGAGAAATCGGCCTGATCGCGCCGGTGACGCAGCCGTTCTGCGGGCACTGCTCGCGCATCCGCCTGACGGCGGACGGGAAATTGCGAACCTGCCTATTCAGCAAGGAAGATCACGACCTTCGCGCCTTACTACGAGACGGCGCTTCCGACGAAGACCTGGCTACGTATGTGCGCTCGGTGGTAGTGGAGAAAGAAGAAGGACACCGCATCAATGCACCGGATTTTGTGCCGCCCTCGCGGACCATGGTGTTCATTGGCGGCTAGCGGACAATAGCACCTAAAGGCCTCCTGTTTTCATCTAACCGGCAGTAGTCCGCGATACAACCGAACCGGTGAAGCCCTACGCCACCGCTCTGCGGCTAAACGGGGCTGCTGCCGCGCACTCCCTGCGCAGGGGGATCAGCGCATGATAAGCTTCTTGTGGGACCGTAGGGCGCACGACATAGCGCTTCGCTGAATAGCCAATACTGACGGACGATGGCCATGGCGGACGAAGACGACGAGCAAAACCAGGACGAAACACCAGAGCCGGCGCCGAGGCTATTCACGCTGACGGAGGCCGAACGCGTGCGCCAGGAGCTTGAGCCGTTCCTGGTGGAAGCGATGAATTGCCGGAAGAAACTAGCGGGCCTGGAAACGGACCTTACCGCAGTTTCCGCCAGAATTACCATGATGGGCGGCGTGATTGTACCGTATGAGAAGCTGGCCACGCTCCGGGTGGAGCATCATCAACTGGCCGAGACGCTTAAGACATCATTGAATCGAATCCTTGAAACGGGTTGTCTCATCAAAGATCTTGAGGTTGGCCTGCTCGACTTCCCGGCGCTGATCGACAATGAGGAAGTGTATCTGTGCTGGCGGCTGGGCGAAGATCGTATTCGCTTTTATCACCGGCAAAACGAAGGATTTGCCGGCCGGAAGCCGCTGGATCCCCGTGATCTGGGTCCGGGCGACGTCGTTCAGTAGATCGGCGGACGGTTCGAGGTTTAACCAGATTTCCCAGCAATACCCGGCGCGGCGTCGCAGCCGGCTATTCTTGCAAAGTCATAAACCGTCGTAAATCCTGTCGCACCACGGGGAGTTCGCTTGGCGTCACCATCTGAGAATCGACTCAAAGATTCTGTAAGCCCGTATCTCCGCTCCGCTGCCCACCAACCCATTGATTGGTATGAATGGGGCGAGGCGGCGTTCGCGCGGGCAAAACGCGAAAACAAACCGGTGCTGCTCGATATTGGAGCGGTATGGTGCCACTGGTGTCATGTTATTGACCGCGAAAGTTACGAAAGCGCGGAGATCGCCAAGATCATTAACGAACATTTCGTGGCCGTAAAGGTCGACCGTGACGAGCGTCCGGATGTGGACGCGCGCTATCAGTCCGCCGTCAGCGCCCTGTCCGGCCAAGGCGGGTGGCCACTCACCGGATTTCTGCTTCCGGATGGCAAGCCCTTTTATGGCGGCACGTATTTCCCGCCCGACGATCAAGGGGGCCGCCCGGGTTTCCGGCGGGTACTGCTGGCCGTGGCCGATTCTTATCGCCACAAGCGGGCTGACCTCGAGCGCGCGGCAAACTCGCTGGCGGACGCCGTAGCGCAAGCGGAAATATTCCATGGCGCAAAGGCCAAGTTCGACCTGGGCGTGGTGGATGCACAGGTGCAAGCGATCACCAAGTTATTTGACATTCGCAATGGTGGCTTCGGGCAATCCCCGAAATTTCCGCACTCTTCGGCAATCGAGCTTCTTTGGGAGCGCTACCAGGAGACCAAGGAAAAGCATCTTCTGGCCATGGCCGAAACCACCTTGGAGAAGATGGCCCGGGGCGGTGTTTATGACCAATTGGCGGGCGGCTTTCACCGCTACTCGGTGGATGAACGATGGCTGGTGCCGCACTTCGAAAAGATGAGCTACGACAATTCCGAACTGCTCAAGAATTACCTGCACGGTTGGCAGGTGACACAAAACTTGTTCTTGCGTGAAACCGCGGAGGGCATTATCGGCTGGGTGAATGAGCTACTTTCCGACCAGCACAGCGGAGGCTTTTACGCCAGCCAGGATGCGGACTATTGTCTTTCCGACGACGGCGATTACTTCACCTGGACACTCGAAGAGCTTCGGGAAATGCTGCCCCCCGCGGAGGCGCGAATTATCGAGCTTTACTACGACATTGAACCGCGCGGGGAGATGCATCATAACCCCGCCAAGAACGTTCTGTGGGTGGCACGCGACCCGGGCGCTATCGCCAAAGCGCTGGGCGGAGACGAAACCACGGTCCGACTGACCATCGCGCGCGCCAAAGACAAGATGCTGGCCGGCCGGCTCTGCCGCATAACTCCGTACATCGACACGACCATGTACATCGCGTGGAACGCGATGTTCATTTCCGCGTACCTGGAAGCCGCGCGGGTTTTGGGCCGGTCCATCGGAGACAATTGCCGCGACTTCGCGTTGAAAACAATCGATCGCATGCTGCAGGAAGCGTGGACGGAGGAAAAGGGGTTTGCGCATCGCATCGGCGGACCGCGACTGGAGGGTTCGCTGGACGATCAAGTGTTCGGCGTCATTGCACTACTGGACGCTTACGAAATGACACTGAAGGCGCGCTATTTCCGCGCCGCTCAGCGCACGCTGGATTACATTTTGGAGTATTACGCGGATGCGGAGGGTGGCGGATTCTTTGATCGCGCATCCAATGCAGCTCCACTCGGGGGGTTAGACGTACGCCGCAAACCGTTCCAGGATTCGCCGACTCCGGGCGCCAATTCCGTCGCGATCATCGCACTGGCCCGTATTCACGCGTTCACCGGGGACGAGCGCTATCGCATTTTTGCGCAGCAGACGCTGGAAGCCTTCGCGGGAATCGCTCCGCAGTACGGGCTATTTGCCGCAACCTACGGGCTGGCGGCACTGCTGTTTGCGCATCATCCGATGCAGGTAGTGATTACCGGCCGGGCGGATGATCCCGCGGCATTGTCGCTGGAAGTAGCCGCGAACCGGGTGTACCGGCTTGGCAAATCGGTGCTGCGCTACGCTACGGCGGGAAACGATGGCGCCGCGCTGGAGAACCTTCCCGAGGCATTGCGGGACACCTTACCGCACCTGCAAGCCGACAAAGCTATGGCTGTGGTGTGCATCGGGGAATCGTGCCTGCCTCCGACCAGCGACGCTCCGCAATTGACCGCGCTGCTGGAAAATAGCGCCAGCGGAGCCGTGGGCCGCTGACGGCTCGACAAGATTCGCGCTAGTTACTTCTTGGGCCGCGATTCCGGGGGCACCAATCCGGCCACGCGGTAATAAACGACCAGTTGTCCATAGTGTTCGCCGGAATGTTCGGTCAAGCCATAGGCCAGATCGGAGACTTGCAATTGCTGCTTGCTTCCCGGGTCAGTGATCCATTCGCTCATGCCCTTGTCACCTTTGGACTTGATGACGGCGGCGCCATCCTCGACGCACTTCTTGACGAAAGCCACGATCTCGGTCTTGGTCTTCAACCCGTCGCGCTTGGGGTCATCGGGGTAACGCGGCTTTTGACCTTGCGCCGGGTCGGTGAAGTAATACATGGAGCCAGCCGCGTGGAGTAACTGTTCGGCGAAGCTGCGCTGCGCCGCGGTCGGCTTGAAATCGTACTTGTCTTCGGGAAAGTCTTCGGCCATGGCCACCAGTTTGCGGCCGATTTCGTTCCACTGCGAAAGAACCACTTGGGAAGTGCTGGGCGCTGCGCTTGCGTTTGGCGCGAACGCTGCCAACGTAGCTAGTGTCGCTAACAGGGCCAGAATCGCACCCGCCATTACTTTTTTCATCTTTCTCTCCTTGAGTTCGCCGCTCCGGCCTTGCCGCTAACGGCGGCATCCGTCCCGAGGCATTCACACGGACTATGCAGTTCGACGCATCACTGGTCCAGACGGCTTTTGCCACGAAAACGTTTCCGGCTTTTGGCGGACCGGGATGTTACTCACGAATGGTGTTTAGGGGCAAACAAACGACCGGAAACGGCCACCGATGAGGCAAAGCGGAGTTATATGAACCTTGGTTGCTGAACTGGGCGCAGCATGCTGCGCCCCTACGCCAGGGATTCTAGGCTACGCTCACTTCATGGCTCAGGTAAACATCCTGGATGGTGTTCAGGAGTTGGACGCCTTCTTTCATGGGGCGCTGGAAGGCTTTGCGGCCGGAGATCAGGCCGGTGCCGCCGGCACGCTTGTTGATGACGGCGGTAGCGACGGCTTCCTCAAAATCGTTGGCTCCGGAGGCGCCACCACTATTGATGAGGCCGGCGCGGCCCATGAAGCAGTTGGCCACTTGGTAGCGGCAGAGGTCGATGGGATGGTCGCTGGCAAGGTCAGTGTAAATACGTTTGTCGAATTTGCCGTAACTGGAATCGCCGATGTTGAGGGCCTGATAGCCGCCATTATTCTCTGCCATTTTTTGCTTGATGATGTCGGCTTGAATGGTGACGCCGAGGTGATTGGCCTGACCGGTGAGATCGGCAGAAACATGGTAATCCTTATCCTTCTTGAAGGCGCTGTTGCGAAGATAGCACCACAGGACGGTGGCCATGCCCAGTTCGTGAGCTTCCGAAAAGGCGCGGCTGACTTCCACAATTTGGCGGTCGGCCTGGTCGGAGCCGAAGTAAATGGTAGCGCCGATGGCGGCCGCGCCCATATCCCAGGCTTCCTTCACGGTGCCGAAGGAGATTTGGTCAAACTTGTTGGGGAAGGTGAGCAGCTCATTGTGATTGATCTTCACGATGAAGGGAATCTTGTGCGCGTATTTGCGAGCGACGGAGCCAAGAACGCCGAAAGTGGAAGCGACGGCATTGCAGCCGCCTTCGACAGCCAGCTTGACGATATTTTCGCCGTCGAAATAGTCGGGGTTTTTCGCGAAGCTGGCGCCGGCGGAGTGCTCAATGCCCTGGTCGACGGGTAGGATGCTCATATAGCCGGTGCCGCTAAGGCGGCCGTGACGGAACAGCCGTTGCAAGCTGGCCAGCACGCGAACGTTGCGGTCCGAGACGGTCCAGATGCGGTCGATGAAGTCTGGCCCGGGAAGGTGCAGGCGTTCCTTGGAAATCTTGGGCGATTTAAAGCCCAGCAGGGATTCGGCTTTTGCGCCGAGGTAGGTTTCGATCGTTCCGCCCGTTGCCGTTGTGGTTGCCATTGCGTTTCTCCTCAATTATTCGCGAATTCCGATGGAAAGCATGCCGCCGGCCACGCTGTCCACCAGCCAAAGCAATTGGCCATTGGACGGCTGGATCCTTTGCGCCGGCAACTGATCCGGTTCGTGGGGTCCTTCCAGAACGCCCTTGAGCGCCAGAGCTTTGTCCGCTCCGGTAATCATAAACATGATGCGCGCGGCGTTGTTGATGGCCGGGGCGGTCAGCGTGATACGTTCAGTGTAGAGCTTGCCCACCCAGGTACGCACTACCATGCGCTTGGTCTCGTGCAACGCCTTAGCTCCGGGAAACAGGGAAGCGGTGTGGCCTTCGCTGCCCATTCCGAGAAGCACCAGGTCGAAGCGCGGAAACCGGACCTTGCCTATTTTAAAGGATGCGCGCAAGGCTTGTTCATATTCTTGCGCGGCGCATTCGGTGTCCTTGTACTCACCCTTGATGCGAAAGACCTGCTCGGGCTTTAGCGGGACTCTCGAGAGCATAGCTTCGGCGGCCATACGGAAATTGCTGTCCGGATGATCGGGGCTGACGCTACGCTCGTCACCGAAGTACACCAGCATTTTATCCCATGGCAGCTGAGCGCGCAGCGCCGCGTCGTTGGCCAGATGAGAGTACAGCGCCTTAGGAGTGGAGCCGCCGGAGAGCGCGACGGTGAAGGAGCCTTTTTCGGCGACGGCGGAAGTGGCGGCTCGCAGGAGTTCCTGCGCGGCGCGTTTGGCGATTGCGTCGAGAGTGGCGAGGATGCGGACGTCGGGTGGCACAATCGCTCCGATACGCTTAATCGCTTGCTAGCTGACGCTTTGCGGCGGCGACTTTGTCCGCCTCATCTTCGCAGCCGCGGTCCCGGTCGATTTCTTCTTCGCCGATGGGCCGCCAGGCACGGCCGTCGCGCTCCAGAAGTTCTTCGGCATCCACGGGTCCCCAGGTGCCTGCCGGATAATTGGGGAAGCCGCGGGCCGGAAGTGCGTGCCAGACGTCGATGATCGGCTGGATTACGTTCCAGCCGGCTTCCACCATGTCGGCACGCTGAAAGAGAGTGGGATCGCCCGCCATGCAATCCCGGAGCAGGCGCTCATACCCGGTGCTGTGCTCGGCGCCGAAGTAGGTGCAGTAATCGAAATCCATGTTGACCAGGCCGAGCTTCATGATGGCGCCAGGAACTTTTGCGCCGAAGCTGAGGGAGATGCCCTCGTTCGGCTGGATGTGGATAACCAAACGATTGGTCTCCAGATTTTTTACCGCCGTGTTGCGAAACAGAACAAACGGAGTGCGGCGAAACTGGATAACGATTTCGGTGGCGCGCCGCTTGAGGCGCTTTCCGGTGCGGAGATAAAAGGGAACACCAGCCCAGCGCCAGTTGTCGATCTGTAGCTTCAGGGCGACGAATGTTTCGGTGTTGGATTCCGGCGCGACGTCCGGTTCGCTGCGATAGCCATCCACCGGAGCGCCATCGATGACGCCCGTGCCGTATTGGCCGCGAACCATGCAGGTGAGCACTTCTTCCGGGCTGAGCGGCTGGATGGCGTGCAGGACTTCGGCTTGTTTGTTGCGGACTTCGTCGGCATCGAAGGAGATAGGTGGTTCCATGGCGGTCATGGTGAGTAACTGGAAAAGATGATTGGGCACCATGTCGCGGAGAGCGCCAGCGGTTTCGTAAAAGCTGCCGCGATGCTCGACGCCGACGGTTTCCGCGGCGGTGATTTGCACGTGGTCGACGTAGTTGCGGTTCCACAGCGGCTCGATAATGTTGTTGGAAAAACGAAAGACCAAAACGTTTTGAACGGTTTCCTTGCCGAGGTAGTGATCGATGCGGTAGATCTGATTCTCGGAGAGGACCTGCTTCAGCTCATCGTTAAGTTGGCGCGCTGATTGCAGATCATGACCGAAGGGCTTTTCGACGATCACGCGGGCCCAGCGGCCGTTCTCCTGCTTGGCGAGACCGGCCTGGCCGAGCTGCTTGACGATGGGAGAAAAGAATCTGGGGGCCACGGCCAGATAAAAAAAGCGGTTCCCGCCGGTGTTGTGTTGCTTGTCGATATCGGCTACTTGCTGGGAAAGGCGCTTATAGGCCTCCGGGTCTTGAAAGTCGCCCTTGACATAATAAATGCGCTCCGCGAACCAGGCCCATACTTTGGGATCGATCTTGCTGGAAGAATATTTGGGAATCTCGGCGGCAAGGTCCTTGCGAAAGCTCTCCGTGTCGAAGTCGTTGCCGGCAAAGCCGATGATGGCGAACTGCTTGGAAAGCAGATTGTCGGCGGCAAGATTGCATAACGCGGGGATTAGCTTGCGCTTGGTGAGGTCGCCGGTGGCACCGAAGATGACCATTACGCACGGCGCGGCTACGGGATTGGCACTGACATGATTCATTAAGCGTTTCCTATTCAGGGCCGGCGCAAACGAAATGAGTCCGCCCTAATCAAGATTTCTTTTCCGAGTGGCCGCCAAATTGAAATCGCATGGCCGACAAAACCTTGGAGGCGAAGTCGCCTTCACCGCGGGACAAGAAACGCTCGTACAGCGCTTCCGTGAGCACGGGAGCGGGCGCGCCAGATTCTATGCCCGCGAGAATGGTCCAGCGGCCTTCGCCGGAATCGGAGACACGGCCGGAGAAACGCTCGAGGGAGGGTTGCTCAAGAAGAGAAATAGCGGTGAGGTCGAGCAACCAGGAGGCCACCACGCTGCCGCGGCGCCAGACCTCGGTGATGTCGGCTAGATTGAAGTCGTATTGATAGTGTTCGGGGCTGCGCAGCGGCGTGGTTTCGGCGTCGGTCTCGTGATGTTGCTTGCCGACATTGGCGTGCTTGAGAATATTCAGGCCCTCGGCGTAGGCCGCCATCAATCCGTATTCGATGCCGTTGTGGACCATTTTGACGAAATGGCCGGCGCCAGACGCGCCGCAATGCAAATAACCTTCTTCGGCAGTGCCGGCGGCCTTCTCGCGACCCGGGGTGCGCGGTGCGTCGCCGCGGCCGGGCGCCAGCGTTTTGAAAATAGGGTCGAGATGCTTTACCACATCATTCTCGCCGCCGATCATCTGGCAATAACCTCGCTCCAGACCCCAGACGCCACCGCTAGTTCCGACGTCAACGTAATGAATGCCTTTCGCGGAAAGTTCCTTGGCTCGGCGAATGTCGTCGATATAGTAGGAGTTGCCGCCGTCGATGAGGATGTCGCCGGATTCAAGCTTGGGAATCAGATCGCGCAGGGTGGCATCGACCACGCCTGCGGGAACCATCAGCCAGATGGCGCGCGGTTTGGAGAGCTTTTTTACGAAATCGTCCAGCGAAGAGGAGCCCGTCGAGCCTTCGCCGGTTAGCTGTTTGACGGAATCGGCGCTGCGGTCGTAGACCACGCACTGGTGGCCGTTCTTTTGCAGCCGGCGCACCATGTTGGCGCCCATTCTGCCGAGGCCGATCATACCGAGCTGCATTCGATGCTCCTGTCAGCGAAGTTAGGTTTTTGTGGTGCTGGCTGGAGCCTACATCTCGGCAGCCAGCGCCGTTTGCACTGCTTTGGCTAGCTTAGCCAAATCCGCTTTTACGTTTTTCCCGATGTGCACACGTAACGCGCGGCGGCCGCGCTCCGCCAAGACCGCGAAGTCGCCGCGGGCTTGCGCCGCTTTCACCACGCCAAACGTATATTTCTGGCCGGGGACCGGGAAATCGACTTTGTCATCGCAGGTAATCTGTAGAAAGACGCCAGTGTCTGGACCGCCTTTATAGGCTTGACCGGTAGAGTGCAGAAAGCGGGGCCCGAACCCGAGCACGGTGGCGACTTTTTTGGCATCGCGAACATTGTGACGGATAGCCTGCAGCGCGCCTTCATTCGCTTCATTCATGGTGATGTAGCCGAGGATGCCGAAATAATCTCCGGCGTTGACGCGCTCGAGGTGCGACTTCATAAGGTCGCGAACGGTGGTACCACCTTTTAGCGCGGCAACATTCTTGGGGTCAGCGTAAAACTTGAGCCCTTCCGCCTCGAAAAATGGCGATTCCGCGGGAAGCTTTCCCGTCGATTCATACTCGCTGGTGAGTTTCTTGGTTTCAATTTTGCTGGCTTCGACGTCCGGCTGGTTGAAAGCATTGATGCCGATGAGGGCTCCTGCGACAGCAGTGGCGATCTCCCAGCGGAAAAATTCCTGGCTCAGGTTGTAGGTGTTCTTGACGGCAATGCGTACGACCGGCAGGCCATCTTTTTCCAGCGCAGCGACCGCCGCATCCTGCTTCTTGTCCGGCTTGGTTTCCAGACGGAGGTAGGCGAACACACGGTCGTTGCCGTAGGCTGCCGGCTTGGCCAGTTTCTCGCGATCCACCGGAATGATGCCTTTGCCCAATTTGCCGGTCGATTCGGCGATCAATTGCTCGAGCCAGGCGCCGAGGTCTGAAAATCCCGGAGAAGAAATAATGGTGATCTTGTCGGCGCCTTCCCTGGCGGCTGTTCCAAGAATCGTGCCGAGCACTACGCCGGGATTCTTGTCCGCGCCGATGGCGGGACCGCACGCTTTCACCATTTCCTGGGCGTTCTTGAGAAACTTTGCAATGTCGATACCCATGACGGCACCGGGGATCATGCCGAAATTAGATAGAGCCGAGTAGCGCCCGCCAATACTGGGCACACCCAAGAAAATGTGCCGGAACTTGTCAGCTTCAGCGACTTGCTGCATTTTGGAGCCGGGATCGGTGATGGCGATAAAACGGGCGCCGGCTTCCTTGGCGCCGACCTTCTTCGCCACCTGCTCGAAGAAATACTGTTTGTAGATGTTGGGTTCGAGCGTGCTCCCGGATTTGCTGGAGACAATGCAGATGGCGCTCTTGAGATCGACCTGAGCTTCGATGGCTTTGATCTGCGCGGGATCGGTGGAATCGAGAACGTGGAGTTGGGGATAGCCTTTAATCTTGCCGAAAGTCATGCGCAGCACTTCCGGGCACAAGCTGGAGCCGCCCATACCCAGAAGCAATGCGTGCTTGAACTTGGCTTTCTTTATATCGGCGGCGACTTTTTTGAAAGTGTCGAGCTGGGCAAGTTGCTTTTCGGCGATGTCCAGCCAGCCCAGCCACTGACCTTCATCGCTGCCGGTCCATACGGAGGCATCGCGCTGCCACAAACGCCGAACCTTGTCGTTTCTTTTCCAATCCTCGAGAGAAGCCTTGACCAAACCTTCCAGCTTCTCCGGCAACATGTATCGTTGGGGATTAAGGCTCACGCCCGCACGCCAGCGGTCTTGCCGGTGGCCTCCAGCAACTGCCTGAAGGCGTCGGCGAAAAGTTTCACGCCGTCGACGACTAGCTTCTCGGTAACTTCCTTCATGGAAATGCCCGCTTTTTCGAGGGAGGCCATCACGTTCGCGGCCTCATTGACGTTTTCGGTCAAGCTGGCGCGCACCCGGCCGTGATCGCGAAAAGCATCGAAGGTTGCTGGGGGAATGGTGTCGACCGTATCGGCGCCGATGAGCTCTTCGACATAGGTTACGTCGCGATACTTGGGATTCTTGGTGCTGGTGCTGGCCCATAGCAACCGTTGCGGCCGCGCGCCCTTGGCCGTGAGCGCGTTCCAGCGCGCGCCCCCGAAAAGTTCCTGATATTTGCGATAGGTCAGTTTGGCATTGGCAATCGCCACTCTTCCCTGCAAACCGGTAAGCAGCGTTTTCTTGGCGGTGTCGGTCTCGGTTTTCAACTTAACGTCAATCTGGCTGTCGATCAAGGTATCGATGCGGCTGACGAAGAAGCTGGCCACGCTGGCGACATGGCTGATGTCCTGGCCCTTTTTCGCGCGAGCTTCGAGGGCGGCCAAAAAGGCTTCGGCAACTTGCTCGTACACAGACTGCGCGAAAAGAAGCGTGATGTTGATGTTGAGGCCCTCTTCGAGAAGCTGGCGAATCGCGGGCAAGCCTTCTTTCGTGCCCGGAACCTTGATCATCACATTTTCGCGGCCTACGCGTTTCCACAGCCGACGAGCTTCGTCGATAGTAGCTTGCGTGTCGTTGGCCAGCGTTGGCGCGACCTCCAGGCTGACATAGCCATCGCGACGCTTGGTTTGCTGATAGACGCCCTTGAAAATGTCCGCGGCGTCCTGCACGTCGCGGATGGCGATTTTTTCGTAGACGCCCTTGGCATCCAATTTTTGGGCGTCGGGGGACTCCAGAATATCGGCGTAATCTTTACTGCCGGTAATGGCTTTCTCAAAAATGGTGGGGTTCGAGGTCATCCCCATTAAGCCGTCTTCCTGGATCATTTTCTTCAGGCCGCCGCTGGTCAGCAGATCTCTGCGGACGTAGTCCATCCAGGGCGATTGGCCAAATTCCAGCAATGCTTTGAGAGGATTTACACCCTTGGCTCCGACATTCGGAAGCGCTGTTGTAGCGGTCATGACGTTCTCCTTTGCTGCAACTCCTTAAAATACTATTGTACGCCGCCGGGTTGTGGCTTGCTCGTTCTCGCGCGCTCTAGGCAAAGACATTGATTACGAGACGCTTATTCCCCTCCGCCTCCCGCTGCATATTTGGCTTCGATTGCTTTGACCTTGCCCAAACGGCGGACATGGCGCTCCTCATTGGTGAATTTGGCGCCCAGGAAGGCCTTCACCAAATCCTGTGCGAGCATGACTCCTACCACGCGGGAGCCTAGCACCAGGATGTTAATGTCGTCGTGCTCCACGCCCTGGTGCGCGGAATACGTGTCGTGACACATCCCGGCGCGCACGCCCGGAATTTTGTTGGCGGCGACGCTGGCTCCCACGCCGCTGCCGCAGATGAGTATGCCGCGCTCGGCCTTTTTATCCACCACCGCGCGGCCCACGGCCTCCGCAAAATCCGGATAATCGGAGGGATTTTCGTTGAAAGCGCCGACGTCCAGCACTTCATGCCCGAGCAAGCGCAGCAAATCGCCGACCGCGACTTTCAATTGAAAGCCGGCGTGATCGGAGCCAATCACCAGTTTCATTGGGGCTCACTTTCCCAGAACTTCTTTTGCCGCCATTACCACATGCTCCGGAACAAACCCGAATTTCTTAAGCAAATCCTTGATTGGCGCGGAAGCGCCGAAGGAATGCATGCCAATCGCTTTGCCCTTGGTACCCACGTAGCGCTCCCAACCGGTGGTCGCACCCATCTCCACGGAAACGCGCGCAGTGACGCTTGCGGGAAAAACGCTTTCGCGATAGGCGGCGTCCTGTTTCTCGAACAGCTCCCACGAGGGCATACTCACCACGCGGGCGTTGATTCCCTCCGCTTTCAACTTTTCATAGGCTTCCACGCACAGATGAACTTCGCTGCCGGTGGCCATGAGAATTACGTCAGGCTTGCCATTGGCGGCATCGGCCAGAACGTAAGCGCCCTTGGCCACTCCGGAAGCCGGCGCAAACTTAGAGCGGTCAAATGTGGGCAGCGCCTGGCGAGTCAATACCAGCGAGGCTGGGCTGTGCCGCAGCTGGATCATCACCTTGTACGCCTCCACCACTTCGTTGGCGTCGCCGGGACGCAGCACAATCATGTTGGGCATGGCGCGAAGGGAGGCGAGTTGCTCGATGGGTTGATGGGTGGGGCCGTCCTCGCCGAGGCCGATGGAATCGTGGGTGAAAATGAACAAGGAGGGCGTTTCCATCAGGGCGGCAAGGCGCATGCTGGGGCGCATATAATCGCTGAAATTGAAGAAAGTGGCGGTGTAGGCGCGCAAACGGGAAACGCTTAAGCCGTTGACGGCCGCGCCCATGGAATGTTCGCGCACGCCGAAATGCAGATTGCGGCCGCGGAATTCGTTGGCATAGAAGTCTCCGGCGCCATCGAAAGTGAGATTGGTCTTGTTGGAATGGGCCAGATCGGCGGAGCCGCCTATAAGCCAGGGAATATTTTTTGCGAGCGCATTCAGCACTTTGCCGGAAGATTCGCGGGTGGCCATGCCCTTGGCGTCGGCGGGAAAGCTGGGCAAATCTTTGTCCCAACTGTGGGGCAACTGGAAATTCTGGATGCGCTGCAATTGCTCGGCAGGCTGCGCAAATTGCTTCTTATATTCGTCGAATTTGGTATTCCATGCAGCGCGAAGGTCGGCCCCGCGCTTGCCGATGCCATTTTTGAAATGGTCGTAAACGCCGTCGGGAACCAGGAACTTGGCGTCCTCGGGCCACCCGTAATTCTTTTTCACCAGTTTCACTTCCGCTTCCCCGAGCGGCTCGCCGTGCGCGTCGGAACTGTCTTGCTTGTTCGGCGAGCCGTAGCCGATGTGGCTGTCGACCACGATCAATGTTGGGCGTTCGGCGGTCTTCAGGAACGTTTGATAGGCTCGGCCCAACATGTCCAGGTCATTGGCATCGGCCACCCGCGTGACATTCCAGCCCAGCCCCACAAAGCGAGTCATCACGTCTTCACTGAAGGACCAATTCGCAGGGCCGTCCAACGTCACATGATTGTGATCGTAAATCCAGCAAAGATTGGAAAGTCCCAGGTGGCCGGCCAGCGACGCGGCTTCGCAGGCCACACCCTCCATCAAGTCGCCGTCGCCACACATGGCGTACACGTTGAAATTGAACAGCTCGAAGCCCGGACGATTGTAATTAGCGCCCAGCCACTTGCTGGCGATGGCCATACCCACGCTGTTGCCACAGCCTTGCCCCAACGGGCCGGTGGTGGTCTCGACACCCGCAGTAATGTGCGATTCGGGATGGCCGGGAGTCTTGCTGTCGAGTTGGCGAAAGCGTTTGATCTCGTCCATCGGAAGCGAAGGTTTGTCGAGCACTTTTCCGTCTACGGAAACGTCGCGGACGCCGGTGAGATGGAGCATGGCATAGAGCAGCATCGAGGCATGCCCATTGGAAAGAACAAAGCGGTCGCGATTGGGCCAAAGGGGATCGGCGGGATCGTAACGGAGAAATCGCTGCCATAAGGCATAAGCCACTGGCGCCAGTCCCATGGGCGCGCCGGGATGGCCGGAGTTGGCTTGCTGCACCGCGTCGATGGCTAAAGTGCGGATGGTATTGATGCTGAGCAGGTCAAGGTCTACTTGAGCTTTCGGCTGACTCACGTTAACTCCCCAGCGGTAGGGAGGAACCCGCTGCGTTTTGACAGGTCTTTGATGCTCACCGGCGCAAGCCGGGTGGGTATTTTATGCTAAAACGAAATTGTTCTCTCCACGGGAAACCCAAGGCCACGGCTAGCCACTCTCGAAGGCCGTTACTGAGCATCACCCTCGGAAGGAGAGGAGTTTTCAACCTATCGCGGCGCTCACCGGATGTCAATTCGCTCGAGGCCGCATGCCGATTGAGGTAGTGCGTATACTATGTGAATGTCTTCGGGTTCCGGGCGCGCAATATCGGTGCTCTACCTTTTCCTATTCCTCAGCGCCGCGGCGCCCATAGCGCGTTCACTCCCAGCCCCTTCGTGGACCGGTGTGCTGCGGGACGGCGCAGGGAATCCTGTGCGTGACGCGCGCATCACACTTCACCCCGCGTCGCTTGGCAATAGCTACACGGCGTCGAGTTCGGCGGACGGACGATTCACGTTTGCCGAACTTGCCGAGGGAAGCTACGAACTGAGCGTGACCGTTGCGGGCACGACCTGGCACGCGGTGAAGCCGCTGCTCGTCAAGAACGGAGCCTTCACCGCAGGGCTGCAACTTTCCGGGACAGAGCAAATGCGGGTTACGGTGCTGGAGGAAAGCAGCGCTAGACAGGGGGGCGGCGGCGAGCATCTTTCCAGCTCGGAGGTCTCTAGCCTGCCGCTCAATGAGCGCGACTTCAGCAAACTCCTTCTGCTGGCGGCCGGCACTATGACCGACGCGAACGGTGCGGCGAATTTCACGCAACAATTTGCGGTCAACGGACAGCGCGGGGTGGCCGCGGTTTTTGCCATGGATGGAACGGATACCACCGATCCGGAACTGGGCGGAGCGACGTTTTCCAATTTCAACGTGGATGCCATCCAGGAAGTGCAATCCAGCTCCGGAGTGATGCCCGCCGAAATAGGGCACGGCGCGGCGGGCTTCACCAATGTGCTCACCAAATCAGGCAGCCCGCAGGTGCACGGCAGCCTGTTTGAGTTTTTGCGCAATGCGGCGTTCGATGCGCGCAATTTCTTTGACCATGAAAACGCGCTTGATCCGCGGCGTATTCCTCCATTTGCGCGCAACGAATTCGGTGTGACCAATGGCGGCCCGTTGGTGCTGCCAGGGATTTATGATGGACGCGGGAAGACATTTTATTTCGGGGAATACCAGGGTTTTCGGCAGGTGCTGGGCACCACGCAGGTATTTCCCGTACCGACCACCGCCGAACGGCAAGGAATGGATACCACCACATTTCCCGGGGACACGCTGACGGTGCCAGTGAATCCGGCGATCGCCCCGGTGATGGCGCGGTATCCGTTGCCCAATGAGCCGCTGGGCGCGTTTGGTGCACGGACGTATGCGGCATCATCGAAGGTAGCCACCGACACGGATCAGTTTTCCGTGCGCATCGATCATCGCGTTTCAGATAAGGCCACATTGATGGGGCGATTCAGCCTGAACCAGGTTCGCGGACCGACCACCAATCCGGATCAGACGGCCATCGATCCGAGCTTCGGTGTGCAGTTTTTCGATCATCAGCGCAGCGCCACAGTGAAGTATGCGCGAACCATTTCTCCGCGCCTGAACTTTACAATCGCGCTGGGCTATATTCGCAGCACACCGATTTTTCCGACCGCCAATCAAACGCAGCCGGCCATCGCCTTTGGTGACGGTCTTTTCGAAGGGTTCAATTCCGCGGACGGTTCGATATTCGGCTCCTACGGAAATGTCTATCAAGTGAAATACGACATGGTCTACGCGCGCGGCCCACATACCTTCCAGTGGGGCGCGGAGATTCGCGCCAACCGCGACGCAACAATTTTCGGCACCAACCCCAACGGGCTGTACTCCTTTGGCGGCGGAACAGCGTACTCGCCGGTGTTGATTCGTTCCGCGAGCGGGCAGCACGATATTCAACCGGGAGATCCGCTTCCGGATGCGCTTACCGGTTTGCTGACCGCCACGCCGTATTTGTATACGGTGACCGCGGTGGGAAATCTTACGCCGGGCGGAGACAAATTCGACGAAGCGGCGGTACGACGCGAGGCCTACAACCTTTATTTTCGGGATGCATGGAGAGTTACATCGCGTTTGAGCATCAACTACGGTTTACGCTACGAAGTAAACACCCGCATCAAAGAAGCCAAGCACCGGACTTCGGTCGCGGCGCCGGTCGGTCCGGATGGCCGGCCGACTCCTTTCCTGGCTTCGGGTGCCACCCAGGTGTTCCTGTACAATCCGCAGCCGATCTATCCCATCGATTGGAACGGCTGGGGGCCGCGCGTATCGATGGATTACGCGATCGGCAAGCGCACGACGCTGCATGCGGGAGGCGCCATCACCACCATCCTCACAAATCTGTGGCAGGACAATTTCGTTACCGGTGGATTTCCGCTGACGTTTGCGCCGGTGGTTACGGCTTTGCCCGGCGTTCCCGTGCCATTTAACGCTGGCGTCGTGCCGCTAACGCTCCCCGCGCCTTACACCACACAGGGGCAACTTCTGTTCGCTTCCGGAAGCAGCGCGACGGTGCCGGCGAATACGCCCATCGATTTGCAACGGTTTCAGAACGATCTGGCGGCGGTGACGCCCGGACACGAGGTGCAATTGTTCACCGCTGGGGTGATCGACAGAAATTTCCGCAACGGATACATCGGAACCTGCACGGCGGGCATCGATCACGATTTTGGCGGCGTGAAGGTGAGTACGGCGTATGTGGCCACCGCGGGCGTGCGTCTCTCTAATGTGTTTTCGCCGAATGGTTACAACGGAGCGGACCCGGCGTTTGCGCCATTCACGCAGTTCGATTCCGCGGGACACGCGACCGGCGGGTTCGGGCCGGAGTTGGTGATGACCAATGGCTCGCATTCCAGTTATCACGCCTTGCAAACCAGCGTAAGCCAGAACCAGTCGCGCATCGGATTGAGCTTCCAGGCCAGCTACACATTCTCCAAATCGATCGACGATACCAGCGCCGCGCTGGGCGGTGGGCCGTCCAATGCCGGTGTAATCTTGCAAACTCTGCCGCAAAATCCTCTAAACCTGGGAGGAGATAGAGGAGTTTCTACCTTTGACGTGACCCACGTTTTTACGCTCAGCCTATTTCAGGCGCTGCCATTCGAGCGCGTCGGCTTTCTGCAGCCGCTGAACCGCAAAATTACGGGCGGCTGGCAGCTGTTGAACATCACGACGATCAGTAGCGCTCCGCCGTTCACGGTGTATTCGGGCGTGCAGCAAACCGGCGCAGGTGCGGGCGGAACGGATCGCCCGGATTTGCTGTCCATGCCCAAGTTGTCGACCAGCCGCGCAACGCGGGAGGATTATTTCGGCTTGGGTGCAAACAATAGCTCGTTCTTTTTCATTCCCGTCCATGTGCCTGGAGGGACTGGGCCTAACAGCGGCCGCTTCGGAACGCTGGGGCGCGACACCTTTCGCGGTCCAGGCTTTCGCGATTTTGATGTCGCGCTAATCAAAGACACCCCGTTCGGGCGGCGGGGCAAGGGTGAGCTGGGAGTTATCCAGTTTCGCGCGGAGTTCTTCAATATTTTCAACATCGTCGATTTCGGATTGCCCTCCAACATCGTGCGCGGCAGCGGCTTCGGAATTATCAGCAAGACCGCCGGTCCCTCGCGGCAGATACAATTCTCACTGAAGTTGAATTACTAGAGGTACGGTGGGCGCTTGAATTCTGGATGCCTCGCGATGCTCAGGGCTCGCGGATTCGCGCTCGGTTCGGAAACTGCCCGCGTCGGCCGAGCTGATCGATTCAGCGGACCGCCGGTTCGGCCGCGGGCGCTTCGCGGGCCGCATCCGCGCGAACATTCAAAAAACCGCGAGCGGCTAGGAGTTCCGCATTGAGGAGGGCCGCGCCGGCCGCGCCACGCACCAGATTGTGGGAGAGCAGGGTGAGCTTTACGTCGAGCAGTGGGCATTCGCGGACGCGGCCGACGACCGCGGCCATGCCGCTGCCGGCGTTCACGTCACGGCGCGGCTGCGGACGATTTTCTTCCTCGAGGACGATCACCGGGTTGCGCACCGCAGAAGGCAGCGCCGAGAGTTCGGAGTTGACCTCGAACTCGCGCAAGGCTTCGCGGACCTCTCGGAGCGATGCGACCTTCTTCAGGCTCACGCTGACGCATTCCAGATGGCCGTCAATCACCGGCACGCGATTGCAGTGGGCGCTGATGCCCAGGCCCGCGTCGACGAAGCGCGTACCGTCCCACTTGCCCAGCAGCTTTTGCGGCTCACACTCCAGTTTATCTTCCTCGCCGCTGATGAAGGGAATCACGTTGCCTTGAATGTCCAGCGAAGCGACTCCGGGATAGCCCGCGCCGGACATAGCCTGCAGGGTGACGACGAAAATCTTCTCCAAGCCGAAGGACTCGGCGAGCGGCTTGAGGACCAGAACCAATCCGGCGGTGGAGCAGTTGGGATTGGTGACAATGAAACCGGTATCGTAGCCGCGAAGTTTCTGTTGCAGCGGAATAGCGTCCAGATGGGAAGCGTTTACCTCCGGAATAAGCAGCGGGACATCCGGGTCCATGCGGTGATTTCGGGAATTGCTGACCACCGGGTAGCCCGCGGCGGCGAAAGTTTCGTCCGCTTGGCCGGCGACGGAGGAATCGAGGGCGGAAAAAACGAAGTCGCAATTCAGGGAAGGATTCAGGCTGCGCACCAGCAGGTCGCGCGCCGCGGCGGGGATCGGCGTATCCAGATGCCAGCGAACTGCCTCGGCATAGGTTTTGCCGGAAGAGCGTTCGGAAGCAGCAACTTCGGTTAGCTGAAACCAGGGGTGATCCGCAAGCAAGCTCACCAGACGCTGGCCGACCAGGCCGGTCGCTCCCAGCACACCGGCGCGAATTTTCTTGTCGAAAGGAGAAGAAGACAGCGCGCTCATGCGGGCTCCTTGACGACTGGGGCGGAGCGGTGCTGCACCGCTACGGGGGCCGGGCCGATACGCGTTCCGCGCGTGTGGGGCCTGAAGGTGTTGCGCACCCAAACGGTCATGTCCGTTTCCTCAGCCAGCGGCAGAACATGAGGATGCAGAACCTTGGCTCCGCTCAAGGCCAGCGCGTGCGCGTCTTCATAACTGAGATCGTGCAGGAGCCGGGCTTGCGGCGACTCGTTCGGATTGGCGGTGTAGATTCCGTCCACGTCGGTCCAAATCACCAGTTCGTCGGCATCGACTACGTGAGCGATGATCGCGCCGGAGAAATCGGAGCTGTTGCGCCCCAGCGTAGTAATTCGCCCGTCCTGAGTGGCTCCGATGAAGCCGGTGACCACCGGAACGATGCCGGCACCCAACAAGGGAAGCAAAACCTGGCGGCCACGCTGCCGGGTTTGCTCCAAATGCGGCTTGGCATCACGAAAGGTGCCGCACGTAAGGACGAACTCCGAGGAGGAAACGGGCACCGCAGGGACGCCGGATTGCTCCAGTGCAGCAGCGAACAATCGCGCACAAAAACGCTCGCCGAAAGAGGCCAGCCGGTCGGAGAGTTCCTCCGACGCCACGCCATTGCGGCGCGTGGAGACTTCATGGAGCAAATCGCGGCCAAGGGAAGTGAGCTCACGTGCGACGCGGTTGTGAACCTCGGAATCCGGCGCTAAATCATGCAACACATCAAGATGCAGGCGCAGAACGGATTGCGCATCGGTGCGAGCCCGCTCGTGCTGGCCCTCGGCGAGCGCTTGGGCGATCCCCAAGAGGCGGTCGGTGACCCCCTTCATGGCTGACACCACCACGACAACCTGCATGGTTTGCGCCGCAGGTTGCACCAGACAGGCCGCGTGCAGCAAGCGTTCGGCACCGAGTAAAGAGGTGCCGCCGAATTTGAAGGCGATCAGCGATTTAGGGGAGGCCGAGGGAACCGTCTGGGCGGATGGCTGCGGCGCACAGGCTCCGCACGGGTTCTCGGCTATTAAGTCTTCCTCTACGTTTTCCGGGATCATGACTGCCGCTCCTGTTATATTCCGCGGGAGCGACTCTGGAGGGGGGCTAAATAAGAAACCCACCGCCAGGTTCGCTTCGGCGGTGGGTTGGAACTTTTTCTAGCTTGCTAGGTGTTTCGCCACGCGCCGGAAGCGATCGTAATGGACTTCGTCTTAGTCGAGGTAGTCGACATCGACGACGTTGCGGTGGTAATTCGCTTGGCAGTGGACAAAATCATACCGGAAGGGAGCGTAGCACAGGGGGCGGTCAGACACCAAGCGAAGAAACGTCGAAGTGGCCCGGCGGTGTGTCGTACCGATTATCTCTTGCAGGTTGGCGCGACGCCTCCTGAAACGAACGGCTTTCGCACGTCAACGGCAGGCGCGTCGAACAGCAGACTCGAACAGGTCAGCCCCGATTCGGCCTTCTGCAGTTCGGAAATGTCGAGGGAAGTGACTTGAAATCCACGCGCTTCCAGGCGGGTGCGTGTCCGCGGGAAGGAGGCGGGGAAAATGACCGTGCCTTTGATGGCCAGGGCGTTGGCCGCGTGGGGCTCTTCTGGCGCCACATCAATCCATTCGAGGCCCGCGAATGGCGTGGTATCAAACCACGCGCGATTGACCAGCAGCGTGTTGCGGCCGATATAAGTGACCGCCGACTTCAGATGCAAGCAGCCGGTGACCGCAACGCTCGTCACTTCGTAGCCGTAGGGCGCGAGTAGGGCCGCAAGCTGCCGAATGCCCTCGGCGTTGGTGCGACTGGAAAGCCCGGCGAACAACCGTCTGCCTATGCGAAAGACGTCGCCTCCTTCAGCTTGCCCTGGCAATTCCACACGAGCGACCTTGCGGAATTTTGCGAGGACCTCGGCGATGGAGGCTGACTCCGGGCGCCGGCTCTCCGTGCCTAACGGAAGAAGGATGGCCAATTCGTCCAGGACGATGGCGGGATCTTCGACAAACATCGAGTCGGGCAGCGCCGGCTCCGCCGGAAGAGAAATGACGCGTGCACCGAGCTTTTCGAGAACCCGCTCGTACTCGCGATGTTGCGCCACGGCCTTCGAGAGATCGATGGGCTGTCGAGCAACAAAGGTCAGCTCGCATTGGATGATGCCGGGACTGACCTTGCGAGTGATGGCAGTGAGCATGAACGCAAAGTGTACCTGAAAACGAATAACCTGGGCCCCCGAGCGCTTGCATCTGTCCGGCGCGTGATATATTCGGCGGCGAAATCAGTAATTGAGCCTTTAAGGATGCTCGACGATGACTGCATGGCGGCAAGCTTCCCGCATGATCACCGCAGCATTGGTGTTGTTCGTTGGCGCCGGCGCCAGGCTGGGAGCAACGTCCGACGAAAAGTCCGCGGCGGCCGTCGATGAAGTCTTCAGCGACCTCACCAAACCGGGCTCCCCCGGTTGCGCCTTGGCAGTTTACCGGGAGGGAAAAATAATCTACGCGAAAGGTTATGGACTCGCGAATATCGAGGACAAGGTCGCAATTACGCCGCAAACGGTGTTTGACATTGGCTCAACGTCCAAGCAATTCACCGCCGCAAGCGTTCTGTTGCTGGAGGAGCAGGGAAAACTTTCCCTCAACGACGACATACGGAAGTATGTGCCGGAACTTCCCGCCTATGGCCAGAAAATCACGATTTTGCAACTGCTCAATCACACCAGCGGTCTGCGCGATTATTTAACGCTGATGGAGCTGGCAGGAATCAACATCGATAACGTCACAACTGATGCCGACGCCCTGGCGCTCATCACTCGGCAGAAGGCGCTGAACTTTACACCGGGCAGCGACTGGCTATACAGCAACACCGGATTTTTCCTGCTTTCGGTCGTGGTGCAACGCGCCAGCGCGCAAAGCCTGCGGGAATTCGCGGCGAAAAATATTTTCGCACCGCTGGCGATGACGCACACGCAGTATCGCGACAGTCATACCGCACTTATTGCCGGCCGCGCCCTAGCCTACGACGAGAAAGAAAACAAGTTGGGCTACGCGCTCAATGTTTCGTATTTCGAGCAAACCGGCGACGGTGCGGTGCACACCTCGGTGGAAGATTTGCTCAAATGGGACGAAAACTTTTACAGCCCACGGGTGGGCGGCAAGGTGTTGCTGAGCGAGATCCAGGAACCAGGGAAGTTGAACGGTGGCAAGCTGCTTGACTATGCCAAGGGCCTGTTCGTGCAGAACTACCGGGGATTACACACGGTAAACCACGGAGGCGCGTGGGGCGGCTACCGCGCCGAACTGCTGCGCTTTCCGGACCAGCACTTTTCCGTCGCGTGCCTTTGTAACGTGGGGAACGCCGGACCCAGCAGACGCGCTCACCAGGTTGCCGACGTGTATCTCGGAAACCTAATGGAGCCCAAAGAAAACAAGTCCAAAGAGGCGGAAAACAAGGAGAAAAAGGAAATCGCACTGAGCGCGGAAGAGCTCCGAGAGTTTTCCGGTGAGTATTGGAGCGAAGAACTGGCGGTTGTTTACCGCCTCGGCGTGGTCGAAGGGAAAATAAGAATATTGTCTATCTCCGGCGCCTCCGGTTCGCCGCGCACCAATACCTTCGCAACCGATGTGCTGCGCCCCACCGGGACCGGTGAGCTGGCAGCGGGCAAATCCGGAATCACGCTGCACTTTCATGGCGACCCCCAACAACCAGGCTTTTCTTTCACGCTGGACGCCGGGCGCACCAAAGGCATCGTGTTTCAGCGAAAACGATCTACAGGAAGTTAAGATCCGCTAAAAACAAAAAGCCGCCGGGTAGGGGCGCGAAGTGGGTGATCCAGAGTTTGGCGATTCCCGCGCCCAACAACATGCCCACGAATATTAAGCCCATGATCCCGACAGTGGTCCATATATCGAGCTTTCCCGATCGCCCGGTTTCTGCCGGCGCTGGGCTGCCAAATCCATTCACCGGGTCCAGCGGGCTGACCACCTCCGGCGAGTCCGCGACCTCCGACTGCACGACCAAGCAATAGCCCTTGCGCGGAATGGTTTCGATGTACAGGGGCTTTTCCGAGGAATCTCCCAAGGCTTGGCGCAATTTGTTCACCGTAGTATTGACGTTGGCGTCGTAATTGACATGGGTGTCGGCCGGCCATAGGCGCTGGCGTAGCTCTTCGCGGGTAACCACCTCACCTTGCTTTTCGATAAGGGCCAGCAAAACTTGATAAACCTTGCCCTGCAGCTTTAGGCGCACTCCATTTTTACTGACTTCCTGGCGCTGCTGATCGATTTGAAAGGGTCCAAAGCGGATATAACGAGCGCTAAACGCAAGAATACGCCCGGGCCCCGCTGCCATCTCAGGCTCCAGTGTCGAGCTTAAATTGGGTTCCATAACACCCCGTCCTTTACTCCGATAGACGTATGGAGCAGCGAAGCGTTTTTAGGGATACGAAAAAAGCGGGGGGCGGTTTTCTGCTTTCCGTCCCAACCGCCGCTCTATAAATCGCGGGAACGTATCGTGGAAATCGTATAAGTTTCGGGCCTATGTAAGGAATTAAGGGCCGGTTTCCAGCGGACCTCCTTTTACGCCAGATTAAAACGCGCTATCAAGCCGCTGCGACGGACGGCGGCAATTTCTGGCACGAGGAATACGACCTCACCTAGCCCGCAAGAGATGGCGCCAGAGGGCCAAGGGGATTGGCGCGTGCCAACTTTCTCGTCCGGCCTGCGGCTCAACACCTCGGCTTCTAAAGGCTTTAGCGTATCGCTTTCCCTCACATCGTCAGGTTAACTCTCTTGTTGCCAGTCTGCTCCCGCCCATCGAGGTCTAGCGGATGAAAATCGTACCCTCGTTCTGCGGGATCTGTGCTTTGTCCATGGTAGCATTCAGCAGCATTCAGGGGAGTGCGGAACAGTCCACGCGCACTTCTCCGGCTTCCCAACAAACGACCGCGGCACAGTCTGGCGATCCAAGCCAAGCCGGTGAGCAGGCTCCTGCACGCGCTAAACAGTTCCCAGACAGAACCACTCTTCCTCCAGACACGCGCGTGCCTTCGAAACCGTTACGCGCGAAATCTCCTCGAGAGAGAGCGCGGTTGATTCTGCTCGAAGGGATTACCTTCACCAATGCGGAGAAGCGCGCGAAGGCCTTAAGCGCGCTCGGCTTGTTAAAGGGCAATGCCGAAGCGGAAAAATGGGCGATAGAAGGCTTGAAGGACGATAAGGCAGAGGTGCGCACCGCTGCCGCCAACGCGCTTGGCACAATGCACGCCGTCCACGCCAAACCGGCGCTGGAAGTAGCCCTGGACGATAAGGAACCCGCCGTCGTGCTGGCCGCGGCAAATTCCTTGCTGCTGCTCAAGGATGCGGAATTTGCGTACGACGTTTATTACGGCGTGTTGACCGGTACGGTGCGGACCAACAAAGGCGTGCTGAAGGAACAGGTCCGGGACCAAATGAAGATCCTGCACGACAAGAAGAAGGTCGCGGAGCTGGGGATAGAGCAGGGCGTTGGTTTCCTGCCGTATGGAGGGATTGGCTACGGCATGGTGAAGACGCTGGTGAAGTCGGACAATTCTCCGGTACGCGCGGCGGCGGCCAAGAAGCTGGCTCATGATCCCGATCCCGCCAGCGGTAAAGCTCTTGTTGCCGCCACCCAAGACAAGAACTGGGTGGTTCGCGAGGCAGCGCTGGAAGCCATTGCCGAGCGCGGGGACCGTTCGCTGGTGCGGCAAATCGAGGCGGCTCTCGACGATGACAAAGATGAGGTGCGCTTCACCGCGGCGGCCTGCATCGCGCACCTGAGTGCGGGACCCGCCAAGCATCGTATTCCGGCGACAGCAGTGGCAGCTGCCGTGCCAGCAAATTAGGATCGCCGGCGGGCTACTTTGCCGCGCCTTGCGAGGCTGCCTGCGGCAGAACCGAAATCTCGACGCTCGAGGGGAAGTGCTTCGAACGGTAAATCCGCTGCGTCGTTTTTTGGAAATCGCTTTCTTTGGCCTCGAAAATATTAGGCACGAACTTTTGCGGGTTGCGGTCGTATAAAGGAAACCAGGTGCTCTGCACCTGCACCATCATTCGGTGGCCCTTCTCGAAAACGTGGTTTGCCGTGTGCAAGTCGATGGTGAAGCGAGTCACCTCTCCGGGGGTAATGGCCTCGGGTTTCTCAAACGAATTGCGGTAGCGCCCACGAAATATTTCGTCGGCAATCATCAATTCGTAGCCAGACAGCTTCCAGTCCGCCGCAACCTTCTGCGGATACACATCGATCAGCTTCACGATCCAGTCGCTGTCGCTGCCGGTCGTGGAAGCAAATAGTTTCGCGGTAACTTGTCCGGCCAGCGTAACGTTCTCCGGCAACTCTTCGGTCTGCCAGGTCAGCACATCCGGACGCTCGTCGACGAAGCGCTGATCCTGCACCAGCCAGGTGTACCAGTTCCCCGGATGATCTTGCGGATAGGTCATGTCCACCGGGCGGTGCCGGTATGGCACCGGGTGTGCAGGATCACTCGCGTACGAATCGAACGCATCCGCTGTGCTGGTCTTTGGCGGTTCGAACGAGAGCTTGCCCTCTTCCTGAAAATATAAATTGCGCGGCTTGGCTTCGCGCGGCGGCCAAGCGTCGAAACTGGTCCACGCGTCGCTGCCGGTCTGAAACATCATCGCTTCTTTCAGGGGCAGCTTGCCTTTATCTTTCAGCCAGAACGCAAACCAGGGCGCTTCGATGTTGCGCCGGAAATAGACCGCAGTGTCGCTTCCGAAGGAAATCTCGCCAAGCGACTTCCCCGGCCCATGGCCCCAGCCGCCGTGATTCCACGGACCGGCAACGAGGAAATTCAGATTCTTCTGGTCCAGCTTTTCCAGTCGCTCGTAGGTGGACACCGGGCCGTAAAAATCCTCCTGGTCCCACCAGCCGGCCACGTTTAGGTTTGGAACGGATGGCTCCTTCAAGCCGTAAGCGACCGCGTGCCGTTTCCAAAACTCATCGTAGTTTGGGTGCGCTGCGAACTCGTTCCAACTCGGAATCTTGCCGTGAAAATATTTGGCATTGGCGTTGGCCAGCGGGCCGAGTCGCAGATAGAAATCGTAGACGTCAAAGCGATCGAAGGGAAAACTGTAATTTTCCGCGGAAGTCTCGAGGAGCGGCGCATATTCGAAGGCATAGCTCAGCCGGAAGGCGCCGTTGTGAAAAAAGTCGTCACCCAACCACGTATCGCCCATACACGCCTGCTCCGAAACAGCCTTGAGCGCCGGATGGGGATGGATCATTCCCATGGTGACCAGAAATCCGTCGTAAGAAATTCCATCCAAGCCCACACGCCCATTGTTGTGCGAAACATTCTTGACCAGCCAATCGATGGTGTCGTAGGTATCTGTGCTTTCATCCACGCCCTTCGGGTCTGCCGCGTCGTGAACCGGCCGCAGCATCATAAACTTGCCCTCTGAGCCGTACCGGCCGCGAATATCCTGAAACACGAAAATGTAGCCATCCGGAATCATGTCCGCGTAGCGGTAAATCATGTTGCTGATGCCTTTGTCCGGATTCGCAATCCCGTACGGCGTGCGATTCATCAGCATTGGCAGCGGCTCGGTCGTATCTTTCGGTGTGTAGATCTCGGTGTGCAGTTTCACCCCATCGCGCATCGCAATCATCACGTCGCGCTTATCGAATAGTTCTGCGTAGTCCACCTGGGCCTGCGACGCTGCAGGAAACGAACGAGCCGGCAAAATTGCCGCCGCTATGGCCAGAATCCAGGCACGTCTGCAGATACGGTGTATAAGTCTCCGAGACATTTGTGTTCCACCTTCGTTGCCCGCGGTGTTACGTACGGGCTTTTGTGAGCCTATTGCAATACCGAAATTTCCACGCTCGAAGGATACCGTTTCGAGCGATAAATCGCCTGCGTGGCCTTCACGAAATCCTCCTCCTTGGCTTCAAAGATGTTCGGCACAAACTTCTGAGGATTGCGGTCGATGATCGGAAACCAGGTGCTCTGCACCTGCACCATGATGCGATGCCCTTTCTTGAACACATGGTTTGCCGTGTGCAAATCAACCATGTATTGCATCACCGCGCCCGGCGCGATCGGCTCCGGTTTCTCGAAGGATTTCCGGAAGCGTCCGCGAAATACTTCGTCGGCAATCATCAGCTCATATCCTGAGAGCTGCCACTTTTCCTGATACTTCTCCGGGTAGACGTCGATCAGTTTCACGATCCAGTCGATGTCGCTTCCCGTCGTCGATGCGAACAATTTGGCGTTCACGGCGCCCGCAAGCGTCACGTCTTCCTTCAATTCTTCCGTCTCCCAGCTAAACACATCCGGCCGGTGATCCACGAATCGCTGATCTTCCACGAGCCAGGTGTACCACCCTCCCGGATGGTCGTCCGGGTAAGTCATATCGATGGGCCGGTGCCGGTACGGTACCGGATGCGCCGGATCGCTTACATAGCTGTCAAACGCGTCTCCGCCACTCGCCGACGGAGCCTCGAACGAAAGCTTCCCATCTTCGCGAAAATACAATTCGCGTTTCATGGCCTCGCGCGGCGGCCAGGAATCAAATTGCACCCATTTGTCGCTGCCAGTCTGAAACAAAACCGCCTCTCGTAGCGGCAGCTTCCCCTTATCTTTCAACCAGTACGCAAACCACGGCGCTTCGATCTTCTGCCTGAAATATAAAGCCGTATCGCTGCCAAACGGAATCGCCCCCAGCGAATCGCCGCGGCCGCCGCCCCAGCCGCCATGATTCCACGGCCCCGCCGCCAGATAATTCAGATGATCTGGATCGTCTTTCTCCAGCAGCTCGTAAATTTTCATCGGACCGTAAAAATCTTCCTGGTCCCACCAGCCGGCCACGTTCAAGTTCGGCACTTTCGGCTTGGCCAGCAAATACGGCATGGCCTGCGCTTTCCAGAACGCGTCGTAGTTTGGATGCTTCACGAAATCGTTCCAAGTCGGCAGCGTCCCATGAATGTATTTCGCGTTGGCGTTCGCAAGCGGCCCCAGCCGCAAGTACCAGTCATAGGTGTCGAAGCGATCGAACGCAAATTTGAAATTGGTCTTGTCCGTCTCCATCATCGTCGAGTATTCGAATCCATAGCTCAGCCGGAACGCCCCGTTGTGATGGAAATCGTCGCCTAGAAACATGTCCGCCGGCGAAGCTTGCTCGGAGACCGTCTTCAGCGCCGGATGCGGCTCCAGCATGCCCATCACCGTCAGCCATCCGCCATAGGAAATCCCCAGCAGCCCGACGCGACCGTTGTTGCGCGGCACGTGTTTCACCAACCAGTCGATCGTGTCGTAGGTATCCGTGCCTTCGTCGATGGCCTTTGGATTTTTTGCGTCGCGCACCGGACGCTGCATCACAAACGTTCCTTCCGACCCGTAGCGCCCGCGAATGTCCTGAAACACAAAAATGTAATCGTCCGGAATCATCTCCGCATAGCGCCCCAGCTTGCGGCTGAATCCCTTCTCGTCGTCATTCATCCCGTATGGCGTGCGCTCCAGCACAATCGGCAGCGCCTCCTTCGCGTCCTTCGGCGCGTAAAGTTCCGTGTGCAGCTTCACCCCGTCCCGCGCTGCGATCATCACCTCCGTCTTGTCAAACAGCAGAGCCCAGTCCTTCCCCTTGTGATTCTCCTCTTGCGCGCGACCAACGGGTGGACCGGCCAAACCGCCAGCTATCGCCAATAGCAGCATCCCTATCGAACTTCGCAAAACACGCATATAGCGCTCCAGTCGCGCAGGCTTCAAATACCGCACTCTTTCAGCAGCTCCGCAACAACCTGACGAGCCGAGATACTACACGAATTCGCGACAACAAAATCCTCAAACCGTTTGCGCCAATTTGGCAACTTTGGCTTGGCTATCTCGGGTTCAGGTGATATAGATGCAGAAGGTTTCACCTGCCATCTACCCGATCGGAGGAAATATGATGCGGCGACTTCTTCTCTCCCGGCTCGCAAGCCTGCCCTTTTTCGCATTGGGTGCAGGCCAAGCGCAAGCCCCACCCAAAAAGCTGAAGATCATGATGAAGAGCGCCTGGGGGTCCGACGACCCCACCAGGGCTGCCTTTCCCTTCGCCCACGGACTCGTGCTGGCGGAAGCCGGCCACGACGTCCAGATTTTCCTTCTTGCCGAGGCCACTTCGTTGCTTCGCAAGTCCATGGTAAGCGCGATTTTCCCGGTAGGCTGGCCGCCGCTCAGCGAAACGCTGCAGAAAGTCGTCGACAAACATATTCCCGTTTTTGCTTGAGGCGCCTGCTCCCGGGCCCGTGGGGTCACGGAAACCGATTTGAATCCATGGGGCGCCAAATTTGGCAGTCCGGCAATCTTCGTCTCGTTAGTGGAATGGGCGGACCGCATCATCGTCGAATAGACTGTGCCGCGTTCCCGGCTTCTGTCCGGCGAAACCGGTGATATTGCCGCAAAAATCCACACCTCTGCTACACTAGTAGCTGCTCGACCGCACCTGAGAATCAAGGGAGATTCGTCCGGGCTGCTGGTTGCACCAGCAGCTATTTTTGTCTGCGCCAGCCAACTGTAGGGGCGCAGCACTGCTGCGCCCCAGTTTAGCTGGATCACAAAGAACTTGAGACGTAAGCAAGCGCCATGACCCAAAACATTCGCAACATCGCCATCATCGACCACGTCGACCACGGCAAAACTACTCTGGTTGACGCCATGCTCCGGCAGTCCGGCATCTTTCGCGCCAACGAAGCGGTCGTCGAGCGCGTCATGGATTCCAACGACCTGGAGCGCGAGCGCGGCATCACCATCCTGGCCAAGAACACCGCGCTCTTTTTCCATGACACGAAAATCAATATCGTCGACACCCCCGGCCACAGCGATTTCGGGGGCGAAGTCGAGCGCGCCCTGCGCATGGTCGATGGTGTCGTTCTTCTCGTCGACGCCAGCGAAGGCCCCCTCCCCCAAACCCGCTACGTCTTGCAAAAAGCTCTCGCCGCCAAGCTTCCTCCAGTCATCGTGCTCAACAAAATCGACCGCACCGACGCCCGCCCCACGGAAGTGCTCGACGAAATCTACGACCTCTTCATCGACCTCGACGCCACCGAAGACCAGCTCGATTTTCCCGTGGTCTACACCAATGCCCGCGACGGCGTCGCGCATCGCAAAATCGGCGACGACTCCAAGGATCTTCTCCCGCTCTTCGAGACCATCGTCAAATCCATCCCCGCGCCTCCCGGCGATCCCCAAGGTGTCCTGCAAATCCAGGTGATGAATCTCGATTACAGCGATTTTCTCGGCCGCATCGCCATCGGCCGCGTCTTCAACGGCACCATCAAGCGCGGCACGGACGTGGGCATCAGCAAGCTCAATGGCAAGCTCGAATCCACGCGCATCACCAAGCTCTACACCTTTCGCGGACTCGAGCGCGACGAAGCCGAAAACGTTTTCGCCGGCGACCTGGTGGCCATTGCCGGAGTTGAAGGCATTCAGATCGGCGAGAGCATCATTGATCTCGCCAATCCGCAGCCGCTCGAGCCTTTACTGATCGACGAGCCAACACTGGCCATGATTTTTACCGTCAACAGCAGCCCGCTGTCCGGCAAGGAAGGCAGCTACCTCACTTCGCGCGATCTCCGCGATCGCCTGCAAAAAGAGCTGCTCACCAACGTTTCCATCCGCGTGGAAGATACGGACACGCCCGAGTCTTTTCGCGTGCTCGGCCGCGGCGAACTTCAGCTAGCTATCCTGATCGAAACCATGCGCCGCGAAGGCTTTGAATTGATGGTAGGCAAACCCGAAATCGTGGTGCGCACGGAAAACGGCCGCAAGCTCGAACCTGTTGAGCGCCTGGTGATCGACGTCCCGGAAAATTTTATCGGCATCATTCTCGAAACCATTGGCAGCCGCCGCGGCGAAATGCTAAAGATGAGCAATCACAATTCCGGCCGCGTG
>DATGEY010000086.1:0-6804 GCA_035309625.1 Candidatus Acidiferrum sp.
GATTTCCGCCAGGTGCGCGCCGCATCCGAGTTTTTTTCCCATTTCATGGGCCAGCGAGCGGATGTAGGTTCCGGAGGAACACTCAATGACGAAACGCGCCATACGGCCTTCGATCTGCCGCAATTTGAACTCAAACAGCTCCACCTCCACGGCCTTCAGCTCGAACTCCTGTTTCTTGCGCGCCAGTTCATAAGCTGGCCGCCCTTTCACTTTTTTCGCGGAAAAAGCGGGCGGCATCTGCTGAAAACGCCCGACGCCTTCGGAAGCTAATTTCTCGAGCAGCGCCGCGTCCAGAACGGGCGCGGTGTCCGGCCCTTGCGCTTCGCCATCCGAATCGTAAGTGTCGGTGGCAAAGCCGAAGCGGAATCCGGCGGTGTAACGCTTACGGCGTCCCGCGTAGAACTGCACCAATCGCGTGGCGCGTCCCAGCAGCAGCACAAGTACGCCGGTGGCCAGGGGATCAAGCGTGCCAAGATGGCCGATCTGGCGGAAACCGGCCAGATGACGCACCGCATCGACTACATCGTGCGAGGTCTTTCCTTTTGGCTTGTCGATGACCAGCGCGCCGTCAAAGGGCGCCGCTTGCGGCTGTTTTGGCATGAAATCGGGAATCTGAAATCAGAGTTTAGAGATTAGAAGAGGGCTTGTCCTTCTTCATCTCCTTCAATAATTGCTCGATGCGTTCCACGTGCTCCTGGGAAAGGTCCAGCGCGAAGTGCAGCTCCGGCAAGCGCCGCAACTGCAACCGCTCGATCAGCTCGCTGCGAATAAAACCCGCGGCGTGCTCCAGCGCCTTGATGGCGTCCTTCTGCTCCTTGCTGCTCCCCAGCATGCTCACGAACACGCGGGCGTGCTTCATGTCCGGCTGCACGCGAACTTCGCTGACCACTACCGTGCCTTCCAGTCGTGGATCCTTCAGCTCGCCGGCCAGCATAGCATTGATTTCATGGGCGATTTCCTCGCCCACGCGTTCGTGACGGTGATTGGTCGGACTCATTCCTTTAGATCATTTCCACGACGTGATTCACCAGCACCGGACCCAGCAAGCGGTCGGCTTCCCGCAACACCATCTGCAGCGATTCCTCCACGTGCTGTTCGGCGGTGGACAATGTCACCACCCCGATGATCGAACGCTGCCACACTTCCTGGTACTCCATCTCCGCCACCGCCACGTTGAAGTGGCGGCGCAGCCGGTCTTTTAAGCTGCGCACGATCTGCCGCTTGTCCTTCAGCGAGTGAGCATCCGGAATATGTAGCTCGAGGGTAAGTAGACCGACGGGCATGCGCGGCTCCGCGGGACAGCTTGCAGTTTACTTCCGGCCGCCGGGCGCTCCACCCTGGGCGGCGGCCTCTCCAGCGCTGAGCTTCTGGACGTTGAAGCACTCCAGTATATCGCCGACTTTCACGTCGTTGAAGTTTGCGATACCGGCGCCGCACTCGAAGCCGGTGCGCACTTCGCTGGCGTCGTTCTTGAAGCGCTTCAGCGAACTGAGCTTCGAGGTATAAATAATGGCTCCGTCGCGTACCACGCGCACTTGCGCGTCGCGCTTCAGCACGCCGTCCACCACGTAACAACCCGCCACGGTTCCGGCGCCCTTCACCCGGAAGGTGTTGCGAACTTCCGCGCGGCCCACATAGGTTTCCTGCAGCACCGGCTCCAGCAAACCTTCCATGGCTTTCTTGATCTCGTCCGAGACTTCGTAAATGATGGTGTGGGTGCGAATGTCCACATGCTCCTGCTGCGCCAGTTCGATGGCCTTGCGGTCCGGCCGCACGCCAAACGCAATCACGATGGCCCCCGAAGCGGAGGCCAGCAAAATGTCGTTCTCCGTCACCGCGCCGACGCCCGACCCGATAATCTTGAGCTTGACCTGGTCGGTCGAAAGCTTGGGCAACATTTCGCCGAGCACTTCCACCGAGCCCTGCACGTCGCCCTTGATCACAATGCCCAATTCCTTGACGTCGCCGGACTTCAGTTGCTCGTGCAATTGATCGAGCGTAATGCGCGCGCCGGAGGTTCGCGCCATCGCTGCGTCGCGCTGCTTGCCCTGCCGGTACTCCACTATGTGGCGGGCCTTGGCTTCGTCGGTGACCTGGAAGTTGTCTCCCGCGTCCGGCACACCCTGTAAGCCCAGCACTTCCACCGGAGTGGAGGGCGGCGCTTCTTTTACTGTGCGTCCATGATCGTCAAAAAGCGCGCGCACTTTGCCGAACACGGCCCCGCAGATGAAGAAATCGCTGGCCCGCAAAGTTCCGTTCTGCACCAGGATGGTGGCCACCGGCCCGCGGCCTTTATCGACGCGCGACTCCAGCACCGTCCCGGTCGCCGGCGCATCGGGATTCGCTTTCAGATCCCGCAATTCCGACAGCGTCAATAATGTCTCCAGCAGTTTGTCGATTCCGGTTTTCTTCTTGGCTGAAACTTCCACGAATTCTGTGTCGCCGCCCCATTCGGCGGGCAGCAAACCGTTATCCGCAAGCTGCCGCTTGACGCGCTCCGGCTGCGCTTCCGGTTTGTCGATCTTGTTGATGGCCACCACAATGGCGACATTCGCGGCCTTGGCGTGGTCGATCGCTTCTTTCGTCTGGGGCATGACGCCGTCATCCGCCGCCACCACCAGCACCACAATGTCGGTAACCTTCGCGCCCCGCGCGCGCATCCGCGTAAATGCCTCGTGGCCCGGCGTATCGATGAACACCACGCTGCGATTGTTCACCTGCACTTTGTACGCACCAATGTGCTGCGTGATGCCGCCCGCTTCCCCGGCCGCCACGTCTTCGCTGCGAATGGCGTCCAGTAAACTGGTCTTGCCGTGGTCCACGTGTCCCATCACCGTCACCACGGGCGGCCGCGGCTTCAAATTTTCCTTGGTCTCTTCTTTTGCGACTTCCAGCACCATCTCCTCTTCAAAGGAGACCACGCTGACCACCCCGCTGAACGCTTCCGCCAGCGTGGTCGCCGTCGGTACATCCAGCGCCTGGTTGATGCTGGCGAACACCCCGCGATCCAGCAGCGTCTTCAGCAAATCCTTGGCGCGCACATCCAGTTTTTCGGCCAATTCGCGAATGGTGATGCCTTCCGTAATGGTCACATCGCGCGGCGCTCGCGGCTCGGGCGGCGCGATTACCGCCGCAGCGGCTCGCCCCGCTCCCGGACGCTGCCGCGTTGGGTGCAGCTTGCGCTCGCCCTCGATCTCGCGCTTGTCCAGCACCGGACGCTGTCGCTGCGTCGGCTTACGGGTATACAGCGGCTTGCCCGGCTCGGCCTTCGGAGGAACTTTGTCCGGAGGCAATGGCGGCAACATGCCCGGGCGTCCTGGCGTGCGCGGGCCGGGTCGCGTACCGGCAGGTACCGCGCCTCGCCTCTGCTCAAACGGTCTTGGCTGCCCCGCAGGTCCGCCACCTGCTCCGCCCGGTCCCGATCGCGAAGGGTACGGCCGCCCTTGGCCTGATGGCATCGGACGCATGGGTTGACCCGGACGGGGTCCGCCCTGGCGCTGCTGACCTCCCGGCCCGGTTCCCGGAAGCGGTCCTCGGTTTCCACCGGTCGGCATGGGGGGACGCGCCGGAGCCGAGGGACGCGCACCAGCGCCTGGAGCCGCTGCGGCTGGACGCACTGCCGATGGCTGGGCGCCGGTGCCTTGTCCCGGACGCTGCGCCGGAGTTGCTGCTGCCGGCCGCCGCGCGGGAGTTCCTGTTGGAACGGAAGTGGGTGTCGCAGGCCGAGCAGGAGCAGCCGGCCGCGCCGTGGGCAGCGCCGGACGAATCGGAGTAACTGCTGGCACAGTGGCCGGGGGCGCACTCGGTGCTGGTTTTGCTGCCGCGGGTGGCGCTGGTGCTGTGGGTGCCGCAGCCAGCGGCGCCTTTATGCTTGCTGGCGAAGCCGCAACAACGGGAGCGGGCGTGGGCGCGGCAGGAGCAGGTGCAACTGGGGGCGCCGGCTTGGCGGCCGCAGGTGATGGCGCATTCGCTACCGGCGCGGCGGCAGCGGGTGGCGCTTTGACGGGTGCTGCCGGGGGCGCAGCCGGTGCTGCCGTAGCAGTTGCAGGACGCATGCGCGCCGCTTTCGCCGCGGCATCCTTCGCGTCTTTCTCCGCCTTGGCCTTGGCTTCCGCAGCGGCTTCCGCGTCCGCTACTCCCTGAATGTGTTTGCGCACTTTCTCCGCTACATCTTCGGGTATGGAGCTCGAGTGCGTCTTCTTTTCCGTTACGCCATAGCCGGGCAGCAGGTCGATGACGGCTTTCGCCTTGACCTCCAGCTCGCGCGCCAACTCGTTAATTCGGACTTGGTTTACGTCGGACATGCTTATTAAGACTTTGCCTCTTCCGGCCGCTCCGCGGCGTTCTTGTCTTCCGCGGATTCAACCTCTTCTGCCTTTTCGTTTTTCGCCGGCGATTCCTGTTCGGCCTCACCGCTCTGCTCGGTCTCTCCCGCCGCTTCGCCCGCGTCCTCGGGTGCTTCCACTACGCCTGCTTCCGAAGCCGCTGCGCTCGCTTCCTCGGCATTGGCCGCTTCTCCAGCAGCGGTCGGTTCCGCGTCTTCCGCCAGCGCGTCGGTGTTCTCTACCGCTTCGCCTGCAGCAGCTTCGCCGCCGCCTTCGTAGAAGCGATTCACCGCCTGATAAATCTTGTCCACCATCTTCTCGCCGATGCCCGGAATCTCCATCAACTGTTCCGGCGTCATCCCCGCCAACTTCTCCACATTCGTGATTCCGGCCGCCTCGATCTTCTCGATGGTCTTCGCTCCGACACCCGCCAGTGCGGTCAACGGCGTGGTCGGCGCGGTCAACGCCGTCATCTGCTCTTCGATCTCCCGGCGTTTCTCTTCTTCGCTCTTGATATCGATATCCCAGCCGATCAGCTTGCTGGCCAGCCGCACGTTCTGTCCCTTTTTCCCGATGGCCAGCGAAAGCTGCGAATCTTCCACGATCACTTCCAATTTCTTCGCTTCCGGATCGACGATTTGTACGCGGGTCACTTTCGCCGGGCTCAAAGCCTTCTGCGCGAAGGCCACCGTCTCTTCGCTGTACGGGATGATGTCGATCTTTTCTCCGCGCAACTCGCGAATGATCGACTGCACCCGCATGCCCTTCATGCCCACGCACGCGCCCACCGGGTCCACGTCCTTGTCGCGGCTCATCACCGCCACTTTGGTGCGCTCGCCCGCCTCCCGCGCCGCGAAGCGGATTTGCACCGTGCCATCGTAAATTTCCGGCACTTCCATCTCGAACAGCCGCTGCACAAGGCTGGCGTCCCCGCGCGAGACGATCACCTGCGGGCCTTTGGCCGCGCGGTCCACCATCTTGATCACCACGCGCAACCGCTCCCCAATATTGTAGGTCTCCAGCTTCGATTGCTCGCGCTTCGGCAGCCGCGCTTCCGTCCGTCCCATATCCACAATCAGGTCCGGGCCTTCCGCGCGCTTCACAATCACCGTCACCAGTTCGCCCACCCGGGTGTGATATTCGTTGTAAATCGTGTCGCGCTCGGCCTCCCGCACCTTCTGCAAAATCACCTGCTTGGCCGTTTGCGCCGCAATCCGCCCCAGCACGTCGGTCGGCTTGGCGGTAAGAATTTCCGTACCTACTTCCGCCTCCGGATTTTTCTTCTTGGCATCCGCCAACGCGATTTCAAGTTTTGGGTCGGTAACTTCCTCCACCACCGTAAGCACCGAAAACACGTCCACCTGCCCCGTGTCCGCGTTGAATTTACCGCGCAGGTTTTCTTCCGTCTTGTAGTATTTGCGCGCCGCCACCACCATCGCATCCTCGATCGCGGACACCACGATTTCCGGCTCGATGTGCTTCTCCCGGCTCAGCATCTCAATCTGTTGATAGAGCAAATTCGCCATCGCTGATCCCTGACTCTCTTCTCCCTATTTCCTGCGGCCTCTGACGGCCTCTGCGCTCCGGCCTCGGTGGCCTCTGTATGGAATCTTTTCTTCTTTTCTCAGCGCGTTCTCCGCGTTTCCGCGTTATCTTCTTCTTCTCTTCGCCGTTCTCACCACTCCACCACCAAATTTGCCTTGCGTATCTCTTCCAGCGGTATTTCGAGCACCCGCGGCTGCTTCCCCTGCAACTCCATCCTTACTTTCCCATTCGCAAATCCCGCCAGCCGCCCCTCAAAAAATTTCGCATCCCCTATCGGCTCGCTGGTCGAAATCCTGGCCAGCCGTCCCACGAACCGCTCGAAATCTCCCGGCTTCTTCAGCGCCCGGTCCAGCCCCGGAGAACTCACTTCCAAAATGTACCCTGCCGGCCCCTCAATTAGTTCTTCCACATCCAAAATGACGCTCAGTTGCTGGCTGACCCGCTCGCAATCCGTGTGGCTGACCTTGGGGTCCGCTTCTACCGCCACATCGGCCGCCGCCAGTCCCTCCGGCGCCGGATTCCGTTGCGGCACCCGGTCGATGTAGACTCGCAAGAACCTTTGCTTCCCCACTTTCCATTCCACATCAACAACTTCCAGGCCCCCCGAGCGCGCCACCCGCTCGGCAGCCGCGCGAATCCGCTCCAAATTCACGTAAAGACTCCCCGGCCATGGCCGGTATCAAGTGCACCCCAACCGGCATCAACAAAAAAGCGGGCTTTCGCCCACTCATCGGTGCGACCGCTTCAGAGTGAATTTACAGTATATTCCCGCGCCACGGCAAAAGCAAGGCACCGTATCGCGCCGTCTAAAATGTAACCGAAGGGGACAACGTCGCGCCATTTAAGATGTAACCCAACCAAAACAGAGAATTGGGGAGGATCGGTTGGGGAACAAAGGGAGATGGGAGTATCTGCGGGCCATTTATGAGCGCTA
>DATGEY010000087.1:0-11928 GCA_035309625.1 Candidatus Acidiferrum sp.
GTCGTGATTCCCCCGTGGAATTTTCCCGCGGCGATCATGGCCGGCATGGCCATGGCCTCGCTGGTCACCGGCAACACCGTGGTGCTCAAGCCGGCGGGCGACACGATGACCGTAGCGGCCAAATTCGTCGAGATTGCTTACGAGGCCGGGATCCCTAAGGAAGCGCTGAACTTTGTGACTGGCGCGGGCGCCACCGTCGGCGATGCCCTGGTGCAGCATCCCAAGACGCGCTACATCGCCTTCACCGGCTCGAAAGAGGTCGGCCTGCGCATCAGCGAACTCGCCGGCAAAACCGTGCCGGGCCAAATGTGGATCAAGCGCACCGTGCTGGAGATGGGCGGCAAGGATTCCATCATCGTCGACGAAGAGGCCGACATCGATGCCGCCGTCGAAGGTGTAGTGCAATCCGCCTTCGGCTACCAGGGCCAAAAATGTTCGGCCTGCTCCCGCGCCATCGTCTCCCAGAAAATTTACGACAACTTCCTGCAGAAAGTCGTCGATCGCACCAGGAAAATAAAAGTCGGACCCAGCGAAGATCCCGAAAACTATATGGGTCCGGTGGTCAGCAAGAGCGCCATGACCACCATCCTCGGTTATATCGACGTGGGCAAGAAAGAAGGCAAGCTGGTCCACGGCGGAGAGCGCGCCGCAGGCGACGGCTACTTCGTACAGCCCACCATCATCGCCGACGTCGATCCCAAGGCCCGCATTTCGCAGGAGGAAATTTTTGGCCCCGTGCTGGCCGTCATCAAGGCCCGCGATTTCGATCATGCCCTGGAGATTGCCAACAACACCGAATTCGGCTTGACCGGCGGCGTCTATTCTCGCAACAAAGAAAAATTGGCCAAAGCCCAGGAAGTCTTTCACGTCGGCAATCTCTACCTGAATCGCAAATGCACCGGCGCCATGGTCGGCGCCCACCCCTTCGGCGGATTTAATATGTCCGGCACAGACTCCAAGACCGGCGGCAAAGATTACCTGCTGTTATTTTTGCAGGCCAAAACGGTAGCAGAGAAGTTGTAGAGGCGCGCCTTAGTTTCAGCCTCAGGAATGAAGGGCGTTTCCCAAGCGCACAGGCACGCTGCAATGTAGAGGCTGGCTTCACGCCCAGCTAACGGGCCCCAAAGCGCGGCAGCTTTTAGCTTTTAGCGCTCTCCCGCTTCTCGCCGGCGTCCGTGACCCATTTCAGCACCCGAAACACTGGATAACTCAGCAGCAGGATCAGCAGCGCCAGCATCGCGGGGCTCGGTGGCCAGGTCTTCCCGGTAGTGAAGGCGGCCTGCAAATCTGGAACGATGGACGCGATCAGGAAAACGATGGAAGCGAACAGCGCGACGCCCGTGGTCCATGGATAACCCCAGGCGCGATATGGCCGCTCCATCTGCGGTTCGTTTCTGCGCAGCGCGAACAGCGCAGAGTAAGACAGCGTGTAGTTGGCCACGAAGAAAAACGAAAGCATCGCGATCACGATTTCGAATGAGCCCAGCACAAACAGCACGCCAACCACCGTGCTGAGCAGCAGCGAAAGCGTGGGCGTGCCCCCTTTGTTCACCCGCGTAAAGCTGCGGAAGAACAAACGGTCGCAGCTCATGGCGTAAAGCGTGCGCGAGCAAAATAGTTGATTGGCGTTGAGGCAACTGAGCAGCGAAACCACCATGATCGCGCGGATGATCGTGTCGCCGTAAGGACCAAAGATTCTTTCCGCGGCGGTGCCGAGAACAAAAGTGTTTCCGGCAATCTGCGACAGCGGCAGAACATAAAGGACCGCAGCGTTGATCAGCAGATAGATTCCCATGATCGTTGCCACGCTGCCGAAAATCGCGCCCGGAATATCGCGTCCCGGATGGCGCACTTCTTCGCCAAAGTAGATGATCCCGTCCCACCCGTCAATGCTGTAGAAGACCGCTTGCAGTCCCAGCAAGATGGCCAACGCCAAGGGCCAACCGGAAGGAACCGAAGGCGTCGGAGCCATGGAGGTCGAAGCGGCCAGGCGAGCATGCCCACCCCAAAGGAAACACGCACCCACCACGATGATAAATGCAAAAGTCTTGATCGCGGCGGTGCCCAGTTGCGTGCCCCTGCCCCACTTGATTCCGCGCCACTGCAAGATGAAAAATCCGATGATGACCAGGACGGCGATAAGCTTGACGTGCCCCGCGAGGGGAAGGATGAGGTTGCCGCTGTACTCGCCGATCACGATGGCTACGGCGGCGGCCGTGCCGCAGGTGGACAACCAGTCGCTCCAACCAACAATGAAGCCGGCATATTCGCCAAGCGCCCGCCGCGAAAAGTTGTATTGACCGCCGCTGCGCGGAATGGCCGCGCCCAGCTCGGCCATGGACGAAGCGCCAAAGAGAGCGTACAGTCCACCGGCCACCCAAACGCCGAAGAAAAGGTACATATTCGGCAGCCATTGCGCGATGTCGCCGGGCGCGCGCACGATTCCGGCGGCGATGGTGTTTCCCACGGCGGCGGAAATGCCGAACCACATGCCGAGAACTTTCAGAAGCCGGCCGCGGCTGGGGGTCGCGGCGGATCCTTCTAAACCACTGCTCGACGCGGAAGCTCCGGGCGTAGAAAATAGGTCCGATGGATTCGGCAAGTAGGCAGTCTCAGGAACTCTTGGAAACTCGGCCATGATAATGGCCGTGAGAGAAAATGCAAGCTGGAACTGAGGAGCATGCAGAGCGAAGTTGCCCATACTGAGGGAAGTGAACCGCTGCAAGCGAGGAGCGGTTCGAATCCTGCTGACGGCGGCGAAACCGCCGTCGACGTCTCGGTGGTAATTCCGTGTTTGAACGAGGCCAACTCGGTGGGTATTTGTGTTTCCAAAGCGATGAATGCATTTAAGACCGCGGGGCTGCGCGGAGAAGTGGTGGTGGCCGACAATGGCTCGACGGACGGCTCGATAGAGATTGCGGAAAAGCTGGGCGCGCGTGTAACGCGTGTGGAAGCGCGCGGTTACGGCTCGGCGCTGCGCGCGGGAATCGCGGCGGCGCGCGGCTCGTTCATCGTGATGGGTGATGCCGACGACAGTTATGATTTCAGCGAAGTGCCGCACTTTGTGGAGAGGTGGCGGCAAGGCAACGACGTCGTGATGGGCAACCGCTTTCGCGGCCAGATCAAGCCGGGTGCCATGCCCTGGCACCACAAATATGTGGGCAATCCCGCCCTGTCTTCTTTGCTGAATCTGTTTTTCAACACCGGGATCGGAGACAGCCACTGCGGCATGCGCGGATTCACCCGCGCCATATACGAGCAGATGGATTTGCGCAGCACCGGAATGGAGTTTGCCTCCGAGTTCGTGATCAAGGCGGCCCAGTTGGGCGCCAAAATGTCGGAAATCCCGATCACCTTGTGGCCCGACAAGCGCGGGCGCCCCCCGCATTTGCGCAGTTTCCGGGATGGCTGGCGCCACTTGCGATTCATGTTGCTCTATGCGCCGAACTGGTTGTTTGTGCTGCCGGGCGCGGCGCTCATGCTGCTGGGATTGCTGCTGGTATTCTGGCTCTTGCCCGGACCGCGGCAGCTCACCCCGCGGATTACCCTCGATTTGCATACCATGATTTTCGGCGTGATTTTCACTTTACTGGGCGCGCAGATACTCTCCATCGGAGCTTTTGCGAAAGTGTTCAGTTACGCCGAGCGCTTCGATCGCAGCGGGACGGTTTCCTTGAAGCGCGTGCTAAAGCGAGTGACCTTGGAGTCCGGATTGCTCCTGGGCGGCGCCCTCTTCCTTGCCGGTTTGGCGGGCTGCGCCTGGGTCACCTGGCAATGGGTGGCCAGCGGATTCGGGCCGCTCGCCGAGATCCGCCAGGTATTATTCTGGGCCATGTGGATGTTTCTGGGATTGCAGATTATCTTCGCATCGTTTTTTCTAAGCATGCTGGGCATCAGCCGAGGCACCTACATCGGCGACTACGACTTGAAATAAATGTCCTACACTGGTTTAGACCACTTCATTGCGCGAATGCGCTTTCGCGCCGCTTATCCGCACATCCGCAAGGGCTCACGTGTTTGCGATTTGGGTTGCGGCCTGGACGCAGCATTTCTCCATTATGCCGCCGGGCGCATTGCCCACGGCGTTGGCGTGGACGATCAGGTGCGCGACGGCGGCGCCGAAAAATGGAAGCGCGTGCGTGCCGATATAACCGCGCCCTTGCCGCTCGAGTCGGCTCAATTCGATCACGTGGTCATGCTGGCCGTACTTGAACATCTCCCGGCTCCGGAACCGGTCCTGCGCGAGGCCTGCCGTATTTTGGCGCCGGGTGGCTCCCTGATCTTGACCTGGCCGTCGGCAATGGTGGACCCCATCTTGAAGGTATTGCACGGCCTGCGATTGGTAAGCGACGAAATGGAAAGCGACGAGCACCAACAACGAATTCCGGTCAACACCTTGCAGCAAATGCTGCATCGCATCGGCTTTCAGGACTTTCTTCACTACACCTTCGAGTTCGGCCTCAACAACTTAATGGTGGCGACGAAATGAAAGCGCGAACCGCGAAATCGTGACGAATTCACGTCCGTTTCCGGAGCTCATCCTCATCAAAGGACAGGCTTGGCAGCCGTGGGCGCATGGTGGCGGAGTCGCGGCTCTGCCTTGCCTGAAGAGCTATTGGAGGTTCGGCGGAGAATAAGGTTCGAGGTAGGTATTGTCCGTGTCCGGGGTGACCAGCCAGACCTTGCGATCTTTGAAGTAGGCGAAAAGACTGGCGTTCTGTTGCGGGCCGAGTTCGCGGGCCCACAGGACTTTGGCATCGTCGATTTCGGCGCCGTTGTAGACCCACTCGTCGTGGATGTTGTGATTATCGCTATCAGGGTCGTAGCGCACCATGATCAGGTGCTTGCCGGGTGTGTGCTGGAGTTTTTCGGCGATGGCGGCGCGGCTGGTATCGCCGTTGCAAGTCCAGGGAAGCGGGCTGCACAGGCGAAAGCCAACGTAGGTGGCGGTGTCCAGCGCGAGCAATAGCACGATGGCGCGAGAAAGGGCTAACCCGATCCGCCTATGACGAAATCGCATGGTGCGTAGATGGCGAATCGCTTGGACCGTCAGCGCGAAAATAACGCAAGTTAATGGCGCGGCATAATGCGCGTTGGACCAGATGACCGCGAATACCCCGAGAGTTACCAAAACGAAAGTGACTGTGAGCATTCGCATTTTGCGATCGCGGAGTAAAAAAGGTAATGCCGGCAACGCCAGCACTTCTCCGATCCAAAAAAACGTGATGGCGCCGCGGGCCAATTTTTCCAGGCTGACCCGCCGGACGTCAGCCCAGCTATTGTCGTAATTATCGCGTTCCCAGCCGTTGTAGAAATCTTCGAATTGTCGATTGCGATATTCCTTTTCCGGCCGTTTGTGATCCCAGAGGAAGAGGCCCGTAGAATGATAAGTCTGGTCATTGAGGGTATGTGGCAGGAGCAAAGCATTTCCGGTGAGGCGCCAGTTGTAGTAACCCATGAAAACGCCGGTCAAAAAGAGAACCAGGCTGAGCGGAACGAAAATATTTCGCAACCGAAGCCGCCGAGGCGCCGAGGACTTAGTTTTGCCAATCAACCACCACACAAACCAAACCGCCGCTGGAATACAAAAGAGGAATCCCTCATAGGGCCGGCTGTTGGCCAGGATGGCGACGCCCAGGCCGAGCACTATGGCGTCCCGAATATTTGCGCCGCGTGCAATGCGCGGCAGCGCGCCGAGCACCAGCGCCCCGCCGATTCCGGCAACGGCGCCGCCCCAATAACTGTTCATCCAGTAGCTGGCCACTCCGAGCTTCAGCGCCGCCAGCAGGCCGCCGAGAAGGGCCCAGCGCGCGGGCAGCCACCCTTGCAGCATCCAGAGAATGGCTGCGCACATCGCCGCATCGCTCAGTAGGACGCCGATCCATGGATGGCCGAGAATCTCACCCACAGCTAACGCGAAACCTTGCGCCGGCGGGTACATCGAGGCGTACTTCGGAATCCAGTTGACATGAAATGTTTCGAAGCTGATCCACATGGGGTGCGGCGGATTGGCCAGGCGACCGTGCGCGAAGGTGTCGGCCATCAAGAGATAGCTGTATTCGTCGTGAATCCCGGGCACCGGAACCGGAAGAAGCGGAAGAATGAGCAAGCGAAGCGCGATCACCGCGACGAACAGAACAATGACCGCAAAAGTTCTCCGCTGCGCCAGGCGCGAGAAGGCTTGCTCCAGGCTTTGAAAAAGATTCCGGCCAAGTTGGGGAAATAACAGCGCCACGCCCCCGAAGATAATGGTGAGCGCCGCGGAAATAATAGCGACGGTAGGGGTGTGGGGAGAGAGCGAACCGAATGGGCTCATGACTTAGAGTGGATGACAGTGTAAGGCAAAAGGGCCTTAAAAGCGTTCGCTGGATGAAAGTATCAGCGCGAGGCGAAGCCTCACGGACGGCTGTTCAGCGCCCGGCCGTCGCGCTGCCGAAGGGAACTGCATTCGCGGCGCCGGGCTGCAGCCGCGCCGCTACAGCTCTACGGTGGCGCGCTTTCCGGCTGCGGCAGCGTCATTTTCCATGAGGTCCGCTACTTCCAGGCGGAAATTTCCGGGGTTGGTGGAGTAGGCTAGCGCGCTATCGAAATCGATGGTGCCGGCGCGCAGCAATCTTTCCAGCTCGCCGTCGAAGTGCTGCATGCCGTCCGTATCGCCGTCGCGCATGGCATCCAGCAGGGTTTTGCCTTCGCTCTCCCCTTTTTCCACATAATCACGCGTGCGCAGGGTCGATTTGAGAATTTCGATGGCGGCGATTCGGCCCGTGCCGTCCTTTTTCGGAAGCAGGCGCTGGGAAACGATAAAGCGGAAGGCTTTGCCGAAGCGGGTACGCACGGAGTGCTGGTCGCTGACCGGAAATACGCCGACGATGCGCTCGACGGTTTTGGAAGCGTCGATGGTGTGCAGCGTGGACATCACCAGGTGGCCGGTTTCCGCGGCTTCCAGGGCGATTTCAATGGTTTCGCGATCGCGCATTTCGCCCACCAGGATGACTTTGGGAGCCTGGCGCAATGCCGCGCGCAGGGCCAGCGCGAACGTGGGAGTGTCGCTGTGCAGCTCGCGTTGGTGAATGGTGGCTTTCTTGTGGCGATGCAAAAACTCGATGGGATCCTCAATGGTGAGGATGTGAAAGGCTTTTTCCGTATTCATCTTGTCGATGATGGCGGCCAAAGTGGAAGATTTGCCGGAGCCGGTGGGGCCGGTGACCAGCACGATGCCGTTCTTGAGGTGTACGATTTCTTCCAGGCTCGCGGGGAGTTTGAGGTCGTCGAAGCCGGGGATCTTGTCGGGGATAACCCGCATGACGATGGCGCAACTGCCGCGCTGGCGGAAGATGTTGACGCGGAAGCGGCCAACGCCGGGCAGACCGTAGGAAAGATCGGCGGCGCCGTCCTGGTCCAGCTTGCGCAGGGGGTGCTCGTTTTCGCCCATGATGTCGTACGCAATGGATTTGGTGTCCGCGGCGGAAAGGCATTCCAGGCCTTTGTATTTCAGCTCCACAAGCTGTCCGCTGACCTCAATTTGCGGAGCGCGGCCGGGTGAAAAGATCAGATCGCTGACATGCCCGTTGGACTTGAGCATGGCGGTGATGAGTTGCGCGGTGTGAATTACGCGCGGTGCCGCTGGCGTTTGGGTCGAGGTTTCCATGGGCCGTGAAGTCCTTATGTGTGCAAGCGGGGAGAGGCCGCTTGGAAATAGGTCGATCGACTGACCTGCACTCCAGTATGCGCGAAGTTCGCGGTGCCGCGGCGAATGGTACGGCGCTTGGTTGCTAGACAGTTACATCGCAACCCGTTTCAGTTTATGCACAACTCCTTGCTGCGGCGCCGCTTACGGTTTGGAGGCAGCCTCGATGAAGGCAACGATGTTGGACTTTAGTTTGGTCAAGTCTTCGTCGCGCAGATACATCATGTGGCCGGCATCGTAATACTTCAGGCGGATATTTTTCTGGAGCTGCTCCGGCAGGCCCAGGTGCTCCATGGTGTATTCGGTGGCGAAAAACGGCGTGGCCATATCGTAGTAGCCGTTTTCGACTTCCACCTGCAGATGCGGATTGGAGAGCAGGGCCTGGGCCAGATCGCCTTCCACATTGGGTGAGCCGGGGAAAAAGCCGCGGCCGCGGCCGGACTGGTGCTTCCAATCCCAGTTGCCGCCCACGCCTTCGCTGATGGCGTGATAGGTCTTGTCCTGGCCGAATTTCAGTTCTTCGCGCACGTAGCTGTTGAACGCGGCGGTAAACGCTCCGGTGACCGCCGCGCTCTGTGGATCGGACTCCGCGAATTCGCCGAGCAGATCGTAGGTGAAGCCGGAATAGCGGGAATCCAGGCGCCCGGTGGTCAGGCCGCGATGGCGCTGCAGTTCCTCCATAAACTGGCCGAGGGTCACGCGCAGGTTGGCTTTGACTAGGTAGTCTTCGCTCAAGCCGGTGAAGCGCGAGAGCTTTTTGGCCATGTCGGACTTCTCCGCGGCGGTCAATTGCGAGCCTTTCATCAACGCGGAAGCGTATTCGGATTGCGCGAACTTGCGGGCTTCGTCGATGAACGCCACCACGTTTTCCGGGCGATCCTTCAGCACTTTGTGATACCAGGCGGTGGCGGCGTAGCTGGGGACATAGAAGATGTACGGCAGATCCGAACCTGGGTGGAAGGAAATGGTACCCAGGTCCAGCACCGAGGAGATCAACACGATGCCGTTGAGGTCCATGCCCTCGTGCTCCTGCAGGTAGTTGCCCAGCGCGGCGGAACGGAACGTGCCGTAGCTTTCGCCGATCAGAAATTTGGGAGAATTCCAGCGGCCGTTGCGGCTGACGTACAGGGTGATGAACTGCGCCAGCGATTTTACGTCCTGATCGATGCCCCAGTAATCCTTGTCCTGCGCTTTGCCGACGGCATGGCTGAACCCGGTGCCCACCGGGTCGATGAACACCATGTCCGTGCGGTCCAGCAGGGTGCTGGCGTTGTCCGCAACTTTGTACGGCGGCGGCGGGGCCGATTCGGCGTTGGGGGTGACCACGCGGCGCGGTCCGAAGGCGCCCATCTGCAGCCACACGGAAGCGGAACCGGGTCCGCCGTTATAGATGAAGGAAATGGGGCGCGAGGGATCTTTGCTGTCCGTGCGGATGTAAGAAGTGGAATAGATCAGCGCCTGCGGCTCGTCCTTTTCGTTCTTCAGCAGGATAGTGCCCGCGGTCGCTTTGTAGGCGATGCTCTGCCCGCCGATTTTGATGGAGTGCTCGGTAACCGAGGATTCTTCCTTCGGCGCCGGAGGCGTGGGCTCGCCCGGCTTTTCTTTCTCCACGGTCTTGGTTTCGCGTTCCTGGACGCGCTCCTGGGCAAGCGCGGCTAATGGCGCGAGGCTGAGCAGCGCCGCGGCGGCCACTGCGGTAAGGCGAAAGAAGTTTGGCATTCTAAGCGCTCCAAAAGCGAATTTGACGATAACGAGCAGCCCTTCCCGAAAGATGTTCAGGGCGAGCGAGTGTACACGCCGCGCGAAAGGGAAGTCAAAGCGGAGAGGATCGCGTGACAGTTGAATTGGCGGAGGGCACCCCCCTCCCCACGGTTTTCTCACAAGTGTTGATTCTAAAGGAAGATAAAGTCGTTTGTTTTGATACACTTTTGCAAGTGTTGATTCTAAAGGTAGATAGGAAAGTGCGAGAGGCAGAACAAAAACGAAGGCAAAGGATAACGCGGAGACGCAGAGGACGCGGAGCTGTCGCAGAGATACCCGATGGCCCGGTGTTTTGGGAAAAGAGGCTGCAAGCTGTTGAAAACACAGGACGGAGGCCGGAAAAAGAGAGGCAAGAGATTTCCCCTCGAGGTTCAGGGTGACCAAGAGGCGGCAAGTTATGTAAAAGACGATGGTTAGAGAAGGACTGGAGGAAGGGATTGGCGGGGTTTGGCCGAGATAACACGCGCGACCATACCATGAATCTGGACGTTTGTCAATAGTAAATATAAGTGCAATTGTTTGAATGGCGTGCGTTCAACGGACTCGGGCACGGAGAGTGGCGGCATAGGATTTTTCTCGGGGATTGGGCTAATGCCTACGGGTCCGGCGCGTAGGATAGCGTAGGACTTAAATGGCCATGATGAACGAAGGCGTGCTGGAACCGGTGGAGTTGTATGCGCGCGCGGCGTGAAGGGTTAGGCGCCTGGTCGTATGCCGATAGAACGTGATGCGTTGGAGGCGCAGCATGCTGCGCGGCTACAGGGGAGGGGCGAGTTGTTCGTTTAGGAGCAGGCATAGCGGGTCGGTGGGGGTGTAGGAGACGAGATGGAGGAAGGCGAGGTCGTTGATGATCCAGGTGGCACCGGATTCGCGCAGCTCGGGGTCGGAGGCGGTGGTGCGCAGCGCCAGAACGCGGGCGCGGGCCGCTTTGCCGGCGCGAATGCCGGCGGGGGCGTCTTCGACGACGATGCAGTTGGCGGGGGTAAAGCCGAGGATTTGCGCCGCTTTGCAATACGGTTCGGGATCGGGCTTACCGCGCTGGACGTCGTTGGAGGTGATCATGTGCGCGGGCACAGGCAACCCAGCGGCACGGATGCGCACTTCGGCGAGGCGGCGGGTGCAGGAGGTGGCGATGGCCCAGCGATCTGGTGGAAGAGCTTGCAGGAGCTCGAGCGCGCCGGGGAGGGGAATCACGCCCTCGGTATCTTCGATTTCGCCGCGCTCGACGATGCGATTTTCGGCCTGGTGGTCGGCGTAGGGGAGGAGTTCGCGGATGGTAGTGATGCTGGGGCGGCCGTGGGCCTGGCGGACGACGTCCTGGGGGACGAAGCCGTGCTTGTTGGCCCAGATGGTCCAGACGCGGGCGACCGCGGGAGTGGAATCGACGAGGACGCCGTCGAGATCGAAGAGAATGGCGCGGCACTGAATTTTCATCGTTCGATGATACCCAGTTTTGGGCGGGGATTCTGCGGATCGGCTGCGCGGAGAGTCAAGTGCGAGAGCGAGGGAGCCGGCGAGCGTTCGTTGCGGAAGAGCAGTGCAACATCAACCTATTTGAGTTAGTCCGCAGACTTGGCATCGAGGGTATGAGCAAAATGAAGTTGCGTGAGGCGAAGAGGCGATTTTCCCCGGCAGCTGCACCGTGCGGCGCCGTCAGGCGAGCGCTAGATTCAGGTTTTCGATGGCCTCGTCGATCTCCGCGGTGTTCTTGTAGCCAACGGTAACGCAATCGACCTGGGCGTTCCGGAAGGCAAACTTCATTGCTGCCTGGCGGTCCTCGCGGTTAAAGGTACCCTCGCCCACGAGTTTCATGCTGATTACGCCCATTCCTTCCTTGCGGACTTCTTTGACGTGGGCGACCACTTCGCTGACGTTTCCCAATCCGTCGGTGTTGTAGTCCTCGGCGTCCATTCTGGCGCCTTTATGATTCATGCGGATCATGGCGATGTCGAGCCACTTGTTTGCGGGAACTTGACGCAAAGCCGGGAGGCCATGAACCGAGGCGCCGTGGCTTACGACCGCCTTACGGGACTGAGCTTCCAGAATTCCATCCTGCCACCTGCTGGTGTCTGTGGGCCATGTGGAGGTGTGTTGCCAGTGCAACAGGAGCACGTCGAAATACTCGGTATTCGCGAGTTTGCGCAACTCGTCGATTTTCTGTTGCGGATTCACGCCTTCGCGGGTGGTCACCTTGGACATGAGCCGATAACTATCGCGGGGAATGCCCTTGAGGGCGACTCCCAGCATACGGTGCATTTCAGTGTAAGACTCGGCAGTTTCGAAGAAGCGGATGCCGCGATCGTAGGCGTAGCGCACCAGGTGGGTGAACCCGTCCTGCCCCAGGTCGCGCTGCACCTGGCCGCTGAAGCTGCCGGTGCCGAAGGCCAGCCGGGTCACTTTTACGCCAGATTTTCCCAGGGTTACCCAGTCCGTCGCGGTCTGGCGCGCTGCTCTCAGCGGGAGGGTTCCAGTGACGGCGA
>DATGEY010000088.1:0-47966 GCA_035309625.1 Candidatus Acidiferrum sp.
CACGTCAGCGTCCATCACCATGTATTTGGCTCCGGTCATGCGGCGGATGGTTGCGCTGCCGGCGTCGTGATCGAAATGAGCGTGACTGATGAGGAGAATCTTGATGTCGGTGAAACGAAATCCGAGTTTCTCAACGCTCTCCCGGATCAATGGAACTGACGCTTCCAAGCCGCTGTTGATCAGGATGTGGCCTTGCGGGGTGGTGATCAGCTCGGAGATTGCAGGCTAAGAACAGAGCCAGGACTGATGCGCCAGAAAGAACCTTTTGCCCATATTTCAAAATTTCCCTCTTTCGCAGAAAACTCCGCCGCACCCCGGCAGAACCGGTATGGCGCACTGCGGAGCAATTCCCGAGGATTACTTTATTCCGCCTTGGATTATATCGCCGGCTTGAGCGGCGATGAACCGATCGAGCTCTTTAGATGCGCTCGCCCATATTCTTGAGAATGGGACTGAGGCTGAGACGCTGTACACAGATTTGCAACGACGGGCATTGGCATCGAAGCAGATGCTCGAGGAGCGATTTCAGGCGGCGCGCGCGTTTGATGGATTGATCCACCTGCCCTATTTTGCGGACTGCTAATTTCCTCCAGCGGGAGCCGACCGGGGCGTTGTCTCGCAAGCCGCCAAGGAAGAGTTTGATTTCGGCGAGCGTAAAACCCATGTCGCCGGCAAAGCGGATCAACAGTACGCGGTTGAGAGCGTCACCGGGGTAGCGGCGTTGGCCGCCCACACGGTGGGGCGGGTGGAGAATGCCCAGCTTCTCGTAATAGCGAATGGCGGATGGTTTGAGGCCGGCGCGGCCGGCAAGTTCCCCGATCTTCATGGGTCCAGCTCCCGTGCACAACGGCCTTGACTTAAAGTTAACTTTAACTTCCATCCTAGGAAGGTGCAAGTGGCAAATAGAAACAGGAGGAAGTCATGAAATCAGAGAAAAGCGCAACAGCCAGCACCAAGGGGAATGCCGCGATTGTGGGACTGGTTCTGCTCGGTGCGGCTGGAGCGATAGCAAGCGTGGAGGGCCATGATGCGGAGTCTTTGGCGAAAGCCGAGCAGCACGCGATTACGGTGCAAGGCAAATTTTACTGCAATACGAAGGCACTTACTTCCGCGGAGCGAGCCCGGCACCAGGAGTTGACCGATAAATTGATGAGCGTTCGCAAAGAGACCGTCGAAACGGAAAAAGGCTACGAATTCCAATTCAGTCCTGCGGAGGTTTCGCTCGGTGAATTGGCGGAGTGGGTTGCCGCGGAGGGCAAGTGCTGCCCGTTCTTCGATTTTCATATCGACTTGGAACGCGAGGGCGCCCTGCTGTGTCTGCGATTGACGGGGGCGGAAGGGATCAAGGCGTTCATCCGATCTGAGTTTGAGGTTGCGGGAAAGTAAGAAAGCGAAAGATTTAAGGGCAGACCGTACAGGGCTCAAGGCTGTGCGGGTCGACGACGGTGGCTATTTCCAGATAGCGGCAGAGCGCGTTGGCTAACTGGATCTGGCGCGGGCTGCGGCACTCAGGCTCGAAGAGGCGGGGGCTGCCGACGACGATGACGTTGGACATGGCGCGAGAAGTGGCTACGTTGAGGCGGTTGAGGCTGTAGAGGAACTCCATGCCGCGCGGAGCGTCTTCCGGCGAAGAGGTGGTGAGGGAATAAATCACCACGGCTGCCTCTTGCCCTTGAAATTTATCGACCGTGCCGGCGGATATAGACGGCAGGCGCACGCAGAGGTCCGAGACCTGGGCGTTATAGGGCGCGACAATCAAAATATCGCGCGGCTTGAGCGGCCGCTGGTTGCCGGCGCTGCGAAACCATTGGACGCCGGGCTGCAGCAATCCTTCAACGATTCGCGCGACGACTTCGACTTCCTCGGCGCACGAATTGCGGTTGCCCTGGTGCTCCACGGGAACAAACCACAGACCCGGTCGGGTTAGCCAGGGATGGCCCTCCAGGACACGGCTTTGCGCGATCGGATGTGAACTCAATTTGCCTTCGTAAAAAACTTCGGAAGTAAACTTGCAAACTTCGGGATGCAACCTCCAGCTTTGCGGCAATAGGAATCCCATGTCGGCGGGAATAGTCTTTCGTCCATTGAGCAGGTGTTCAAGCGCTGACTTCCCGGCGCCATTCGGATGACTCCCTTTGAGCGGCCGCTCCAGTTGCTGCGGATCGCCGAGCAGCACCAGGCTCCTGGCTGCTTGCGATACCGCGAGAACATCCGCAAGAGCCATCTGCCCGGCCTCGTCGATGAACAAAACGTCCACGGTCTCAAATGCCGCTTCCGGCGACCACAGCCACGAGGTTCCTCCAACAACATTCGCCCTGCCGGAGCGTAGCGCCTCGAATGCCTCCTCGTTGTCTTTCTTTGCGACCGCCACTCCCTCGCTTTCCTCTCCAGACTTATCTCGATGCAGGCAACGAACACCCGCAAGGTCCATTTTGTGTGCGGCTTCGTTTACCTTCTCCAGCAAGTTGCGAATCACCTTGTGGCTCAGCGCTGTCACACCGATCTTTTTGCCTAGTCTCAAAAGTTCGCAGATCATCCGCGCGCCCGTATAAGTCTTTCCCGAGCCCGGAGGTCCCTGGATCGCGAAAACCGAATCCTCCAAAGCCAGGACAATCCGGCTGGCGGTGCCTTCGGGCGTCTCCGAAGCGAGTGGCGCCAGTTTCTGTCCGTGCCGCAGACGCGGCGGTTTGCGCAACAGCAAATCTCGCCCGGCGCGATATCGGCCCAGCGCATCCACTCCGTTTGCTTTTACCCATTCGCCGATTCGATAAAGAGACCCGGCTTGAGCATCGGCCGGCAGAGGGGCAGTCCACATGTAAACGGCCGGAGGATGAATATCCGCTGTCTTTTTTGTTTTCTTGATGTCCACAACACCGTTCACGTGGTTAATTGCAATAACTTCACCAAGTTTCTCGTCTCCGAAGTACACATCTTTACCAGCCCGCACATTGCTCTTTTGGGGGTCAAAGGAGTATCTATCCGTCGGCACCTGCTGCCCACAGTCCACTCGTTGTACAAATCGTAGCCGAGTTAACCCGACGCGCTCGTCAAGCAGATCTTCGTCAGCCATTTCCGCGAGCCGATAGCCCTCTTGCCATGCTTGCTTATCCTCGCGGCGATGCCAGCTCAGGAGTTGAGCCAAAAGCCATTGACCGCCCTGCTCGTCGGAACGGGCGGCGAGATCGATTGGAATCCGGTCGCACAGCATCCGCGTCAACGCGGCTGTACGGTCCAATTTGTTTTGCAGCTTCTCGGAGGGATCGCCGCTCTTCTCTGGAGGGCGCGGCACGGGGGTTCCGGATTCCACCAGCCGCTGGCGCTCGCGCTCCAGCCAATCGCGGAGCCCAGCGGTGGAGAAGCAGTCCTCGCAGTTGTAGCCCTCCATCGCTTCGCGCATGGACTCGGGCAGTTCTTCGTCATCCCAGCCCAGCTCCAGACGGTGCTCGATATAGCGCATCGCAGCGCGCGACGCGTCCAGCGGGGTCTGGCGCTCGAACGCGTAGAATGCCTCGATCTTCTTCAAGGAATACTCTTCCACGCTGGCGAGCGTGCTTTGCTTGAACGCCTGGTGCAAATCCACCAGTGTTCCCGCGCGCAGCAGCCGGTCGATCTGATCTTCGCGGGTCGCGTAGATTCCCATCAGCCGCTTCAGGGTTCCCGGCTCGTAGGCACCGAAGTGATACACGTGCATGTGCGGATCGGCTTCTCTCCGGCGCATGATTTCGTCCACCAACCACTCGAAGCCTTTCTTCTCCGCCTTACGGTCTAACGCCCAGCGCTTTTCGTAACCCAGCTCGCCATCGGCTTTCCTGAAGGCAAACCCGAACAGGTATTGCATTCCAGTTTCGCCGGCGAACGGATCACCTTCCAGATCCACAAACATGTCGCTTGCGGAAGGTTCCGGCAATCTGCAAAGGCCAATACCCTCGGCTACCGGCAAAAGAGGCTCGTGCACTAGTCTCTGTTCAGAACGCCCGGTCACTTGCACCCGTGCCTGTTCGCGCACGCGTTCGATTGCCTCTCGCGAGCCATGCAGCGGCCGTTGCTGCAGCGGAACCGGCAAGACCGCCAGTTTTGCCATCGTCTCCGTGTCCCATTCTTGCAACTGTTTTTGCTGCTGCCGGCGGATGCCGGCGACCAGCGACAGATGATCGTCGGCGCGGCGCTGGGAATCGCATTCGCGGAACCAGCGGCATACGTCGCAATGGGGACAGGGCTCGGGGTAGGTGCCGTTACCAGCGGTGCCGTCGCGATTGGAGTCGTCGCAAACTTTTTCGAGGCGCGCCTTAACGTAGCGATAGTAAGCGGAATATTCCGCGAAGCGATAGGGCTCGGCCTGAAAATTCTTCCCGGCGGGAACGACATACATGAATTCGGGCATGGCCCCCTGAAGCTCCTGCACCAGAGCGGAATAGAAGGCCACTTGAAGGATGGTTGCTGCTTTGGTGTCGCGTGCCAGTTTGCAGTCGTAAACCTCGTAGGACCAGTCGCCCAAGCAGCTGGGCGTGGCGGTCTTGCGCAGGACATCGGGATGACCAAACCAGCGGCCGGAGGCAAGGCTACCTTGCGCGATGACGTCCACGCCGCGACGCATGCAGGAGAGAGTCTCGGCGATTGCCTCTCGCTCGTTCCGATCGCGCAGATCCACGAACGAATGGCCTGCATCGCGAAGGGACTGCAGATAGGCGGCCTCATGACGCAAGCCCAGCTCTTGAATAATCTTGAGATCGGGCGATCGCCAATCTGGCGCACGGCGCAGCCCGCGCAGGACGCTAAGGTCCAGGGAGGTGACGTGGCGGCAAGCCAAGTGATTGCTAAGGTCGGTAGCGGCGAGGCGAATTTGCGAGCAATCGACTTTCATGGGCTGTGCCTGAATGCGGATCCAACCAGTACACGGAATGTGGGGGCTCCAAGGCGACTCAAGTCATCGTAACAGCATTTGCAATGCCCGGCTGGCCCCGCGGCCACGGGCTTCGCTACGTGTTTGCGAAGTTACGGGGCTTCTCCTCCGTTGGACCGGCCAGTATACTCCCGGCAAAGCAGTGACTTTTCGGGAGAGAACGATGCCGAGGAAGAAACGTACCGGCGGCGCGGATGCCGTGCCGGATCGCGCGAATGATTTTGCGAAGGCGTTTTATGGATTGAAGATGATCTTCGCGAAATATGAGAAGGTCCTGCGCGTTAACGCGGATACGCGGGAAAAGTATTATCTGGAAACACGATCGCCGAGTTACCAGGGGAAGCCGCTGTTTTTCGGGGCGGTAATCCGGGGGCGCGCGTACGTCAGTTTCCACCTGATGCCGCTGTATTGGGAGCCTTCCCTGGCGAAGGGGATTTCGGCAGAGCTCGAGAAGCGCAGGCAAGGGAAGAGCTGCTTCAATTTTTCGGGACCAGATGCGGGGCTATTCCGGGAGATGGCCAAATTGACCAGCCGGGGATTTGCGTTGTATCGCAAGAAGAATTTGCTGTAGCGCGCTACCGGCAGCCCGCTTGTCGCTTCAGTTGCTTACACCCTGCTTGCGTTCCCTGAACTGCTGCGACTCTTCAGAATGTGGCTTCGAGTTGCAGGTCGTCTATCATTTTCCCAAGAGCATCGTTGGCTTGGTCGCGCTGCGCCTCCGTTTCCCGGATTTTTTTGCGTAAAGCGTCCAGAAGCGTTTCCTGCTCGTCGAGTTGCTTTGTGTAGCGTTGCAGCAAAGCTTTTTCTTCAGCGCTGCCTCGCAAAGCTTTCATATTTTCGCGCAAACGGCCCTGATCATCGACGATGCGCTCGATATCCTTTTGGCGATTTTCCATTTCTTCTTCGAGCTTAGCCACCAGTGCTTTCTGCGCGGTGATTTTTGACAGCGCCTCCTGCATTTCGGGAGTAATGGTTTGCTGCCGCACGAACAGCTCGATCTGGTCGTCATTCAATTCTGCTAACTGGTAGGTGGTTTGCTGAATGTGAGCTTCTTCCACAGGCAGCGCAGCAGTAGCCTTTGCGGGCACATCCAAGCGGAAGCGGTAAACACCGGGCGCTTGTTCTTCCGGCTGCCTGGAGCCTTTCACCAAGTTCCACGAATAGCGTGCGGGATGTTCGACGACGAGTTGGCGCGCGGCCTCATCTTCATTGCGTGCGGTGTAGAGAGTGCGCTGCTGAAGCTCGCTGATTTGCGTGAGCACGCCTTTGGAGATTTTGACGCGTGTAACATGCTGGGGCCGGTCGTTGGCTTCCGCTTGTACCAGCAGGCCGAGATCGGTGGCGTACGAGACCAGGCGGCGCTCGCCGGGCTTGATGGCATCGGTGATGCCCTCGCCAGCAAATACTTCGTTTTCGAGGACGGTGAAACTGCCGCCGTCAAGGGTGAGCGAGCTCGTATTTTTCAGCCACAAGCAGCGCAACGGGCGTCCAGAACCGGCCGTCCCGCTCCAAAGCGACACGGGTTCGGCAACTACTTCGGTCTGAACAATGGGGACCAGCGCCGACTGGTTTTTCTTAAGTGTCACGCGGTCCTTGAGCTTGTACTCGAAAAGGTCGCCCAAACCCTGTCCATTGGCAGCCGCTTCGGCCATTGCGCGCGCTGATTCCAGACTTACGGGTGGGGGTGGTGGGCCGCCAATTCCTCCAATAACTCCGCCCACCACCCCGCCCGACACGCCTCCTAATGATCCAAAGTTGACTCGAGACCGATTTGCGACCGGCAGTTTTCCGCCATTTTGCGAACTAACGGAATAGGACGTATTCAATGACGCAGCATCCGCGGTAACTTCAACCGTTTGAGCAGTTGAGCCCGGCTGGAGTTGCCCATTGATCTGATTGGTGCCGGGAATAAGGTTCAAGTTGCTGACAATCGTCTTGCGAAAGCCCGTCCGTTCCATTTCGATTCGGTAGTTGCCGGGCAGCTGGGAAGAGAAGGAATACTGTCCCCTGCTGTCGGTGGAGGTTTGGGCGACGACCGCGCCATCCGGCCCGACGAGCCGGACGGTAACTCCCGCGACCAATCCGCCGCTGGGATCAGTTACAGTTCCGCTCAGGCTGCCATTACCTACGATTAATGTCGCGGCGTGAGTTTGGGGCGAAAGCTGTACGCTTTCCGGCAAGGCCACGACCGGACGGCGCCCGTAGGAGGGCTCCGAAAGTTGTTGAATGAAAGAATGCGGTGCTCCGGCGACCAGCGAGAGTTCGACATCGTTCCAATCTTCGCCAACCGTGTTGTCCACAATGGCCCAGCCCTGCAGCAGCGGTTTTTTTTCCGGCTTGGTGGGAAGCACGATGCGATAGGTAGTCTTCCAGATGGGAACTTCGCTGATGTAACTGACATAGAGATTGCGTTCGCCGCTGCCGGTGGTCGAGAGGGTCATGCGGCGGACGTCCTGGTCGCGTGCGGAGGCAATCAGGTCAAGATATTTTCCGACCTCGGATTGCAGGTCATGTTCGGCGATACGTACACCGGTGGCGGGAGTGAGGTCGATGCTGCGCACGTCGCCGGCGTCGGTGATCAGGGAGATCTCGTCGGTTTCCACCGTCCAACTGGCGGAGTTGCGCGTTTTGCGTTCGACACTCAGCAATTTTCCGGCGAGCGGCGGACCCGCCGGGCCGCGGACTTCCACGCGCGCGCCACGCAGGGCGGCGAGAAAATCGGCCATGCTGGGTTTTTCTCCGAGGGCAAGACGGAGCGTGGCTAGGCGGCGGGCCAGCGGCGCTTCGGAATTGTAATCGACGCCGGTTATCCGGCCGCCGGAGAGGTCCAGGACGGTTAGGGACTTGAGGACATCGTTGAGCTGAGCGCTGGTGAAGTCAACGTGAACTTTTTGGCTGCCGTGGACGCGGCCGAGATGCTCGAAATAGCCGACACCGTTTTTGTAGAGGACGACGCGGCGAACGGGCAGGCTCGCGGCGCGTTCGGCATTATCTGCGCCGGCCTGTTTAGTAACGGGATCCGATTGCGGCGCGATTCTTGCGGGATTGGTTTGAGCTGCGCTGAAATTGGAACCGAGGAGGTACACGTAGAGTGCGAGCACAATTTTGGTCATTGGCCACCACCCCTGTCGAAATAACTGCCTTGTTAATCTGGATGCGACACATCCGTGCGGTGTTGTATTGCTCCGCAAAAAAAATGAGTCAACGCAAATTAGACACCGGTCCAGCGTCGGAAGTGCCGGTGACGTGCGGACCGGGACTCAATATGGAATACTTGAGATTCGACTTCACTTTGGGAGAGATCATGCCTCGTTATCTTACGCAGCACACGCTGGCTTGCTTGACGCGGCAAGGAGCGGAGAGCCTTGTGCAACGTATGCAAAATGGCGGCACCGCGCATGCGGAACGCGTGCTGGTGAATATGCTGGAGGGAAAAATGTTTGTGGAGTTTCGCGCGGAATCTCGAGAGTTGCTGGAAGGCTGGCTAAAGACGGAAGGCATGCACTTTGATTGGCTGGTGCGCATTGAGTGGGAGACCCGCGGGCAAGATGGTAGGTTGCATTCCGCGGATTAAAATGTTCGGTCGTTCGCGGTTTGATTGGATCGGCCACGGCATGCCTGAACGTTTACGAAATAGCACAGGAGTTCAAAGGATTTGCGGCACCAGACGGTGACTCCGATAATCTGCTAAGCGAGCAATAGAATACTTCACGAGGAAAGGCGCGCATGGCCAAGCTGCGCTTCATCGTCTCTCTGATCACGAAAGACAACGATTACCAGGTGGAGCAGGCGGCCTCGGCACAAGCGGCGGCGCAAAAGTTGGGCGTAGATCTGCAGATTTTATATGCGGATAACGACGCGATTACGCAGAGCACGCAACTGCTGAAAACCATTCAGGCGGACGCTTCGGAGCGCCCGCAGGCAATCTTATTTGAGCCGGTCGGGGGCACGGCCTTTCCGCAGGTGGCGCAGGCCGCGGTAAGCGCCAAGATCGCTTGGGGAGCGCTGAACCGCGAGGCCGATTACCTTCCGCAATTGCGGAAGACGGCGCAGGTTCCGGTCTTTACCGTTACCTCCGATCACCAAGAGATCGGGCGGATTCAGGGACGGCAATTCACGGCGCTGTTGCCCAAGGGCGGAACGGTGCTATACATCCAGGGCCCTACCGAGACTTCGGCGGCGCGCGATCGCACCGCAGGCATGCAGCTGACCCTGGCACACAATATCCAAGTCATCTCGCTGCGCGGGCGCTGGACCGAAGAAAGCGCACAACGCGCGGTGGAATCCTGGCTGCGTTTGAATACCTCAAACAAAATTCGGATCGATGTGGTGAGCGCGCAAAATGATCTGATGGCCATCGGGGCCCGAAAAGCATTCGAGGGCGTGTCCAACCTGATCGATCGGGAAAGGTGGCTGCGAACTCCCTGCACCGGCGTCGATGGACTGTCAAAAACCGGACTGGCCTGGGTGCGCACCGGCCTATTGACGGCGACCGTCTTGGTTCCGACCAATGCGGGACAAGCGGTATCCATGATGGCAGAAGCGCTGCAAACCGGGAAAGATGTCCCGGAACGAACCTTCACGGTGCCGGAGTCTTTTCCTTCAATCGAAAAACTCGCCACGGCGTGCGAAAAAGTCGCGCCTACTCTTTAACCAATTGCACGCGGCGATTTTTCGCGCGGCCGTCCCCGGAGGAATTCGCCAGCGTTCCCATGCGCCACCCCACGCGGTGCGTTGACAGCGGCGGCGGGGCGAGATAATTTCTGTGCGGCATTTGCCGCGGGCCTGTACCCGCGCCGGCACAAGAGGGAGCAAAGCATGCGGCGAGGTATTGCTGTCGCAATGGTATGCAGCGTAATCGTTTTTGCGGCGGTTGCCGGGTCAATGACGCCAAAAACCGACGAGCGGCTCAAGGGCGCTTTCCGCCGCCCAGCGGTGAATGGCTGGACGTTCGTGCACCTGGAAGGAACCCCAGCGCAGATCGGCTATCAGCACGGGTATTTGCTGGCTGCTGAAATTCAGGACCTTTATAACGTGTATGCTCTGCTGCTGACGCACGAAAACGGCAAGGACTGGAAATTCTTTCGTGAGGCATCCCAGAATATTTTGTGGCCCCATGTGGAGCAGGAGTATCGCGAAGAGATGCAGGGAATCGTCGAGGGTGTGAACGCGCAAGGCGGAAAGCTGGACCTCTGGGACATCGTCACGATGAACGCGGCAATGGAGTGGAGCTACTACGTCGATCAGTACGACCGAGCGCACAAAATCGCGTCGCTGCCGACCGTGACTGCCGGAGATCATTGCAGCGCCTTTGTGGCCATTGGCAGTTACACGAAAGACGGACGCGCGGTCATTGCGCACAATAATTGGACCAGCTACCTGGACGGCGCGCGGTGGACCATGGCGTTCGATATCGCTCCAGCGCGGGGCTATCACCTGGTGATGGATGGTTTGCCGGGGCTGATTCACAGCGGGGACGACTTTGGATTGAACTCGGCAGGCATGGTTATCACGGAAACGATCATCACCGGTTTTCACGGCTTCGATAATAATGGCGTGCCGGAGTTTGTGCGCGCGCGGAAGGCGATGCAGTATTCCGCGTCGATCGACGATGTAACACGGATCTTCAAAGAGGGCAATAACGGTGGTTATGCCAATGATTGGCTGATCGCCGACACCAAAAAGGGCGAAATCGCCAGCCTGGAGCTAGGACTGAAGAACGTCACGCTGGATCGTAAGACGGATGGGTACTTCGTCGGCTCCAATTTCCCCATCAATCCGAAATTGACAGCGGAAGAAACGAATTTCCCGGTGGCGGACGCGGGAGTCAGCGCCAATGCGCGGCGGCGCCGCTGGGAGCAGTTGATGGCGGAAAACAAGGGCAAGATCGATGTGAAACTTGCCCAGCAGTTCCTCGCCGATCACGTGGATGCCTTCAGCGGAAAGACCGAACCGAGCGAGCGCACCCTGTGTGGACACGTCGATCTTTCGCCGCGTGGCATGGGGAGTTGGCAGAACCCATTCGGCACTGCTGGCGCGGTGCAAAACAAAGCTACCGATACTCAGATGGCCGCAAAAATGGAATTCACAGCCGCCGCCGGTCACGCGTGCGGCATGGACTTCCTCGCCGCCAAGCATCTGCAGCAGCACCCCGAGCAGTCTTGGGAGAAGCCGCAGCTTCGCGACATGAAAGCGTATCCCTGGACGACCATCGCCGCGCAGAAATAAGCAATTACCCGTTCGGCGGTCGCATCCGTGCTAGTCTAAGTCGAGAGGCTTCGCTATGGAGATCACCGTCCACCTCCCTAATGATTTGACACGACGTCCCGATCCCGGTCGTGAGGCATTGGAAGCTTTAGCAATTGCGGGTTACAGAAGTGGTAAATTCAGCGATCATGAGGCCGGTACTCTTCTTGGATTTACATCGAGGTTTCAATTCGAGGCTTTCCTTAAATCGAATGATATATTAGATCATTCCTACGGCCCCGAAGACCTTGCCGACGATGTTAGAACCTTGCGCAATTTGCGGGGATAGCCACGATCGATTGCCATGATTGTCGTGGCCGATGCGTCTCCGCTGAATTATCTCGTCCAAATAAAATGCGACACCTTGATTCGCGATTTGCACCGAAGTGTCTTGATTCCGATCAGCGTTTTGCACGAACTTGCCCATCCTTCGGCTCCCGCTTCGGTGGCAGCTTGGTTGGTGCGTATTCCATCGTGGGTTGATGTGCGCAGAGTGAGTTTTCCCGAAGACACTAGCCTGGCGGCGTTGGATCGGGGTGAAAGAGACGCGATTCAGTTAGCTGAGCAACAACGCGCGAACTTGCTTTTGATCGATGAACGGCTAGGTCGCCGGGAGGCTAGACGCCGGGGAATTTCCACTATGGGAACTCTGGGAGTATTGCTGGCCGGCGGCAAGCATCAGTTAATTGAGCCCGAGCTGGCTTTTCAGCAACTAATCGAGCAGACCAATTTTCGGGCCACTCAAGAATTGAAAGAAGCTTTCGCCCAGCAGTGCCGAATACTACGAAAGCTCGAATAGTTTCCGTTTTCAGGCCCATTTTGGTAAGGACCGCCGCTACTTCGGAATATTGGGTTGGTGGTTGAGTTCTTGCAGGTTTTCCTTGGCTAATTCGTGGTTGGGGTTGAGTTGCAGCGCGCGCTGGTAGTGCAATCTGGCTTGTTTGACGTCGCCGATTTCGGCGTAGGCGCTGCCTAAGTTGGCCTCGGCGTTGGCGTCTTCGGGTTTGATGCGCACTGCGGCCTGAAATTGCGCCAGCGCGCCGCGAAAATCGCCGAGGGAGGCAAGCGCGTTGCCGAGATTATAGCGCGCGTCGAAATAGTTCGGACGCGCATTGAGGGCCGCGGTGAGGTGGGGGATGGATTCCTCGGTGCGGCCCATTCCCAGTAGCGCAGCGCCATAGGCATTGTTCGCCGTGGGCTCGTTGGGGCGAATGCGGTTGGCCTCGGCAAAATGCGTAATCGCCTGGGTGACGTCGCCGCGCCGCATAAGCAAAGCCGCCAAATTATAGTGGGCCTCGAAGTCGTCAGGGTTCTTTTGCAGATTGTGCCTGGCCATGGCTTCCAGAATTTCCGCTCGCGGATCATATTTTGACTGCGCGGATTCTTCCGGCAGAACCTGCAGCCAAAGGTGCGCCATCTCGTCCACCGCGCGGTTCCCCGCCACCACCCTTTGCGGCGGGTCATTCGGGTTACGGACATTGTCCGCGGAATTGTCGTACACAAACTTCATGGCAATCGTGGTGCCCTTGGGCAGGTGCACTGGCTGCGCATAGCGATACACCGCTTGCCAATTCAGGTTCCAATCCGGAATGTGAATCAGGGTTTCCGAGCGCCCATCCCGAAACTTGGCGATGGCTTGCAAATCCTTTCCGAGATAGTGAGCGTGCGGATAGATCGCCAGGGCATCTACGTCCACCGGTAAAGTAAATTCGTCGGTCACCACAAAATGTTGTTCGCCCGGCGGGATATCCAGCATACGGTCGTTTTCCAGTTGCAGCAGGATGGGATGCATGGTGGCGGGTTTGTCCGTGAAATACAGACCGAGTGTAGGCTGGATCGTCTCCGGTTTTCCGGAAGGCTGCAGATGCGTATTCAAAATTAAGTCGGTGTCCTTATCCAGGCGCAGAGCCATTCCATCGGGTTCCACATAGGGGACCGAGCCGGGCTTCCAAAACAAGAAATGGCTGTCCGGGTCAAACACTTCCGACTCGATGGTCAGCTCCATTCCGCCAAATCCCGCGCCCGGCTCGGCCTCCTGAAGACGTCCGGTCTCCTGACGGTCAACCAAGACATTTGCGTGATGCACCAGCCGTTTGTCGCCTGGCCGGATTTCCATCGCTTTCAACCAACGTGTGCGATCGACCGGCGCGCGAAAGACAAAGTTCCAGTAATTGTCCGCGCCGCTCGCGGGGAGCGTGTAGGGTTTCGCAGCCTTTACCACGACGTCCGGCTTGCCGAGTTGCCATCCCTCTGCAAAGTGGGGGACCGCAGGCAGGTCCGCGCGTTCTCCCTCCGCGGCTCCTTGTTGCACCCAGGTCTGAATTCGCGCGATTTCGTCCTCGGAGAGCCGCAACTCATCGGCAAATTGCAAGGCGCCGGGTTCAGGCAGCCAAGGCGGCATAATGCGTTCCTTGGTAACCGCGGCGATCTGCCGCCCGTGCGATTTGGCGTCCGCGTAGCTCAGCAAAGGAAATGGGCCAGCCTCACCGGGATGGTGACACCGCGCGCAAGCACGATAGAGAATAGGGGCGATATCGCGGTTAAAGGTGACCTGCGCCGGGGGATCGCCCGGCATCCCCGGTTTCTGCGGAGCCGGCGTTGCTCCGCGGATCGCCAGCGCCACGAATGCAATGGACGCCAACGGCGACAACATTCCAAACCATCTTCGGGACACCAGGGTCATTCAAGATCCGAAATATAGCAACCCACCGCGGGGGTGGCTTTTCCGCCGAGGATCTTGCCTGCCACCGCGGCTTCAATAGCGTCGGCAAGTTCGTGGGTGGTCGCGGTCTTTCGCGCGTGACCAAAATCCTCGTACAGATTGTCGATTCGGCCGTGATAGACCAGTCGCTGCCGGGCATCAAAAACGGCGGCTTCCGGAGTGATCTCCGCCTGGCTCCGCTTCACCAGAATATGCTGCGGATCGCGAAGAGCGGAGAATCTATAGCCGTACTCTCGATCGTGCTTGCGAATCGCATCGGGCTTCTCGTTCTTGCCCGGATAAACCAGAAAGAAGGCCGCGTCGCGTGCGTGCCGGGCGCTGAGCTGCTGAATCGCGGGAGCGTAGCGATTTGAGATGGGACAATCCGTCCGAACAAATATCAGCACCACCGCTTTTCCCGGCGCCGCGTGAAAAGGATCAACCGGCTTCCCCTCCAGATCGGTCACGCCTCCGGTGGCGCCATTCGAGGCGACACATGCGCAACTCACAAACAAAACCACACTTGCAAGCGCGAAGCCAGAAAATGAAGGCAGGAACTGAAATGTCTTACCCATAGGTCTGCAAGTGGAAATGTTACTGCGGGCAAAAATCGTTGTCCATTTGACAGTTGCGTGGAAGGCGAGCTTTCCGCGAGATGGCTAGCGTAACTGCCCGGGGCAGCATAACCGGGCGGTTCATAACGCCAGCGTATCAGGGATCTGCCTTGGCCGAGGTTGATTTGCCCAACTCGGCACGGATGGCTTGCAGCGCTTCTTTGGGCGGCCCGATGCGGCGGTACTGGGAATAGAAAGTCTTCTCATGAATTCCGAAACTCACGAACAGCCGGCGTCCGTCGAAGTCATATTGGGAATAAGTCGCGAACCACAAGCCGGGTACTACCTCATAGCGTTCCTGCACCAGGTGGCTGCCTTTGTAGATTTTCGCCAGGAAGCCGCCAATCGAAATGTCGTCGGTGACTTCGATTTCCGCCTTGGCCATTTGTGCCGCGTCGTCGTCGATCCACAAATAGCCGCGCACCTTGGAAAAGATCGACGTCGTTCGGGAAGTCGCCCTGTATGCGGGGTTCGGCACCATGCGGTACTTGGAAAGCATGCGATCGCCGCGCGGCTCGCGGTCCATAAAGGTATAAATAAAAGCCGAGCGGGTCGCGTCGATCAAGTCCGCACGCTCTTTTTGCTTCTTTGCAATTTTTTCGTAGGCTTCTCGTTGCGCCCGGCCATCCTCCGCGGCCCAGGAAAGCGCGCGCTCCAGTTTTTCCAGTTCCGCTCGATAGCTCGCCGCGTCCACCGGCTTTCCGTCCGGCCCTACGGGGATGCGATCCACCCCGGTTCCGGCCGGTACAGCGCGGCTCGTCTTGATCTCGGGAGGCTGCGTTCCTCCCGGGCCTTTTCGGCTTTCCAGGCGTTCCAGGCGCTCATAGCTGAACTGGGCCAGGTCGTTTCTTTTTTGATTGGCGATCACCCGTTCCAGCAGCTCGCGCTGGTCATCCACTTCGCTGCGCAGCACGGTCGAGGCATCTTGAGCCAATGAAGGTGCGGCGCCTATCGCCAGCAGCAAAACAAGGATGACTAGGGGTGAACGCATCGTCAGGGAAATAGCGTGAGGCTCCGTCGACCTTTGTATTGGATTCGAGACTCCCGCCGATTGTTGCACCGGTCTTTGCTCGAAACCCTAGCCCCAGTATGCTGCGATTTTTGTGAAGTACGCGATTCGGATGCCAGCCTCCGTGCCCATAGGGGAAATGGCGACGGCTGTGGGGACATCGGACTTTACCTTACCTTAACGGCAATCAATACAATGAGATAGCCGATCCCTGCCGGCCCAGCGGCACTCTTTCCAAGGCACCGCTACGCGCTGTCCGGCAAGATTGTGCCTTCCCGGGCAAAGCCAAGCGGCTATTTCCGCGTCTAAACGGGCGGTACGGAAACCTATCTGCTCCTTAACTCGTATTACGACTAGGACCAGCGTAGTGCAAAGCGAGCGAGGACTCCGTTGGATATAGCTCCACTGGAAGGTTTGAGCAGGTTACCGCGGATGAATTCTGCTGCTGGCGAGACCCGGATTGCCCTTACCGGCTTTAAGGTCAGTGCGGTAACCGCGCTCGAAACCATGCGTCTGGCCTTGGACGCCTTGCGGGCGCATAAGTTGCGCAGTTTCCTTACCCTGCTCGGGGTGATCCTGGCGGTGGCTACCTTAGTGGTCGTAATGAGCGTCGTTTCCGGGATGAACTTTTATGTCGCCGACCGCATCGCCAATCTGGGCGCCAATGTTTTCATCGTAGACCGCTTCGGCATCATCACCAGTCAGGATGCTTGGGTCAAAGCGCAGAAGCGCCCGCTCGTGACCATGGAAGACTACGAACGCATGCGCGAAAGCATGAAAACGGCCCGCGCGGTTGCCGCGCTGGACGACCACAACATTGAAGTGCGCTCCGGAAATCAGCGGCTGGAGAACACCGACGTCATGGGTGTTTCGCCCAATTACGCCGAGGTGCGCAACATCAACGTTTCGCAGGGCCGCTTTATCAACCAGACCGACGACGATCATCGCGGAGAGGTGGTATTCATTGGCGCCGACGTGGCCGACCGGTTGTTTGCCAATGTCGATCCGGTGGGCAAAACGGTGCGGGCGGAAACTCACGAATATCAGGTGATCGGCGTCGCGGAGCGTATCGGCACCGCGTTCGGGCAGTCGCAGGACAATTTCATGATCATCCCGCTGCACACCTTTGAAAAGCAGCTGCATCGTCCCCGCGATTGGATAGGAATTTTCGTGCAAGCCGGCAGCGCGGAAATGATGAGCGCCTGCGAGGACGAAGCGCGCATGCTGATGCGCGCCTGGCGCCACTTGCCCTATGACGCTCCCGACAATTTCGCCATTCTGGGGTCGGATTCGATCATGAAGCTTTGGCACGACCTGACCGGCACGTTGGCCACCGTGGCCGTCAGCCTGGTCAGCGTGTTCCTGGTGGTCGGTGGCATCGTGATCATGAACATCATGCTGGCCAGCGTAACCGAGCGCACCCGGGAAATTGGCATCCGCCGTTCCCTGGGGGCGCGCAAAAAACATATTTTGCTGCAATTCATGATGGAGTCCGCGGTGTTGGCTGCAACCGGCGGAATCATTGGCGTTCTATTGGCCTACACTGTTGTGCAGTTGGTGGGCGCGACGACCTCCATCCCGGTGCGTATGCCCCTAAGCGCCGTAATTATTTCGCTATGCGTGTCCACCGCGGTCGGCCTGTTCTTCGGCATTTATCCGGCTACGCGCGCGGCTAAACTGGATCCCATCGAGGCATTGCGGGCCGAAACCTGAAATCCGCACCGGCGAGAAAAACCAAATGGCGCAGGCATACGGCGAAAATCTCAAACAAGCGATGGACACGTTGCGCACCCACAAGATGCGCAGCGGGCTCACGGTTTTCGGCGTGGTGCTGGGTGTCAGCGTCATCATGCTGGTCGCCGCCCTGATTACCGGCTTCGATGAAACCATCCAGGACAACATCAAGCAATTCGGCGCCGATACTGCTTTTATCTCCAAGTGGGATCAGGGTTTTCATGGTGGCAATGTCCCGCTCGAAGAGCGGCAGCGCAAACCGCTGACTCTGGAAGACTCGCAGGCGCTCATGGCCGGCTGCCCGGCGTTGAAGAACGTGACCACCTTCTTGCAGACCGGATGGATGCAGCAGCATACCGTGCGCACCAAGGCCGGCGAGGTCAGCGCCGTGGATTTTCGCGGCGTGCAAGCCAATTTCGGCCAAGTCTATGCTAACGCTTCCACCATCGCCGGGCGCTTCATCAGCGAGGGCGACGACTTGCACCGCGAGAAAGTCGTGATGCTGGGTGAAAACGTTGCGCCGGTGCTGTTCCCCTCCGGCGACGCGGTAGGCAAAGACGTGATGATCGACGGTGCGGACTTTCGAGTGATCGGCGTGGTCGAGAAACCCAAAGGCGGCTTTGGGATGGGCGACGAGGATCGCCGCGTGCTCATTCCCTTCAATACTTTCAAAAAAACTTATCCCTCCGCGGACGAAATCAATATGCGCGTACAGGCCTACCCCGGCATGCTCGATCAGGCCGTTGACCAGGCTACCGAAGTGCTGCGCCGCCGCCGCAACGTGCCGTACAACGGCAAGGATAATTTCTCGATTCGCACTGCCGCTCAGGAAGTCGAGGAGTTTCACAACATCATGCTGATGGTGTATGTCGCGACCATCGTGCTCAGCGGCATCGGATTGCTGATCGGCGGCGTGGGCGTGATGAACATCATGCTGGTCAGCGTCACCGAGCGCACCCGTGAAATCGGCGTGCGCAAGGCCATTGGCGCGCGCCGCAGCGACATTACCTGGCAGTTCCTGCTCGAAGCCATGACGTTGACTGCTTCCGGCGGCGTGATCGCGCTGGTGCTGGTCAACGGGCTGGTGCTGCTGATCCGTTTGACGTTGCAGTGGCGCGGCGCCGTGCCGCTGTGGGCTGCGACGGCCGGCGTGGTGGTCAGCGTGAGCGTGGGCCTCATCTTCGGCGTGTGGCCGGCCATGAAGGCCGCGAAACTCGATCCCGTTGAAGCCCTGCGCTACGAATAGTTCTCGCCCAAATATTTTTTTCACACAAATTCGAAGTCGGGCTCTGAAATTTGTCAGCCACACCGCGTGAACGGCTTTACTCGGATACGGATGCCAAGGCCTTTTGTGCCACGGCTTTCGCCTTCGGATTGCCGGATAGGACTTGGGCTGACCATTCCGCGGCCGCTTTGGAGAGCCGGATGGACTCGCTGGTAAGCGATTCCGGCCCACCGGAATCGGCATTACCGAAGAAGACGCGATCCATAGGTTGCGCGGCCACGACGCGATTCCTGGTGAATTGTCCGGGAACCGCCATGAACATAGGATGGCCGCGGCGATAGAGGCGCACTTCGAGGGGATTGGCGGCGAATTCCGGAAGCAGTTTCTGGAAATCGGCGAGGACACGGGCGGCGAGAGCTTTGCAATTTTTTTCGTCCAGCAGAGAGAAGCGCTGATTTTCGCGAAGCGGCGTGTAGAACGTCAGAATGTTGTGCTTCTGGCGATACCCGGGGATGTTGCGCACGGTCCAGTCCGCCACGATGAAATCGGTGAAGGCGACTCCGGGGCACCAGGTGTCGTAGCCGCGACTGTAAACCGGCTTGTCGAAGATCACGTTGACCACTGGATACGGTGCGTAGCGCGTGCGTCGCATGGCGCTCTTTTGTTCCGCCGGCAAGTTGGAAAGGAGGCGCGAAGCGATCAGTTTCGGCGCGCAACAAATTACCGCTTTCGCGGCAACGGTCGTGAGCTTGCCGTCGCGGTAGTAGGTGACGCGGACTTTCTCTTTCTCGGGAACTACGGCGACGACAGCGGTGTTGCCCAGTAGCCGCTCTCTGTATTGCGGTGCAAGGACCTCCACCAGTTTGTGGGTGATGCACCCCAGTCCCCCGGGCAGAATCACGCGCTGGTCCTCGCCGCCGGAGGCCATGTCCTGCATGCTCGCGATCCCGATGAACGCGGAAGTGTCTTGCGTGGTGGCGCCCCAGTTGGACGGGCCGTAGCCGTCCCACCATTGCTGGATTTCGGGTGCGTAGCCCGCAGTGTATTTGGTGAATGCCTCGGAATCCAGTTCGGCCATGCGCTCGCGTATTTTGATTTTCATCACATCGTCGCGAAACTTGCGGAAGCTTTCGCGTACGTCTTTCGTATAGGGCAAGTGATCGATGCCCGATTTCCAGGTGTCCGCAACAAACGTCTGCTTGATGATGGTTGGATCAGGATTGTTTACCGGCAGCAGTTTCAAACCGAGCTCAGCCGATAGTTGATCGCCGTAATCGTTGCGGTAGGCGAACGCCGATCCAGTGGCGAAGGGCTGGCCTTCAAATTCTTCCTGGAAAGCATTGCCTCCGAAGTGGTCTTCCTTTTCCAGCAGCAGGAAATCCTGCCCGCGCAGGAAATACGCCGCCGAAAGCCCGGCAACTCCCCCGCCGATAAGGATGATGGCCACTTCACGCGTGGGCGCGGGGCCACCGAAAATGTGGCCGTCGCGCAGTTGGTGGCAGATCTCGTTATGTTCGCCGTCGATCCGCGGCGGCGGAGAACCCTGGGGCGCGGCCACCACTAGTGTGGAGTCGATCGGGCAGCCGGCGGTGACCGACCCGGCCACCACGAACTTGATGAAATCACGGCGGGTTTGCGACATGCACTCTCCTAGGGGCGTTCGAGCAGCTCTTGCGCTGGCGTGCCCAAAGTTCTGGCTCGCAGCCGGTACCAGGCGACGATCAGTGCAACCGATGCGGCGAAAATAAGTGTGGCGATAGCGTTGATTTCGGGAGTGATCCCGCGGCGCAAGCGTCCCCAGATTTCCAGCGGCAAGGTATTGTCGCGCCCGATCAGGAAGAAGGTCACCGCAATCTCGTCCATCGAAAGAGTGAAAATCAGCAGCCCCGCGGCAATGAGCGATAGCTTGAGATTGGGAAGCGTAACTCGCCAGAATGTTTGCCATGGCGTGGCCCCCAGATCGAGCGAGGCTTCTTCTTGCGCCCGATCCAGCTTTTGCAGTCCGGCGAATATCTCGGTGGTGGCTACGGAAATAAGCGCCGTGCCGTGACCCAGAAAAACGGTGAGCAGGCTCAGCTGCATTCCGGCAAACACCGCGAACATCAGCAATGACAATCCCGTGATGATGCCGGGAAGAATCAGCGGAAGCAGGACCAGGCGGCGGAAGAGCGCTTTGCCGGGAAAGGCGGCGCGGTCCAGGGCCAACGCGGCAAGCAGACCGAGGCTCAGCGCCAACGCCACGCTGGCCGCGGCAACCACCAGGCTGTTGCTGACGGCGTCCCAAATGGCCGCGTCGCCGAACAATTGCCGGTACCAGTCCACGGTAAAGTGTCGCGGCGGAAAGCCGCCAACACCGTCTCGATTGAAGGAGTAAACAATCAACTCCACGATCGGCGAGTAAATGAAACCGAAAACCAGGACGGCGTAAACCGTGAGCAATGCCCAGCCCTGATGCTTCTTCGCGGAACTCATCGAAACGACCAGTGCTTCTCGATCCGCTCGGTGGCCAACAGCAGCGACACCGTGACCACCAGGATGCAGACGGAAATCGCGGCGCCCAACGGCCAATCGTAAGCGGCTCCAAAAAGGCTTTGCACGATATTGGCGATCATCGTGGCGGATGGGCCGCCAACCAGCAGCGGCGCGAGGAAATCGCCTAGCGACAAAACGAAAGCAAACGTGGCTCCGGCTAGCAGTCCGGGAATGGAAAGCGGCAGGATCACACGGAAGAATGTGGCGCGGGCGCCGGCCCCCAGATCTTGCGAAGCTTCAACCAGCGGCCGGGGAATGTGCTCAAGCGCCGCGTAGATCGGCAGAAATACGAATGGCGTATAGATGTGCGTCAGCATCAGAACTACGGCGAACGGGCTGTACAGAAAGAAACTGACCGGTTCGTGGGTGATGTGCAGATATTGGAGAAAACCGTTCAGCACCCCATCGCTGCCCAGAATGGTTTTCCACGCGTACCCACGAACCAGGTAGCTGACCCACAGCGGTACGATCACCAGTTGATAGAGCAGCTCCTTTCGCGGCCCGGCGTGAAAGGATAAGTAGTACGCCAGCGGGTAGCCGAGAAGCAGGGAGAAAAATGTCACGGCGGCGGCGATGCGCGCAGTGCGCAGGAAAACCTGGACGTAAAGCGGATTGCTGGTCAACGTCCGATAGTTTTGCAGGTTCCAATGGTGAACCACGAAGCCGTCGCGAACCTGCCAGAAACTGTGCGCGAACAGCAACGCATAAGGAAGCAGGAGAAAAAAGCACACCCACAACAGCGGTGGAACCGAGACCAGCGCTTTGTACGCCCGGGAGTACATTTTATTTCGACTCGCGATTCGCGCCAAGTGGCTCTCGAGTTGCGGCGGACTCCGACACCCGGACCGCATCGGCCGCCGAAAAAATGAATTCGTGCTCGCCGCTAAGCGGACCGCTAACCGGGATTCTGGCGCGCACGACATGTCCGCTTCCACCATCGATTTCCAGCAGTTCGCTCGCCCCGCCGTAAGTCTGCTGCTGAATCCTTCCCCGAAAGCGGACGCCGTCCGGCAGTTGCTGCGCCGTCTCCGCCAGTTGGATCGCCTCCGGCCGCAAAGAGAAAACTGCGGGTCCACTGCTTTGCAGCGTGGGCCATTCCAGCGTGCCGCAGCGGGCGATGCCGCTTGCGACTTCGCCGCGCAGCAGATTGGTTTGTCCGATGAATTCCGCCGCATAGGCCGTCGCCGGCCGCGAGTAAATTTCGCGCGGTGAAGCGATCTGCTCCAACGCTCCGTTACGCAGCAGAGCAATGCGATCCGAGAGCGCCATGGCCTCGTCCTGATCGTGAGTAACAAACAAGAAGGCGATGCCGATTTCCCGTTGCAGCGCTTTCAATTCGCCCTGCATCCGCTTGCGCAGATTGGCGTCCAGCGCGGACAGCGGCTCGTCCAGCAGCAAAAGTTGCGGACGATTGATCAGCGCGCGAGCCAGCGCCACACGCTGCTGCTGGCCGCCGCTAAGCGTCGCCGGCCGTGCCCCGGCGAAATCGCTCATTTTCACCATGCCCAGGGCTTCTTCGACTCGGCCGGCGATTTCCGCTTTTGGCGCAGCCTTGACGCGCAGTCCATACGCCACGTTCTCCCGCACATTCAAATGCGGGAACAGCGCATAATTTTGAAACACCGTGTTGACCTGTCGTTTGTTTGCCGGCAGGGCGTCGAGATGTTCGCCGTTCATCCAGATTTCGCCGGAGGTCGGCTGTTCGAACCCGGCGATCAAGCGAAGTAGCGTGGTTTTCCCGGATCCACTCTCGCCCAGCAGGGTCAGGAATTCCCCGGGCGCAATCTGCAGGTAAATACTCTTCAGCACCTCGGCGCGTCCGAAGCTCTTGGCAATCCCGCGCACGTCAAGTAGCGCCGCGCCCCCTGGCTTCGCCACTCGCGGCGAGATGGCGCCCGCGCCGCTCACTGCGCGCTCCTGACCTCATTCCAGATTTCGTTGTACTTGGCCCGCCGCGGAACATCCTGCCAGAAGTAAATCCGCTTCATGTATTCCTCGGGATCGTCCAGATGCAGGCGCTTGCGCTCTTCAGCCGTGAGCAGCGCGGAAGTGCTCGGATTCGCGGGCGTGTAATGGGTCACGTCGGTGACCAGCTTCTGGGTCTGCGCCTGCTCCATGTATTCCAGAAATTGCTGGGCCAGCTCTTTATGACTGCTGGCAGCCGTGATCATCAGATGATCGATCCAACCCGTCGTGTTTTCTTTTGGAATCGTTTCGGCTATCGGGAAATTCACTTGGCGCAGCTGATTGGTTATCAGCGGCCACCCCATGGCCGCGATGATTTCATGGTTCTGAAAAAGGTTGGTGAGCTCTCCGCCGGTCGACCAATACTTCCGGATATTCGGCTTCAGCTCGATCAATTTCTTCTTTACCCCTTCCAGTTGCGCGTCGCTGAGATTATAGAGTTGCTTTGGATCGGGCTTGTCGTAGCCAAGAACCTGCGCGGCCATATACACGCTGGAGAGTTCGTCCCACAGCGCAATTTTGCCTTTGTACTTCGGATCCCACAGCACGCTCCAGGAATCCGGCGCTTGCGCGAAGGCGGTAGTGTCGTAAAGCAAGGGATTCGGCCCCCACACGAAAGGCACGCCGTAGGTCTGACCATTTGCTTTAACTAAGGGAGAATCGCGCAACATGGCGGACAGCTGTCCGTAAGACGGAATCTTGGAAAGATCTAACGGAGCAGCCAGGCCCGCCCGTACGATGGAAGTTGCCACGTCGCTGGAAGGCGAGATGACGTCATAGTTGGAAGCGCTGCCGCCGCGCAGCTTGGCCACCAGCTCATCGCTCGATCCCATGTAGGCAGCCACGACTTTGCAATGGTGCGATTGCTCGAACGGCTGCACGAAGGAAGGATCGGCGTAGCCTTCCCACACCAGCAGGCTCAGCGTCTCCGTTTTCGATTTGCACGCACCAAGTGCAACGGCCAGGAGAACGGTGCAGAACGGCAGCAAGCGTCGCGTCATGATAGTTGATCCTTAGTTTTTACTTTGCTGGCGCTTGATACACTACCCGGCCCCCGACCATGGTGGTCAAGACCTTCGTTTCCGCGACGCGATGCGGATCAATTTCAAAAATATTCTGCGAGATGATAATCAGGTCGGCCAGTTTGCCGGGCTCGATGGAGCCTTCCGTTTTTTCGCGGCGCCCCGCATAAGCTGCGCCCAGAGTATACCCGCGCACCGTTTCCTCCACCGTGAGTCGCTGCTCCGGAACAAACCCCGCTTCCGGCTTGCCTTCGGTGGTCTGCCGGGTGACCGCTGTTTGTATGCCTTCCCACGGACTCAGCGTCACCACCGGCCAGTCGCTGCCGAACGCCAACTGCCCGCCCTCCTGCGCAATGTTCTTCCACGCCCAGGCCCGCGATGCTCGGTCGGGCCCCGCATTGCGCGCCCAGACCTCCAGCGTGTCGGCATCCGGATACGAATGCAGCGGCTGCATGCTGGCGATCACCCCCAGCTTGCCGAAGCGCGGAATATCCGCAGCGGTAACCGTTTCGATGTGTTCGATGCGCGGGCGGCGATCTCGCGTGTGATTGGTCTCTTCGGCGTGCTCGTAAGCGTCTAGCGCGGTACGCACTCCATAATCGCCGATGGCGTGCGTGAACACTTGCAAGCCGCGCTGATCGAGTTCCGTAACCGCCGTACCGTAGTTGGCGGGATCCCAAAAGAGCTTGCCCTTCGTCGATGGGTCGTCGCTGTAGGGTTCCAGCATCGCCGCGGTGTGCGATTCGACCACGCCGTCGATCATCATCTTTACCGCGCCGGTGTCCATCCAATCGTCGCGATATTTCTTTTGCGCCGCTTCGATAGCCTCCAGGTCTTGCGCGCGAAGCTTGGGCGGATTCAGAAAGTAAGCGATGTAAAAACGCAGCGTCTGCCGGCCTTGCCGGCGCAGTTCATCGTAAAGCGCGAGCTCCGGAAAATCACCGCCGGCACTGTGCACCCGCGTGAGTCCATGTTCATTGGCCCAGCGCATTCCGGCGCGAAGCGCAGCGAGTTTTTCGTTACGCGAAGGCTCGGGAACAATTCGCGCTACCAGCGTCTGCGCCGACTCTTTCAGTGCTCCAGTGGCTTCACGCGTTCTTGCATCGCGGACAATCGCGCCATTCGCTGGATCGGGAGTGTCCTTGGTAATTCCGGCCATAGCCAGCGCCTTGGAATTGGCCCAGTAGGTGTGCCCATCGTAGCCTTCCAGGAAGACCGGGCGGTCCGGGAAAATCTCGTCCAAGTATTTCTTGTGCGGTAAAGCTTCCGCGCCAAACATGGCGTAATTCCAGCCGCGCCCCAGTATCCAATTGTTTCCGGGATGCTTCGCACTGTACTCGCGCAAGCGCTGCTGGATGTCGGCGGGATCTTTCGCCCCTTCCAGATTGACCCGGCCGAGGCTGAACGATCCGTCGAGGAAGTGGATGTGGCAATCGACAAAGCCCGGAAGGACCAAACGGCCGGCCGCGTCAATTACTTTCGTTCGCGGTCCGCGCAGGTTGTCGATTTCTGTCTCATCGCCCGCGGCGGCGATTTTGCCGTCCGTGATCGCCACCGCCTGCGCCCAGGGATGCTTCGCATCGAGCGTATATATCTTGCCATGCGTGATGATGGTATCCGCTGGGTCAGGCGTTTGCGCCCAGGCCGGAACGGTGAACGCAAAAGCGAGTAAAACGCCAAGCCGTCTCTCAAAGCCGCCCATTGGATGAACTCCTTGTTCCCAAACTAATTCTTCAGAAAAATCAGAACGTGGGCGGCGTATTAACCCATAACAGCCACGCTTCCGCCCGTCCCGGATTGCGCCAGCGATGCGGCGTGGAGCTTTCAAAGTACAAGCTATCGCCCGCCTTCAGGCGATAATGTTCGCTGTTGCCCAACCAGATTTCGAAGTTCCCGCGAAGAACGTGGAGAAATTCCTCGCCTTCGTGGGTATAGGATTCGCCGCTGCCGCCCCGGGGTTTCACCCGGAACAGATGCGGTTCCATGGCCGTATTTCCCCAAGCCAGCAGTTCCATGCGCACGCCGGCATTCGTCTCCAGAATTTTTCGCTGCTCGGGACGCACCAGCCGCGGGTTTTCTCCCGCCGTTTCAAACAGCGAAAGGATGTTGGTGCGATAGAACCGCGCGATGCGCCGCAATGTGGCCACCGAAGAGCGCATCTGCCCGCGTTCCAGCGAGCTCAGAAAGCCCACGGAAACCCCGGTGGCGCGAGCCACTTGTGCCAGGGACAGCCCGCGCCGCGTCCGCAGCCGCCGGAACCGCTGGCCCGGGAGCGAAGCGGCTTCCGCCGGCAGGGCCACCGCGCCCTGCCGCTTCAGCACATGCACGATCGCCGCCGGATTCAATCCGCGGGCCCGGCGCAGGAACAGCGCGCGTTGCAACAGCCGGACATCCGCTTCGCTGTAAAGACGATAGCGGCTCTTGGTCCGCTGCGGAGTTACCAGTCCCAGTTGTTCCCACGCGCGCAACGCCGACGACGAAATCTTCACCCGCCGCGACACCTCACTGATGCGCAGCAGCCTTCCCGCTCCCTGTCTTGCTGATGCTTTGGATAAATTCTTTCTGCTTGACACGCGTCCCGGCTTTCTCTAAGTTTACTGGATTATAGTAAGGTTCACCAAGTGGAGCAACCTCGAAGAATCGGTCCTCGCTTCAGAATTCTTCAGGTAAGGGGTGAGTTCATGAAGGTTGAAGTCGGCGGTCACCAGCATCTCCTCGTTCGTTCCAGCGCGATTGTACTCTGTTGGCTGGTTCTGGTTTGTTTTCCAGCTGTGATTTCTACCAGCGCGCAGAGCACCGGCGGGCGCATTCGCGGCACGGTCACTGATCCCAGCGGCGGTTCGGTCACCGGCGCCAAATTGCAGATCACCAATGAGGCCAACGGGCTGCAGCGCGACACCGAATCCGCCGCCAGCGGCGAATATATTTTCCTGGAAGTGCCGGTAGGCACCTATCAGATCGAGGTCAGCCAGCAGGGCTTCAAGAAATACCTGCGCAAGGGTTTGGTGGTCAACCTCAATGAGGTGGTAAACCTGGATATCCCCTTGCAGTTGGGCGGATCCACCGAGACCGTGGAAGTCACTGGCGCTCCGCCCCTGGTCGATACCACTTCCACGCAATTGGGTGCGGTGGTGAACGAACGTGCGATCAGCCAATTGCCGCTCTCTCAGCGCGACACCTATCAGTTGCTTCAGCTTCAGCCTGGTGTGCAGTCGCAGGTCGGTTTGGACACCGTGTATGGCAGCGATCGTGCCGGCGTGGTCAGCGTGAACGGCGGCCGCGGCCGCGACAACAATTTCACTGTCAACGGCGGCGATGGCAACGATCAGTTTGCCGGCTTGCCCGCCATTCAGCCATCCCCGGATGCCATCGCCGAATTTCGCGTTTTGACCAACACCTTTGACGCCGAATATGGCCGCAACTCCGGCGCCGTCGTGAATGTGGTGACCAAGTCCGGCACCAACGATTTTCACGGCAGCACCTACGAATTTTTCCGGAACGACGCCCTCAATGCGAGAGGTTTTTTCGACACCAGCAAGCTCTCTTACTTGCAGAATCAGTTTGGCGCCACGCTCGGCGGTCCGATCAAGAAAGATAAAACGTTCTTTTTCGCGAGCTACGAAGGCGACCGCATTCGCCGCGGCACCTCCGGCGATACCGTAACCGTTCCTACCGCGGCCGAGCGGCTCGGCGATTTCTCCGCCGATCCCGGTTTTGCCGGCACCCTGGCCAATGCCAACATCCTGAACAACCGCCCCGGATGTTTGACCGCCCTCGGACGTGGCTCCAATATTCCGGACGGTACGCCCTACGCGAATATCTTCACCAGCAATCAGATTCCCACCGCCTGCATGGACCAAACCGCGTTGGACCTGATGAATCAGTTCGTGCCCCAGGCCAATATCGGTGACAGCCTGTTCCAAGGGGTCCCGCTGGGTCACGAGCGCAGCAATCAGTTCACCCTAAAGGTCGACCACCAGTTGACCAACAATCAGCGCCTGACCGGGTACTACTATTTGACCGACCATTATCTGGCCAAGCCTTTTGCCCGTTTCCAGTCCGGCGGCGCGAACCTGCCCGGCTTTGGCGATCTGACCGACGAGCGCATCCAGCAAATCAACATCAGCCATACCTGGACCATTGGTCCGACCGCCGTGAACGAGGCGCGATTCACCATGTTCCGCGAAGGACAGGGAACATTTTTGCATCCGCAGCACACCGCTCTGGTGCAAGACTCTTGCAAAACTGTCCCGGCAGCCAATTGTTTCGCCGACCCCGCCAATCCTGACCTGGGCATCCATCCTGGACTGGGGGCTACTCGCGAAGGCGTTCCTTTCGTCAACATTTCCGGCGGCTTCAACATCGGCAACAATTTTGAGGGTGAGCTCCCGCAGGTCGGCAACACTTTCCAGTGGTCCGACAATTTCAGCAAGACCATTGGCAAGCACGATTTGAAGTTTGGCGGCGACGCTCGCTACCAGAAGTTCGACCAGACGCTCTATTTCGACGTCAGTGGACAATACTTCTACTTCGGTGGCGGGCCCAACGATCCCTGCCTGGGCACCATCGATCCCACCTCCGGCGTCTGCAGCGCCGTTAATCTGTTTCCCAACTATCTGCTCGGATTGCCGGATGAATACGGCCAGGGTTCCGCCCAGGAGGAACGGGTTAGAACCAAATCGCTCTACCTGTTTGCGCAAGACAGTTACAAGCTCCGGCCCAACGTAACCCTGAACTACGGTTTGCGCTGGGAACTGAACACGCCGCTGGCGGACGCCGGGCAAAAAGTGCAAACCTTCCGTCCCGGGCAGGCCACCAGCATCTATCCTTGCCAATTATCGGCCACCACTCAGGCATCGCTAGGCTACCCCGACGCGAATTGCAATCCCGGCGGTTCGGCGCAAGCGGTATTCCCGCTGGGCCTCGTCGTTCCCGGCGACAAAGGCATTCCCAACGGCTTGTCCAACACCTACTACAAATCATTTGCTCCCCGCATCGGAGTCGCGTGGAGCCCGGACGCCAAGGATGGATTCCTGGGCAAGTTGTTTGGCGGCGCCGGGAAGACCAGCATCCGCGCCGGTTACGGAATTTTCTACAACCCCGTCGAGCAGTTGGTGCTCGAGCAATTCAGCGCCGAACCGCCCTTTGGCGGCAGCACCTTCGTCTTCAACACCCAGTTCAACACCCCCTTCCTCGGTCAGGATGGCCAGACGACGTTCCCTAATCCCTTCAACGGCATTCTCAATCCGCCCCGCGGTCAATCCGTCGATTGGTCCGTGTTCCGCCCCATCTTGCTGTTCGGCCAAGCCGCGCAAAATCCGCGCACGCAATACGCCGAGCAATACAATCTGACCATTCAACGCGAAGTGACCAGGGATATGGTCCTGACCATGGCCTATGTTGGGCGCCAGGGTCACCGCCTGCTGGCATCCCAGGATCTCAATCCGGGGAATCCGCAGACCTGCCTCGACCTGCAGGCCGTATCCGCCGCAATCAATGATCCAAGTGTTGCGTGCGGGCCCTTTCTGGCCGACAGCCCCTACACATTCACCCTTCCCGCCGGCCAGACCTTCCATCTACCGTACGCTCCGCCCAAAACGCCTGGCGGCCCAAACATTCCTTGCCCCATCGCCAACGCGCCAGCGGCCTGCACCATCACCGGGGCGGCCGGCGGCACACCGATTACGCTGGTTGGCACTCGGCCCTACTCCTCTCCGTTCTGCGATCCGCTGAGCGGCAACGGCTGTCCCTCCGACGGCATCCCGGTCATCTCCGACATTTTTACACAGAACACCATCTCCAACTCCGCCTACAACGGATTCCAGGCCAGCCTGGAGAAGCGCTTCTCGCACGGCCTGCAGTTTGAAGCCGCTTACACGCTCGGGAAGTCCATCGACAACGCATCCACCTTTGAAAGCTTGGTCGACCCGGTTAACCCCAAGCGCGACCGCTCCCTCTCCTTGTTCGACGCGCGGAATCGTTTTGTCTTCAGCTATTACTGGGAGTTCCCGGTTCCGCATTACGAAGGCTTCAAAGGCAAAGCGCTGGACGGCTGGGCCATGTCGGGAATCACCACCTTCCAGTCCGGCTTCCCGATCCGCATCACCGAGCAGGACGACATCGAGCTGCAGTCCAGCTTTGACTTCGAGACCCCTGGCCAGCCCAACATTGCTGCGCCGTTCCAGAAGCTTGATCCGCGCGGTCCAGGAAACCTGGGATTCAACCCCAGCGCGTTCACTGAAGACACCGTCGCCCCCGGCACCATCGGTAACGCGCCGCGAACCGTTTGCTGCGGACCCGGCATCAACAACTGGGAGATGGCTTTTCTCAAGATCACGCCGCTCAACGAACGTTTCAAGCTGGAATTCCGGGGCGAATTGTTCAACGCCTTCAACCACGCCCAGTTCTTCCAGCCCGATGGGAACTTCACCGACGGCACAGATTTCGGTCGCGTGAAGCGTGCCCGCGACCCGCGCTTGATGCAGTTCGCTCTCAAGCTGTCGTTCTAGGGCCGTTGAAAATCGGTAGCGAGCAGGCGCGGCTCAGATCCAGCCGCGCTTTCGCTCGCCCGGAAAATATCTTTGCTACATACTGACTGCAGGGAACAGACCTGCTGAATTACGGAGTTCGTCATGCATGACGCACTGCAAAAGGAAATCGCCATTTATGAAAAGCGTACGCCGAAGTCCGCCGCGGCCCACGCTCGCGCTTTACAGCGCATTCCTCTCGGCGTGGCCAGCAACTATCGCGCGTACGACCCTTACCCGCTCTTTGTAAAGGACGGCCAGGGCAGCAAGCTTCGCGATATCGACGGCAACGAATACATCGACCACAACCTCTGCTTTTGCGCGCTGATGGCCGGGCACTGCCATCCCGCGGTCGTGAAGGCCATCGAGAAAGCCCTCCGCGTCGGGACCACCTTCGGCATGCCTCACGAGATGGAGTGGGAACTTGCCGAGGAAATCTGCGCGCGCTACCCGGTGGAGATGGTGCGCTTCGGCTCTAGTGGGACGGAAGTAACCATGCATGCCTGCCGCATGGCCCGTGCCGCCACCAAGCGCGACAAAATTCTCAAATTTGAAGGCTCCTACCATGGCCTGCACGACACCGCGCTGGTCAGCGTAAAACCCAAGGCCGAAGACTACGGCGACATCAACGCTCCGGCTTCCGTCCCCGGCGGCCTCGGCGTTCCCAAAGCCAGCGTCGATAATGTCCCCGTCGCCACCTTCAACGATCTGGCCAGCGTGGAATATCGCTTCAAACAATTTCCCGGCCAGATTGCCGCCATTATCCTCGAGCCCATTCTGATGAACGTCGGCCTGTGTATGCCGCAGAAAGGTTTTTTGCAGGGCCTGCGCGATATAGCCAACAAAAATGGTGCGCTGCTGATCTTCGACGAAGTCAAGACCGGCGCCAAGCTGGCCTGGGGCGGCGCCAGCGATTTCTTCGGCGTCAAGCCGGACCTCATCTGTCTGGCCAAGTCCATCGGCGGCGGCGCACCGCTCGGCGCATTTGGCGCCAGCCGCGCGGTGATGGATCTCATTTCCCAGCACAAGGTTTTTCACGGCGGCACCTACAACACCAACCGCATCTCCATGGCCGCCGGCCTGGCCACCTTTCGCGAAGTGCTCACCCGCGAAACCTACGCCCACGTCGACAAGCTGAGCAAGAAACTTACCGAAGGCTATCGCAAGGTCGTCGCAAAATCCGGCTTGCAAGCCTACGTTGCAAGCGCCGGCGTCAACGGCGCTCTCATGTTGTATCCCAGGGAAATTCGCAACTACCGCGACTGGACCACCATCGATGTCGACCTCTGGCGCCAATACTGGTTCGCCATGGTCAATCGCGGCGTCCTCGCGCAACCCTATTGGTGGGACGAGCAGTGGACCATCTCCGTCCAGCACACCGAAGCCGACATTGACAAGCATCTCGCCGCGTTTGAGGATATCGCTCCGGCCCTGGCCCAGGCTCAACACGAGCGCGGCGCCGCCGCAGCCAGCTCGGCCGGACACTGATTCAACCCGGCGGCTGCACCGCTTCCACCGCCCGGACGGAGAACACGTTGCCCAACGAGGGGATCACGCCGATTTCGCCGGCGGACCGCCAGCCGCCGCGTTTACGGCGGGTCTTACGGCGTTGGGACCTGATTCTTTTGTTTGTCGTCGCCGTCTTCAACCTCAATGTCGTCCCCTCCATTGCCGCCAACGGCGGCGTCACCGTCTGGCTGTGGGTCATTTCCCTGATTTTATTTTTCTGGCCCCAGGGCATTGCCGTGATCGAACTGGCGCAGCGTTACCCCGGCGAGGGCGGCGTCTATCTTTGGGCCAAGGAAGTCTTTGGCGATTTTCACGGCTTTTTGTCCGGCTGGTGCTACTGGACCAATAACATGATGTACGTCCCCACCATCATGCTGTATTTCGTCGGCGTCTCCGTTTTCGTTCTCGGCCCCGGGCACCAGTCCCTGGCCGACAACAAACTTTTCGCGCTCACCGCCTCCATCGTGCTCCTCGCCATCCTGGTGGTCCTCAACATCATTGGCCTGGGCGTGGGCAAGTGGATCAACAATTTCGGCGCCATCGGCACCTTCTTTGCTGCCGCCGTATTAATCGGCCTCGGCTTCCTCGTTTTGCTGCGCTTCGGCACCAGCGTCACCTCCGCCGATTTCCACATCCCCGCCAATCCCCGCTTTCTGATGAACTCCTTCGGCGTCATCTGTTTTGGCCTGGTTGGGCTGGAGTTGGCCTCGGTCATGGGCGACGAAATCGAAAATCCCCGCCGCATCCTGCCCGGCGCGGTGGCCTGGGGCGGCGTTCTTTCCGGCCTCCTTTACATCGGCGCGACCCTCACCCTGCTCATCGCCGTCCGCAAGGAAGACATCAGCGTCCTGCAGGGCATCGTGCAGGCGGTGGGTCACATGGCCCAGCGCGTGGGAGCTTCCTGGATCGTCGCGCCCTTTGCGTTTTTGCTCAGCCTTTCCATCGCCGGCATCGGCTCCGCGTGGCTGGCCGGCTCCGCGCGCATTCCCTTTGTGGCCGGGCTCGATTCCTACATGCCCTCCTGGCTCGGCCGCGTCCACCCGCAATATTCCACGCCCTATGCCGCGCTGATCGTGCACGCCGCGGTGTCGCTCATCCTGGTGGTGGTGAACTTTACCGCCGCCGGCGTTCAGGAAACGTTTCAGAAGCTCCTATCGCTCGCGGTTGTGCTGCAGTTGGTTCCCTTCTTGTACATGTTCGGAGCGCTCTTGAAAATTGCCGCCGCTCCGGACTTCGGCAAAGTGCAATACGGAAAGCTCACCTTGCTTTTTGCCGGGGCCAGCGGGCTGGTCACCACCACCCTGGGCATCGCGCTGGCCTTTTTCCCCGCCGCGCAGATCACCTCCATCCTCTCTTACGAGGTCTGGATGTTCGGCGGCACGCTCCTGTTTGTGGGCTTGGCGGCGTTTTTCTTTTTTGTGTACGGCCGGCGCAAAGCGGCGCGAAAATTGAATGAAGTGGCCGCGGCAGGATAAATTACTGCGGCCGGTGCGGAAAGGAATGGGGAGGTTGTAATGTCCAGCAGCGTAAAGGCGGAAGTTCGCACTTGCAAAAATTATGTCAACGGCCAATTCGTCCCCAGCGCATCGGGAGAAACCTTTCCCGTTTACGATCCTTCCACCGAAGAAGTAATCGCTCGGGTCAGCGCCGCCGATAAAAAAGATGTCGACGCCGCGGTAAAAGCCGCGCGCGAAGCCTTTGACTCCGGTCCCTGGTCGAAAACCACCGCACAGGATCGTGGCCGTATTCTGTTCCAGCTGGCCGAGAAAATTCGCCAGAATGCCGCCAGCCTTGCCGACCTCGAATCCCGCAACACCGGCAAGCCCATCGTGGAAGCCGAATATGACATCGCCGACGTGGCCACCTGTTTCGAATACTACGGCGGTCTGGCCACCAAGATCCTCGGGCACGTCAATCCCGTGCCGGCCAACGCGCTGAGTTTCACCCTGCGCGAGCCGATGGGCGTGGCCGCGCAAATCATTCCTTGGAACTATCCGCTGCTCATGGCCGCCTGGAAGCTGGCGCCTGCGCTCGCCGCTGGTTGCACCTGCATTCTCAAGCCCGCCGAGCAAACTCCGCTGACCGCGTTGGAGTTGGCCAATTGGTTGGAAGAAGTGGGCCTGCCACCTGGAGTTGTCAACATTATCAATGGCTTCGGCGAGACCGCCGGTGCCGCGTTGGTAGCGCATCCGGGGGTCGACAAAGTGGCCTTCACCGGCAGCGCCGCGGTCGGCAAAATCATCGTCAAGAGCGCCGCCGACACATTGAAACGCGTAACCCTCGAGCTTGGCGGCAAATCGCCGAATATTTTCTTTGCCGAAGCCGACTGGGAAGCCGCCATCGATGGCGCCCTCTTCGGCGTGTTCATCAACCAGGGCGAGGTCTGTTCCGCCGGCAGCCGCATCCTGGTCGAGAAAAAAATCTACTCCAGGTTCGTCGAATCCATGACCGAGAAAGCCAAGCACATCAAGCTCGGCCCGCCCCTCGAGCGCGAAACCAAGATGGGTCCGCTGGTCAGCAAGGAACAATACGACCGGGTGCATTCCTATCTCGAACTAGGTAAGAAAGAAGCCAAAGTCGCCATCGGCGGCGGCCGTCCGAAGCAATTTGGCAAAGGCTATTACCTGGAGCCCACTATTTTCTACGACGTGGAAAACAGCGCGCGCATCGCGCGCGAAGAAATTTTCGGCCCGGTTGCATCCGTAATTCCGTTCGACGGGGAGGCCGACGCCATTCGCATCGCCAACGATACACCCTACGGTTTGGCCGCCGCGGTCTGGACCCGCGACATCTATAAAGCTTTCCGTGTGGTGAAGTCCCTGCGCGCCGGCATCGTGTGGGTCAATCATATGCAGCCCACTTACGTGGAAGCTCCCTGGGGCGGCTACAAGCAGTCCGGGTTCGGGCGCGAGCTCGGTCCCTGGGGCCTGGAAGAATATCTTGAAACCAAGCAAGTGTTCGTGAACCTCGACGAAACTCCCATCGGGTGGTACTGAAATGCCTACGATTCAGATTCGCACGGAAATTCCCGGACCTCGTTCCCGCGCCTTGATGGCCCGGCGCCAAGCCGCGGTGCCTCGCGGGCCGTACAACAGCGCACCCATTTTCATGGCCTCCGCGGAAGGTGCGACGCTGGAGGACGTGGACGGCAATCGCTACATCGATTTTGCCGGAGGCATCGGCTGCCTCAACATCGGCCACCGCTCACCGCGCGTGACTTCCGCTTTACGCGAGCAAATCGAAAAACACTTGCACCTCTGCTTCGCGGTCACCCCCTACGAAAGCTACATCGCGTTAGCCGAGAAGTTAAACTCGCTGGCCCCCGGCAAGGCCGCCAAGAAAACCATCATCGTAAATACCGGCGCGGAAGCCGTGGAAAACGCCGTAAAAATCGCGCGGGCCCATACCAAACGTCCCGCCGTCATTTGCTTCGAGGACGCCTTCCATGGCCGCACGCTTCTGACCATGACCCTGACCAGCAAAACGCATCCTTATAAGGCGGGCTTTCAACCCTTCGCCAGCGATGTCTACCGCATTCCCTTTGCCTATCCGTACCGCTCGGAGAAAAGCGCAACGGCGGAAACATTCGCTCATCACCTGGAGGACGCCTTCAAGCGCAGCGTCGCGCCCGAATCCGTGGCCGCCGTGATCGCCGAACCCGTCCTGGGGGAAGGCGGATTCATCGTTCCTCCCAAAGACTACTTCGCGCTGCTGCAAAAGATTTGCCGCCAGCACGGGATTCTATTCATCGCCGACGAAGTGCAGTCCGGCTTTGCCCGCACCGGCAAATGGTTTGCCAGCGAACACTTCGGCATAGAACCGGATCTGATTGCCATGGCCAAATCGCTCGGCGGTGGCATGCCCATCGCCGCTGTCACCGGCCGCGCGGAAATCATGGACGCGCCTGGTGCCGGTGCGCTCGGGGGCACCTTCTGCGGCCATCCCCTTTCCTGCGTGGCCGCGCTCGCTGCCATCGAAACCATCGAAAAAGAGAATCTCCTCGCCCGTTCGTTCGAGATTGGCCGCCGCTTTGAATCTCGCGCCCGCGGCTGGCAGAAAAAATGGCCGCTGGTTGGCGATGTTCGCGGATTGGGGGGAATGTGCGCCATGGAATTGGTGCGCAGCGCCGCCACTCGCGAACCCGCCGACGCCGAAACCAAACAGTTGGCGCAGTTCTGCTACGAGCACGGGCTTATCACCATCACCGCCGGAACCTTTAATAATGTCATCCGCATTCTGGTTCCCCTGGTTGTTACGGACGAGCAATTTGAGGAAGGTCTGGGCGTAATCGAAGCGGGCCTGGCAGCGGTTGCGCAATCCAGGCAGGCCGCGCTTTCCCACGCGTAGGAAAATATGCCGGCAGCAATCGAATCCATCCATTTGGGCTTTCTTCTCGACGGTCGATGGCGCAATGACGGTGAGCGCATCGAGATATTTTCGCCGGGGACTCGCCAGCGTGTCGGCGCCACCTACCGGGCAACTTCTTCGGACGCCGAAACGGCCATCCGCGCTGCCACGCGCGCTTTTGAAGTCACCCGGCGGATGGGTGGCTACGAACGCCAGCGCATTTTGCGCGCCATCTCCGCGGGAATCGAGAAGCACCACGAAGAACTGACCCGCATGGTGGCGCTGGAAGCCGGCAAGCCCATCAAGACCGCGCGCGTGGAAGTGGATCGCGCCGTCTTCACCTTCAGCGTGGCTGCCGAAGAGGCCGTGCGCGTGGGAGGCGAGTACCTCCCGCTCGATTGGCAAGCGTCCACCGCCGGGCGATGGGGTATTGTCCGGTGCTTTCCGCTCGGGCCCATCGCGGCGATAACCCCTTTCAACTTTCCCATCAATCTGGTGGCCCACAAATTAGCTCCGGCCATCGCCGCCGGATGCACCATCGTGCTAAAACCCGCGCCGCAAACGCCGCTCACCTCGCTGCGTCTGGCCCAGCTCATCGAGCAGGCCGGGTGGCCCGCCGGCGCGCTGAATGTTCTCCCCCTTTCCAATGACGACGCGGGCATACTGGTTTCCGACGACCGCCTGAAGCTGCTCAGCTTCACGGGCAGCACCGCGGTGGGCTGGGCGCTCAAGCAAAAATCGGGAAAGAAAAAAGTGGTGTTGGAACTGGGCGGCAATGCCGGCGTGATCGTTTGCGCGGACGCCAATGTGGAATATGCCGCGGATCGCTGCGTGACCGGCGGCTTTGGCTATGCTGGCCAGTCCTGCATCTCGGTGCAACGCATTCTGGTGGAAGAGAGCGCGTACGAGAAATTCCTTTCCGCCCTCGTTGCGCGGGTGCAGAAACTCAAGGTCGGCAGCGTTCTGGACGAGAGCACCGATGTCGGTCCGCTGATCAGTGAAGAAGCGGCAGTCCGGGTCATTGCCTGGATCGACGAAGCGGTGCGCGACGGGGCCAAGATTGTTTGCGGCGGTCACCGCAACGGAGCCATGGTCACTCCAACCGTCCTGACCAACACCAAGCCGGACATGCGCGTGAACTGCATGGAAATATTCGGCCCGGTGGTTACCGTCGCAAAATTCAAAGATTACGAGGAGTCCTTGGCCACGCTGAATCGCTCCGAGTTCGGACTCCAGGCGGGTATTTTCACTCGCGATTTCAAGCGTATCACCCGCGCGTTTGAGATCCTTGAAGTGGGCGGCTTGATGATTGGAGAAGTTCCGACCTTTCGCATCGATCACATGCCCTACGGCGGCGCGAAAGATTCCGGCCTCGGCCGCGAAGGTCTGCGCTACGCAATCGAAGAAATGACCGAGCCGCGCCTCCTCGCCGTGAATCCGGCCGGCCTGTAACACGTTTGCGATTGCCGGTCGATTGCGGCAACCGCAAAACAAACTTTACCCTCCGCGCCGCGCTCCCCGTATAATCCTGCGTTTCGATTACCCGCAACCCAGAAACTGCAACGAGGAAACCACATGCCCGGAACCAGGGAAAATCCGCGAACCACCATGTTCAATGGCAACAAACTCAAGCTCGGCATTTTCTCGCCCAATTGCTCCGGCGGCATGGCGGTGACCAAAGTTCCGGAACGTTGGGAGGCCTCCTGGGAAAACAATCTGAAACTGGCGCAACTGGCCGACGAAGCCGGCATCGAGTTCCTGCTGCCTATCGCGCGCTGGAAAGGGTACGGGGGAGAAACCGATTTCGAGGGCAGCACCCTGGAAACTATCACCTGGGCCTGCGGGCTGCTGGCCAGGACCAAACACATCACTGTTTTCGGCACCGTGCATGCGCCGCTGGTGCATCCGATTTTTGCGGCCAAGCAAATGGTAACGGTTTCCCACGTGAGCGAAGGCCGCTTTGGGCTGAACATCGTTTGCGGCTGGAACCAGGATGAATTCGAGATGTTTGGCATCGTACAGCGCGAACACGACGCCCGCTACGACTACGGGCAGGAGTGGTGGGAGGTAGTGCAGAAGATCTGGCAGGAAGACATCCCGTTCGATTATGACGGACGCTTCCTCAAGCTGAAAGGCGTGGTGGGAAAACCCAAGCCTTACAAGTGGAGGCCGGTGGTGATGAATGCCGGTTCCAGCGGAGCCGGGCGCAGTTTCGGCGCGAAGAACTGCGATTTCCTATTCACCGTGCTGATCGATCTCGAAAAAGGGCGGCAGGACGTGCAAAGCATAAAAGGAATCGCCGCGGGTTGCGGACGCGGCATCGATGTCTTCACCACTTCGTACGTAGTGCTGCGCCCCACGCGCAAGGAAGCGCAGGAGTATCACGAGTATTACACCCGCAAGATGGGAGATTACGCCGCCGCCGATCACTTGATGGAGCTGCAAGGGCTGCACGCGCAGTCTTTCCCGCCGGAGGCATTCCAGCTGTTCCGGCAACGATTCCTCGGTGGCCATGGCGTGTATCCGCTCATTGGCGATGCGGATGATGTCGCCGCGGAGCTGGCAAAAATCAGCGCTGCGGGATTTATCGGGACCACCATCACTTTCGTTAACTACCTCGAGGAGTTCCCCTTTTTTCGCGACGAGGTGCTGCCGCGCCTGGAGCGTCTAGGATTACGGCAACCCGCAAAGTCCGCCTAAGTTCTAGCTTGGCCTGCGGGCGCGCTCTGCTATACTCCCCGCATTCTGGGGTTACTGGTTCTCTTGGGGGGTGAGTGTCATGAACCGAATCAAACCGAATTTGGTGTGCCTGGGAGTTTGCCTCGGGTTGCTTTTCGCCGTGGTTTCCATCAACGCTCCCGTGGCCGGCGCGCAAGCCATCACCGCGACACTGTCGGGGAGAATTGTGGATGCGTCCGGAGGCAGCGTCGCCAAAGCAACGGTGACCATCGCCAGCCCGGCGACCGGATTCTCTCGAACGGCGCAAAGCTCGGACAGCGGCGAATACACCATTCCCGCTTTGCCGGCTGGCGAATACACGGTGTCCGCGGAGTTCACCGGATTTGGCAAACAAAGCAAGAACGTGATTTTGCAAGTGGGGCAGGCGGCGGAGCTGGATTTCACCTTGACGCCCGGAGGCGTGGAAGAAAAAGTCGAAGTTGCGGTAACTTCCGAGCTGGAGGAGCCCACCCGCACGGAAGTCAGCACGGTGATCACCGAGCGGCAGATCGTCAATCTGCCGGTGAACGGGCGCGAGTTCATCGATTTCGCGCTGCTCTCGCCGTCGGTGACGGTTGGCGATACCACCTCCGGCAGCACCGACGTGATCGTGGAGCCGGTGACCAAGCTTTCTTTCGCGGGCCAGAATATTCACTACAACTTCATCGCCGTTGATGGCGCCGACGATATTTCCACGGCTTCCGGGATTCAGCGAGGTACGCCGCCGCAGGAGTCGGTGCAGGAATTCCGGGTGATCAATACGGATTACTCCACGGAATTCGGCCGGGCCACCGCGGGAATCGTGAACATCATTACCCGCAGCGGTACCAACGATTGGCACGGCACGCTGTATGAATATTTCCGGAACGACACGATGGACGCCGTCAACCTATTGCAGGCTACCGGCGCGCACGTGCTGCGGCAGAATCAGTTCGGGGCCGCCATCGGCGGTCCGCTGCAGAAGGACAAGACTTTCCTTTACGCGAATTATGAAGCGCAGCGCCGCGGCGAATCGCCCTTTTACAATTCGGCGGTGCTGGCCAACATTAACGCCATCAATGAAGTAAAGGCGGTATACGGTCTGGCGCCGGAGCCGAATCTGGGCAGCGTGTTGCGCACCAACGATACGGACAACGGATTTGTTCGCATCGATCACCGCTTCAACGACAACGAAAACATTTTCTTGCGCTATTTCGTAAACGACGGACGCTTGCTCAACCAGTCTCCGCTGAATGACGGGTTCGACCTGCCCTCCGCGTTCAAAAACAATTTCTACCGCGATCAGTCGCTGGCGGGCACGCTGGCCTCGGTGGTCAACCCGAAACTGGTGAACGAGCTGCGGGTGCAGTATGCGCGGCGGTCGTTCGATTTCCCGACGGTATCCACGCAGCCGCACCTGGAGTTGGCGAATACGTTTACGACCGGGGTCAACCGCGGCAATCCCGATTTTTACCGCGAGTCGCGTTTCGAGATGGTCGATAATGTGACGCGCAGTTTCGACCGGCACACGCTCAGCTTCGGCGGCAATTTCAATTTTGTGGACACTACGGAATCGTTTCCGCTGTTCTACCCGTTTGAGGCGGACTTTCCGAATCTCGGCGCGTTTCTAGGCAATGACCGCGTCAATGGCGCGCAGTGCGTGTCGGCCGCCGGAGACCCGGGCGGCCCGGGACCCGCCGGCTGCCAGCATCCCAACGTAATTTTCTTCGAGCGCTTTCAAGCTCCGAATTTTAACGAGCAGAGCCTGAATACTTCGGTGTACTCGGGAACCAGTTTTGCCCCCGCTATCCGCAATACCGCGGAGGGCCAATTGAATCACTCCTACGACGGGGTGTACATCCAGGACAAATGGAGGGCTACCAACCGGCTCACGCTGAACGGAGGCATTCGTTGGGAATGGGAGACTTGGCCGGCCAACGTGCTCAACACGCAATGGAAGAACATCGATCCGCGCGTGGGCCTGGCCTATAATCTGGGGACCAAACGCAACGTGGTGGTGCGCGCAGGCTTTGGATTGTTCCACGGAATTATCCCGGCACCGCTGCTGGCTTGCCAGGAGCCGTCTTGCGGCGGAACGATCGGCCGGTATCCAGGCCGGCCGTTTGAAAATGGGCTGAACGCCAAGACCGAGCTGTTCGCGTTTGCCAGCGCTCCGGCGATCACCTCTTTGGCATTGCAGGGCCTGGTGAAAGATGGCGCTTATCCTGACAATACTACCGACCCGTTTACGAATCCGTTTCCCGGATGCCAGCCAATCACCAACTGCGGATTCTTCGGGCCTTCGGTGGTGGTGCGCTTCGATCAGGGGAGCAAGAACCCCTACGGGGTGCAGGCCAGCCTGGCCCTGGAGTTTGAGCCGTTGCCGGATACCACCGTCAGCATTAGCGGACTACACGTGCGCGGCGTGCATCTGGGCAGCTTCTTCAACGTGAACCAGCCGGACCCGACGACGGTAGTAACGCTGCACGATTCGGAAGGGCGTACCGGGCCGAAGAATCTGTACTGTTCCGTGCCGGTGGCCTGCCCGTTCACGCCCGGCGTCCGCACTTTCCCAATCGCGATTTATTTCGAGGCGACTTCACGGTGGGACTCGCAGTATGACGGATTATTGGTGAATGTAAACCGGCGGCTGGCGCATAATTTTTCGTACGGCATCAGCTATACCTGGTCCAAATCCATTGACGATGGACCGAACCCCAGCTTTGTGCTGATACCGCAAGACAGCCAGAACTTTCGCGCGGAGCGGGCGCTGTCATCGGACGACGTGCGCAATCGCGTGGTGGTGAACGGAACGGTGACCACGCCGAAAACGTGGAACCCGGTTGCGCGCGATTTCCTGTTCAGCCTGATCGCGACGGTGCAATCGCCGATGCGCTTCACCAAGTTTGCCGGATTCGACGCCAACGGAGACATCTTCGGGAACAACGACCGGGTGGGCATCGAGCCGCGCAATACGTTTGTGGGAGACAACTTCCGGACGGTGGATTTCCGCGTTGGGCGCACCTTTCCGTTCCGCGAGAAGAGAAACCTGGAAGTGATCGCGGAGGCTTTCAACCTGTTCAATACGACCAACATCCGGTTTTTCAATACGGTGTATGGAGCGTCGGATTTCTGCCCGGTGGATCCCACCGCCTTTGGCTGCGCGGGCCCAACCAGCAATCTAGAAGGTTCGCCCAATCCGCTGTACGGGACGCCGCGTGCGGTATTCAACCCAAGACAAATCCAATTGGCCGTCAAGTTCAACTTCTAGCGTTTCTGGAGCAGAAAAGGATTGGGGGACCCCTCCCCCCCGGTTTTTTGTAACTGCGCATTTCAAAGGACTTACAGGGGCGACGCTCGGATCTGTTGAAAATAAAAGGTTTATTTGGGACCGATTGCGGCTAAAACCCGGCAAAACGCGGTGTTGCTTCGGATCTGTTGCAGATAAAGGCGTTAGGCTGGAGCTTCGGACCGAACGGTTCGCTACGCAGAACTACCAGTATTAAGTATAGCAGATAGTAATCAGAAGTCAAGAGTAAAAATGTAACAAGGAACGCTGCCGGTGTCCGAATCTTCGACACTCCCGCAAATCTCTGCGCGACGGCCGCCGGAACTGACCGGATTCGCGGCCATGGGTGCGCGCCGTCTGCTTCTGCTGGGCGGTATCGGATTGATTCTAACGGGCATGCTGTTCGGAGACATTTTCGCGGTGTTTACCCTGCATCAGAATGCGGGGCGGGTGGGGGCGAGCCTGGCGGCCGCGGCGCAGGCGGCTTTGGCTGGGAATCGCCCAGGGGTGCTGGCCAATTTTAAGGATGTTGGGGCGTTTCTGGAAAATCGAGGGACCAAGGTCGACACGCATGTGCACATGATTGATTTTGGGTACCTGGCGCTGCTGCTGGCGATACTGCAGCCGTGGGTGGGTTTCAGCGAAGGCGCAAAGAAGAGGCTGGCTTGGATCTTTCTGACTGGGGCGTGGTTGCTGCCGGTTGGCGTGTACCTGATCCACTACGTTGGCCTGGCGGGCAGTCCGTTCCAAGCGATTGGTTGGGCGAGCATTGCGGCGGACTTTGGAGGACTGCTGGTTCTTATTGCTACATTGAGGAGCTTGGCCGGCCTGTGGGCTTATTTTCGGGGTGAGCGGGGCGGTTTTGAGGACGGGTTGCTGGGCGAGCGCAGCGCGGAAGGCCGCATGCTGTTCGCGGGTGGGATGGTGCTGGTGCTGTTGGGTTTTTTGCACGGGGCGTACTATGCCGCGGCGAACCTTTATAAGCATGAGGCCCAGGACTATACGTTATTGGCGCAGATGAGTGGGGGCGCGGCGGCGGGGAATGGAACAGCGGTGGATACGGCGCTGGCGGGGTATGGGCAATTGCAGGGGGCCAAAGCGGTGAATATTGCGGCGCATGCACACGCCATCGAATTTGGTCTGCTGGCGGTGATGATGGCGTTCTTTCAGCCGTATGTGCGCTTGCGGGCGAGCTGGAAGAGGCGTTGGGCGAAGATTTTGCTGCTGGGCTCCTTGTTGTTGCCGGTGTGTGTGTTGCTGGAGCTGCGGTACGGTTTGCTGGCGGGCGGGGTGGCAGACCTCGGAGGCTTGTTGGTTATCCTGGCGTTGTTGGCGATGTGGATCGGCGTTTTGCGGTATACCGGGGAGTTGGACGCCGAGGTGCGGGCCAGGTCACGAACAGGGAGCGCGCGATGAGGGGCTCGCGGCGACTTTTGATTGTGGGAGGCATCGCACTGGCGGTTTGGGGAATGAGTTATGGGCTGTGGTATGCGGTGTTCGCGGAGCACCAGGCGCTGGACAGCATTGGAGCGTCTCTGGCGGGGAGTTTTGCGGCGGCCGCAGACCGGAATCCGGCAGTTGTGGAGAGTTCCCTGGCCCGTTATCGCGAGGCGAAATATATTTACGACCGGCAAGTGGATGTGCACGGACATTGGATTGGATTAGCGATGTTGTTGATTGTTCTGGGTATAGGCTTCGACCGGGTGAATTTTTCGGAAAGATGGAAGGTACTGCTTGCGGCAGGGCTTCTTTTGGGAGCGGTGGTTTTCCCGCTGGGGGTGCTGTTGCAGACAATGAGCCATGGGCCAGCGCCGCGGGCGATCGCGATCGCCGGATCGGGATTGATGATCGCTGGGATGGTGGGGACGATGATTGGGGCGGTGATGCCTTCGCGCGGCGCGGCTTAAATTCCCTTTGTCTTGCGGGCGCGGAATTTGCGCAGGCAGGCTTTGTACGATTCTGGGTCGTGGAAATCCTCGAAAATCGAGCCGCTGCGCAGGTTCAGGACGCGAATGCGTTCGGGGAATCGATAGATCACTTCGCGCGCGGTCATGGCGGAAAAGAACTCGGGGCGAACGGCGGGGGAGACGATGACGGGGTGGCCGTAGGCGCCGTTGTGGCAGGGCATGATGATTTCCTGTGGCGGCGTGCGGGTGCGGAAGGCACGGACAAGGAGTGCGACAGTCCTTTGGCGCAGCAGGGCCAGGTCGACCGGGTAGATCAGAAAAGCGGCGTCCCTTGGGATGTGGCGCAGAGCGGCTTGTAGGGAGGTGAGCTGACCGTCGGGCCATCTTGGGTTTAGGACGATTTTAGTTTTCTTAGGGATGGCGGGGACTATGCGGTCGGCTTCGGCACCGAGGACGACTAAGGCGCTTGGCAAGGAAAAGCAATTTTGCAGGGCGATTTCTAGGGCGGTTTGGGTCCCGAAGCGAGCTAGAGCTTTGGGGAATTGTAGCGATTGGGAGCTGCCAGCAGCCAGGATGACGGGGATGATCTTTTCAGGTTTGCGCATCCGGGGGTCGAGGCAGGATAAACGATGGGTGGGGGAAAGGCTAGCGGGCGCGGAGATTAGTGCTGTCCTAATTTGAAAATGGAGCGGTAACATGGCGACTCTGCGACATTTACCGCTCCCACATAAATATATTACGCATTTAGGACAGGGGAGACACCTGAGAGGGTTCAATAATCCACGCTGTAAACGCCTTGCGAAAGGCCTGTGGAAACTAGACATAAGATTTTTCAACGAATAGCAATTTCTTATGTTCCTTTTTTCTTTTCGCCCATCTAGCTTGTACGGTTCTTCGTGTGCTCGTTCGACTTGCTCCGGCGGGGTAATCGCAATAAAATGCGCGCGGTGACGCAGGGCCTTCGTTAGCACCCGGGACCAGCCGCACAGAGGCGAGCCGACCGACAGTGTATCCACATCCATTCACGTACTACCGCGCGAAGTCGCTTGCGGAAGCTTCAAAGCTTTTGCAGGAACTGGGGGAGGAAGCGCGTGTAATCGCCGGCGGGCAAAGCCTGATTCCGTTGATGAAGATGCGGATGGCGCGGCCTACGGCGCTGGTGGACATTAATTTTATCGGGGGGTTGAACGACATTCGGAACCATGACGGGGAGCTGCATTTTGGGGCGCTGGCCCGGCACAGCGATATTGAAATGTCGGAGGCGGTGGCGGCCATTCCGATCTTGCACGATTGCGCGGCGGGGATCGCGGATGTGCAGGTGCGCAACCAGGGAACGATCGGAGGATCGCTGGCGGAAGCGGATCCGAGCGGGGATTGGGGCGCGGTGCTGCTGACGCTGGAGACTTCGCTGCAATGCGCGGGTCCGGGAGGCGAACGGGCGGTAAAGCTGGAAGATTTCATCAAGGATGCTTACACCACGGTGCTGGCGCACGACGAGCTGGTACGGGAGATCCGGGTGAAGAAGCCAGGCAGACACAGCGGGGGAGCGTACCTGGCGTTTAAGCGAAGCGCGCCGGTGTATGCGAGCGCGAGCGCGGCGGTGCAGTTGACGCTGGAAGGCAAGGACATCTGCAAGGAAATTCGCGTGGTGCTGGGTTGCGTGGGATTGACGGCGATCCGGGCCAAAAATGCGGAGAACGAACTGCGGGGGAAAAAGTTAGATGGGAAGAACATCCAGCGCGTAGCGGAAGCGGCGCGGGAGGCGGCCGAAGCGCAGAGCGATATGCGGGGGTCGGCGGAGTACAAGCGGACGCTGGCGGGGGCGCTGGTGAAACGGGCGATCGGGATAGCGGCGCGGCGCGCGGCGGGTGAACGAGTGGAGGCGGGGCACGAATATGCCGGGCGCTGAAAAAGTGATGGTGAAGATGCGGGTGAACGGCGAGGCGCGGGAGGCGGAGGTCGAGCCGCGCACGCTGCTGGTGGAATTTTTGCGGGAGAACCTGAATCTCACGGGGACGCACATCGGGTGCGACACGACGTATTGCGGAGCGTGCACGGTGTTGTTGAACGGGCGCACGGTCAAGTCGTGCACTTTGTTTGCGCCGATGGCGGAGGGCGGCGAGATTACCACGGTGGAGGGACTTTCCAAGGACGGCGCGTTGCATCCGGTGCAGCAAGCATTTGCGGAATGCCACGGATTGCAATGCGGGTACTGCACACCGGGGCTGCTGCTTTCCACGGTGCATCTGCTGAACAAGAATGCGAAGCCGACGGAGCAGCAGATGCGCAAAGCGATTGCGGGGAATACGTGCCGGTGCACGGGATATCAGAATATTTTGAAGGCGATGCGCATGGCCGCCGTCGAAATGGCAAAGCGCTAGTGGAGATCAAGTTCAACGGCGACTTTACGGTGAAGAAAACACCGCAAGAGGTGTACGCCTTTCTCGTGGACCCCAATCGATTTTGCCCACTGCTGCCGGACTATCAGAGCATGGAGATACTGGACGCCAAGAATTTTCTGGTGAAGCTGAGCGTGGGGATTTCGCACATTCGGGGGACGGCGGCGGTGAAGATGTCTCTGGTGGAGACGCAAAGTCCAACGCGCGCGGTATACGAAGGACGCGGAGAGGTGCCGGGCGGATCAGCGAGCTTGCGGGCAGGATTCGATTTGCAGGCGGCGGGTGGCGGAGAGACGAAAGTGATCTGGTTGGGGCAGTCGAACGTGGTGGGGCGGATTGCTTCGCTGGCGGGGGGATTGCTGGAGCCGCTGGCCAAGAAGAATGTGCAGAAATTGATCGATGGATTGCAGAAAGCGTTGGGGTAACGGTCAGGAATTATGGCGACGATGGCGCGCACGAAGAAAAAAACGAAGGCCGGGGTTGCCAGCGGTCCGGCCAAGTGGGTGGGGCAGCCGATCCGGCGGAAGGAAGAAGACCGGCTGGTGCGCGGCAAGGGAATTTTTGTCGACGATCAGAAGCTGACCGGGATGCTGCACATTCGGTTTGTGCGGTCGTCGTACGGGCACGCGAAGATCACGCGTGTGGATGTTGCGAAAGCGGCGGCGTTGCCGGGAGTGGTGTGCACGTTGACGGGCGCGGAAGTGAAAGGGATGGTCAAGCCGTTCATCGAGATCGGGCCGGACGTAGGGCAGAAGATTGCGGATTACCCGATGGCGGTGGACAAGGTGGTGTATCAAGGCGAGCCGGTAGCCGCGGTGGTGGCGGAGACGCGGATGATCGCGGAAGACGCCGCGGAACTGGTGGAAGTGGAATATGAGCCGCTGCCGCCGGTGCTGAGCGCGGAGGAAGCGTTGAAGGATGCGAGCCTGGTGCATCCGGAGATGGGCACGAATCGCAACTGGCACGGCGTGTTCGAATACGGAGACATCGAGAAAGCGTTGCAGCAGGCCGCGCACGTGGTGCACATCGGGCGGCTGCATTTTCATCGCTTTTCCAGCACGCCGCTGGAGAACAACGCGATGATCGCGGTGTGGGATTCGCGGTCCGAGCGGATCGAATATTGGTCGAACAATTCGTTTCCGTCGTTTGCGGCGCAGTTCCTGTCGCCGGCACTGGGGGTGGGGATCGATCAGATTCTGATGAAGAGCTTTGATATTGGCGGCGGGTTCGGAATCAAGATCACCAACTACCCGTATATGGCGGTGTGCGCGCTGGCTTCGCGCAAGACGGGCGGGCGCGCGGTGAAATGGACGGAGACGCGCACGGAGCATATGCAAGCTAGC
>DATGEY010000089.1:0-35468 GCA_035309625.1 Candidatus Acidiferrum sp.
CAAAGACGGGCAGAAACCGCCCTTGGAAATCAAAACCCGATTTCCACTTTCCCACAGCCGCAACAACAACAAACCTTCGGTTACATTTCAAATGTCCCGACTACACAACCTATGGTTACATTCTTAAACGGCTTGACGCGGAGGTCTACGCGGTCTCAAAGGCCGCAGGACCGAAAGGTCAGGATGAGGTCTTTCCGCGCATCTTGCGTTCCAATAGGAAGGTGCAAAAGGGGGTACTTGGGAACCCTGAAGGTGAGTATTGAACCAGCGAAATCCGCGTGCTACGCTGCTCATCAATATAGGGGAGTTCTGTCATGCAAGCCACGGAAAACCGCGTGCAGACTCGGGGGTTCGGCATTTTTGAAGTAGACGAGCGCGCACTAGAACTGCGCAAACGCGGCGTTCGAATCAAGCTGCAAGAACAACCCTTCCAGATCCTTTGCCTCCTACTCGATCATTCTGGCGATGTCGTGACTCGGGAAGAGCTTCGCCAAAAGCTCTGGCCGGCGCATACCTTCGTTGATTTTGACCGCAGTCTGAACAAAGCCGTGACCAAGCTACGGTCCGCGCTCGGCGATTCCGCGGAGAACCCTCGCTACGTCGAAACCATTCCGCGTCACGGCTACCGCTTCCTTGCTCCTGTCCATCGCCCACGAGACGGAGCCGAAATGGCTGTCGACCTGCCCGTTCATCCGGCGCAGACGCACGCGGAAGTCCAAACAAAAGCAGGGAAAGACCGCAGTTCCGTTCCAACTTTCTTTGGATCGCTGAATTTGCGCACGGGACTTGGGCGGCGGCGCCTCATTGTTTTGGCTGTCACGTTTGCGTTGGCGATTCTGGCTGCAATCGTCTATCTACGGATTCGCGCCTCCGCTGGCCTCATCGGAACTTCAAGTTCCGCGAATTTACGGCAGTCGGTTGCTGTGCTGGGATTCAAAAATTTGTCAGGCGACACGCAGGAAGCATGGCTATCTACCGCGCTTTCGGACTGGCTTATGACCGAGCTCACGGCCGGGGAACACGTGCGCGCCATTTCCGCTGAGAGCGTGGCACGTATGAAGATGGAACTGGCCCTCCCGGATGTGGACAGTTTGAGCCGCGACAGCTTGACGCGAATCCGTAAGAATTTAGGCACCGATTACGTGGTAGTGGGTTCCTATGCGACGCTTGGCCCCAAGTCGGAAGGACAGATCCGGCTAGATCTCCGGTTGCAGGACACGCGTAGCGGAGAAACGATCGGGGCGATTTCCGAAGCTGGGACGGAAGTGCATTTGCTCGATCTGGTTTCGCGAGCCGGCGAAGAGTTGCGGAAAACACTTGGAGTGCGCGCGGTGACCAGGGAAGAAGCAGCGGAGGTGGCAATTGCGCTGCCTTCAAAAGGCGAAGCTGCCAAGTTTTACTCTGAGGGGCTCGCCAAGCTGCGAGTGTTCGATACCCTCGCAGCTTGCGACCGGCTGCAGAAAGCATCAGAAGTCGAACCGGACTTTGCGCTTTCGCACGTGGCACTGGCGAGCGCGTGGGATCAACTTGGTTACGATGACAGAGCGAAACTCGAGGCGAAAAAGGCGTTCGAATTGTCCTTAAATCTTTCCCGAGCAGAGCGCCTGCTCGTTGAAGGCCGCTACCGCGAGACCATGCTGGACTGGGATAAGGCCATTGAGATTCACCGTGCCCTCTTCGACTTCTTCCCAGACAATTTGGATTACGGCCTGGCGCTTGCAAACTCCGAAGTCAAAGCGAACCGGTGGAAAGATGCGCTGGCAACGATCGCCGCACTACATTCACTGCCTGCGCCGCTTGGAGAAGATCCCCGGATTGATCTGGCAGAGAATGATGCTGCGAGGTCGCTGGGAGATATGAAGAGGGCCGAAGCGGCCCTCGCCCATGCCGCGGAAAAAGCGCAGGCGGCGGGGGCCTCCTTGCTGTTGGCCAAAGCCCGGCGTGAACAGGCCTGGCTGTTTGAAAACTCTGGAAAACAGGAAAGAGTTGAGGAAGCAATCCGCGAAGCAAAACAATTGTATATCGCCTCGAATGACCGGTTGGGAGTCGCTGGCACCAACACTCTTGAAGCGATTGAACTTGAGAGGCACGGAAACTACTTGGAAGCAAAGAAACGCTATGAAGAGGCCATGGAAATCTACCGGGAGACCGGGAGTAAGCTCAGCCTTAGTAATGAATATGACAACCTCGGTGGGATAGTTCTCTATCTGGGTGACCTGGCGGGTGCACGTAAGAGATACTCGGAAGCGCTGGCGACCTATAGCGAGATTGGAGATCAGAATGGGGCAGCGCTGGCAATGATCGGCCTCGGTGACGTGTCCCTTGCGCTCGGGAACCACACGGAAGCAAAACAGATGTATCAGGGAGCACTTGAAATCTGCCGCCGGCTTGGCAGTCGTGAAAGGCAAGGAGAAGCTCTTGCGGGTGAAGGAAAGGTGCTACGACTGGAAGGGGATCCATCTGGGGCAGAAAAGAATGAGGCAGAGGCTTTAGCGATTTTCCAGGAGGTTGGCGACAACAGCGAAGCCGCCCACGTTCGTCTTCAACTGGCTCAACTGCTTCTCGACGCGGGGAAAAGCGCCGAGGCGGAAGCCTCCACACGGCAATCGACCGAAATGTTTGAGGCAGAGAATGCCGGGCGATATGCCGCCGAAGCGAAGCTTTCCTTGTGCGCGGCGCTGCTCGCTCAGGGGCGAATTCCGGAAGCACGCAAGTTCGCCGAACAGGTGAGAGCGGCCGCGAGCGAAAGCCACAATCGTGAGCTAGAATTGAACTCAGCCATTATCGCGGCGCGCCTTCAGGCAGCATCCGGAAATCACGCCGACGTTGGCGAATCTATCAGGCACCTTGAGATGTTGATAGGTGAGGCCAGCACAGCGGGATTCGCCGGGATTGTGTATGAAGCGCGCCTGGCCAAAGGTGAAATTCAGATGGAATTCTCTGATCGGACAGCAGGTTGGGCGTGCCTGGAAACTCTGGCAAAGGACGCCGACACGGGAGGATTTCATCTTATTGCGCGCGAGGCGTCACAGGCATCGCGGGGCGGGCGGAATCACATGGAGCTGCGTCCGTTGAATTAAGGAATGTTCAGGAGCGCCTACCGAAGGCACTATCGACCTTCACCATCAATTTCTACCGCTCCTCAGATGACCAGGGTACTATCACCGGTCTAGAAGGAGAGCGTGTTTCACTGAACGCGCCGCCACGCGAGACGAGCAATCCGATCTCTTATTTTGTTGATTGCATCCGGAACGACAAGCCGATTGAGGATCCACTTTCGACAAGTCTGAGTGTGCAGGTGGTCCAGGAACTCCGCTAGCGTCTGGTGAAGTGGAATTGGTTTCAGAAGTGACCGTGCCGGGCCTTTGTGCCAGCTTCACTGTGAGCTTTTGCATCAAGAAAGGTATCACCGATCCGGGTGAGAGGACTTTAAGCTCCTGTCCTTGTCTTCCCTCTGTGGTTTCGCTCTTCCAGACGATTCCCGAGAAAACTTACTGGTACCAAGATTTTTCTCGGTTTTTCCCTCCTCGATATCCCTTAAATAGGGTGGGAGAAAAGGTCAGAGTTGGGAGACTCGGTTGACATGTATCTCGGCACGCGTATTCGACTCTGCTCAACGAGCATGGCACGGACGTTAAGGTGCAGCAGAAATTGCTTCGTCATGCGGACATCCGCACGACGCTGAACTTCTACACCAGGGCTGTACCTGAACGTCTGCGAAAAGCGAACAGCAAGCTGGTTCGGCTTTTGCTGCCAACAGGAACATGAAGAGGCGTTCGTGTTCCCTCATGTTCTCTCGCGCAGAGGGCAGTGGTTCAGAAAGAGTCAGATATGGCGGAAGCGTGTGGGAGTCGAACCCACCATTCGACCCGCTAAGGGCCGAATCGCCGGCTTTGAAGGCCGGGGAAGTCACCGGACCCCTTTCGCCTCCGGTGGCAGTATAGCAGGTGGTGAAAACGCCATTCGGCTAACTGCCCCCTACTACTGTTATGTCACTATATTTATCGGTATCCAGTATCACTTAGAGGCGCTGTACTTGAACCTACGACCCCATCGGGGTAGCGTGGAACAGACGAGTTATGTGTGGGATCGTCCCTGAAGAGTCTTCGTTCGAGCGCTCCTCCGTTGCCGACCCTCACCCGCATCTCGCCCGCTAAAATGGAAAGCACAATGCGTCGAAACACCTGGAGACGAATTCTGCTAAGAGCGACCTTGCTGCTTTTGGTCGCCGCCGTGATCGGGCTGTCGTCTCTGGCCAAAGAGAGCGGATACCTCCCCAAATCGAATCCGATCCATTTTTTCAAATGCCGTAAAGATGGCGGTTCCTTATCTTCCTGCCCTTTTCTTTCCGGCGGTGCCGTGCGCGGTGGCCAGGGCGCTACCGGCCGAGCCCGCACATCGCGAGTTTTTCCTGGTATGCGCCGAGAAAAGTGATGTTCTACAAATCGGACAAATAGTTTCCCTTCAACATCGCTCCCCCCCATCCTGGCTCGCTTAGCACTCAAGGCTCTCCTTTGCGCTTGGTCACGCTCCCCATATTCTGACCTGCTATCGCGTCAAACGCATCTTGGTGCGGATTGACCGATCGGCTCTAACAGCGACGGAGATAAGAGCTATGTCTCAGATTGTGAAATGCGACCTGTGTGGTAAGGCCTACATCAAAGCTACGTCAATTCGCACAAACGGCTTTCTCACGGAATCGGCAAGGCCTCACCCTCGCCCCTCACGGACGAGCCGCAGAAGCTTGCGACCTTACTCAAGCTGTATGAAGAGTTGTCTGAATCAGACAAGAAGCAGATGCGCAGTCAATTGACCACCCGTGATTCAAAAATCGACTAACGATGTCTCCGACATCCAGCAGAACGCCGCAGGTCCGCGTTTGGAGGGCTTAAAGTATGGGGCTTCGGGTCAGGCAGGCGTCGACTCGATGGCCGCTCGCTGCGTGCGGATCAGTGCGGCAACCAGGTCGTAAAGGGCTGGACTGGTGCACACCTCGTAATACGGATGCGAGGAAGGCATGCCGATTTTTCCGTCAGGAAGCAGTTGGCGCGCCAAACCCTTGCGAAGCACCAGCAACTCAACCGAATCTCCCAACGGGACTTCTCCAAAATAAAGCGTGACGTTTTCCTTACCCCAGGGCAGGTCTAGTCTGGTTTCAATGGAGTCCAGTGCAATTTCCTCGGATAGCTTTTGAAAACCTTCCTCATTCAACTCAATGCCGTTCATGTTGAAACGCACCAGAAATTCGTCGAGCTCTTCCGCGGAAGCGCCTTCCATGGTGTTGAGAAACTGGAATACGGAGAAATGTGTCCTTTGACCCGTGAGCAGACGCTTGGCAAGCTTGGCGCAGCCGGAGAGACGGTCAGAAAGATTGAGAGCCTTGGAAATCATGATACGGGAATCCCCATCGGCCCAATAGGTGGGTGCGGAGCCCTGAAAGGCGACGCCAATGCCCAACTCCAACGCAGGTAGATGACTGCTGGCCGCCCCGTCGTTGTAGGAATTGCAAACCACCAGGATCTGGCGCGAAAGAATGCAGGCCTTAGCGACGGCCCGCGCATAGGCCAGGTTGGATTCGGTCTCAAAAATGGCCAGAATGACGGCATCGCCCTCGATAAAGACTTTCTTGGCGTTGAAGCGATCGAGGAGCTTTTTGACGGGCTCGTGCAGATTCAAACTGAAATGCGAGGCCGGACTCAACCCGCGAGAGAGCAGGTCTTGAGTCATCTTCGTGGAGCCGCGGACGTCAGCCTTGATGATGACGTGGGAGACGACATGGTCCTGCTGGGGCTTGGCTTCGTCCTGGAGCACGCATTCGTATAACCGATTGTTAAGGCGGGACAGCTCGCGGGCCTGCTCGGTGGTGACCAGATGGATGCGCTCCATGCACGTGGTGAGGTGCTCGGCGTCGCGAAGCTCTCGCCGCAGCCGTAAAAAGTCCACGGCGAAACGCAGCACCAGGGCTTGCATCTCGTCGCGAGAATACCGGCGAATTTTGCGGGCCAGCTCCTCAATGGGCTTGAGCGAGAGTTTCCGAGCCGGAACCTGCTTGAGCACATGCTCAACCCGCTTGATCTCTTCCTTGAAGACCAGCGCCTTGCGAAGCTGCTGCAGGTGGACGGGTGGGCTGTAGTCCTGCGCGATGCCGCGAATCTCGTAACTGGCCAGAACGTGATAGAGGATTTCCTGCTGTTCCAGACGGTCCAGCAGCCGAGACAGCATCTGTGCACGCAAAGATCGATTGACCTCCGGAGAAAACATCGGGTCGAACAGGCGCTGCGCGTTTTCCGGCTCATTGAGGTACGCATCGACGCGAGCTTTCTGATCCTTAATCAAGAAATCGATCTGCTGTTTGGCGGCGTCAATTTGCGGACCGAGTTCCTCGAGCTTGTATTCCTGGTGCTTGAGGCGCAACTCGATATCGTTTAAAGACGCCTTCATGTCAGAGTCGCTGGAAGAGCTCAGCAATTTATTGAGGAACGCGCCACGGTCAAGGCGCTTGCGGAGATTCTCGCGCTGCTCCTCCAGATTGGCGATTTCGTTGCGCATGGCTTGCGCTTGCTCCAGCGCCGCGGCATGCAACTGATTGGCTTCGGCATACGCCGGATCCTCGTTAATCGTAAGTCCCGCCTCACGCAGAAATTCGTGAAACAAGGTATCCATGACCTCGAAGCGGTCGGGATCGCGCACGTAACTGCCCAGCAGGACATAGTTCTCGAGAAAAAAGCGGTCGTCTTTGCCGCCGTCGAGAAAGATCAGGCGATTTTTCAGCAGCTCGTAAAATGACGCGAAATCCTCGCCAAAGAGGGCTCGGCGGGATTTGCAGACCACGTTTTCCTCCGCGTCGACCACCATCTGGGCCACTTGCTGGCCTACGACGCGAACGACGCGCCGCCTCGAAGATTGCAGTTCCTGCAATTTAGCTTTGATGACATGAGCTTGCTGGCTGCGCTCGAAATGTTCGCCGCGCTGGCGAATCCATTCCTTTCCTTCCAGGATCAGATTGGCGAACTGATTGCCGATTTCCAGGGTTAGGAACTTCAGCAGAGCCAGTCGAAAAACCAGGTCGATCTCGATATTTTTTTGAAATTTGGCCTGAGTTACCGCGCTTTGCATGAAGTCCGTCAGCAGCTTACGGAAGGTAGTGTGGTCCGGACCTTTGACCGCGCGCAGTTCTGTGCCGGCGACATACGAGCCCTTGGTGTGTTGTCGGATGAGATCGAACAGATATTCGCGCGCGGCTTGAACGAACCGGGGGCTGAGGAAAACATCGTGGTGAATGTTATCCACACCGATGGCCAACGAACTCAACGGGAGCGTAATGCTGTAGCTCCTGAGCTCGATGCCGGCCGATTCTGTAACGCTGGGGGTGAGAATGCTGTTGACCATGTCCTCGCCGCGGGCCTGTTTTTAAGCTAACAGCCGCAGCAGGGAGGAGCAACACGTGGCGGGGAGGTGGTGGCGTGAGAGTTAGCAACCGGAATTTCGAAATTTCACAGAAACCTCAGAATGGATTAAAAGAGCACGGCCCTGCACGGAAACCTGCAGGGCCGTCCCGGGTGAGATGTTTAGCGAGCTATAAGTTTCTTGCTGATCGTCCCTGCCGCTATCAAGCCGACTCCCAGCAGCGAAAGCGTTGGGGGCTCGGGAACCGGGCTTGGGGTAAGGGTGAGATCACCGCTCGTCCAACTCCCTGTACCACCCGAACTGTCGGAAAGGCCACCGTTGAGCAGGAAGCTAGCCGAAAGGGAGCCGGTCGCATCCGTGGATGTACCTGAAGGAAATCCTAACAGTGCAAGCAAGCTGGCATCCAACTGCCCGGCAATGAAGTTCCCCGTAAAGGTGGCTGTAGAACCTGCGGCGTTGAACAGTAACTGGCCGCCTGTAAACGCACCCGAAAAGCATGTCCCACCGCAACCGCTGACAGTGACGTCGCCGCCACTCGAAAAACCGTAACCAGTCTGGCCGAATAAGCTAAAGCCGCTAACGTACCCACCCGTCGTGAACGACAACGCTCCGGTAAGAGCAATTAGTGAACCTCCGGGTACCATTTGCGCCGTGACCGTGCTTCCGGTTGCAGTTAGGGTACTGCCGAGACCACCAGCCCACGTGAACCCGCCAGGACCTACCGCATTGAAATCGATGGAGTCGGCCTTGGCAGCCAGTGGAAGAACCAGAAAGGCACAAACGAAACCCAGAATCAGATTTACGCGACGCATTCGGACCCTCTTTTCACAAAAGACGTGAATCCACACCAGAACTGACTTCAGATTTGCAATTTAGGGACCATCTCGGTCCCGTGTAAATTATTGAAAATAAACGCTTCAAGCGAGACCGCAAGGCTGCGGACCGAATCTCTTGCGCACTTAGGGCAACTAGCTTCGTCTCTAACATTCCTCCCAGGCTATGCGATGATCACGCGCCGTGAATCGGAGCCAAGATGCTCGATGCGTATGTGGATTTGCGGCCAGGGAGATGGCAGCGGGAAACGCTCGGACCATTCGAGGATAACTACCGCCGGTTTGGCGAATACGTCTTCCAGCCCGAGGGTCTCGAAATCATGGAAATTTTCGATGCGGTACAGATCCGCGTGATAGACCTTGGCGGCTTCGGCAGCGCCGTAGACATGGACCAGCGTGAAAGTCGGGCTGGTGACTTCATCCTCGCTGGCGGCGCCCAGAGCGGCGACGATGCCCTTGGTGAGCGTGGTTTTGCCGCTGCCAAGATCACCGGTGAGCAGCACCAGCACGGGAGCCCTTAGACGCTTGGCCAATTCCCTGCCACACCGCGTGGTTTCTTCCGCGGAACGCGTAATGAACTCCTTACCCACGCGTTAGTAACTCCCGAAGTAGTTGGCGGCGCGCATGCGGGACAGCAGCGACGACTTCGGTGGCCAGCAGGCCGGACTCATCCGTGGTTCTGCCGGCCAGCTCCGCGGCTTTACCGTGTAAGTACACCCCAAGCGCCAGGATCCGCGTCCAGTCGGACGTTTTGAACTGGGCGGTCAGTGCGGCGAGCACTCCGGTCAGGACATCACCGGAACCGCCCTTGGCCAAGCCGGGATTGCCGGACGTATTGACGAAGATTTTGCCGTCAGGAGCGGCGATGATAGTATGCGACCCCTTGAGGACGACGTGAGCATTCCATCGATGCGCGGCCTCTTGCGCGGCCTTGACGCGATCTTGCTGAACGTCCTTGGTGGAACGCTCGAGCAAGCGTGCCATCTCCCCTGGATGTGGCGTGATGGCGAGATACCTGGTCTTGCGATTCCGCAAATGGTCAGCGTTTCCAGCAAACGCGTTCAAGGCGTCGGCATCCAGTATGAGCGGCATCTCGGTTAGGAGGGTGATTTTGCGGATGAAGTCCTGCGTCTCCGGATGAAGCCCAAGGCCGGGCCCCAAGGCGAGCACGTCTTTCTTCTCCGCGATACGTTCAAAGCGCCGCTGCGAAAGATTCTCTATCGCAGCAGTGCCATCGGCGGTTGCGGCCAGGGGCTCAGTCATCATCTCGGGATACGCTGCGGCCACGATAGGGAGAACAAGGTCAGGAGTGGCGACGGTGGTCAGGCCCGCTCCGGCGCGCAAGGCCGCGCAAGCAGCCATGATCGCCGCGCCCGTCTTCCCAAGGGAGCCCGCGACGATCAGCGCATGGCCGTACAGCCCTTTGTTGGAATCCGCCGCGCGGACAAGCGGAAGTTGGGCGAACTCCTCCGCTTCGAGCCAGCGCAACGGGCCCCGGCCGGTTTCCTCGACGAGCGAACGGGGGGATCCGATTGCGGCGACCTCCAATACACCGACGGCGGCCGAGTCCCGCGAGATCAATTGGCCCGGCTTCGGCGCCGTGAATGTGATGGTTTTGTGGGCGTACAAAACTGGACCTTCCGCAGGCTCACCATCGGAGGGCAGGCCGGAAGGGCTGTCCACCGCAAGGATCAGCGCGGGCCATGCGGCGGTTGCGTTCTTGGACTGACGATTTATGGCGGAAATGGCTTGGGCAATGACGCCGCTGGCGGCACCCCGAAAACCAGTGCCGAAGATGGCATCGATGATCACGCCGGAGGCGGAGATTTCGGGCCAAGCAGTTTGCCATGCCGCTTCGTCGGTGATGGAAATCACGTGATTGCCGGTCGCCGTCCAGCGTTGGAAATTTGACTGCGCATCGCCGTGCAGCTCGCGCGCCTCGGAGAATAGATAGACCTTCACCCGGGCGTTTGCCGACAGCAGATGACGCGCAGCCACGAAGCCATCGCCCCCGTTATTGCCTTTACCGCACAGGACTGCGATCGTTGTTGGCCTGGCGGCGTCGATCGCCTGGTTGCATACTTTGGCTACGCTGCTTCCGGCGGCTTCCATGAGCTGCAGGCTTGGAACGGCATAGCGCTCGCTGGTCAGGCGGTCGACAGCACGCATTTCGGCGGCGGTGAGAACTTTCATGTTGTGCGTAAGCTCGGCATAGCAAAATCAAAGGTGCCCGCGAAAGTGTGCGGCCGCTACGCTTACTTTCACCGTGGCCCGCGCGAACCCAAGGATTGAGTTCCTTCGGTCCGGCCGGACGAGTTGCGCCTCAGGAGGGGCAAAAACATCCGAGACCGACCTAGAGCATCCACCCGCCGCTAACGTTAACCACTTGGCCGGTGACGTATTCTGCTTCCTCGGAGGCGAAAAACGCTACGGCGGCGGCGACATCTTCCACCGTTGGCGGGCGGCCAATGGGAAAGCGTGCGTCGCGGATGCGGCGGGCCTCTTCGCGAGTCAACTCCTTTTCGTCGATGCTGGAAGGGTTAACCACGTTGACGGTTATTCCGTTTTTCGCTTCTTCCAGCGCTAGTGAGCGGGACAGCGCAACGACCGCGGCTTTCGCGGCGGCGTAGGCGGAAATTTTCGCCTGTCCGAAAGCGCGCTCCGCTCCGACCGCGCCGAGATTGATGATGCGTCCCCAACGGCCCCGCCGCATATACGGGAGTGCGGCGCGACTGGTGTAGAGAGCCGTCAACAGGTTTGACGAAAAAATGCTTTCCCAATCTTCCAGGGACGATTCCGCAAGGGTTCCCCATCGAAAATCGCCGACGTTGTTCACCATCACATCCAGGCGGCCAAAGCGTTCGGCAACGGTGCGGACAAGCTGCTCAGCGCGGGTGGCGTCGCGAATGTCGGTCTCCACGGCGACGCAATCGGCCCCGCTGGACTGCAGTTGCAACAGGGTCTGCTGCGCGGCGGCTTTATTGGACCGGTAAGCGATAGCCACTCGGGCGCCGTCCTTCGCCAGGCGCACGGCAATGCCCCGGCCGATGCCGCGGCTCCCACCGGTTACGAGCGCTACACGATTGCGAAGGGACATTCCACTCCTCAAAAAAACGCGTTGCGAAGCATGCCAGTATAGCGCAGGTGGGCGGAATGCCGGACCGCAGATTGGCGCTCCGTTGAGCTGATCAAGGCGGATGCTGCGGCGCCACGCGGTTTTCAGCGCAGGCGGGAGACGATTACGGTCATGTCGTCGGCTTGCTCCGGAGTGCCGGCCCATTCTTCAGCGGCGGTCATAAGGGACCGGGCCACGACTTGGGGCGCGGCGCCCTGTACGTGGACGGCGGCCTGCTGCAAGCGGCGAATGCCGAATTCCTCGCCGTAAACATTTTCAGGCTCGACCAAACCATCGCTATAGCCCACCAACAGCGAATCGGGCGGCACCATTACGGCGCCCTCTTCATAGCAGTAATCCTCAACCACGCCAAGAACCATGCCGCCTTTGTCGAGGTGCAAAGCAGAATCCTTGGAAATCAAGAAGGATGGCAAGTGGCCGGCGTTGGTGTAGCGCAGATTGCGTGTGGCGCTATCGTAAACGGCGATGAAAAATGTAGCGAAGCGGTCGTCGCCGGTGTTGCGCACCAAGTGTTTGTTTAATCTTGAGACCAGCTCGGCAGTGCTCATGGTTTCGCTGCCATCCACCAGCATCTGGCTGCGCAGCGCGGCTTGCAGGCTGGCCATCAGCAGTGCGGCGGAAATTCCTTTACCGGAAATATCGGCGATGGCAAGCGCCACGTGCGTGGGGCTAAGCTGAATGAAATCGTAATAATCGCCGCTGACGGCGCGCGCGGCTTTGCAGATAGCTTCGATTTCGACGCCGGGAACCTTGGGCAAGGCCCTGGGAAAAAGCTGGTCCTGCACCTCGCGTGCGATGGAAATTTCGTTTTCCAGGCGCTGGCGCTGCTTTTGCTCCTCGATAAGGCCGCTGATGGAACCAGTCATCAGATTGAAGGATTCACCGAGCACGCCAAGCTGATCGCGACGCTCGATGCGCACACGATGGGAGAGGTCCCCGGCCTGAACGTATTGCGTGGCACGGTACAGTTCGTCGACCGCTTTGGTGATCTGGCGAGTGAGCACCAGCCCGGTGGTCAGCGCGGCAGCCTCGATCACGCAGAAGGCAATTAGGATCAGTACGAAAGCGATCAGGTAAGTGTCGCGCAACTCGCCCAGAGAGCTGAACATGCGGCCGCTCAACTGCGAATCGCGCGCGTTGAAGACGGCCAGGACCGGCCGCACGGGATCAACTGTCCCGTCCGGGCCGACATACGTGGAGTCCAAGCGGGACACTACATTCACCTGGGGGTCGATCCACAGCAGCGCAGGCTGTAGCGCGCGGTTGCGCGCGACGATGCGGCGGGTGGTCTTGTACTGAGTGCCCCCGTCGGTGGTATAGAGAACACCCTGTTGTGCGCCGCCGGTATACCGCTGCATCAAATTGAGCTGGATGGCCCCCAGATCCGGAGCGACGGTGGCCAAAAATTCCTCGGTAACAGGCACCCGCATCGTAACAATCCGCTCGCCGCGCGACTCCTGCATCGAGCGGATGCTGACGATGGATAGGAAGGGCTTGTCGTCCTGCTGTACCAACCCCGCGAAGGATTGCCGGTTACGGGCGATGTTCCGGAGCAATGTGGAGTCGCCAGAAAACTGAATGGTCAGACCGGGGAGCTCACGATCATGCACAGAATGTGATTGTGCGGCCAGGATACGTTCCGATTCCGCCTCGCCGACGCTGGCCGGAAGCGTCCCATGCGCGGCGGCTATGTGCTCGGCAATATCCGCAAGCATGTCCTTGCGGCGCTGCACGTCTTCGTAAAGCAGGTAGGAGGCCAGCTGCGAATAGAGAATGCTGGCCGAGCGCACGGCCAGCAGCACCAGCAGCACGATGGGAACCAATGCAATGAAGAGACCGGCAACGATCAGGCGATTGCGCAGACTCCAAAGCAGGCGGCTCCGGCCCCAGGCCAGCAGACGGTAGAGAAGATAGAGCGACGCGAGCAGCGCGACAAACTTCAGATAATTGAAAACGCCGCCCCCGGCGTCCAGTAAGTAAGCGAGGCCCCCGGCAATGGCGAGCAGCAGCGCGGCGAGATCAAGCCGCGATATGCGTGCCCACGCCGCGCGTAGATTGGAAGCAGCAGCCACACGTCCACCTTGAACCGAAAGACTACTTTACCTTACCTTAAGGATGCACTCCGAGCCGATAGTGGGTTGAAATGCGCCCGGACTGCTATTGCGGGGGCTTATTTCGCTACCGCGCCGCGCACCCGGCTGTGATAGCGGCTGTACGTGAAGTAGATAACCAGGCCGATGACCAGCCAGATGATCAAACGCGCCCAGTTGATCCAGCCGAGCTTGTACATCATGTAGCCGTTGAAGAAAATTCCCAGAATGGGAACCAGCGGAACCCAGGGTGTTCGGAAGGGGCGCGGCTGCTGCGGGTTCGTACGCCGCAAGATCATTACCGCGATGCACACCATGATGAACGCCAGCAAAGTGCCGATATTGACCATTTTTCCGATGTCGTCAATCGGAGTAATGCTTCCGACGATAGCCGCGAGAATTCCAACCAGGATGGTGTTCTTGTACGGCGTGCGGTATTTCTTGTGAACGGCGGCAAAGAACTTCTTGGGCAGCAAACCGTCGTTGGCCATAGCGTACAAAACGCGCGTTTGGCCCAGCAGCATGACCAGCATGACGCTGGTGAGACCCGCAAGTGCGCCGACCGTGATGATGTGCGATGCGACGTTGAGCCCGCGATCGAGAAAGGCCACAGCGATGGGCGCCTCAATGTTGACGTCTTGCCAGCGCACCATACCCGTCAGCACGCCGGCGACCAGGATATACAGCAGCGTGCAAATCAGCAGCGAGGCCATGATGCCAATGGGCAAGTCGCGTTGCGGATTCTTGCATTCCTGCGCCGTGGTGGAGACGGCGTCAAAGCCGATGTACGCGAAAAAGATGTAAGCGGCTCCTGCCCCAATGCCTCCAACCCCCATGGGCGCGAAGCTCGACCAATCGTGGCCCCAGTTCGAGAAATTAACGTAGTGAATTCCTAGGCCAATCACAAAAAGCACTACGGCCACTTTGATCGTTACGATGGTGGCGTTGAAGCGCGCGCTTTCCTTGATGCCGATAACTAAAATCGCGGTAATCACCAAGGCGATGAGGAAAGCCGGAAGGTTGAAGCCGATTTCGTGTCCGAATAGCACAGGAGCGTTGAGCAGCGCATGCGCCTGCTGCACCAGTTCTGGGGACTTCCCAGCGACGATGCCATCGACCTTGTCGAGGAGAGCCTGGGTGCCAGGCTGCAGCGTGGCGTCAGAGGCTTGGGCCATCCGGCGTGCCACGATCTTCGTAGCAGTGGTCAGGCCGGTCCAGTGGTCATATGCAAGCCACAACGGCATCTTTAGCCGGAAAATATTGAGCAGCTCGATGAAATGGTTCGACCAACCGGAAGAAACGGTGCTGGCGCCCATGGCGTACTCCAGCGTGAGGTCCCAGCCGATAATCCAGGCAAAAAATTCACCGAGCGTCGCATAGGCGTAGGTGTATGCACTGCCCGCCAACGGGATCATGGCAGCAAACTCGGCATAGCAAAGCCCCGCAAAGGCGCATCCCAATCCAGAAATTATGAAGGAAATCATGAGCGCCGGGCCTGCATAATGGGCCCCGAGCCCGGAGAGCACGAAAATTCCCGCGCCGATGACCGCACCCACACCGAGTGCGGTGAGCTGCACCGGGCCGAGCGTGCGCTTGAGGCTGTGCTCGCCGGCATCCCCGGCTTCCGATAGCAGCATGCTCATCGGTTTCTTGACAAAAAGCCAGCTTCTCGGGTCGCTGGCCCCCGTTGCATCGAGTTCGTTTGACCTTGTTGCCATGAGGAAAGCACCTCGCGGGGCGCGTCTCGCGCCCTCCCAAAATCATTCTACGCCGGGCGTTTTACAGCCGCCGCGCGGCGTGACCAAAGCAGATATACCGGAACGCCCAAAAGCACGATGAGCAGACCCGGCCACGTGGTCTGCGTTTTGTACAGCAGCAACACGAACATGATGGCCACCGCCGCCACTATATAAAGCAGCGGAATGAAAGGATAGCCGAAAGCCCGGTACGGGCGCTCGGCGTCAGGACGCTTAACGCGCAGCACGAAAATGGCGGCGATGGTCAGCACATAAAAAATGAGCACGCAGAAGACCACATAGTCGAGCAGGTCGCTGTAGAGATTGCCGTAGGTAACCGCGCCGGAGGCCCCCACGTGGCGGGTACGCAACAGGATCAGCACACTAATCCAGATGCCCTGGTAAGTCAGCGCGCTGCCTGGGACCCCTTTTTTGTTAAGCGAGCCGGTGGAGCGAAAAAATAGGCCGTCGCGGGCCATGGCGTACGAGACTCGCGCCCCCGCCAGAATCAAGCCATTGTTGCAACCGAAAGTGGAAATGATGATAGCAACGGCCATGATAGCGGCGCCTGCTTGACCGAATACCGCGGCCAGCGCGGCGCTGGCTACGCGATCATCGGGAGCATTTTGAATTTGCGCTAGCGGCAGTGTGCAGAGGTATGCAAAATTGGCCAGGCAATACAGCGTAATCACGAGGAGCGTGCCGAAGGCCATCGAAAGCGCGACGTCGCGTTTGGGATTTTTCACCTCGGCGGCCGTAAAGCCAATGTTGTTCCACGCGTCAGCGGAAAACAATGAACCCACTTGCGCCACACCGTAAGCAACAAGAACTCCAAACGCTCCCGAGGCAGCGGTAATCGTGGGAACCATCCCGCACAGAAAGTTTGCCTCGGGCTCCAGAGGCTGAGCATCGCGAACGGCCCAGAAATGGCCGAAGTTGTCGGAAATTGCGGATGCGTTGCGTCCGATAAAAACGCAGATGAAGATCAGGCCCAGCAAGGACAACGTTTTGGCGCTGGTGAAAATATTCTGGATCAGCTTGCCCAGCCGCACCCCCTGCATATTCAGGAAGGTGAGAACCACAATCATTATTATACTGACCAGCTGTTGCACGGAGAGGCTGATGGCGTACTTCGAGGAAAGCGCAAGCGGCGGAACGATCCAGACGGTGGGCGAAATCGACGGAAACAGCACACCAAGATAGCGCGCGAAACCAACGGCAACCGCGGCGATGGTCCCGGTTTGAATGACCAGAAACAGCGTCCACCCGTACAGAAATCCCCAAAGTGGGGAGTACGCCTCACGCAAATAAATGTACTGGCCACCCGCATGAGGAAAGAGCGCCGCTAGTTCCCCGTAAGAAAGCGCGGCGGATACCGTGAGCAACCCGGTGAGAATCCAGGTAAGCAACAGGCCGGCCGGCGAGCCGGTCTGGCGCGAAATGTCGGCAGCCACGATGAAGATCCCCGATCCGATCATGGAACCGACCACGATCATGGTGCCATCGAACAGGCCGATGGCTCGCACAAAGCCGCCTTCCTGTTTGGCAGCGACCGGTTCGTGGATGGTTTGCGTGATGTCCGCCATGCGTAGAACCTCAGACCGCCGCGGCGCGATTCGCCGCGTCCAAGATCTCGAGATAACGGCGTGCTTGCTCGCCGGGCTTTGCCGCGCACAGGATATCCCGGATAACCGCAACGCAATCGACGCCTGCCTCGATGACCGCGGCCGCACGTTCCAGGGTAATGCCGCCTATGGCCACAATCGGCTTATCGGTGAGGGGGCGAATCCACCGGAGCAGTTCCAACCCCACGACTGGATCGGGATTGGCTTTGGAAGTGGTAGCGAAAATCGGCCCTACCGCGATGTAATCCGCCGAAGTTTCGGCCGCCCGCCGAAATTGTTCCCGGTTATGGGTCGAGATGCCCACCCACAGGTCTTCGCCCACAACCGCGCGCGCTTGCTGCGGCTCCAAATCGTCCTGCCCAACATGCACGCCCGCAGCGCCGGCGAGCGCGGCCACGTCTGGCCTATCATTCACAATCACGGAAGTTCCATAAGAATTCAGTGAGGTCACCAGTTCGCGTGAGGTTCGCAGAAAATCGCGCGCCGCGGCTTCTTTCGCGCGGTACTGCAGCAGTTGGACACCTGCGGCGGCCAGTTCCCGCGCGCACTCCTGTGGAGAATTATTGAGCAAAGTTGCGTCTAGTATCACATACAGCCTGGGCAGGACAAGACGCATACCCTATTTCCCGTTCGTCCCCAGCAACCGCTCGATGAAATGCGTATCGATTTTCCCTGCGGCGAAATCAGCGTCGGCCAGAATGCGGCGATGCAGCGGAATGGAGGTCTTGATGCCCTCGATGACGAACATTTCCAATGCGCGCTTCATGCGTCCCACGGCTTCCGCGCGATCCCGACCCTTCACGATCAGTTTGGCGATCATCGAGTCGTAGTATGGCGGAATTACTGCGTCCGCGTATGCCGCCGAATCCACGCGCACCCCGGTACCTCCGGGCGCCTGAAAGGTTGAGATGCGTCCCGCGGACGGAACGAAGGTATCGGGGTCTTCGGCGTTGATGCGGCATTCGATGGCGTGCCCGGAGAAGTGCATCTCGCCCACGGCTTCCTCGAGCCGCTCCCCTGCGGCGATGCGAATTTGCGCCTTGATCAGGTCCACGCCGGTAACCAGCTCAGTGACCGGGTGCTCCACCTGAATCCGCGTATTCATTTCGATGAAGTACAGCGAGCCGTCCTGATCCATTAGGAATTCAACCGTGCCGGCATTGGTGTAGCCGATCTTCTCCAGCGCCCGCACGACTTTCGAGCCGAGGTCCTTGCGGCGCTTGGAGTCCATCCCCGGCGAGGGCGATTCCTCGATCAATTTCTGGTGCCGCCGCTGAATGCTGCATTCCCGTTCGCCCAAGTGGATAATCTTGCCGTGCTGGTCGCCAAGGACCTGAAACTCTATGTGCCGCGGATGCTCCAGAAATCGCTCGGCATACACATCCGGATTCCCAAAGGCATGCTGCGCCTCGCTGCGCGCCGTCTGGTACGCCGAAAGCAACTCGCTCTGGTTGCGCACCACGCGCATGCCGCGCCCGCCTCCGCCCGCCACCGCCTTCAGGATCAGGGGGTAGCCAATACGTGCCGCCTCTCTCCCCAGCTGCTCTTCCCCCTCCACGATTCCGTCGCTCCCGGGAATGGTGGGCAGACCCGCCGCTTTCACTTCCCGCCGCGCGCGGTCCTTCTCCCCCATCATTTCGATCACTTCGGCTGTAGGGCCGATAAAAGTAATCTCCGAAGCCTCGCAAACCTTGGCGAAATTGGCGTTTTCGGAAAGGAAGCCGTAGCCAGGGTGAATGGCGTCGACATTGGTGATTTCCGCGGCGCTGATGACTTGTGGAATATTCAAATAACTCTCGCTGCTGCGCGGCGGCCCGATGCATACGGCCTCATCGGCAAATCGTACGTGCAAAGAGTTGCGATCCGCCTCCGAATAGACCGCCACCGTGGAAATGCCCAGTTCTTTGCAGGCACAAATAACCCGCAGCGCGATTTCCCCGCGATTGGCGACTAGAATTTTCTGGAACATGGGATGGGCGCCGCTACTTTTTGCGGCTCGGATGGATGCCGAAGAGGGGTTGCCCGTATTCGACCGGCTGCCCATTCTCCACAAAAATGCGCAGCACCTCGCCGCTGATGTCGGACTCGATTTCGTTCATCAGCTTCATAGCTTCCACGATGCACAACGTCTGCCCGGTTTCTACGTAGCCGCCGATTTTTACAAACGCCTCCGCACCCGGACTAGGCGACCCATAGTAGGTGCCCACAATCGGCGACTTTACCAGATGCAACTCTTCGGTCGAACGCGCCTCCGGCGCCGCAGGAGTGGTCGCCGGCTGAGCCTGCGCCGCGCTGGCAATTATAATTTCCGGCGCCGCCAATGGACGCGAGGGCGCGCTTGCGGATGGTTTTTTCAGGCGGATCCGCAGGTCGCCTCGCGAATATTCAAACTCCTCCAGGTTGTGTTCGGTCATGAAGTTTAGCAGGCGTTCAATGTGCTGAATTTCCGTGCTGGCAAACTCTGAATTGGCGCTGGGCTTTGCGGGTTTTTTAGGTTTCATGCCTGTTCAAATTTCAATGAAGTCCCGCGGAACACGGGTGAGCACTTCGGTCCGGTCAGCGTGCACCGCCACATCGTCTTCAATCCGAATACCTCCCACACCCGGCACGTAGACCCCCGGCTCAATAGTAATCACGTTACCTGGAACCAGGACATGCTTCTGTCCACGCGCTATCCGCGGATCCTCGTGCACTTCCAGTCCGAGTCCGTGTCCGGTGCTGTGCACAAAATATTGGTCAAGCCGGTAATTCGCCAGAACCCCTCTGGCGGCCGCGTCAACATCTCCGCTACGGATGCCCGCCCGCGCTGCGGCTATAGCGGCCGCCTGCGCTTCCTGGACCGCGCGGTACCATCGACGAATACGTGTGGGAGCACGTCCAACGAAGACGGTCCGCGTAATATCACTGCAATAGTGCGCGAGTATAACACCCAGGTCCAGTACCACCAATTCATTTTTCCTCAAGCGTTTTTCCGTGGGCCGCGCGTGCGGATGCGCCGAACGGACCCCGAAAGCGACAATCGTTTCAAACGCCGGGCCAGACGCGCCGAGCCGTCGCATCTGATACTCAATCTCTGCCGCGACCTCAATTTCCCGGACACCGGGCCTGAGTAACTTGAGAGCACCTGTTAATACCTCTCCACCCAGCAACGCCGCCTTGCGCATTTGCGCCATTTCCACCGGGTCTTTGCGCTGACGCACTGCTTCGATTTCGCCATCCGCCCGGACCCACCGCACCCGTGATCCGGAAGCCTTACGCAATGCCCGAAATTGCGTCACGGTCAGTTGATTCCCGTCAAAGCCCACGGCAGATCGCGAAACGGACCGCAGCAAACTTCCCAGGGTCGCCATCCACGATCCTTCTTGCTTGACCACCCGCAAGCCGGAAGTCTCTTCCTTTGCCTGCGCGGTAAAGCGCCCGTCCGTGACGAAAAAGGCTTCTCTGGCAGACAACAGCAGCGCGCCCGCTTCGCCGGTAAACCCGGTCAGGTAATACCAACTTGCGGGATTCAAGGACAGCAGGCCCGAAAGGCGTCGTTCAGCCATTTGTGCCCGCAGCGCCCGCCGTCTTCGCAAAAAGGATGTGCTCATAAACAATTCGAGGAGACCGTAGTCTCCTCGAATTTTACTCCCGACGAAAGCGTGCGTTTTTAGCTTACCTGTTATCCGGGAATAATCCTCGGGGTAAGGAAGAACAACAACTCCTGCGATGATATGGAGACGTTGTTGCGTTTGAACAGATGTCCGATCAGCGGCAGGCTGCCCAACAGCGGCACCTCCGTAACGGTAATGTTCTGGCTGGAAACGATGATCCCTCCAACGACCACCGTGCCGCCGTCCGCTACCAGGATTTTCGTTTCTTCCGACTGGGTATCCAGCGCGGGAACGCCCTGAATCCGCGGAATGCCTTGATCGATCTGGGTATTTTCGACCACCACGTCCATGAATACTGTGCCTTCCGCCGTAATTTGAGGCGTCACTTCCAGCTTCAACACGGCGTCGATGAATTGCACCGAAATGGTGTTGTTGATGGTGGTCTGGATGGGGATCTTTTGCCCCTGTTTTATGACTGCCTTTTCGTTGTTCTGGGTCACCACGCGGGGCTTGGACAGCAGCTTACCGACACCCTTGGATTCCGCTGCGGTGATAAAGAAATCCACCGCAAAGTTAGGCGAACGATGCCCCAGGAAAAGTCCGCTGGTCGGCCCGGAGGCTTCGAGATTCACCTGAAACGGCAGTGATCCCGTCGGCGAAACCAATGGCGGCGGTATCGGGGAATTTACCACATTGCTCGAGCCCACGTCGGAGTCGCCGCCGATGATGCTGCGCCCACTGGTTGCAGTACCGGCGAACCCAAGCTGCACGCCTATATCCTGGGCGAACGAACGGCTCGCGGAAACCACCCGCGCTTCAATTTCCACCTGCTGGGACTTACGATCCAGCTGGTGGATCAGGTTATCGATCACCGGAATGACCGAAGGTATGTCTCGAATGATCAGCTGGTTCGACCGGTCGTCGGAAAGAATGTCGCCGCGCTGTGACAAGAACTTCTTCAGCGTGTCCTTCATTTTATCGGCTTTACCATAGCTCAGCACCCTTGTGACGGTCACCGGGGCTACCGCTTCGGCCTGAGCTTTCTCCAAATCCCGCTGAGTTTCCGCTTCCTTCTTTAGCGTATCGCGGGTGGCGATGCGCAGCACATTGCCGCTGAGTTGCTTGTCGAGCCCGTTGTTCTGCAACACGATGTCCAGCGCCTGATCCCATGGCACTTCATCAAGCACGATCGTCAAACTTCCCTTCACCGCGGGATCGAGCACCACGTTCAATCCGCTGATTTCATGAATCAACCGGAAGAAATCCTTGAGGTCAACATCCTTCAGGTTGACGGAAATCGGCTCGCCGCTATACCGGCTGCTGCCCGGCGAAACCGACGCCTGCGAGTTAGCCAGGGTCGCCGCGGCATTGCCGGATTGTTGTTGCGCGGCCTGCTGCGGATTCGGCCGGGCCGGTTCGGTGCTCCCGCCAAACGATGCCAGGACAACTGAGGGCTGGGTCAGTTCGCCGGGCAACGCGAAACGAGGAGCCGAAATTTTGCGGGACTTCTGGGGCGCCGTCGCCGCGCTCCGCGGTCCGGGCACGTCATAGCGAAATGCCGGGCGCTCCACGCGGATTTTCTCCGATGCCGCCTTCAAAACTGGCGCGGACGCTTCCGTAGACTCCTTGGCGGCGGCAAAAGAAACCACAACCGCCAGGCCGTCTCGCGAAATCTGGTAAGGCGAAGCCGCCGTAAGGTCGATTACCACCCGCGCCACATCCGGCCGGAACTGCCCCAGCCGTACGCCGCGCACCGGCGCGGAAACCCCTGGAATCGCCGTCTTGCGCACTGCCAGTTTGGTACCGCTGAAATCCAGCACCAGGCGATCGGGATTCTGCACTCGGGCTGCATGCACCTCCAAGGGTCCTTCCCCGGCCACCCGCACGCTGGCGCACTCCGCGGCTTGCGTGACCGCTACGCTCGAGATCACCGATGCCGTCGCGCTAGCGCCGGCAGGCTCCTGCGTTTGAGCGACGGACGGGCTGCTAACCAACGCCGCGCTCACAAGTATCAGGCAGCCCATTCGCATGGCCGGCCAATTCGTCTTCATTGCTGTTCTCCTGCACTGGCGTAAATTCGTTTGTTCACCTGGCGCTCCACCGGTTTTCCGAAAGCGTCCTTGCCGACTTCGTGAAAGGACACTCCGTCCATCGCGATTTTTTCCACTTTGCCGTCATAAAGTTGATCTCCTTCGCGCAGGAAATAGGTCCTCAACTGCGGATTGGAAACCACGGCGATCATCCCGTTGGGTGCGCGCACGATTCCGTCCAACCGAAGACTGCTGACCTGCAAACCCGCTTTGCCTGGCGGAAGGTTGCGAATCGCTGCATTTGCCGCCTGTTCGTGACCCACCAGCGATTCAAAGGGGTCGCGCTTGGCTACTTTAGGTTCCTTGTCGGCCGCGGCGGAGTTACTTGCCGACGCTCCCGGCTTTGGCGATTTCGCAATGGATTTCCGGACGGGTTGCTTTGTTGCCGGTTTCGGCGTGGTCGGGGAAGCCTTTGACGTTTTAGCCGCGGTCTTCGCCGCGCCTGACGGCGCACCAGTCTTGGCCACCGGGGCTTTGGGTTTGCTGACAACTGGCGCCGCTGGTTTGTTTAGTCCGCTGGATGCGGGCGCCGCAGCAGGCTTGGCTGACCGGGCAGCTGGTTTCGCGGACTGCGACGCAGGTTTCGCCGCCGCCGCCGCGGGTGCTTTACCCGTGCCGTTTGCAGGCGTACCTTGCGCGTGCAGGCCGGGAACGACCGCCGCCAGCGTAATCCCTAATACGAGAGTCTTCACAAAACGCATATTTCGCTCATTCCCGTTCAACGTTTCCCTGCCGGTTTCGCCGCGCCTGCCGAAGCTGCGCCGGTGTCACTCGGTTTGGTAAAGAACGTCGTGGCCGTAAAAACTCCGGAAACTGTCGTACCCGGGCGCACCGGATACCTGGTGCCCTTATTTTGCGCCGGGTCCGTAAAGGTCAGATCGCCTACATTGATGATGCGCGACAAGCGGCTCAATCTCCCGAAGAAGTCCAGTATGTTGAAATACGGACCGTCCGCTTGTACCTCAAAGGGCATCTCGTAGTGATATTCCTTGGTAACAATCGCTTGAGAGGTCAGACGCCGCAGTTGCACATTCGAAGCGGCGGCAGCCCCCTGCACCAGGCGGATAAATTCGTCGGTCTCTTTTTCTTCCGGCACAATGGTTTTCAGCGTATCCAGCTGCTTGTTCAGCGCATCCATCTGCGACTTCAATTCCCCGTAGCGCTGCCGGTAAACCTGCAACTGCGTCACGTCCTGGTTCAGCTTGGCGCGTTCGCGCACCGCCTGATCCACCGAATCCCGCTCTTGCGCCACCGGAGAACCGGGCACGTACACACCCACCACCACTAGCACCACGGCAATCGCCACCGCCAGCAGCACCTGCATGATCAAAGACATGTCGCGCAATGGATTGGCCATGGCTCCTTACCCTTTCTTCGCCGGCGGAGCCGCGCTTGCCGGGCTTCCCACCGCTCTCGACTGCTGCGGCGCGTTTTGCGGCGGGCTGATTTCGGCCGTCATTTGAAACACAAAGGTCTGTACCCCCGTGCTTTTATCGTCCTGCTTGGTTTCTTTGATTTCCACTTTCTGGAAATAGCCGGAACGCTTCAGCGCGGTGATAAAGTTAGCCACCGAATTCACCGAGGCTGAAGCTCCTTCCATCGACAGGTTATTGCCTTTGCGGGTCATGGTAACCAACCAGAGGTTTTCGGTGCGTGACACAGTGCTGGCAATTTCGTCCAGTAATTCCTGCGCCCCCGTGCGGTCCCGCTGCAATTGCTCAATGGTTTGTACCCGCTGCGTCAGGATTTTCTTTTGCGCTTCAAAGGTATCCACCTGCTGCTTGATCTGTTCCAGATCCGCCTTCTGCGCTTGCAACTGCTTGATGCGGGTGTTTTCCTCGTTCAACTGCTTCTGCCAGGACAGGTACAAGAGGAACAGCACCAACACACCCAGCGCCGCGCCGGCTCCCACAAAAACCACCGGCATCGCGGCGCCGGTATCTACCGGGCGTCGTGCCGTTCTGGGTCGCGCTTGTCCAAGAAGGTTTATGCGAATCATGGCTAGTCAAAGCTCCTGAGTGCCAGCCCGACGGCTATTGCAAGCCGAGGGCCCATTTCGCGAATCTGATCCTCGCTGTGCCGGCCGGGATTCACCAGCACCTTCCGGAAGGGATTTAGCTCTTCAACCGGCATGGCGAATTCTTCCCGCAGCAAATCCACCAACCCGGGTACCCGGGCGGTACCGCCGGCCACTACAATGCGCTGAATGTTTTCGCCGCTTGCGGTCGCGCGGAAGAAGTCGAAGGTCTTCTGGATTTCCAGCGTCAGGATGTCCGATACACTGCGCAATATCTGCTGCTTTTGCTCGTCCGTAACGCTGGGTAGCGAGTCGCCCTTTTTCAGCCGCTCGGCATCTTCGAAGCTCAGATCCAATTCCTTCTGCAGTGCGTCGGTATACTGATTGCCGCCCACGCTGACGTCGCGGGTAAACAGCGGCACGCCTCCGCGCACGATATTGATGTTCATGACGCTGGCTCCGATATTCAGCAGCGCCACTGTCTGGCCTGCATCCGGGTCGTAGTTCACTTCAAAACAGTTCTGCAGCCCAAATGCGTCGATATCCACCACCACCGGCGTTTTGCCCGCCTGCGCCAGCACGTTGGTGTGGTTCAGGATCTTGTCCTTCTTTACCGCCACCAGCAGCACGTCCATCTGCGAGTCCATCGACTCCAGCAGCTGATAGCTTAAATTCACGTCGGCGATATCGAATGGAATGTGCTGGCTGGCCTCCGAGGGGATGCGATCGTACAACTCATCTTCCGTCATCAACGGGAGCGGCACGCGCTTCACAATCACCGAATGCCCGGACACCGAAGTGGCCACATTCTTGGTCTTAATGCGCTGGGCATCGAAAATCTTGCTGATGGCATTGGCTACTTGCGGCGCGTCCATGATCGCGCCGTCCACCACCGTGTCCTGTGCCAAATGCTCGGTACCGAAGCTCACCAGTTCGTATCCGCCCTTGGTGGACTTCAACTCCACCGCCTTGATCGAACTGGATCCAATGTCCAGCCCCACCAACTGCCTGCTCTTTCCGCCGAATAACGACATAACGCGGCCTCTTTCTCCGACCCTTGCAAAAACTAGCGGCGCCTTTGCACCTGGCTCATCTTGCGTTCCATCCAGCGATCCAGGATGGTTTTCCTAAGTTTCCAACGATTGCCCAATTTGAACGCGGGAATTTCGCCTTCGGTGATGTAACGGTACAGCGTATCCGGGGAAATTCCCAGATATTGCGACGCTTGCCGCACATTCATCACTTCGCGCGATTCATTCACGAGGAACACTGCCCCTGGCGTACTACAGCGCACGCCACCAAACCCGACCACTGGTGCGCCCCAGTTGACGCTGCCGAACCGTGGGGCACTCCCCGTGTCAGACGTTATGACACCTCGCCACACCGAGCGTCAAGGGATTCTAGGCCGCAGTTGTCCTAAGAATAGGCGGTTATTTCCGGCAATCAATGGGTATTCTGGGGTGGTAATGCCAGTACTTGAGTACCCCTAGTCCCAAACCACTATTACTTGTGCTTTCACGCCAACCCCGGCTGTACCTCCGTACAGTTATCATTTACAGTCCCCCGCTTCCTGCTCGCGCTCCAAAATCCCTTCACCCGGCCTAGACACCAGCTTTTTCTACCTTCTCGAAATGCCAGGTTTGACAAGCAGCGGAACTGTGTTGCGGTAGAAATCCAAAATCTTGCACACCCGTTTTTGAATCCGTCCGCAATCCATTGGGAACAAAGAACAGTTCCCGATTTGGCTTAGGCGCTGGGCGTGCACTTCCCTACGCAAGTACGTGTGCCCGCCACCGTGTCTCCAGGCTGTGCGCATTACCCTTAAGGAGGGATAGATGGGAAGAATTATGTTGCATTTGGGGTTGCTATTGGTTGCCGTGGCTGTTCTCGCCGCACCGGCCAATGGCCAGCTCTCAGGAGCTATTTTCACGACCGTCGCCGACGGCAGTGAGGTCAACTTCAATATCTATTCTGCAAAAACCGACGTTTACCTTGATGGTGGTCCCGGCCCCGGCGCCCCGCAAGGCGCTGCCGGCCTTCCCGATGGGGTTTACGTTTTCATGGTCACCGATCCGTCGGGCAAGACCTTGCTCTCAACCGACATCGCCGCCTGCCGCAGGTTCCAGGTTTCCAGCGGAATCATCACCGCGTTGGTCTTGAGCAATCCGGCTTGCGCCGCGGCCCATCTTACCGGAGTCGACGTAGATCACGGCGCAGTCACTGTCCAACTTATGCCCTACAACGACACTCCTAATAACGGCGGCGAATACAAAGTATGGGCAACGCCAGTGGGCAACTACACCTGCGCTCTGACGGTTGTCGACTGCGGGAACAATACGCACGGTTTCATCAATAGCTCCAGCAAGACCGACAATTACAAAGTTAAAGTCTCCACCGTGCGCGAGATCGACACGCGCTTCCACGACACCAATAACAATGGAGCGCTCATCGACGGTATGATGGTCACCTGGATCGACACCAACGGCGCATCCAACAACAAATGGTCCTACTACAACCAGGCCCTCGACGTAAACCACGAAGCCCACGTCGAAGCGCCCGAAAACGGCACCCATCAAATCGTCATCGCCAACCAGGTGGGCTGCACGGTTGACGATGTCTACCTGGCTGGACAGAAGTTGCCCAACCTCGGACCTCAGACCGTGGCCGTTAAAATATCGCCCAGCTACAAAAACATCACCATCTTTGTGGATGTGAACTGCAACTAGCCCAACCAGCCCTAACGCAAAACGCCGGGCCCAAGATAATTGGGTCCGGCGTTTTTTTTGTCAGGTACGCCTTAGAAGGCCAGGCTCTTCCAAATGGCGTCGATTTTCGCTTTCGTCAACTCGTCCATGCGGATCTCGTCCGGCCACGGCCGCGTAAATCCTTCCGAAGCCCATTTGCGCGTCGCATCGATTCCCATCTTCGATCCGTAATCCTGCATCCGCTGCGCATGGTCCAGCGTATCCACCGGACCCAGCACAAATTGCACATCGCGCTCGGGGTCCAGCGCGCACAGCGTCTTCCACACCACCTCGCCGTAATTGTGAATGTCCACGTCATGGTCCACCACCACAATCACCTTGGTGAACATGGCCTGCCCCAGCGACCAGATCGCGTTCATGATCTTCCGTGCGTGCCCCGGGTACGATTTGCGAATCGCCACAATCATCAAATTATGGAAAATCCCCTCAGCCGGCATGGCCACGTCCACAATTTCCGGATACTGCATCTTCATCACCGGCAGAAACACCCGCTCCACCGCATACCCCATATAAAAATCTTCCTGCGGGGGCGGCCCCACCACCGTGGTTAGGTAAATCGGCTCCTTCTTGTGCGTTACGCACTCCACGTGAAACACCGGAAACTCCCCTTCCAGCGAATAGAAGCCGGTGTGATCCCCAAACGGCCCTTCCGTGCGCATCTCATTGAGATTGACGTGGCCCTCCAGCACAATTTCCGCGTTCGCTGGCACTTCCAGATCATTGGTCTCGCACGAAACCATCTCCACCGGCTCGCGACGCAAAAAACCTGCGAACATCATTTCGTCCAAATCCGGCGGAATCGGCAGCATCCCCGCCAGCGCGGTGCAAGGGTCCGCCCCAATCGCCACCGCAACCGGAATCCGTCCCTCCGGATTCGCGGCCCGCGCTCGCCGAAAATGTTCCGCGCCATGCTTCTGCGTCTGCCAGTGCATGCCCGTCGTTCGCTCATCGTAGACCTGCAGGCGGTACATCCCCACATTACGCTTGCCCGTCTCCGGATTGCGTGTAAACACCAGCGGAAACGTGATGAACCTCCCGCCATCCTGCGGCCAGCACTTCAATATCGGAAATTCGAACAGGTTCACGTCTCGCCCATGGCGTCGCACTTCCTTGCAATCCCCGGTCTTCACCGTTTTCGGAAAAAACGACCCCAGCTCCGCCAATTTCGGCAGCATCTTGATCTTGTCGAACAATCCCGCCGGCGACTGCATATCCAGAAACCCGCGAATCCGCGCCGCGACCTCATCCAACTCACCCACTCCAAACGCCAGGCACATCCGCCGGACGCTGCCAAACGTGTTCACCAGCAACGGCACGCGCGATCCGCGTACGTTCTCAAACAGCAGCGCCGGACCAACGCCATCCGCCGAGTAGGGGGTCGGACCTTTGGGTCCAACATGCACCCCGCCTCGATCATTTTGCTTTAGCCCCTGGGCATGTGCTCTTGCCGCGTCGCGCCCCACCCGCTGCACAATCTCGGTGATCTCCAGTATCGGATCCACCTCCGTCCGCACCCGCTTCAGCTCCCCTTCTTTCTCCAACTTGCGCACAAATTCCCGCAAATCCCGATACGCCACCATGCCCTCCCTGGAAGGCCAACCACCATCGGTGTTTCGAGGAAACTGTAGCACGATCTGCCGCTGGCGCCAGGAAAGCGGCTCGCCGCCCGGTTAGTTCGACGCCTTTTCTGCCTATCCGCCTTTCTGCCTTTCCTGCGAGTCGCGCTCTTCGCAGGCCTCCCTTCCGTTTCCCAAGAATCTAACTGCGTCAAACTGCGCGGCATCCAACCACCTGCCACTCTCCAACCAAGGAATACGCCATGCCAAAAATGAGAACTGCCGTGATCCCTAAGCCCGGCGCCGACTTCGAGCTGCAAGAACGCGAAATCCCCCAGCCCGGCCCCGGCCAGGTCCGCATCCGCGTGCAAGCCTGCGGCATCTGCTTCAGCGATCATCTGGTCAAAGATGGCCTGTGGCCCGGCCTGACCTACCCCCGCACTCCCGGCCACGAAGTCGCCGGTGTCATCGCTGAGCTCGGCCCGGGCATCAGCAACTGGAAGCAAGGCCAGCGCGTTGGTGTGGGCTGGCATGGAGGTCAAGACAACACCTGCCTCGCCTGCCGTCGCGGTGACTTCGCCAATTGCACCCAGCTCAAAATCACCGGCTTCCACTTCGACGGCGGCTATGCCGAATACATGCTCGCTCCCGTAGAAGCCCTCGCCGCCATTCCCGATTCGCTAGACGCCGCCGAAGCCGCTCCCCTCCTATGCGCGGGCATCACCACTTTCAACGCCCTGCGCCACAGCGGCGCCATGCCCGGCGATCTCGTCGCGGTGCAAGGCATCGGCGGACTCGGCCATCTCGGTGTGCAGTTCGCCAGCAAATTCGGCTATCGCGTTGTAGCCATTTCACGAGGGAAAGAAAGCGAGCCGCTGGCCAAAAAGTTGGGCGCTCAGATCTACATTGACAGCGCAGCCGCCAACGCCGCCGCGGAACTTCAGAAACTTGGCGGCGCCAATGTGATCCTGGCTACCGCCCCCAGCGGCAAAGCCATGACCGACCTGCTCCCCGGCCTTGCTGCGCGCGGCACTTTGCTGGTGATCGGCGCCAGTGGCGACCCCATCCAGGTTTCCACCGGACTAATGATCCAGGGCAGCAAACGCATCCAGGGTTGGGCCTCGGGCATTCCCACGGACTCCGAAGACACTCTGCGTTTTGCCGAGCTGACCGGCACTCGCCCTATGATCGAAAGATTTCCGTTGGATCGCGTAAACGACGCTTACGCCCGCATGACCAGCGGCAAAGCCCAATTCCGCGTCGTATTGACCATGTAGCCGCGACTCGAGAAGAATCAGCGCCAATTATTTTTTGAACAGAGCGTCGATGCCCGCTTGCGCGATGGCTTCATCGATCTCAGACTTGGCGCCGCTGGCGGCAATTCCACCGAGCACCCGCCCGTCGGCAATAATCGGCAAGCCTCCCTGATTCGGAAAGAAATTCGGAAAGGCCAGCGCTTCCACGCTTCCTTTCTTCACCGCCTCCGCGCCCTCGCGCGACGCCGCTTTGTACATCGCCGCGTGCCGCGCCTTTTTCTGCGCGAATTCGATGGTGTTGATCCCGGCGGTGTCCCCTTTTTGCAGGAACAGCAGGTTCCCGCTGTCGTCCACAATGCAGATGGTTACGTCCACATTGCGTTTCTTGGCTTCCGCTTCGGCGGCCGCCACCATCGTCTTCACCGCCGCCAGGTCCAGATATTTTTTTGTGGGCAAATCGTTTGTGGGCGTTGCTCCAGCCAGGCTCAACAACACAAAAAGTAGGTTCAACATGCGCGCGATGCTATCACGATGTTGGACGCCCGCAACAACCTGCGGTAAACTATCCCCCTCGCACCCACACGGCGCGCCCGTAGCTCAGTTGGATAGAGCGTCTGGCTACGAACCAGAAGGTCGGGAGTTCGAGTCCCCCCGGGCGCACCACTTTCTCCTTTCTCTTCATTTAGTTACGGACCTGCGCAATTAGCGGGGGTTCCCCTTTGACGCGACTGTCGCGAAAATGTAACGGCTCCCGCCCTTCATACGCTCTCTCGTTCACCCGTTCGAGGTGCTCTCGGACTTGGTTTGCGAGCCCCAGCTGATACCGGCGTTTCGTCTCCGGGCTGCTGTGCCGCATAGCGCGCTGCACGACCGCATCGGGGGCAACCCAACTCAGTCGCGTGCAGAACACATGGCGCAAGGGGTAGATCGTAAAATAGGAAACACCAGCTCTTCTCAGTGTGGCCCGCCAAGCCGTCTTGACAGTTCCAATGGGCTTGTTCGAGATGCGCGGACTGGGGAAGACAAACGGACTTTGCGTCGTTTGCTCCTTCCGCCACTCTCGCAACACATCGCAAGCCAGCCGGGTCAACGGAATGGGTTGCGCGGACTCATCGTTTTTTACGTCACCGCTAAGGTGGATGACGAGGCTCTCGAAATCCACCTGGTCCCACCGCAGGGTGAATCCTTCGCTGTAGGTTCTTCCGCCTGTCTGCACAAGCAGAACGATCGCCACGCGAAGATGCGGCGGTGCGAGGATTCGGTGTTCTTCCTCCACGGTCAGCATTCGCTTTGCTGGCCGCTCCCGGCGTTCGTTAAAATGTTCCACACCGGCAGCGGGGCTCTCAGCGAGGTACTTGCGTTGGACCGCAAACTCGAACATACATTGCAGATATTCAAGCTCGCGGTTGACCGTGGCTCCCTTGACGGTCGTCTTCGGGTTGCGCTTTGACGGCTGTCGGCGGCGATAGTCCCTATATTCCTCGACTAGTCGCCGCTGAATCTCCGTCAATTGGCGTCCTCCGAAGTGCTCCCGCAGGTTGTTCAGGTACATACGATGGTTTCGTTGGCTCTTGGCGGACAACGTTGAAGTGTGTGACGAAAGAAACTCGCCGCACAATGATGCAAACGTCATCCTTTCGCCCGGCCAGCCAACCTTGAACAATCCCAGCGCGATTTCGCCTTCTCGCTTCTTCAGAATTTTTGTGGCGATTTCTTTGCTGGAAGTCTTGGTTGACTCAAACGAGCGTGCCTTGTCCGACTTATAGCTCATCCACCAAAACCTCGAACCGTTTCTTCTGTAAAGGCCCATTTGGCACCCCTTCTACTTGCCAGAGGAGTGCGCCGACGCGATTATACGCGCGGAGGTTGAATGACGGCTAGCTGGTAGTGTGTGGGCTTCTTTGAATCTATCGAGCGCGGAACGGCGATATTCGAGCCGTCCGCCAAGTTTGCGGCGCTCGATTTGGTCGCGGCACGAGTAGTGATAGAGCGTGCTCTTCGAGACGCCCAGAAAGGCGGCAGCTTGGGAGTGGCTTAACCAAGATTCCTCAGGTGCTAGGTGCATGGACGCATTGGCATCAACTGTGGGCCTAGTTGAAGGCAGGTCAAGACCACTCACTGCGAGTCTCTGCAAGAATCTTAAGATCGCTTCGGCGTCTTGCGGTACAAGGAGCAGGCAAGCGACCAACTTGGGAGTATCCGCGTTGTTAGGAAGATCGCTTTGGGTACTCCGGCCTTTCTCGGAGTCGTTTGATTCTCTCTCATCAGTGTTAAACGGAATTGAGGTATGCATAGAGCCTCCAAGACTCGCGAAAACTTCTCGCGGATCTGACGAACTGTTTCTCAATGGTTTAATCCGATTTCCTTTGCTTCTGTTTGATGACCTTCAGTAGGCTTTTCGACATTCCTTTGTCGCAGTAGCTCAGCTTGAGCCTTCATGACGGTGTGCCGTGCGTAATACGCCGGATCGGCTTTATCCTCTTCGAGGAGCGGCGGAGAGATGGCGCACTCGTAGACATTGAAGAACGTCACGTAGTCGTACGCGACCTTATGAAGAAGGATGATGAATTTGACGAGATTGGTATACGCCTGCTGCCAGAAGGGTTCCTTGCCACAGCCAAAGAGATTGTTCAGGAGCGAGGCGATGTCGTAGGCAAGGGCGTAAGCGTCCAGGTCATTGTGGAGAGGGTTGTAGCGGTATTCGGAATCGAGACTAATTTCGATGTAATCCTCGGCTCACCCGTGACGGGCAAGAATGTCTTTTACCTTGCGGCAAAAGTCTCCTTTTACTTCAAGGACCAGCCCGCCAATGCGCTTGTCTTTGTCTTCGGCTTTGTAGGCCAGAATCTGCTCGGCGAACGGAAGCATGCAGCAGGATGTTTTGCCACTGCCCAAGGCGCCTAAGATGGCGATTCCGGTGAACAAACCCCGCTCAGGAATCGTGAGCCAATAGGGAGCCTTGGCAGGGACCGGCTTGCGCGGACTATGCACTTCGCCCACGACGAGAAAGAGATCGTCTCTCTTGCGCGGATCGGGATAACGAGGGAGGCGTCCAGGCGAGGTGTGCCGACGAGCTTTCAGAGTGAAGATGTAGAGGTTCGAAAGGGCCGTCGAGCACACAAGGTACGGGGTGGTGAACAGGAGCGCGTAGTAGAGGTATTTGAAGCTCAAGAAAGCTAGCGGAGCGCGCAAGGCAATTACACGCAGGAAGATTTGCTCGTCGGGGAAAGGGTGCGTGTAAAAAAGGAGCGCTCCCGCGGCCATTGCGAGGATGGCTGACATGAAAACGCGCGATTCGAGTGTTCTTTGCATCAGGCCCTCGCTCGGGCTTCGGTGGGTTGTCCCTTGTCGGGGCCGGGCTCCGGGGTGCGGCGCTCCCCTCGCCACTTGCGGTAGTCCTGGTCGCGCCAGAGCACTTTCTTTAAGACGGCGTTGATGACGTGGTCCGCGTTGCTCTCGATGAAGCGAGAGTAATCTTCGAGCAGCTCGTTGACCGGCTCTTCGAGTTTGACTTCCCGAGTCATGGTCCCTGGGGCTTTCTTAACGATTGACATGTAGTTCCTCCTTCGATGATTGTGTGTTTCATCCGAACTCCCTGTCACCGTGTAAAAAACGGCTGGCACGATGGACCGTGCCGGAGGGCGGGAGCGACCCCAAGAACTTTTTGGGCGACTGAAAGCCCAAAAAGCGGGGTTCTATAAAAGGGGATGTTCTATAAAAGGGGATGTCAAGAAAAAACACCCCTCCCTCCGCAGGAAAGGAAGCAAGTTTCTGACATCCCGCTCCCGCCCAGTGGCTGCAACACGATCCACGGTCTCTCTCGGAACTTTTCTCTTCATGTTGCTGGTCGCTCCCGCCGGCACTCTGGCACCTACAAGCAGCGTGGTCGCTTCTGGACAACCATGGTTCTATCTGAGACTCGAGGCCTATCGCTTCATTGGGTTGTCCGAGGAGGCATACGGTCGCTCGGGAGACTCAAAGCCTGAACCCCACTTGGGATACTCATCCTCGAACCCTTGGCGCTCTCGTGGCGACGGACCGCAGGACACCAGCGATTACGTTCCGATGACACGATGCGCTCAAGCTGCTTGTGTTTTTACATGTTCGGCGTTGAACGTTTCTCCTTCCTTCCAGATTTTCAGCGTAATGGCGGCGATTTTGCGCGCCAGCGTCAGCCGGGCCATTTCCGGTCGCATGCCCTTGGCCAACAGTCCGGAGTAAAACTCACGGAATATTCCCTTACGGAAGGCGGCCATCGTGGCCGCGCTCTTGAACAGGGATTTCAGTTCGTGGTTGTGGTTTCAGTTCAGACCGCGGACCTGTGCGGGCCGGGACTTGCGTTGCAGTTGTCCGTGGACCACGCGGTACTCGGCGCTGTCGTGCGTTTGCAGCGCCAGCCCACAGTAGGACCAGAACTGTCGCTTGGTGCGGAAGCGGTGCGGGGTCTGCACGCGGCCGATGAGCACGGCCGTCCGTACCTTCCCGAGAAACGGCACCGATCGCAGCCACTTCATCGCCGGGTGCTTGCGGCACTCCGCGAGCATCTCGCGCTTGGCTCGCAATCGCAGCGGGTGCAAAGCGTCCAGCTCGCGGTAGAGGGACTCGGCGCGTTGCCGCAACCCTGGCGTAGCGAGCTGAGCAACGAAGGAGTTTCGCTTGTCCGGCCGGAACAGTTTTCTGCCGGGACAAGCAATCGCCTGACTGCGGAACACAGCCTTCAAACGATTCATGACGCGAGTGGTGTCCCCGGTCAGCATGGTGTAGCTGCGTGTGCGATGCTGGACTTCCAGCGAGCTCATCTCTCCGTGATACACCGGCGACAAGGAGTTGATGCGCAACAGCTCGGCCAGCTTACGTGCGTCAATCAGATCGCCTTTGTTGCCCGACTTCAGTAGCTTGTTCTTGCGTGGGTCGCAGACCACCACGCGTGCCACTCTTCGTTGCAGCAGGTCGTAGAGCCAGGCGGAATGAATGCCTTCCTCGAAGGTGACGTGCAGCGTTCCCTTGATGCCATCGAGGAAGTCCAGAATCGCTGCCGCACGTGTTGCAAATACCGACTGCATGATGAGCTTGCCCTCGCGATCCAGCACAGCGGCGGAGATCGTCTCCTGGTGAACGTCGAGTCCGATGTATCTGAGGCCATTCATCTGAGTGCTCCTTTTGCTGTTCTCCGGTTCTCCTAAGAACCGAGAAGCAGACTTGCTTCTCATAATGAGCCAAGACCCGCAGCGAGGATGGCCGTCAAGGACGCGCGTTTCGTGCGCGCCGCGAAGCGGTCGAAGCGCAGCGGAGATCCTTGACGACCACCGCAGCGAAGGGTACGGCCACTGGGCGGGAGCGACCCTTTTATGATGGGTCGCTCCA
>DATGEY010000090.1:0-5067 GCA_035309625.1 Candidatus Acidiferrum sp.
TCATGCACTTCGCCGATCCGGTGCGTAATGCCGGTATAAAAAAGGATGCGCTCAGTCGTAGTGGTCTTGCCGGCATCGATGTGGGCCATGATGCCGATGTTCCTGCAGCGCTCTAATGGGACCTGTCTGGGCATTTCCTTAAATTCTTTCGCTTCTCTAAAGCTTCTTGTATTTAGCTCTTGGCCTCTGGCCCGAACTGTCGTCGCAACCGGTTTGGCTAATTGCTAATTGCCAACTGCTGGTTGCTACCACCGATAATGCGCAAACGCCTTGTTGGCTTCCGCCATGCGATGCACGTCTTCTTTCTTCTTGATCGCCGCACCGCGGCCGTTCGCGGCATCCAGCAATTCATTGGTCAGCTTGTCGACCATGCCTTTTTCGCCGCGCTCGCGGGCGTAGCCCACGATCCAGCGGATGGCCAGCGAGGTCCGGCGATCGGGATTTACCTCCACCGGTACCTGGTAGTTCGCGCCGCCCACGCGGCGGGTTTTCACTTCCAGCAGCGGCTTGGCGTTTTCCACGGCCTTCTTGAACAGCTTCAGCGCTTCGTCTCCGCCCTTCGACTGCAGGTTTTCCATCGATTTATAGAAAATTCCCTGCGCGGTCGACTTCTTGCCGCCCCACATCATCGTATTGATGAACTTGGTGACGAGCGTCGAATCGTAGATCGGGTCGGCGATCGGGTCTCTCTTCGGGACGTGTCCTTTTCTAGGCATAAGGTTTCAATTCCTCAAAAACTATTTGGGGCGCTTTGCGCCGTATTTCGAGCGGCCCTGCTTGCGGTTCGCAACTCCGGTTGCGTCGAGCGTTCCGCGCACCACGTGATAGCGCACGCCGGGCAGGTCCTTAACGCGCCCGCCGCGGATCAGCACAATCGAGTGCTCCTGCAGGTTGTGGCCGACGCCGGGAATATAGGTCGTGACTTCGATCCCGTTCGTCAGGCGCACACGCGCCACCTTGCGCAGCGCCGAGTTCGGCTTCTTGGGCGTCTGCGTGTACACGCGGGTGCAAACGCCGCGGCGCTGCGGTGAAGACTGCAGCGCGGGGCTGGCCGTCTTGTAATTCGGCGCCGTTCTTCCCTTGCGGACCAACTGATTAAATGTGGGCACAGTGTTTCCTTTTTTATTAGGGCTCCGCGGCTTCGCCGCTCTGCCCTCGTGCTACGTCGCGCGGGCCAGCGCTCCTTCGCACTTCACCCGGTTGACTCAGCACTTGGTCGCTTACCGAGACACACATCGCGGCACACGCACACGATCAGTGTCTGCCTGAATCCCGCATTGCGAGACTGGCTGCTGAAGCGCGCAGCCATAAATCCGCCAACCGGCGGAGATTGTTGAATTACCGATCAGTGGTGGGATAACGACGGTGACACCGAGCCAGATTCGGGGGCGCTCCGTTTCGTCAATCCCTGGTCCGCATACCCTTCCAGTCGGAAGGCAGCGCGGACCATTTCAGCGAGGCAGCCCTTAACTCATTGAGTTTGGGGCTAAAATTCCTTTACCAGCTCAATACAGGCAAGCCAAATTGTTCTCGCGGAACTTATTTAATATAGCAATTGGCTGGCTTTTCCGTCAACAGGCAGCAACGGGTAGAGGCGTCCCCCAGGTTCATAGAACCAGAAGAGTTACTGGAACGGCTCCCCGCTCCTGTTTTTGACTTGCGGGGATCCGTTAGCCTTGATGTCTCACCTTTCCCGGCGCCCGTGTATGGTCAGAGAGCCGAGGGCCAAAAGCGAGAGCCCGCAGCCAAGTGCTGGGGCGTCTTGAACAAATCCGCGCAAGAATCTACACTGAAAACTCTTCTATATTATGCTCATCCCTCGAAATCTTAAGCTTAGGGACAGAATTGCCCTGTCCCGCCCCCGCGCACAATATGCGCAGGCCACTGCAATCATGGTCCTTTTCGCCTGCCTTATGGCCGGATGCGGCGGCGGACGCAAGACGGTCAACACCACGGTCGCTCAGGTGCTGGTCACTCCTACAACGGCGTCTTTGGTTGCAGGCCAGGTACTCCAGGTGTCAGTCACCGCGGTCAACTCCGCCAACAACAATGTACCCACCACATTCACGTTCAACTCCTCCAATGTGGCGGTTGCCACCATTTCACCCCGGGGTGAAATTTGCGGCGGCGTCTGGGACTCGCTTTTCGTGGTCTGCAACGGCAATGACGCGCTGGGCAATCCCATCAGCGGCACGGCCACCATTACCGTGACGGCGGGCAATGTTACCAGCGGGCCGATCACGGTCGCCGTACATCCCTCGATCACGTCCGTCATCGTTGATCCCGTTCCCGGAGGCTCATGCCTTTCCAACGGGCAGACGCATCAGTTCGTAGCGCATGCTTTTCACAATGGCAGTGAGATCACCAACCAGGTTGGTAATTTCAACTGGTCCACCTCTGATTCAACCGTCGTAACCCTTGACGCCAACGGACTGGGTACGGCGCGGGTTGGAGGTCTTGCCGGGGTCGTGGCCAGCATCGGCGCAACGACTTCCCCGGCTGTCTCTTTCAAAACCTGCATGCCGGCCTTCATCATCCTGCACGTGGCCGGCGATCCCGCTGGAAACTTCACCACCTCGGTGGCGATGAATGCCGCTGACACTAAGAGCCTTCAGGCCGACGTTATTGACGAACACGGCAGCGTGCTGGCGGCGGCTCCCATCACCTTCGTCAGCAACAACGCGCTGGTGGCCTCGATGTCTGGGGCTGCATTGACGGCCAATGCGCCCGGAGGCGCCGGCATCCAGGCGGTTTGTGCTCCGCCCACTTGCGGCAACGGCCTCAACACTCCCATCTACAGCAATCTCTTCAGCGTTACGGTAAACGGCACCAGCAGCAACGCCACCACGGTCTATGCCGCCAGTTCATTCCCGGTGCCGACCGGTCAGATCATGCCGCTGGTGCCCATCGACATCAGCAAGAACCCTCCGGCAGTGGGCGCGGCCCTTCCCTTGCCGGGTGTTCCCAATTCGATCGTGTTTGACCGCATCGGCGCGCGCGCCTTCATCGGCACCAATATTGGACTTGCCGCGCTCGACGCCAGCACTAACACAATCACGCTCGCTGCGCCCAACGCTGTGGGAAAGGTTCTGGCTATTTCTCCAGACGGCAACAAGGTGATCGTCTCCAATGCCGCCAATGATCCTTCCACCGGAAATCCCATAGAGCCCAATTCGGCCAACCAGCGGGTCTGGGTGTTTGATCGCTCGGCCAACACGCTCACCACATTTGTTGCCTCCGGCGCGGTTGCTGCAACGTACGACGATGACAGCTTTCGCGCATACATCGTCACCAGTAACGGGAACCTGTACGTTTTCTCGCCGTTACAGACCTTCCTGACCACCACGCTCGGCTCGCCGGCTACTGACGCCGTTACGCTCTCCTCCGGGCCCTTTGCCTATGCAGCGACCCCGGCCAGCGGAGTGAAGACGATTGCCACCTGCAACCGCACAGTGGTGGCTTCGCCGCCTACGAATAGCGCAAGCATTCAACTGGTGGGCAGGGTGGACAACACCAACACGCTCTACGCCGCGGATTCCAGCGGCGTGGACGTAATTTCTGTCGCGGTAGCTCCGTTTACCCCGCCGGTTGCCATCACTCCGGCAACCTGCGCGCCGAACGTCTCCTACAGCAACCTTTTTGTCGATTTCGGCGCCGGTCCGCTGACCGCGCGCCAACTGCTGATCGGCTCCAACGGAGTCCATGCCGCGTTGCTGCCGGCGGGAGTCAATAAAGTATTCACCGTCCTGAACGGAAACGCAGCCGGCGTGGCCACGCTTGCGGCGGGCGCTACCGAACCTCTCAGCGGCGGCATGACGCCGGATGGCCTCAATGTCTGGGTGGGCGTCGGCGGCACGAACAGCGTCGATCACATTAACCTGGGCAACAACCAGGACGATATTCAGCTCAAGATGAGCTTCGTGAAGGCGGATGGCTCACCGGCGCCGCCGAATTTGGTTGCGGTCAGGCCAAAATAGCAATCAGCAACTAGCAATTGGCAGCTAGCCTCTGTGTTTTAGACTTAAGCAATTCGGCTGAAGCTGACAGATAAGAACGTCAAACGGCTTTAACTCCGGGGCCCTTAGCCCAGCATGTTGGCAGCTACAACGCAGAGGCTAATTGCCAAGTGCTAATTGCCAATTGCTCGTATCGCGGCCGTCTCGCGCCCTCGCCCACCGGCTATCTGCACCTTGGGCACGCGCGCACCTTCTGGACGGCCTGGCAGCGCGCCCGAGCCGCCGTTGGCAAACTCGTCTTCCGCAATGAAGACCTCGATTTCCAGCGATGTAAACCGGAATTCGTAAGCGCAATGTATGAAGACCTGCGCTGGCTCGGCCTCGATTGGGACGAAGGCCCGGACGTAGGCGGGCCCTTTGCGCCTTACTCGCAAAGCGAGCGCCGCAGCGTTTATCTTGAAGCCTGGCGCACGCTGCGCGACAGCGGATTGATCTATCCCTGCACCTGCTCGCGCAAGGATTTGGAGCGCGCTCTCTCAGCGCCGCACGAACCATTGCATGGAGCAGATGAAAGCAATGCTCTGGCGGCCGACGACGAACTTCCCTATCCCGGCACGTGCCGCAGCAAGGCCGCCACGGCCATGGACTACGATTCACCAGCCGGCGTGAGCTGGCGCTTCCGCGTCCCTGATGGCGAGACGATCTCATTCATCGACGGCCATTACGGCCCGCAACAGTTCATCGCCGGGCGCGACTTCGCCGACTTCCTGCTCTGGCGCCGTGACGACATTCCCGCCTACCAGCTTGCGGTCGTCGCCGACGACGCGGCCATGCAGATCACCGAGGTCGTTCGCGGCGCCGATTTGCTCAAGTCAACCGCCCGCCAGATTTTGCTGATCCGCGCTTTGGGTTATCGAACTCCCGCGTACTTTCACTGCCCGCTGCTGCGCGACGAGAGAAATGTCCGTCTGGCAAAAAGGCACGCCGCGCTCAGTTTGAGAATTTTGCGGGAACAAGGCGCGAAGCCGCGAGACCTGCAAGACCGATTTCAAAAAGAAATGCGGGACCTTTTGCGGTCCCGCACTCAATAGTTCCCGAGCCGCTGTTTATT
>DATGEY010000091.1:0-5025 GCA_035309625.1 Candidatus Acidiferrum sp.
GACGAGGTCATAGCCGCGGCGGAGTTCATTGACAAAATTAGGGACCTCGCTGAAATCGTAGCTGTCGTCGGCGTCGCCCATGATGACGTATTCACCGCGCGAAGCGGCGATGCCCGCTTTTAGCGCCGCGCCGTAACCTCGCTCGGCCACGTGCAGAACAGTGGCACCGTTAAATTCGGCGATTTGGACGGAGCCGTCAGTCGAACCGTTGTCCGCGACGATTACCTCGCCACGGAGTCCCGCTTGGCGAAAGGAAGAGATGGCTTTTTCTACGCAAAAAGCCAGGGAGTTGGCTTCATTCAGGCAGGGGATGACCACGGAAACATCCAGGCGGGCTTCCGCTTGGGGGACCGTGTCAGCGTCTTTTTTGGCCGGGAATTGCGCTTGAGCGTCAGGTGTCATGTCCGATTCAACTTTGAAATTATAATTGCGCGCCAAGGAAACCCGGAGTTTTCGGGCCGCCTGAAGCCTGAGAAGTCTTGTGAGTTTACCCCATACCTCAATATAGCACGATGACTGCGGCCCGGAATTCCGGGCAAATGGTGATTCTGTCGTTGGGGTGCGATAGCAAAAGCGATTCGACGCGAAAGGACGCCGTTTAAGAGCCTGGCGTCCTTCTTGTTGTGAGCTTTAAATACAGGTATCTTAGTTTCGCCCGCCAAAACTGAGTTTCCGGCGCAAACGCTTGACTCTTTAAGTGTGGCTGGGGAAGAGGACGCCTAGAACTGATGCCCGCTGGAATTCGACTCTCCATCGCGATTCCCGTCCACAATGAAGAGAGTGTTTTGCCCGAGCTTCTGCTGCGGCTGCGGAAGGTGCTCGAAGGGTTGCCTGGCGGACCACACGAAATCGTTTTTGTGGACGATGGAAGCACTGATCGAACCTTTGAGATGTTGGGCGAGGCGGCGCGAGCGGATTCCCGGATTATCGCCATCTCGCTCGCCAGGAACTTCGGGCACCAGGCGGCGATTTCAGCTGCGCTGGATCATGCCTCGGGCGACGCCGTGGTGATCATGGACGGTGATTTGCAGGACGTCCCGGAAGTGATCCCACAATTTGTGGAGAAATTCGGGGAAGGATTTGACGTCGTCTACGCGCAACGGGTGCGGCGGAAAGAGCCCCCGCTGCTGCGCATCTGCTATTTTATGTTCTACCGGATGATGGCGAGACTTTCTGATATCCGCCTGCCGCTGGATTCCGGGGACTTCGGGTTGATGTCGCGGCGGGTTGTGGACCAAGTTCGCCGTATGCCGGAGCATCACCGGTATCTTCGGGGAATGCGCAGTTGGGTGGGATTCCGGCAAATTGGAATTCCGGTGGAGCGCGCGGAGCGGCACTCCGGAAAAAGCAAATACAGCTTGATGCGGCTGATTAAGCTCGCCGCCGATGGGATTTTCGCGTTTTCCATCGTTCCGATTCGAGCCGCGGCGCTCGCCGGAGCGACGGTGATGCTGCTATCCTTGCTTTTTGTATGCTATGCCGTGTACGCAAAGATGTTTTTGCACCAGTCGCCGCAGGGCTTCACAGCGTTGCTAGTGGCAATCACGTTTTTGTCCGGAATCATGCTTTTTTTCCTGGGAATCATTGGAGAGTACGTAGGCCGCATCTACGAGGAGACCAAGGCACGGCCACAATACATCGTTGGTCAAATCGTTGGGCAAAGCGAAGCTCGGAGGGCGGCGAATCTGGAAGCCGTTCCGGCGCAACAACCACTGGAGCGGGAATTCCGGGGATAGCCCGGCGATCCATGCCCATGCCCATGCAGGACTCAAATACGGAATCGGCCGGATTGCGAGAAATAGAATACCTATCCCCCGCCGCCGAAGTCAGCATGTCCGATGGCTATTTCCAGATTGCGACGACAAACCACTTCTGGGTGAGCCGGCGCTTCGATGTTCTGCGACGCCTTGCGGACGGCGTTGTGAGCGGGGCCGGGGAGGTTGCAGAGGTCGGCTGCGGCCACGGGTTGCTGCAGAGGCAGATCGAAGACCAGTACGGGAAGCCCGTGACAGGGTTTGACCTGAACGAGTATGGGTTGAAACACAACGTCAGCAAGATAAGCCGTGTTTGTTGCTATGACATCCATCAGCGGAATGAGGATTTGCGCCGGAAATTCAGCGTGATTCTTTTGTTTGACGTTCTGGAACACATCTCGGACGAAGACGGCTTCCTGGACGCACTGCTGTTTCACCTGGCACCTCAGGGCAAGCTGATCATAAATGTTCCGGCTGGAAGGTGGGCGTTTTCAGAGTACGACTTCGCGGCGGGTCATGTGCGCCGTTACGCGGTGAAAGATCTCCGAGCAATAGCGCTGCGAAACCAACTCGAAATAGACAATTGGACGTGGTGGGGTTTTCCGCTGGTCCCCGCTTTGGCCGTGCGAAAACTGTTAGTGATGGGAAAGCGAGATCAGGGCAAGATTATTTCGACCGGGTTCGATTCGAAAGCTCCCTGGATGGACAAGACTCTGGGGGCGCTTGCGCGCCTGGAATGGATTCCGCAAAAATTACTGGGGACATCGCTGATGGCCGTTCTACGGGCTACTTCTGAGAGGTTGAGGACAAAGACGATTTGAAAATCCACTTCAATCGGAGACTCTCAACAAAGTGACAACAGCCGATTTAGCCGCGAAGCGCGCGGACGCCAAGAATCTGTTTTTCTGCATCGTTATCGTCGCCACGGCTATGCTGCTCACCTGGCCCTTCGGCGAGATCGGTTACGCCGACGATTTTGCCTATGCACATGTGGCCCTCAGGCTGGTGCAGACGGGTCATTTCCTCTACAACGGCTGGGAATTTGCAATGCTTCTCTCGCATTCGTGGTGGGGAGCCCTCTTCATTCGCCTTTTCGGGTTTTCGTTTACCTGTTTGCGGCTTAGTACGATCCCCTTTGCTTTGGGTGCAGTCGGCATGTGCTACCAACTCGTCCGCACAGCTGGATTGAAACCTTCCTCCGCATTTCTGATAACCCTCACCCTCGGACTTTCTCCCCTTTTCGTGCCCCTTTCGGTTACGTACATGACGGATATTCCCTGCCTGTTTTTTGTTTTGGCTTCTCTTTATTCACTGTCACGGGCAGCCGAACATGGCGTCGGATCTCGCGGTCATCTCTGGGTTGCCCTCGGGGCCGCGCTGGGTTTCATCGGTGGAACCGGCCGTCAGGTGGTATGGCTTGTGCCGGTGGTTGTTTTGCCCTATCTGGCCTGGGTTAGGCGCGAGAATCGGAGGTTCCGGATATCCGCAGAAGTGGCGTGGGTCGCGGTACTTGCGGGCGTAACCTATACCAGTTCCTGGTTCAGGCACCAGCCGTACGCCGACTTTCAGTTATCTTTGTTAAATCAGGCAATAATGGCAATCAAGCATCCAAAAGCGACCGTGGCGATAACGGCCCGGCTCGCCCTGATGCTCGCACTGGTGACACTCCCCGCGATTGTTCCACTGTTGTATCGGTCGATCGTGGATACCTGGAGCGGGCCACGGGGTCGAAAAATGCTAGTGGCAACGCTTCTTTTGATTGTTCTTGCCGCAATCGCGATTCATCCCTCCCTGGCCTCCCTTCCGTGGGTCTCGAGCACGCTGAACTGGCAGGGAATCAACGGTGACGCGCCGCTGCCGGGCCGCCCGATTGTTTTGATCAGGCCCATCCGCGCACTGATTGCCGTGGCGGTTTACTTTACAGTTTGCATGCTTGCTGGAGAATTGTGGAACATCCGGGGGCTGGCGCAACGCGCTGGAAACTTTCTATCCAATCCCCCTAAAACAAAATTAGGGCTGGCTGCCATGTCGCTTTTTGCCGGAGTATATTTTGGTTTGCTCGTCATTCGGGCAGCAGAGATCGATATATTTGATCGCTATCTCCTACCTTTAATTCCTTGCGTTGCCGCAGTTCTGCTGGTGTGGTTTGAAGCAGACAACCAGGAAGCCGAGCGAATGAAACGGCGCGTGATGCCTGCGGCATGGGCCGTGGTGGCAGTATTGGCTTCGTACGCAGTTCTCAGTACTCGGGATATCTGGTCACTGGCTCGGGCTCGCGTTACCGCAACGAAGAGACTCGAGGCAGCCGGTGTCCCTCGAACGGCAATCGATGCGGGCATGGAATACAACGGCTGGAGCCAGCTTCTCTTAACAGGCCACGTCAATAACCGCTGGGTGGTCAATCCGCCGGGAGCTTATCAGCCGGGCCTGGGGATAGCGCCTGATGTGAAGCCCGTTTACAGACTTGAATACCGTCCTACAGCTGACTCCGCGCCGACCGAATTTGGTACGGTGCCATATTTTTCGCCGCTGCCGCCATTTCACAAACAGGTGAGCATAGATCGCATCGCCACCCCCTGATGTCGACAGCGAATGCGGGCGACGATGCGTTAAAATTGTGGGAATTAGAGCCGCAAGTCTTTCGGCACCGAAATCAAGTACGTGCTTTCCCCTTGAAATACACCATCTTCCAGAAGGCAATACCGAGGAACCCCAAATCGTACGGCTCGAAGTTCACTGGTTCAAAATAATCGGAGAAGATCTTTCGCCATTTCCCAAGGGGTCGTGGGAACTCGCCGCGATCCGATCGCGCCATAAAACGAGCGAGGGAGGCGGTCTCCGGAAGAACCAGATCCAGGATGTGCACGTGGCCGTCTTCCGTCAACAGTTTGCTCAAATTAGAGAGAATTCCTTTCGCGGTGGAATCATCCACATGATGAAGAAAGCTGTTGACGAGCACGAAATCAAAACGCTCGCCGGGGGGCGCAACAAATTTTGCCGCATCGACCGCGAGAAAACGTCTACCCGCCGGGGAGTCGCCATGACGCCGCTCGGCATCGCGAATGTACTGCTCGTTGAGGTCGATCCCCAGGTACGCGACCCTTGAGAAATAGTCGGCGTTGGTCCCCGGCCCGCAGCCAACGTCCAACACGCGACGGATGCGACTCATGTCGTTTCGCGCGGCAATCGGCGCAAACTTCCTTTCTGCGTGGGTAGCCATCCACAGCCGGTAGACAACCGGCTGGCGCATAATGAAATCAAGTGTGCTCAT
>DATGEY010000092.1:0-3709 GCA_035309625.1 Candidatus Acidiferrum sp.
GGTGCTGCTGTTCCCGGCGCGGGGAGGGGTGTCGATGCACCTGCCGGGGGAAATCGATTGGCGCGTGATGGCGGTGAGCGCCGGCGTTTGCCTGCTAGCGACATTGGTGGTTGGGCTGGTTCCCGCGATGCAGAGCGGCCAGATCGACCTTGCCGGGGCGCTGAAATCCGATTCAGCGGGTGTGGTTGGAAGCCGTGGAAGAGCGTGGGTTCGTTCGGGCTTAGTTGTGGTGCAGGTGGCGCTGAGTTTCGTTCTGCTGGTGGGCGCCGGTCTGTTGCTGCAGAGCCTCCAGAAAATCCGTAATTCCAGCCCGGGTTTTTCGACGCATGGCGTGCTCTCCACTGCCGTGGATTTGGTGTCGGCGGGCTATGATGCGCAACGCGCGAAGAATTTCCAGGACGAATTGCTGGACCGCGTGAAGGCGCTCCCCGGCGTCGAGTCGGCCGTTTTCGCGCGAGCCACGCCGCTGGGCTACGGAAGTTATTCTGAGAGCCCAATTGCCGTGGATGGCTATCAACCTCCACCGGAAGAGCAGCCCACCGTTGAATACAATGAAGTGGGGCCAGACTATTTCGTGACCATGGGGATTCCGCTGGTGTCGGGGCGGGAGTTCACGCGCGCGGACGATGAGAAAGCGGCGCTGGTTGCCGTAGTGAATGAGACGATGGCCGGGAGGTATTGGCGCGGTAAAGATCCGATCGGCGAGCGAGTACAAGTGAAAGGCCGCTGGATGCGAGTGGTCGGCGTGGCGAAAGATTCCAAGTACCAGAGCGTTCGTGAAACACCGAAGCCATTTTTCTATGTGCCGTGGCGGCAGAATTTCTCTGTGGGGGGTGGGTTGTATGTGCGAACTCCGCTGAGCCCTGAAACGATGGCGACGGCGCTGGCCCGGGAGGTGCATGCGCTGGACGGTAACTTGGCTCCGTACGAAATGATCACGATGCAGGAGCAGGTGGATCGCTCGACGTCGCCGCAGAAGGTGGCCGTCACTTTAGTTGGTGTGTTAGGAACGTTGGCGCTGCTGCTCGCTGCGGTCGGGTTGTACGGCGTGATGTCGTACGCAGTGTCGCAGAGCGCACGCGAACTGGGGTTGCGCATGGCGCTTGGCGCGGAGGCATCCAACGTGTGGCGTCTGGTGATGTCGCGCGGCTTGGCGCTAATCGCAATCGGTGTGTTGCTTGGCGCAGCGGCAGCTCTGGGATTGACGCGGTTGATGGGAAACCTTCTCTACAAGGTGAGTCCGCGCGATCCACTCGCGTTCGGCGCGGCGATCGCGGTGATGATGATCGCGGCTTTGACAGCGTGCTTCTTTCCAGCGCTGCGCGCGACAAGAACCGATCCTGCGCGGGCGTTGCGAGAATAATCCTCTACATTCGAGGCTTGATGTTTGGATGCCCCCTCAGGCGGAGTACCGTCTATTTCTTCGTGCTTGTACCGGCGAAGGCGGTTGCCAGGCCGAGGGAGATGAGAATGCCGCCGGAGACGAAACGCTCGTTGCGCGTCCAACGGGAATTGCCTCGGAGCCATGCGGCCAAGCGGCTTGAGAAAAATGCCCAGATGCTGTCGCTGGCGGTGCCCATGCAAGCGAAGAGGATACCAAGGGAGAGGATTTGGGTGGCGACGTGACTGCGGGAGGGGTCGACAAATTGAGGGATGAAAGCGAAGAAGAAAAGAGCAGTTTTCGGATTGAGGACGTTGACGACGATTCCTTGGCCAAAGACACGGGCGAGGCTGGTGCGCGGAGCGTCGGGATCGGATGAGGTGAGGAGAGATTCCTTGCTGCGCAGACGTTGAATGCCGAGAAAGACGAGATAGGCGGCACCGAGGTATTTGACGACGCTGAAGGCTGTGGCGGAAGAAACGAGCAGCGCGGAGAGGCCGACTGCGGCGGCGGCAGTGTGAACGAGAGTGCCGACGCCAATGCCGAGAGCGGAAACATAGCCGGCGTTACGGCCTTGGCCGATGCTGCGGCCAACGATGTAAAAGACGGCGGGGCCGGGTATGGCCAGGAGGAGCGCGGCGGCGCCGACGAAGATCAGGAGTGAGGCGTGGCTGGGGAACATAGCTGTTTAGACGGGCCGCTACGCGGCGGTGAGCAGGATCGGCGCGCGTTTGGTGATGACGACAGTGTGCTCGTAATGGGCAGAGAGGCTGCCATCGGCGGTGCGGACGGTCCAGCCGTCGCGGTCGAGCGAAACGCGACCCGTGGAGGCGGCGATGATGGGCTCGATGGTGATGACCAGTCCTTCGGAGAGGAGATGACGGGCTGCGGGGTCGGCGTAGTTGGGGACGCTGGGCTCTTCGTGAATGGTGCGGCCAACGCCGTGGCCGCCGAGTTCGCGAATGACGTGGAAGCCGCGGCGGCGGACTTCGCGTTCGACGGCGCGGCCGATGTCTTTGGTGCGGTTGCCGGGGCGGGCCGCGGTGAGCGCTTGGCGGAAGGCGCGTTCGGCGCAGTGGGCAAGAGCGCGGGATTTTTCTTGCGCGGGCGGGACTTGGATGCTGACGGCGGAATCGGTGTGTAGCCGTCTTTGACGGCGGTTAAGTCGAGTTTGACAAGATCGCCCGGTTGGATGGTGCGCGGGCCGGGGATGCCGTGGACGACTTCGTCGTTGAGGCTGATGCAGACGTCACCGGGAAAATTGTAGACAAGAGGAGGAGAGGATTGGGCGCCGTTTTCGGCGAGGATGCGCGAGCCGATCTCGGAGAGTTCGGCGGTGGTGACGCCGGGGCGGACGGCCTCTGACATGGCGTGTAGGGCTTTGGCGACGATTAAGCCGCAGGCGCGGAGTTTTTCGAGTTGCTCGGCAGTAGTGATAGACATAAATGCAAAACGTTAATGTACCAGAACCGCTGATGCGCAGCAGAAGAAGGAAAAAAGAATAGAAAAAAACGTGTCTAAAGACCCGCCACTACAACGGCGCAAGGCATTTCGGTTGTAGTGGCCAGCCTTTAGGCTGGTGCTTTTCGTTTCCAGGGGGCGCACCAAGCAGTTCCGAAGAGTGATCGTTTCATCCAGTCGATCGTCTGCGATCCTGAAAATGGGAATTCAACGGGATGAATACAGAGATTCTTGCGAACGGGATTCCACCAGATGTAGGCGGCGACATCTTCTATCGGATCGGACGGACGGACGATGTGGTCATAGTAGCTCGCCTCCCAGAGACGGCGACCCTGCGATTTTTGGAATTCGAAAGCGGTGCGCTGCTTGAAAAGCCGGATAAATTCGCGGAGATCGGAACGGTCGTGGATTCCCTCCGCAAGGATGTGAATGTGATCCGGCATGAGGCAAAACGCGTGGAGACGGAAAGAGTGCGTGACGGCAGAATCGAGAAGGAGATCGAGGACGTGTTGAGCGTGATTTGCGTCGGAAAGATGCGGCGCGCGGCAGGCACAGCAGACGGTGACGAAATAGGATTGCCGGCCAAAGTAGTTTTCGGAGGCTAGGCGAGTGTTCTTTCGGTGATACGGCATGGTGTAAACAAGAAAGAACGGGTCTAAAGACCCGCCACTACAACTAGTGGCAGCCGCAACCGCCGCCGCAGCAGCTTCCGCCGCTTGAGGAGCCGCCAGTCGGAGCAGAGGAGCCGCCGGAACCGGCTGTAGCGAAGACGGAAAGCTGGATGGTGGCCTTCTTGCTGGCGCACTTGGGACAGGCGATTTCTTGCTGCTTGTTGATGACGATTTTTTCGAACTGCGTTTCGCATTC
>DATGEY010000093.1:0-89614 GCA_035309625.1 Candidatus Acidiferrum sp.
AGAAGTGGAAGTGAAATTGCGCCGCGGGATGGAGAAAAACGGGATTACCGGAAAAGTGCAGGACACTATTGTGCAGTCCATTACTTCGTTTGCGCTCTATGGCTTTCCGGAATCGCACGCGGCCAGCTTCGCGCTGCTGGCTTATGCCAGCGCGTATTTGAAATGTCATTTTCTGGCGGCGTTTACCGCGGCGATTTTTAACAATCAGCCGATGGGGTTTTATTCGCCGGCCACGCTGGTGAAAGATGCGCAGCGGCACGGGTTGCGCGTGCGGGCGATTGATGTGACATGCTCGGATTGGCTGTGCACCATCGAGAGAGATGGGGAAAAGTTGTGCGTGCGGCTGGGCTTGCGATTTGTGAAGGGGTTGCGCGAGGAAGTGGGGCGAGAAATTGTGCGGGAGCGCGGAATTCGTGGATTTGCGTCGATTGATGAGTTGAAGTTACGCGTGCCGGGGTTGCAAAAATCGGAGCTGACGCCGCTGGCGGAGATCGGCGCACTGAACTTTGTGGGCAACCAGGCCGGATTTCACCGGCGCGATGCGCTTTGGCAGATCGAGCGGGCGTCGCGGCGGACAGGGCCGCTGCTGGAAGGATGTGAAGAATCCGACGCTGCGCTGGCGGAGGAGAGTGCCACAAGCGCGGCGACCATTGTTGGCACGAACACCGCGAACGATCCAATCCCCAAAAGTTCGATTAAGGAATATTCGCCGTTGCCGCCGATGACTCCGGAGGCGCGGCTGGTTTCGGATTTTCGTAATACGGGGATGACCGTGGGCCCGCATCCGATGAGTTATCACCGGGAGACTTTGCGGGGGCAGGGAATTTTGTCGGCGCGAGATTTGTTGCATTTACCGGATGGGAGCAAGGTGCGCGTGGCGGGCGCGGTGATTGCGCGGCAGCGTCCGGGCACGGCGAAAGGATTTGTGTTTTTGAGCCTGGAGGATGAGACGGGAATTGCCAATGCGATTATTACGCCGCAGCTTTTTCAGGAGGAGCATGTGGTATTGGTGAACCAGCGGTTTTTGTTGCTGGAGGGACGGCTGCAGAATCAGGACAACGTGATTTCGGTGAAAGCGGAGCGCGTGCGGCCGCTGGGGATTACGCGGGCGGAGACGGTGTCGCATGATTTCCATTGATTGCTGAGCGAACGTAAGAGCGTGTGCCATACCTATGGCGCTGTAGAGAAGTATTTTCATGTGCCCACCCTCACGGCCTGGGGCTAACCTGTGGCGCACCTCCGGCGCTAAATACTTACCAAGCCTGCGGCGCTAAGAAATCCAGTCGAGCAGCTTGTACCAAGCGCCGGCGAAGGGCAGGAACCAGGGACGGCCGTTGTATAGACCTAACGGGGCGCCCGGGAAGGGAATCGCGGCAAACGGATTTTCGTTGCTGCGCGCGTTCTTGTCGCGGCCCGGATCTTGGCTGCGGCCCTGGAGGATCGATTCCGCGATTTTGTTGCCGAGGTAGGTGGACATGGCTACGCCGTGGCCGGCGTAGCCGAGGGAGAAGTGCAGGCCGTCGAGCTGGCCGGCGTGGGGCATGATGTCGAAGGCAAAATCGAGTGTGCCGCCCCAGACGTACTCGATCGTGGCGTCGCGCAATTGCGGGTACACGGTGAGCATGCCGCGGCGAAGAATTTCGGCGCTACGCCGAATGGCGCCGGAGGTTTCCGGAAAGAAGGCGGCGCGCCCGCCGAACAGCATGCGGCGGCCGGGCGTAAGGCGGTAATAGAAAAGATAATTCTTGGAGTCGTAGATCATGCGATTGCGCGGGCTCAGTTCCCGCGCCAGCGCCTCCGGCAAAACGTCAGTAACGATGATGTACGATCCGATCGGAATAATTTTCTTTTGCAGCGCGGGAGTGACGCGGCTGGTGTAGCCGCTGGTGGCGACCAAAACGTTTTCGGCACGCAGCGTTCCACGCGCGGTGGCCACTTTCCAGCCGCTGGCGCCTTCACGCTGAACTTGATCGACGTGCGCGTGCTCGAAGATAGCGGCTCCGGCGCGCTCGGCGGCGCCTGCGAGTCCGGCAACGTAACGGGCGGGGTTGAGGCCGGCGCTGGAATCGTCGACCAGGCCGCCGTGATAAATCTTCGAGCCGATTTCGGATTGGAGTTCTGCCTTGGGAACAAGCCGCTGCTGATGATTGAAATGGCGCGCGGTTTGCTCCGCACTGCGCCGGAAGTCATCAAAATGTTTCGGTTTGCAGGCTACTTCGAGGTGGCCGCAGCGAGCAAAATCGCACTCGATATTTTCTTCGCGCACCAATTGTTCGACAAAATCAATCGATTCCATGGAAGCGGCGTACATGCGGGCGGCAGCCTCTTTGCCGTAGCGGGCCATGAGCGTAGCGGCGGGGAGTTTCAGCCCGGTCAAGACCATGCCGCCGTTGCGCGAACTGGCGCCCCAGCCTACGGTGTGCGATTCGAGGACGGCCACCGACGCGCCGGCGCGAGCGAGCGTGCGCGCAGCGGAAAGGCCGGTGAAGCCGGCGCCAATTACGGCGGCGTCAACGCGCTGCGGGAACTCGCGCGGCGCGGGCCCGGGCAATTCAACGGTGTCGAGCCAAAACGTTTTTTCTTTCATAAAGACGATTTTGGTTATAAATATGCCGAGTCACTGTAGCAGAGACGAGGCTATAGCGCGCCGGCAAGGGGCGAGCGCTACCGAGAGCCGCGACGCCACCGCTGCGAAACCGCGAACGCCAGCGGGCCGAGAAGAATTGCGGCTGGAGCGCTGAGCAAGACCAGGCGATTGTGGCGCTGGACACTGTCGGCGACGCTACCGGCGGTGGCCAGGATGCCGAGCAAGACGGGCGCGGCTACCGCGTAAAGCAAGCCCTTGCGGCCGCCGGGAATTACGAACGGTCGCGAGATTCCCGATTGGAGTTGGCGGAGCTTCCAGGCGGAGAGCACGGTCATCACGGAGGTGGCTACGCGGAGCCAGGCGTAGACGGCGATAAGCTGCGTGAGCGTGAACATGGCGAAAGCGGCGTAGATCGCGCCGGAAACTACGATGGAAACTGCGGGAGTGGCGTAGCGGGGATGGACGCGGGTAAGAAAGCGGGGTAGGAATTTGTCTTCGGCCAGAGCAAAGGGCATGCGGGTGGTGGCCAGGACGGTACTGTTGAGCAGAGCGGCGTTGGTGACCATGGCGGCCAGGGCGACCCAGGCACCGAGGAGCGGTCCACCGATCAGCTTCGCAGCTACGGAGAAATAATCGCCGTGCCATTGTTGCCAGTTGTCTACGGCGGCGAGGGAGGCGAAGGTGGGCAGGAAATACGTGGCCATGGAGAGAGGGACGACGAGGGCTAGGGCGCGAGGAAAGCTGCGCTGCGGATTTTCGACCTCTTCGGCGACGGTGGAGAGTTGTTCATAGCCGGAATAGAGCCAGACGCCGAGAGCGAGCCCCACGCCGAAGACCTGGAAAAAGGGCTTATGTGGGGGAACCAGCGGGACGAAGGGATTGTGTTTCCAGTGCGCCAGGCCGATCACGGTCACCACGACGATGGGCAGCAGGACGAAGATTTCGAGCAGCGTGGAAATGCGGCCGACCATCTGGATGCCGCGGACGTTGATGTAGGTGATGGCGGCGATGAGGGCGGCAGCGACGAGGTAATGATTGCGTCCGGTGAGCTGCGGGAAGTAGAAGCCGAGATAGTCGGCGAAGAGCACGGCGTAAGCGCTGCCGAGGAGGAAGGACGCGGTCCAGTTCCACCAGCCGGCCAGGAAGCCCCAGAAATCGCCGAAGGCGGCGCGCACCCAGCGGTAGAAGCCGCCTTGCACCGGCATGGCGGTGGTGAGTTCGGCGGCGACGAGGGAGATGGGGATGCACCAGAAAAGCGGGATGAGCAGGTGGTAGAGCAGGGTCATGCCGGGGCCGGAGTTGCTAACCTGGTCTTCCAGGCCGAAGGGGCCGCCGGTGGTGTAGGAGTACATGACGAAGACGAAAGAGAGAAGGGTAGCTTTGCGGACGGCGGGCAGCGGCAGGCGTGGGTTGGCAGTCACCAAGGGCGCAAGGGATAGCAGTGTACCTTTTTTGTGCCCTGCCACCCCCCTATCGACACCGAAAGAGTGCGCAAGGCACTGAGCGCAAACGATTTAGCGTTGCGCCATCATGCAAAAGAGTGCGCAAGCTGCTGATTCTAATCGCGATACATGTATATGACAGGGAAGAAAGGGTTTACGCGCTTTCGACGAAAGACGAGGGTTTACCCACTGGATATAATACACGATTTGTTAAAAAAAGCAAGCGGCAAATACGAATATTTGGGTAGCTTCTGCACATTTGCGTAAATTCGGGTATGGGTTTCCCTGTCAGGAACTGTTGTGGCGCGCAAGGACAGCGGTGATGCGCGGGCTACTTGTTGGGGAAAATGGACTTGGGGATCATGCAATGCACGCCCTTGCGGATATCCACGACCTGGGAGACGCGGCAGTCGCCGACCATGGAAGTAAGTGAGTAGGCTTCCTCCCGCGACATTGGCACGGTGCTCTGTTGCGCAAGGAAATTCACGGTCTCGCGCACCGCAATCTTCATGGCTTCGCCCAAGTCCTCGTCGAATCCCATGAAGATCCAGTGCGCGGAGGTTTCCGCGCGCGGCCAATCGATGTGAAGATCCTTCCGCACGATAGGTTGGATTTCGATCTCCTTATAGGAGCATTCCAGGGCGGTCAGGTTCACTTCGCCGTTACCTTGCAGGCAGTGCGAATCTCCGGTCCAGATCAACCCTCCTTTCTGAAACACCGGGAGATAGAGGGTGGAGCCCTCTTGCAGTTCGTTGACGTCCATGTTCGAGCCATTCTTCCACGGCCGAAGGGTGCTGGTGCGGCCCTTGGCGTCGTGGATTGGAGGCCCGGCTTTCTCTTTTGGCTCGTTAGGATCCGGGCCGACGGCGATGGTGCCGGGGAACGGCTTCAGGGGGAGGATTATCCCTGGCTTGAATTCGGCGGTCATAGTTCTGGTGTCGAGCTTAAAATACTGCACGTGGCCTTCCGGGAACTCGGAGGCCAACAAACCTACGGTGGGGAACTGCTTGCCGGGAAGATTGAAATTAAAACCGGACTCCTTCATAACGATTCTCTTGATGCGGATTTCCATGGTGTCGCCGGGTTCTGCGCCGTTTACGTAGATTGGCCCGGTGACCGAATGCGGCCCGCCACCGGGATTTGCAAGGCGAAGCTTCACGATTTCTTCCATCGAAGCCCCCGGCTTAATTTCGTCCATCGAGTGGCGCAGGGTCTCAATGGATATCGTGTCTCCGGAATCGACGACCAGCTTGGGTTTTTCCGTGGGATCGAGCCAGCCCCACTGCGTAGTGTCTTTATTCGCCGGGAGCACATAATGTTTGCCCGTGGACTTTTGCCCAGCGCTTTTCTCCGGGGCACTTTGCGCCTGGGCTGGCGCCCACACCGGGCTGGCAGCAATCCATAGAGCGGTGGCCAAGGCTCTCTGCAATGAGATCATCGTTCGATTCCTCCTTGTCCCAGATTTCCCGGAAGGGTATTGAGAGTATAGGGGAGAGCGGGCGAGAGGCTTTGCAGAAAAAATGATGCAATCCATTCAGTCTATTGGGGCTACCTGGCGGTTTCAAAAAAGACCTGGTTCATGACGAGGGTTCGTGCGATGTAGAGCCTTGCGCCATGTCTATGTGTCACCCTTCAAGGGCGGGCAGAACGCGCGGGTTGCGAAACGCCAGAGCTGAGAGCAGGGCCGCGGCGTACAAGCCGAGCGCCAGCAGATAAAGAAAATGGAAGCCAAAGTACATGGAGTTGTATTCGAGGATTCCACCGCACATCGCGCCCATTAGATTCATCGACATGACGCTCGAGATACGGGACTCGGCCGAGAGTAGGGTCGAGAAGACGATGCCGGAGAAAAACAGAGGGCAGGTGAGAATGACGGCAGTTCCAATTCTCCCGGCTATTGTCGATGGCAAGCCCCCCGAAGCGGCAATCCACCAGCCAGCAGCTAAACTCGCGAACAAAAGGAAGTAGAGAAAGAACGTACGCTTAACGCGGAAACGCCGGACAATGCCATTCGCCAGAAAAGCCATGACAAGAATACTGGCGATGGCAAAGGCGATGACCTGCCAGGTATTGCCGAAAGTGAGGCCCATTTCGGTAATGGCCTTAGTCTCCACGAGCATGAACCCGGCACCCAGAAAGAAGAAAGGGAGGTGCGAGATCTTAGGTTGCTCGCGAAAGAAGCTCGCATACAGCAGAAATGTGAGCAGCAGGATCAACCCGAGCACGACGAGATAGGAGACTGGATAGACGCGGCGCGGCATGTACAGGAATGGCCAGTCGTCGGTAGACAGATCTACCTTGATGGCTGAGTTTCGATAGAAGTCAGGTCGTTCAGCAACGAGCGCGTCCGAAAGCACCGCCTGCGGAATCGACAAGTCTCCGTTCTTGGACTGCATGAAAACCTGGGCGCCGTCGTAGGAAGGGAAGAAACATAGCGGTTGGTTGCCGTCGAAGGCTTGGGTCATCATCTGGTAGATTTTGGTTCCCAGGGCGTTGTTCAGGACGCTAAACGAGAGCGACAACACGCCGTCCGGTTTCAGTCGCGACCTCGCTTCGCGGAGCCCTTCGACGGTGTACACAAACGAATCCAGCCTAACGCTGGAAGCCTGACTGAGAAGCGTGTGAGAATCTAGCAGGCCGTATACGATCAAGTCGTAATGGTTATTCGTGGTGCGGAAGAAGGAGCGAGCGTCGTTGACTATCGGCTGCACCCGAGGGTCGTCGTATGGTCTTTCTGGATGATTGGTCTTCCCGGCCAAAAGGATGGCGGGATCGATCTCGATGGCGTCCACGTGTTGGGCGCCAGAGCGCAGAGCGGCCGCTACGTCGTTTCCGGTGCCGGCGCCTACGATAGCTACAGCGCTTGCTTTTTGACGAACCCGGTAGGGAAAATCATAGTAATCGCGCGTGGCGCGAAGCACCGGGTCGGTGGTCGCCCCGACGGCGGTATTAGAGAGGTTATAAACTCGCTGGTAATAATGGCCGGCGGCTCGAATGAACATGAGTCCGTTCTGGCTGTAACCGAGGTCGAGCGCCTGATATGGAGAATAGATCTTATTCCACAAGGGGTTGACTGGCCAGGCGAGAGTTATCAGGGCGGCGACGGTAAAACCCATAACAAAAAGAAGAGTTCTCGCTTTTCGCGCGAAAAAGAAAAGTAAAATCGCAAAGCACAGACCGAACCAGACCACAGGCGGTGTCCACAGAAAGCTGACAAGAAACATCAGCAAGACGCCTGCCAGGCTGCCTAACAGGTTGAACCCATACGCCGACAGTTGGCTCTTGCGTTCCATCAACTTTCCACAGAGCTGGCCGATCGGGACAAAGGTAAGTGCCGTCAAGAGAAAGACGACGGTAAGCAGCAAATAAACAATTCCAATCTGGTCCCACGTAACCGTCGTCGGCACGCCCATATTGAGCTGTTCTCGAAACGGGATTGTCTCAAGGCTGTAGTGTAGCGCCGGGGTCGGCAGCCCCCAGCGCAGAAAGATCAGGAGGCCGAACTGCCAGGCAAGCAACGGGACCGCTAGGATCAACGGTATTCCCTCTTTACTGCGTGACAGCGCGTAGCCGAGGCCTAGACCCGCAAAGCAAGAAAGAAGCCCGTAGTTTTTGTAAAAAGCAAAGAATTCAAAAATGCTGGCTTGCCAGCGAATAACCGCCAGCTCCAAGAACAGGCTCAGCGAAGCCGACACGGCAATCGCGACCGAGAGAAAACGGTCCGGAATAGCTTCCAAGAACGCCGCTTGGTCTAATGATTCCTTCAAGAGGTGAGGTTCGAACCTCCGCAGGAGCGAACGCAAGGCTACAGAAATCGCAAGAGCGGCAGCTCCATAGCCTCCCAACGTGACATAAAACTCGCCGGGAGAACGGATCACTTCGGCAGGGCTCGATAGGTACGTTAGCGGTGGCAGAAACACGCTTCCGAGAAATACTAGAATAATAAAATATTGGAACGAGTGAAGGAGTCTGCCAGTTCCTGTCCCGGCGTCGCTATTTTCTCGATTCAAGCCCGGGACGGATTCTTTTACCGGCGCAGCTTCCATGACGGAACTGCTGGATTCGGCGCTCATAGAACGATGATGGCATGAAGCCGAAAACGGAGGGATTCAATTTCGAGCGCACTGTTCTACTTCGACATCAGTAATTAATTGGCGACGGTAAGTTCGATGGTATAGGCGGCGGGTAGGCGGGAGCCGGCCATGGGGGACTGGTCGATCACGGTGGCGTGGGGCCATTGGGGGGCGGATACGTAATTTACTTTGCGGCGCAGGCCGGAGGCATCGAGGCGGCGCTGGGCGTCGGATTCGGTCATGCCGACGAAATGGGGCATGACGTAGGCGGATTCGCGGGGGCCTTGGGAGACGAGGACGTCGACGCGGGGAGTGGCGGCGCCAGCGCCGGGACGCGGGGTCTGGATGACGACTTCGTCGGCGGGTTTTTCGGGCATGGTGACGGCGGAGACTTCGCCGACTTGCAGGCCGGCGCGGAGGAGTTCGATACGGGAGGCGCGCAGGGAATTGCCTTCGAGCAGGGGAATTTGCAGTTCGCGCTGGCCGAGACTGAGGACCACGTGGGCTTGCTGCGATTCTTTCATCAGCAGGCCGGCTGGGGGAGTCTGACGGACGACTACGTTGATGGGCAGCTCGCTATAGACGCGGTCGGCAACGCGCAGGACGAGGCCGCGGGAACGGAGCATGCTGGTGGCTTCGGTGACATTTTTGCCGGTGAGATTGGGCATGGTGACCTCGCGGCCGTGAATGGCGATGCGCATGGCGGTGATGGCGCTGAGGAAGGCGGCGGAGGCGAGGATGAAGATCAGCAGGGCCATTTGGCCGAGTTCTTCGAGGCGTTTGCGGAGATTGACGGAGGCGCTGGGTTCGGGGGCGTCCAAGGGATCGAGGGCGGTGCCGGGCGCGTCGTCGGTCATGGCGAAAGAAGCGGCTCAAGAGTTTCAACGCAGAGGGTGCGGGGGCGGCGTGCCGCAGATAAAAAAGTGAGCGATGTTGAGATGGTGGCAAGCGGGGGCGCAGCTTGCTGCGCCCCTACGTTGGCTTGCGCGATTGGCGTCGCCAAGGTCATTTTTTCTCGAGGGGAGGGGCGGGATAGTCGGGAAGTTTGTCTTTGCTGGTGTCGGCGCGCTTTACTTCCAGTTCGTCGAAGAGGAGCGAGGGGCTGATGACGCTGGTTGCGATGCCGCCGGGGCGGTTGCTGACTTGCGGGTCATTGCCGACGGCGATGAGGTCGCTGCGCAGGGCGCGGACATCGAGTTCGCTGAAGACGGCGCCGCGGACGAGCTGTTCGTGGCCGTCGGGATACATGCGATAAAGCAGCCGCGGTGTGTTGCCGGGGCCGAGGGTCTCGACGCGATAACCGTAGGGCTTGCCCTGGTCGGCGATCATCTGGAGGACACGCTTTCGCAGCTCGTCCGGTGCTTGGGCTTCCTTGCTTTTGATTAGCAGGACGCCGAGGTTGGGCGCGGGATAGGTCCCTGCGCCGGCGCGGCCGTGGCCGTTGGAATTGGGGAAATCGCGGATGGGCTGGCGTCCGATGAGGTAACTGATGAGCGTGCCGTTGTCAACCAGGGTCACCGGTTGCGCTTTGACGCCGTCATCATCCACATCATATGTGCCGACCAGGCTCTTGCCCTGAAAAGCGCGCAAGGTGGGGTCATCCACCACGGTGAGGAAATTGGGGAGCACGCGGGTCTTGAAACTGGTGGCGAAAGCGCCGACGGTGCGGTTGGGCTTGCCGAGTTGCGGCTTGCGGCCCAAAACATTGGAGCCGACCAGAGACGCGACCACGTCATTGGCGGCATCGGGTGCGAATAAAACCGGGCCACGATATTCCTCTTCGACGATGGGGGCCTGGCGGAGCGCGACGAGCGTGTCGAGCGTCTTGCGGGCGTCGGCGAGCAATGCGTCTCGCGAGGGGAGTTCTTCTTGCTTGCCCACCATCCAGAAAGGATTGCGGGTCAGGCGCATGCCATCGGCGGCTTGCGCGGCGCTATTGAAGGTGATGTTGTAGGTGTTCTTGCCGGAACGGGTGACGGTGCCCTCGGAGTTGACGAGATATTCGTTGACGGCGGCAAAACGTGCGGAGGCGCTGACGGACTGGATGTCGGGGTACTGGCGATAGAGATTAGTGACATCTTCCAGAGTGGATTTCCACGCGGCCGTATCGACCTGAAGCGTAACGGTAGGCTCGACGGCGGCGACGACGGGAGCTTTGGCAAAATCGTCGACCGGACTTGCGTCGGCACTGAACTGCTTGAGGGCGGCTTGCTTTTCGGTGAGGGCTTCGCCGGCAGCCTTGTAGGCCTCATCGGTGGCCAGCCAGATTTGGTGGCGGAGGGCGATGGGATCGTCGTCGAGGGGAAGGATGGTGGACTCGCCCATGCCCTGGTTGTAGTAGCTGTCTTGCTTGTAGTCGCCGATGCGCACAACGACACGGAGAATGCGATAGCGGATGCGCTGGCTCTCGCGCTGGGCGCCGAAGGCGGCCTCGGCCTGGTATTCGTCGACATCGTTGACGCGGTATTCGATGTAGTAGGGAGCGGCGACCTGATCCATTTTCAGCTGGGATTTGGAGCGGTCGAGTTCGGTGAGCAGGGCGTCCAGGAGCGCGTCGCCGGCGGCGGCGGCGCGCGCGGAGGCAAGGGGATCAGCAGCTGGGGCTTTGGTGGCGTCATCTTTGGGCGCAGGGGTGTGCTTGGCAGCGTGGAGTGAGGCGCTGCCGGAAAGGAGAAGGGCTGCCACCGCAAAGGAGGTTGCGCGGGCGATGTTCACGGTTTCACCTCGGTCTTGGCGGTTGAACCCTGCGCAGTGGTGAGCGTGTTTTCAAAACCGGGCGGAGGCAAAATGGGCGGACGTTCATGGGCGTGGCCGCGCTTCTGCACTTCCATTTCGGAGAAGAGCATGGCGGGAGCGACGGCGGCGACGGGGACGCTGCCGCTTTCTGCGCCGCAGACGCCGTTGAAGACATGTTGCTGATCGCCGGTGGTCATGATGCGAGTGAGCGCGGCGAGAGGAGTGCCTACGATATCGACGCCGCGGACGAGTTCATCGGGACGCCCATCGGCGTAGATGCGATAGACGACCACGGGGAGCACCTGAAACGCCTGCGGGAGCTGGCGAGTGGTGAGGGTGAAGCCGCCTTGAATGTCATCGAAGTAGAGGCCGTAGGGTTTGCCCTGGCGTTTCACTTCATCGATCAGCTTTTGGCGGAGCTGCGCTTCGGGAACGGTTTGCGATGAGGTGACGATCAAATTGCCCTGGCGGCCGGTGGGCATGAGGCCGGGTTGATTGCGGCCGTGGCCGTTGGAGACGCCGAAATTCTTGATGGGCATGCGGGACATCAGAAAATTTTTCAGGACGCCATTCTGGATGACTTCCACGCGCTGGGCCGGGGAACCTTCGTTGTCGTAATCGTAGTGGCCAGCGAGCTTGACGCCAGCGAGTTCGGGAATGGTGGGGTCATCGGCGACGCTGAGGAATTTAGGAAGGACTTCCTGGTCGATTTTCTTGGTGAAGGTTTGTCCTTCGTCTTCGTCGCGCTGGCGATGGCCTTCGAGGCGGTGGCCGAGAACTTCGTGGAAGAAGACGGCTGCCGCGCGTCCGCTGAGGAGCGCGGGACCGTCGTAGGGCTCGGCGACCGGAGCCTTACGGAGATCCTTGAGGTCGGCGGCAATCTTGTCGATCTTCGCGGCCAGCTCGGCTTCGCTGGGCAGGCCGGCGGCGGAGGGGGCTTGGAAGGTTTCGACGCGAATCAACTCCATGCCGTCGTCGGCGCGAGTTTCCGCTTCCATGATCAGACGAGTGCTGGCGCTGGGAGAGGCGATGGCGGTGCCTTCGCTGGAAACCAGGCGGGCATTGGAATTTTGCACTTGAAGGACAACGGAAGCGTAGTAGACGCCGGGATATTTGCGGAAAGCGCCGGAGAGGCGCCGAATTTCGCCTTCCCAAGCATGTTTATCGAAAGACTGCGGTTTGAGCGCAGCGCCGGCGTGGATTTGCGGGGCTTCCTTGGAAAAATCGGGAGACTTGTCTTCTTCTTCGGCGCGCACGGCGGTGTTGGTTTTGACGTTGAGGAAGGCGGGCGCGGCGCGTTTATATTCGCGATCGGTCAGTTCCCAGAGCACGCGGGAGATGGCGTCGGGATTGTCGCTGAGCGGGAGCGAGCCGGAGGTCATGCCGGTGGGGCGACTCTGGCCGTGGGTGTTGTCGAGGGCGGGAGAGCCCACGCGCATCACGACGTCAGCCTGGCGGCGCTGCAGAGCGGCGTCGGTGAGCAGGCTGCCGTACGAGCCGACGATCACAGCGATGTCCTGATCGTTGACCGTATAACTGATGAAATAAGGAGCGGGGTCAGATTTCGTGAGAGAAGCGCTGGCGCGAGAGAGCTCGCCCTGCATCACTTTCAGAATGAGATCGCCGGAGGCAGGGGGCGAAGTTTTGCCGGAAGTGGAATTTTCAGCGGGCGCGGCGGAAACAATGGGCACGAAAGAAAGCTGCAGCGCTATTACGCAGCAGGCGACCGCGCGCAAGTGATCCAAGATAGAAGAAGGCAACTTCGATAGGGCTGGTGAAAACCGAATCATTTTCATGAACAACAGTCTCCCGGTACAGCGATATCCGAAAGGGTTGGCGGACCCTTGATGAAGTCGAGCTATTGGAGGTGGAACAAGGCGAAAGTATGACGCAGCCTTCCGCTCGGCGCAATTCAGGCGTTGTCGAAGCGTTCCCGTTCAGTCAACCTGGCGCCGTTGGCAAATTCCACCGCCGAAATTTGCTTACGCCCTTCCAATTTGACGGAGAGAAGGCGTAATAAGGTTGTTTGGCCGCAGACAATTAAAAGTTGGGTGTCCTCTCGAAGGATAGTGCCCGGCGAGGCTACCCCCGAGGCAGGCAGGGAGAGCGGCTCGGCTAAAACGTGGCAGGCCTGCCCACGAAAGGAAGTAAATGCGCCCGGCCACGGAGTGAAGCCGCGCATGCGATTGTAAATTTCCTGCGCCGGGCGATTCCAATCGATGCGGCCGTCTGCGCGTTTCAGGATGGGAGCGTAGCTTGCGTCGCCGTTACGTTGCGGGCGCGCCGTGAGTGTTCCGGCCGCGATGCCGCGGAGCGTCCGCAGCATGAGAGGCCCACCGATTTCGGCCATGCTGTTGGCGAGTTCGGGGGCGGTTTCCTCGGGAGCGATGTCGATTTCCTGTTGCAGCAGGATATCGCCGGTGTCCATGCCGGCGTCGATGCGCATGGTGGTGAGGCCGGTTTGCGTTTCGCCATTAGCGATGGCCCAGTGGATGGGGGCGGCTCCGCGATATTTGGGAAGAAGGGAGGCGTGGAGATTGATCCAGCCGAACCTGGGGATGGTTAGAAGGGCGGCGGGAATGATTTGGCCGTACGCAATAATGACGATGCCATCGGAGGCGAGGCGTTGCAGCAAGTCGCGCGCTTCCGGGGAGCGAATTTTTTCGGGTTGGTGCACGGGAATATTTGCGGCAATGGCGGCTTCCTTGACGGGAGATGCAGAGACCTGGTGGCTGCGGCCGCTGGGGCGGTCGGGTTGCGTGAGTACGGCGGCGATTTCGATGTCGGGTTGGGCTAAAAGGTGGAGGAAGGTGGGGACGGCGAAAAGGGGGGTGCCGCAGAAGAGGATGCGCATGGGCTAGTCCTTGGGAAGGATGGCGATTGCGCCAGGGGGTGTTCGTGGGAGGTTTAGAGCTTGCCTAGCTGGGGCGCAGCGATGCTGCGCCCCTACTGGAGGCGGAAGTTTGCGCACCTTACCACTCGCCTTGTTTGCGGAGTTTCTTGATTTTGCGCTTGATGAGGTCGCGCTTGAGCATGCTCAGATGCTGGATGAAAAGAACGCCATTGAGGTGATCGATTTCGTGACAGAAGGCGCGGGCCAGCAGATCTTCGCCGCGGATTTCGAAGAATTCGCCCTTGGCGTTTTGCGCTTTGATGGTGACAAATTGCGGGCGGAGCACATAGCCGCGGAAGCCGGGAATGGAGAGGCAGCCTTCCTCTTCGCGTTTCTCGCCTTCGGCGTGAATGATTTCGGGATTGGCGAGGACGATTTTCGCTTCGGGATTTTTCCCGCCGGTCACATCGACCACGGCCATGCGCAGGTTCAGACCGATTTGCGGAGCGGCGAGCCCAACGCCTTGCGCGGCGTACATGGAGGCGAACATGTCCTCGGCCAGTTGCTCGAGTTTGGCGTCGAAGGTTTTTACGTGCGGAGTCTGCTTTTCGAGGACGGGATCGCCGTATTTGACGATCGGATAAATTTTGCGCGCGGGGGAGAGGGTCTCCGGCGCAACAGCTTGGGTGGGTTCAGAACTCGTCGATTTGTCGGGCATAGTTATCGAAATTCCGTCGCATCTCGGGGAGAGAGTCTCCTCCAAATTTTTGCAGAAAAGCATCGGCGAGCACAAGGGCAACCATGGCTTCTCCGGCAACACCGGCGGCCGGAACGACACACCAGTCGGAACGCTCGTAGGCGGCTTGCACCGGCTCCTTGGTGACCATGTCGGCGGTGCCCAGGGCGCGGCGCAGCGTGGAGATGGGTTTGAGATAGCCGCGCACGATGACGTCTTCGCCGTTGGTGATGCCGCCTTCCAGGCCGCCGGCGCGGTTGGAGGAACGGCGAAAGCGGCGAGCGGATTTATCGTAGGAGATTTCGTCCTGCACTTCGCTGCCGTAGGAGCCCGCGGCCGTGACGCCGGCGCCGATTTCCACGGCTTTGACCGCTTGGATGCTCATGACCGCCTGGGCCAGGCGGCCATCGAGCTTTTCGTCCCATTGCGCATGGCTGCCCAGGCCCACGGGGATTTTGTGGGCGATGACTTCGAAGATCCCGCCGACGGTGTCTCCGGCTTTGAGGGCGGCGTCGACTTCAGCCTTCATTTTATTCTGCGCGGTGGGGTCGACGCAGCGGAGCGGGGAATCGAGGTCCGAGTTGAGAGCGAGAATTTCGTCCCAAGTCGCTTTGCGGTCAAGCTGTACGTGGCCGACTTGCACGGTGTGACTGGCGATCTCGGTGCCGAATTGGCGGAGTAACAGCTTGGCGAAAGCGGCGGCGGCTACGCGCGCGGCGGTTTCGCGAGCGGAGGCGCGCTCCAGAATGTAACGCGCATCGTGGAAATTAAATTTTTGCGAACCGGCCAGGTCGGCGTGGCCGGGACGCGGAGCGACGAGTTTCTTGTCCAGGCCGGCGAGGTCGGGAGAGTCTTCGACGGGGAGAGCTTTCTCCCAGTTGGACCAGTCGCGATTCTCGATGCGCAGCGCGATGGGGGCGCCGATGGTCTTGCCGTGGCGGACGCCGGCGAAAATGTCGGCGCGGTCCTTTTCGATTTTCTGGCGTCCGCCGCGGCCGTAACCGAGCTGGCGGCGATGGAGTTCGTGGTTGATGAAATCCACATCGACGGGAAGGGACGCGGGCAGGCCGGAAACGAAGGCCAAGAGGGCCTGTCCGTGGGATTCACCGGCAGTGTAGAAGCGCAACATAAGCAAATAGGAACAAGCAGTGTAGCGGCGGGCATGGCGGCGCGTCCAGTAGTGAGCTCTGTGCTTGACGTGCTTCGCGCCGGCGGTTACGCTTCAGGCTTAGTGTTTGTCTTGCAATAGGTTGCGGATGCGGTGGCGATAGGGAATTGTGGCAGACACTCCTTTCCAGGTAGCCGGTCGGGAAGCCAAACCTGTGGAAACGATTTCCATGGGCGGCGTGCTGACCAATGCCTTCAAACAACTCCTGGGCAATATTCAAGATTATTCGGAGATGGCAGGGCGATCGCTGGCCAATTTGGCCACCGGGCCGCGCTATGTGCAGGACATCCTGGATCAGATGGACGACATAGGCGTGGGTTCGCTGCCTATCGTGCTGATGTCCGGATTTTTTATCGGCGCGGTGATGGTGCTGCAAACCGGCTCGCAATTCACGCGCTTCGGGCAGACGGCGTTGACCGGCGACGTGGTGGCCATCGCGCTGGTGCGCGAACTGGGGCCGACACTCACGGGAATTTTGGTAGCGGGGCGCTCGGCATCGGGAATTGCATCGGAGTTGGGATCGATGCTGGTCACCGAGCAAGTGGACGCGATGCGAGCGATGGGCACGGACCCAAGCCGTAAGCTGGTGACGCCGCGGGTACTGGCGGGAATTTTGATGTTGCCGTTGCTGACGGCGTTAAACGATTTTATCGGGTTGCTCGGGGGGTGCGTGGCTTCGGTCTTTTCGCTGCGCTTGAACGCGGTGGAATTCTGGACCCGGGCGATCAACGCGTTAGATTTCGCGGACATCATGCAAGGAATGATGAAGCCGCTGGTCTACGGATTTATTCTCGCTACGGTCGGATGCTACAAGGGGCTGACGGTGCGAGGAGGCACGCAGGGAGTCGGCCGGGCCACTACCCAAGCGGTGGTGGTGGCGTCGGTGATGATCATCGGCGCTGATCTGTTTTTGACCAAGTTGGCCTTATATCTCGGAGACAAGATCTTTTGACACCCACCGTTCAAGATCCGGAAACCTCCGCGGTCCTGACTTTTGAAAACGTAAGAATTGGATTCGACGAGGGCGACGTGCTGCGCGGGGTGTCGTTTGCGGTGATGCCACGGGAGACGCTGGTGCTGCTGGGAGAAACGGGAACGGGAAAAACGCTGACTCTGAAGATGGCGGCGGGGCTGCTCCGGCCGAGGCAAGGCAAGATCGTGGTGCTGGGCCAGGAAGTGTCCGCAATGAGCGAATCAGACCTGCTGGTGTACCGCCGCCAACTGGGATTTGTGTTTCAGGAGGGCGCACTGTTTGACTCCATGACCGTGGCCGAAAATGTGGCCTACCGGTTGCGCGAAGACCGAGTCAAGGAAGAGGAAATCGGGCCGCGTGTGCAAGAAGCCCTGAGCTTTGTGGAGTTGGAGCACACCGGAGAGATGTTGCCTGGGGATCTGTCTGGCGGCATGCGCCGGCGCGTGGCGATTGCGCGAGCGTTGGCCAGCCGTCCGCCCATCGTGCTGTACGATTCGCCCACGGCCGGACTGGATCCGGTGACCGCGCAGACCATCATCACCCTGATTCTGCGCTTGCGCGACGTGTATGGAGTAACGGCTATGCTGGCCACGCATCGACTACAGGATGGCTTCGCGCTGGCCAAGTTTCGGTTTGATGCGCAAGCCCGACGCGTGGTGCGCCTGGCGCAGGGGAGCCCGGCGTCCGGGCTGAATTCGAGGAACGGCGAACCGGCTACCCGGATGGTGGTTTACAACGAAGGGCGGGTCTATTTTGAAGGTGCGCCGGACGAACTGGCGGCTTCCAAGGATCCGTATTTGCAGCGGTTTCTGGTGTGAATTTGATAGGCTGTGGGGACGAAAAAGCGGCGAGGACGGATTGGCCGGACAAACCACCGGGGGTACGGGCGCGTTGAAGCTGGGGACTAAAGGGCCGTAGCGGACCATCGCGGAAGACTGGGGAGAAAGGAAGCATTCATGGCGCAGCGCAAACAACTGACGTGGACGGAACTGCGCGTCGGGCTATTTGTGCTGGTGGGATTGTTCGTGCTGGCGGTCGGAATTTTCTATGTGACCGGAGCTAATTTTATCGGTCCCAAATACCGGCTGAAAACATACCTGCCGGAAGTTTCGGATCTGGCCATTGGGGCGCCGGTGCGGGTGGACGGGGTGGAAGTCGGGAATGTGGAGGCCATCCGGCTGGTGCCTCGCACACCGGGGCACATTCCGGACAAGAACAAGAATATCGAAGTCATGATGCGCATCGACCGCAGGTTTGAGCAAGACATTCTGACGGATTCCACGGTCAGTCTGGTCACTGAAGGTTTGCTGGGGAACCGGGTGGTGAATATCACACGGGGCATCACCGGAGTTCCGCTCAAAGAGGGCCAGGAAATTACCGGTACGGAGGAAAAGGCTATCAAAGAAGTGGTGGAGCGCAGTGCGGACGTGCTGGCCAACCTGCAGGCGCTCTCCGACAATGTAAGCGACTTGCTGGCCGGCGTGCAGCGGGGGCGCGGGACGCTGGGCAAGCTGCTCACCGACGATCAAGCCTACAAGAACCTAAATACGGTCCTGGCCAAGACCAGCCAGGTGGTTACATCGATTCAAGAAGGCCAGGGCACGCTGGGGAAATTGGTGGTGTCCGACGAGCTATATGGAAAGGTGAACACCGCGGTCGACAACGTCAACGTGATCATGAGCGACGTGCGCAGCCAGAAGGGCACGTTGGGCAAGTTGCTGTACGACCCATCGTTGTACGACGAAGCAAAAAAAGCGTTGAGCGGAGGGAATGCGATTATCAGCGATGTCCGGGAGGGAAAGGGCACGCTGGGCAAGCTGGCTACCGAGGATACGCTTTACAACAAGCTGCGTGATACCAGCACCAATCTTTCCAATGCCACGGCGAAGCTCAACGACAATACGACCACCGTGGGGAAAATGTTTTCGGATCCGCAATTATACGACAGCTTGACCGGCCTGACCGGCGACCTGCGCTTGTTGATTGGCGATTTCCGCCAGAACCCCAAGAAGTTCCTGCATTTCAAGGTGACGGTGTTCTGAAGAGTTGCGCGCAGTTTTGCCGGGATGGCGGAGCTGTGTTGTAATGATTTTGTAACGAAACCCGTATAGGCTCCCCGACTGAGTACATCGTGCCCACAAATGTGACGGAAGCACAGGAACAGAAAACAGCGCCGCGACCCGAAGCGGCAAAATCCACGCTGCCGCAGCCCGGACGGCCGGTGCCGAGCCGCGCGTATCCCGGCGCACTGATTGTGGTGGAAGGAACGGATGGTTCGGGCAAAAGCACGCAATTGTATCTGCTGAAACGGTGGCTGGAGATTGGCGGGTACCGGCTGCACTTCACGGAGTGGAACTCCTCGCCGCTGGTGAAGTCCGCGACGCGGCGCGGAAAGCAGCGGCGGCTGCTGACGCCGACAACGTTTTCTTTGCTGCACGCGGCGGATTTTGCGGACCGCTGCGAGCGGCAGATCATGCCGCTGCTGCAGGGCGATTATCTGGTACTGGCCGACCGCTACATTTACACGGCGTTTGCGCGCGATGCTTCGCGCGGCTGCCCGCCCCGCTGGCTGCGCAATCTGTATCGCTTCGCGCCCATTCCGGACATCACGTTTTATTTTCGCGCGCCGCTGGACGTGGCGGTGCACCGCATCCTCAGCGGGCGCCCGAAATTGAAATATTACGAAGCGGGCATGGATCTGGGGCTGTCCTACGACCGCGCGGAAAGTTTTCGCCTGTTCCAGGCGCGCATCCTCGAGGAATACGACAAGATGGTGGACACCGATAATTTCGTGGTGCTGGACGGAACCATCCCGGTGAACAAATTGCAGAAACAGATGCGCGATATCGTGGCCTCCAAGATCGATTTAAAGCGCTTTGCCCCGCGCGCGGCGGAAACGGAATAGCGATGTCGGATCAGGATAAAGAAAAAGACAAGGAGAAGGGCCCGGCGCCTACGCATGCAACCGTGGATGCCACCTCTGCGCCCGTCCCGGGTTCCGCGGCCAAAACCGCCACCGAGGAAGACGCTTCGCAATATTTCTACGGCGAAGCGCTGGTCGGTTTTGATCCCAGCGAAATTAGCGGCAGCCTGATCGTCATCGAAGGAATGGACGGATCGGGCCGTTCGACGCAAATCGCGCTGCTGCAGGAGTGGTTGGAGTCCGAAGGTTTCGCGGTGCAAACCAGCGGCTTGCGGCGATCCAATCTGGTGGGACGCGATATCGACGAATTGCTGGCGAAGAACGCGGTCACCCGGCTGACCCTTTCGCTGATGTACGCCACCGATTTCTTCGATCAGGTGGAGCACCGCATCCTGCCGGCGTTGCGCGCGGGAACGGTGGTGCTGGCGGATCGTTTTATCTTTACGCTGATTGCGCGCGGCGTGGTGCGCGGAATCAATCGCGACTACATCAGCGGCTTGTATGCCATGGCCTTGCGTCCGCACCTCACGTTCTGGCTGAACGTGCGTCCGGAAACCGCGTTCGCCCGGGAATTCAAGAAAGCGCAAGCCATCAGCTATTGGGAAGCTGGGCGCGACATGTCTTTATCGCATGATTTGTACTGGTCGTTCATCCGCTACCAGACCATGATCAAGCGGGAGTTCGAGGTGATGGCCAAGCGGCACAACTTCATCGAGCTCGACGGGGAAGCCAGCGTTTCCGCGGTGAACAAGCAACTGCGCCAGCGACTCGCGGAACAGTTAGGCATTCGAGCCACGAAATACACTCCTTCCGCTGCGCTGGCGCACCTCTGGCGGTAAACTCTCCGCATGCCTGAGCCGGTTCACATCGCCGCCATCGACGCCGGCTCCAACGCCGTGCGCCTGTCCGTGGCCCGCGCCTACTCCGCATTGGACATCGAGCCGCTGCACAACGAGCGTTATTCGCTGCGCCTGGGGGAAGGCGTTTTTCTGCGGCACCGCTTCAGCGAAGAGATTTTCAAGAAGGGGATCAAGGCTTTCCGCCATTTCAAAGAGGTGATGGACGAGTTCGGGGTGACGCGATACCGCGCAGTGGCCACCAGTGCTTCGCGGGAAGCGCGCAACCGCGAGGCCTTCGTGCGGCAGATCAAAAGGAAGGCAGGCATCGCGCTGGAAGTGATTGGCGGCGCGGAAGAGTCCCGGCTGGGAAGGGAAGCGGCCATTGCGGCGCTGGGTCCGGAGTCGCCTCCGCGATGCATTGCGGATCTGGGCGGCGGAAGCCTGGAAATCAACATCCTGAAAGATCATACCGTCGAGCAGAGCGCTCAATTGCCGGTGGGCACGGTGCGTTTGATGACCACGCTGAACATTCCCGGCGTGATTCGTCCCGCGCAAGAAGAGCAGGTACGGCGCTACGTGCGGGCGCTGCTGGAGTCGCGTTTGCCATCACGTCCGAACCTCGGGGAAAGCATAGCCGTGGCGCTGGGCGGCAACGCGGAGACCCTGATGACCGTGGCGCCCGGGCCGCGCGAGCATGGCGTGCCGACTTTGCAGCTTTCCCTTCTGCGCGAGCGGCTGGATGACATCTTGCGGCGGGATGTGCGCGAGCGCATGAAGGCGTACGCGGTCCGGCGCGACCGTGCGGATGTGATGGGCATTGCCGCGATTACTTTCGTAACGCTGGGCCGCTATCTCAACCTGCGCACGTTGTCGGTTCCCGGAGTCGGTATTCGGGAAGGGCTGCTGCAGGAAATCGGGCGAGAAGCATTTTCACGTAAGGAGCCGCACCGCTATAACGCCGCCGCACGTCAATTACTTGTGGGTACGCGGACGTTCGCCCGCCGGTTGGAGTACGACCAGCGTCACGCCGAGCACGTGCGTGAGCTGAGCATACTTTTGTTCGACGAGTTGCAGCCGGTTCACCACTTGCCGGCCGAATCGCGCGTCCTGCTGGAAGCCGCAGCGCTGCTCCACGATACCGGACACATGATCAGCCACCGCGGCCACCACAAGCACGGCGAATATCTGGCGATGAACGGCGACATCCCCGGACTGGAGGGCCGCGACCGCTGCGTGGTGGCGGCGGTAGTGCGATATCACAATCGAAAATCGCAGCCGGCCGGCCATCACACCGCGTATTCTTCGCTGAATAATAATGATAAGCGGATGACGCGCCGGCTGGCGGCCATCCTGCGCATTGCGGAAGCGCTGGATCACTCGCACCGGCAGCGGGTCACCACTTTCGACACCTCCTTCCAGCGCGGAGCCGTAGGTGTGCAAATCGGCGCGCGTGGAGACGCGGCGGAGGACTTGCGCGACGCAAATCGCAGTGCCGAGCTTTTTGAAAAAGAATTTCACGTGAGGATGTATTTCCGGCAAGCCGGGCCCGCCCGCTCCTGATTCGCGGGGTCCATTTGTTCGATTTTGGAGGAGAACACGCGCTCATGCTGCTCTACATTGTTCGCCATGGCATCGCCATCGACCGTGAAGATCCGAAGTGCCCGCCGGAAGCCGAACGGTATTTGACGGAGGAAGGGATGGAGAGGACCCGGCAGATGGCGAAAAGCGTGGCCGCTTTGGAGGCCCACGCGGACTTAATGGTCAGCAGCCCGTTTGTGCGCGCCAAGCAAACCGCCAGCATCTTCGCCGCGGCTTTGGAGTACCCGGAGGACAAAATACGGGAAAGCGAAAGCCTGCTTCCAGGCGCCGAGCCCGCCACATTTCTGCGTGAGCTGGCGCGTGAAAAGAATGCCTCCTCCATATTCTGTTTTGGGCACGCGCCCCACGTCGATGGACTGCTAGCCTCGGCACTGGGCGTCAAGGGCCACGTCACCGCGATGAAAAAGGCCGGAGTCGCCTTGGTAGAGTTGCGGCGCTTTTCCCCGCCGGCAGGCCGGCTGATCTGGCTGGTCACCCCGAAGCTCCTGCGCAAAGTAAAGTGATCCGTTCGCTGGGGGCGGCGCGACAGCCATTCACGGCTGCACTGAGCGTCGCCTCGTGTTACCCTTTTTCGCGTCGAAGGAGCCGTCCATGACGAAAAACAACGCGATCCCGCGCCGTCAATTTCTTTCACAGGGTGCCGCGGCTGCGGCGCTGACCATTGTGCCTCGCCACGTTCTGGGGCGCGGCTTTGTGCCACCCAGCGATCTGCTGAACATCGCCGGCGTCGGTGTTGGCGGCATGGGCCGCGCCAATCTCATCAACCTGGCCTCGCAAAATATCGTCGCGCTCTGCGATGTGGACTGGGGCTACGCCGGGAAATCGCTCGATCGTCTGGACGCGGATATAACCAAGCTACGTGCCCGCATCGAAGCGCCTCCGGCGCCGTCTGCGTCCGGTGCTGCTAGGCAGGAATTCAATCCCGAGAAGGCCAAGGCCCAGCTGGCCAACATGGTCAAGCTCAAGACCGAACAGGTGCCGAAAGCCAAGCGCTACCAGGATTACCGGCAAATGCTCGAGCAGCAGAAGGATATCGACGCCGTGGTAGTGGCCACACCGGACCACATGCACGCGACCATCGCCTTCGCCGCCATGGACCTGGGCAAGCATGTCTACGTGCAAAAGCCGCTGGCCTGGTCCGTGGACGAATGCCGCCGGCTGTCCCGCCGCGCGCAGGAAACCAAAGTGGCCACACAAATGGGCAATCAGGGGCATTCCTTTAACGATGCACGCACGGCCGTGGAGTACATCTGGGCCGGCGCCATCGGAGACGTTCGCGAGGTCCACATCTGGACCAATCGCCCGCTGGGCTTCTGGCCGCAAGGCGTGCCGCGCCCGGAACCGATGAAAGTCGCGGCCGACACCCTGCGCTGGAATGGCAATGGCGTGAACACCCGCCTGGCCGCCGCACTGGCGGGAAATTATCCGGTTCCCGAAGGTCTCGACTGGAATCTGTTTCTGGGCGTCGGGCCGCCGGTGGAATATCACCCCATCTATCATCCTTTCAATTGGCGCGGCTGGACCGATTGGGGAGTAGGGGCGATTGGGGATATGGGCGCGCACCTGATCGATCACTCCGTGTGGGCGCTAAACCTCGGCTTGCCGGCCAGCGTGGAAACCATTTCCACGCCGTTCAACGGCGCTTCCTATCCGAGCGCCACGTTCACCTTCTACGAGTTTCCGGCGCGCGGGAAGATGCCGCCGGTCAAGCTTACCTGGTACGACGGCGGGTTGTTGCCGAATCGTCCCGACGAGCTGGGCGAGGAGCAACTGAACAAAGAAGGCGGCGCGCTGCTCATCGGCAGCAAGGGCAAGCTTCTTTACGATACGTACGGCTTAAATCCACGGCTCTTGCCAAAATCGCTGCACGATTCGTTTGGCAAACCGGCGCAGAAACTTCCGCGTATCGCTGGAGAGCATCACGAGCTCAACTGGGTGGATGCGGCCAAGGGCAAGACCGCCGCCTCCTGCCCGTTCGAGTACGCCGCGCGTCTAACCGAGGTAATGCTGCTCGGAGTGGTCTCGCTGCGCGCGGGAACCAAGATTCACTACGATGCGGACAATATGCGGGTAACGAATGTGTCCGCCAACGATTATCTGACCCGTACCTATCGCAACGGCTGGTAATTTGTCCACGAATCCCTCGCCTTCCATCCTCCTGCGCGATGCGGTCGAGCAGGATGCCGGAGCTATCGCGCAACTGCATGCCGATAGTTGGCGCTCGGCATACCGCGAGTTTTTGTCGAAAGACTATCTGGACCATCGAGTGCTGTCCGAACGCTGCGCGGTTTGGCGCCAGCGATTTTCCGACCGGGTCCACAACCCATTTTTCGCCATCCTTGCGGAAATAGGCGGTCAATTGGGCGGCTTCGCCTGTGTTTTTCCCAGCGAGAATGCGATCTACGGCTCGTTCCTGGACAATCTGCACGTCACGCCGAACCGCGTAGGGCAGGGCATTGGACAGCGGTTGATGAGGGAAGTGGCGCGGCGGCTCTTGGCGGAAAAAATCGGCGGAGGTTTTTACCTCTGGGTCATCGAGCGAAACAGCCGGGCCCGGCGCTTTTATGCCAACGCCGGCGGCATCGAGGTTGAGCGCGCGGACCTGACCATGGCCGACGGGTCCCGCGTGACGGAAATTCGCTGTCACTGGCCTGATCCCGCAATCCTGCTGCGCTAACGCCGCGGGCGTGTCGTCTAAGCGAATGGTGGGGACGGCGCCACTGGTGCCTTCCGTTCGTGCTGTTACAATTCTCCAAGAGGGACTTCCGGGCCGATTTATGATCGCCATCCGGTTTATCGGCGTTCTGGTTCTTGTTGCGCTTAATGGGTTTTTTGCCGCGGCGGAATTTTCTCTGGTCGCGGTGCGGTTGTCCCGCGTTCGCCAATTGGCCCGCAAAGGCGATGTACGCGCGCGCGTCGTCGAGGGTTTGCTCGGGGAATTGCACCGGGTAGTGTCCGCAGTGCAACTGGGAATCACGCTGACCAGCCTGGCCATTGGCGCCCTAGGCGAATCTACCCTGGCCGCGATCATACGTTCCTTCTTGCCCGGTACCGTTGATTCGCGCATCACGCTGCTGGCGCACGCGGGCGCCTTGGTTATCGCCTTCGCCATGCTCAGCGCGTTGCACGTGGTGATCGGTGAGTTGGTACCGAAGACGGTGAGCCTGGCACGCGCGGAACGGGTCGCCCTTTTGATCGCGCGGCCTTTCTCCTGGTTTCTGAGGACATTTCGTTGGGCCATCGATCTGCTCGACACCGTCTCCGGCGCCATCGTTCGAGCCTTGGGGATTTCCAAATCCCAACTCCCTGGCGCGGTGCATTCCACCGAAGAGCTGCAGATTCAGATTTCACAAGCTCGCGAACGCGGACTGCTAGCTCCCGGCGAGGAGAAATTCATCGTCAGCGCGATCGAACTTGGGCAGGTGCAGGTTCGCGAAATCATGATTCCCCGGCCGGACATGCACACCGTCCCGGTGGAATCCACGCTGGACGAAGTGTTGCGCGCCTTCGCCACCACCCAGCGCTCGCGCATTCCCGTTTTTCGCGGCACCGAAGATCAGATTCTGGGATTTGTGCACATCAAGGATATGCTGTGGGTCCTTCTGGATCGCGACCGGCGCCTGGAAGAGAATCTTTCAGCTTCCCCGTTCGATCTCCGCCGCATCCTGCGCGAGGTGCTGATTGTCCCGGAGACCAAACCCGCCAGCGAATTGCTCCTGGAGTTGCGTAGCCATCACGTGGGATTAGCCATCGTGGTCGACGAGTTTGGCAGCGTTCTTGGCCTGGTGACCTTGGAAGACATCCTGGAGCAGGTGGTCGGAGAGATCCACGACGAATTCGATGTAATCGAGCGGCCTCTTACTCTTGCTGATGGTGCCGTCATTTTCGACGCCGCATTGAACGTGCGCGACCTGGACGCCCAGTACAACATCACGCTTCCGGAAGACCCGGCCTACGCCACCGTTGGCGGCTTTGTGCTAGACCAGCTCGGATTTATCCCGCGGGGCGGGGAAAGCTTTGAGTACGGGAGCTATCGCTTTACGGTCGTCGAAATGGATGGCAGGCGTGTAGCCCGCGTAAAGATTCAGCGGGCGCGGCCGGCATCGGAATCCACGGCGGGCGATTCCCAGGCACTCAAGGCCGCAAAATCCTCGGCCACCGAAAGCCCGGGGGATACTCGCTGATGGCTCGCCACTTGTTCCAGCGCTTCCTCTTGACCCTGCCGGCTCTCTGGCTTGTCTTGACCGTGGTTTTCCTGATGATTCACATCGTTCCCGGCGACCCGGTCGAGCAGATGTTGGGTGAAGGCGCGGCCCCCGGGGAGGTTGTCCAGTTGCGTCACGCTTTGCACCTCGATCAGCCGCTGCTCCTGCAGTATGGACACTATTGGACACAGCTCTCCCGCGGTGACTTGGGGCAATCCTTCAAGTTTCAGGCACCCGTGCGCCAAATTATTTTTGAACGTTATCCCGCCACGCTACAGCTGGCTTTCTGCGCCCTGCTGGTCTGCGCCATGATCGCCATTCCTGCCGGAATTCTGGCGGCCTATCGGCGTGGCCATGGCCTCGATCGTGCCGTCTCTCTGTTTACGCTTCTCGGCCTCGCTTTTCCTAATTTCGCGCTCGGTCCCGTCCTGATTCTTTTCCTTTCGATCTATCTGGGGCTGCTGCCGGTATCGGGGCGAGGCGGTCCCAGCTATTACATTCTGCCTGCGGCAACGCTGGGCGCCGCCCTGGCCGCCATTCTGACCCGCATGGTTCGCGGTTCGATGCTCGAGGAACTGTCCAGCGACTATGTTCGTACCGCGCGGGCCAAAGGATTGCCCATGAGCGCGGTCTTGTTTCGCCACGCTTTCCGCAACGCGCTGATCCCCATCATCACCATACTGGGTTTGCAGTTCGGCACCCTGCTGGCCGGCACGATCATCACCGAAACCATTTTTTCCTGGCCGGGAATCGGCCGCCTGACTGTGCAAGCGATTTCCGCCCGCGACTACCCTCTGCTGCAGGGCTGCATTTTGGTGATTGCGGTTTCCTATGTCCTGGTGAACCTGATCACCGATATTTTGTACGCTGTTATCGATCCGCGGGTGCGTCTGGCATGAGCGTTGTCACTCCGCCGCCAAGCAAAGCGCCGGGTTCGACCGGCGATACAACTTCTGAATCGCCGTGGCCCGAATTAGCCCGCCGCTCTTCACCGCTGCCTCCGTTCCTACGCCAGAGCATCCTCGCGCGTTTCGGCTTGGCCTTCGCTGCGCTCCTGATCCTGGCCGCAATTCTTGCCCCATGGATATCTGCCTCTGACCCGACCACCCAGAATTTGCCGGCGCGCCTACAGTCTCCTTCCGCAGCACACTGGTTCGGCACCGACGAGCTGGGCCGCGACACCCTCTCGCGCACTCTTTACGGCGCGCGCATTTCGCTCCTGGTGGCCGTCAGCGTGGTGTTCGGTTGCGGCTTGAGCGGGCTGTTGATCGGAATGCTGGCCGGTTACTCCGGCGGTTGGTTCGACCGTTTTGTGAATCTCTTGCTGATCAATGCGTTTCTTTCTTTTCCGGGAATTTTGCTGGCCATTGCATTTGCGGCATTTCTTGGGCCCGGGATCGGCAAAGTGATCCTGGCGCTGGTCATTACTGGATGGGCCGGTTACGCGCGGTTGGCCCGCGCGCAAGTATTAAAAGTGAAAGAGCTGGAATTCATTCTGGCGGCGCGCTCGCTGGGCGCCTCGCACCTGCGCATTTTGGCCAATCATCTGCTGCCCAATATTTTGCAGCCGGTCCTGATTCAGGCCACCATCGGAATGGCCGGCGCCATTCTCGCCGAATCCACTCTGAGCTTTCTCGGCCTGGGCGTGCTCGCACCGGTGCCCAGCTGGGGTTCCATGCTGAACGATGCGCGCAGCCACCTGTTTGATGCTCCGCACATGGTGATCTTTCCCGCCTTGGCGGTGATGCTTGCGGTGCTGGCGTTCAACTTACTGGGAGATGCCTGGCGCGACTGGCTGGATCCGCGCACCCGTTCGCAAATGGCCGCGCTCGAACTGACCCGCTGAATGTTATTTGCTCTCCAGCACCACCGGCGTGCCGCGCCCGATGCTCAACGTGCGCGAAGCATTCCCTTTGTTCACGCCGATCTCCACGTATCCGGCCGAGCCCACATAGGCCACCGGCTCGCCGGCGTTCCCGCTGGCAAAGGTGGGCACCATCCGGGACACCGCTTGGGTTCCCACTTGGAATTTCACCGCGCCGTTGCTTAGCGCGCTTTCCGGCAGATCTTCGGCTCGAAAATTGGTCACCAGGTTTCCGAAGGCGTCCACCCGCATCACAATCCCTTTCACCACCCCGTCGGTTGCTTTCGGTTTAGGCAGCGCGAATTTCTTGTAATCGGTAATTTCCTCGCCCATGCTGGCGGTTTGCCATCCTTTGGAGAGCCATGCGGCTATCGGCGCGAATATGTCGCGGCCGTGAAAAGTCTTGCTGATGGGCTGCAGGAAATAATGGTCGGCGGTAGCGTGGCGCGCCACCACGTTTTCCTCCCGCTCATAGATCACGGACAGAACGCCATTGTCCGGCGCCACAAAATATTGGTTTTCGGCGGTGACCAGCAGCGGCCGGCGGTCGGTGCCCACTCCCGGATCGACCACCACCACGTGAATCGTGCGCGCCGGAAAATACGAATACGCCGAGCCGATGGCCAACGCTCCATCCAGCAAATCAAATGGCGCCACGTTGTGAGTGATATCGACAATCGTCGCTTCCGGATTAATCTTGAGGATTACTCCTTTTAACGTCCCGACCAGGTGGTCGTTCGTTCCGTAATCGGTCGTCAGCGTGATGATCGCGTTCGGCAATGGGTTCTCCCGGTCCGGAATTCGCAGGGCCGCCGTTGCTGAAGTGGGGAGGCACTCCGCTCTTTGACGCTAGCGAACGCAGGCACCGCCGTCAAGCGAACCCACGGCCCATTATTGTGCAATCCGCTACCGTCTCATTCTTTGGTTGTGGCCGGCATGGCAGACAGCCGCGCTCCCCGAAACGACAAAATGATGGTGCGTTTCCGCCGGTAGTCGTGGTAGTTTGGATTCCCCGACCTACCGCGCAGTCCTGGGCCAAACAGAATCCATCTGTCGAGGGCCTTCATGGTTCCTACTGTTCCGCGACCCTGGCGTCGTATCCCGGAAATTTTGCGCTGGCGTGGCCCAGGCCATTTCCTCCTGCTGGCGCTCCGAGAAGCGCTTCGCCCGGTGTTGTATTGGTACGCCTGGAATGTCTACTCCACCGACCTCGAGAAGCCGCTCACTCAACCGTATGGAAGAGGCGAGTTCGATGTGCGTATTTTCGCCGGCGATCCGGATCGTGAGGCGGCTCGCGCGCAGCTCGCTTCGCTCGGGGAACCTCTGCCCGCAAACTGTGACGCGCGCATGAATCGCGGTGACGCGCTGGCGATTGTTTACACGGCCACCGAGCCGGTGGCTTGCAGTTGGATGACCTTTACCAGCGGAATGGAGTTGGCTTTTGGAATCACTTGGATTTTGCACCCCAACGAAGGCACACAATACGGCGCCTTCGTGCTCCCCAAGTGGCGCGGCTACGGAATCTTCAGCGTGATGAACGTCGCGCTGAACAGCTACGCGCGGGAGCACGGCATCAAACGCTCGATTGGCACCATCAGCGTGCTGAATAGCCAATCGCTGAGCATGGCCAGAAAGCTGGGCAAAACAAAGATCATGACGGTGATCCTGATTCGCATTCGCGGAGTCGGCTGGACGTTTCGCAAGGCCATCGGCGCTCCGTTGCAGACGCGCTTTTCAGGTAAGGGTGTAGATCTGGGGTACGCGGCCGCAAGAAGATTAGGAATTGGCGACAAGGTGTGACCGCAGGGTCTTGCACCGTTGCGGACAACGAATCGTCTACTTCGGAACCGGATGCTGAGTGGCCGATACGGAAATGGCGAAAGAATTCGATGATCGATAGCGCTTGATGAACGATATGCCGGCTAAGGATGGCACTTGATTTCGATCCGCAGGTCGGTCGGACCCTTGGCAACGCTGGCCTCGGCATTCTCCACAACTTCGATCGCGTGCATCGGCTCGGGCTTCATCCAGTGCACCTGCCAGGTGCCAGGATGCTCGGGCTCTTCTTTACTCGCATTATCCCGAACGCTGCCATCCGGGCGGTGGTAACGGATATGCGGCGTCCGGCCGCCAGTGTCCCAGCTCAGGAAGAAACTGGGCCAGCGATGATGATGCATCGGGATCGTGGTGCCGGCCGGGGGCACGGTGACCTCGAGCACTCGCACCAAGGCGTTTTCAAAAACGACTTTGTGGCTGCCCGGCGCGGCTTGCATGGCGTCGTAACCATCCGGAAAGTCCGAAGTGTCCTGCCCGTAGGCATAAAAATGCCAGGCAAACAGCATCACGGAAGCGATCGCCAGAGCGGCGCTGAATGTCACTTTTTGCCTGTGGGACAAGGTCATTGGGTGACTCCCGGCACAAATATTATCCGGCGTAAAATAGACTTATTTCCGTGCAGCCCAAGCGAGACCATCCGGTTGTTTACCAGCGACGATTTTCCCCGTAACTTCCAGGGATTGCAGATCGATCACCGCTACATAGTCATCCGGCGTGCAAGCCACGTAAGCGCGTGCCCGTCCGGCTGCATCAAAATTCCCGCCGCGCCGCTCCCGATCTTCAATCTCTTATTGTCTTTCCGCGTGGCGGCGTCGATTATGACCAGGTCCGAGCCGCCCAAGCTGGATACCAAAACGTGTTTTCCGTCTGGAGTGAATTTCAAGCGGTTGGCCCCGTGAACATTAGCCTGCAGCGTCTGCACCACTTTCTTGGTCGCCAGGTCGACAATCGAGATGGTGCCGTCCTGGGCATTGGCCACCCAAATCTCCTTCCCGTCGGGTGCAACATCAAATCCTTCCGCTCCTCTCCCGACCGGCACAACTGCTTCGGTCCAATTGGTTTGCGGCGGGCGCATCAGACCGCCGCCCGGTGGCCCTGCATTCGGCATTCCCGCTGGAGGTCCGCCTCGCGGAGGCGGAGGTTGGCCACGTCCGGCGGCGTTGCCCTTTTCAATGATCGTCATGGTTGCGGAACTGACGTTGGAGGTGATCATCCGATTCAGATCCGCGAACACATAAATCATGTGCGTGCGGTCCTGGCCGGTGCCCAGAACCCAGTCGATTTTCCTGATCGCAGGATCGTAGCTGCCGATCACTTTGGCGCCCTCCGCTGTAAACCAGAGCTTGCCCCCAACAAAAGCCAGACCGTGCGGCCCGCGCAACGCGCCCAGATCGATTACCGGCAGGGCCTTTTGCTGCAGCAGATCCACAACGGTAATGGTGTTATACGCGCCGCCACCGTAATTCGATATGTACGCGAATTTGCCGTCGGTCGAAGCAATCACCTCGTGCGGATCGGGTCCGGAAGGAACCTGGGCCACCACCTCCCGCGTTGCGGGATTGACGATGAACAAAGCTTGGTCGGACTTGGCGAGCACCAGCAGCGCGGTTTGCGGTGTCTCGGCCGCATGGAGCGCCGCCGCTAGGTTCAAGAAAAGAGCCACAAGAACAAACGGTTTGCATCTCATTTCAGCCTCGGCGCCCCTCGACTCGCTCGCCCGTACCGAACGGCCTACGCTTGCGCGGCCTTGCGCGCTTGCGCATCGTCGAAGCTTTCGCCGTAAATAGACGGGACCTTGGCGCCCATCGACCGCAAGTACGCCGACAGTTGTCCGCGATGGTGAATCGTATGGCTCATGCCCACCTGCAGAAATGCCACCGCCGGAAGCTTAAACAGGCCGCGGAAATCGGTGACTTTAACAAGGTGATCGCCTTTAAGCTGCGTAAGCTTTTCGAAATTGCGTTCGTAGTTCTCGGAATACCACGCGGCCACCTCCGCCGGAGTCTTGAGGTGGTCCGGCAATCCTCCGGCGGTGGAGAATTCGGCCTGGATAGTGGTTTCCAGGAAGCGGATCTCGGCACCTGCAATGTGGCGAACCAATTCCATGGCGGTCTTGGAGACCGGATCAGGGCGGTAATCGGCCTTGTCGGCCGGCACCGCTTCCAGAATCTTCTTGGTGGTGCGGCTTTCATTTTTCATGGTGCCAAGCAAAAGATCTTGCAGCCAGAATTCGGCCAGTTCGGGAGTAAGTGCGCGAGTCATGAATGCCTCCTGGAGCGGACGCGAGCAGTATACCCTTTTGCGGTGGCAGCCTAAATCGTCGGGAAGCGCACTTACGTCTGCGTCAAAGCGTGCGAAATAGGAAGTGCCAAGTCACATCCACCGCGGCGTGCACCAAAGCCGAGGCGAAAATCGAGTTGGTGCGCCGCCACGTCCAGCCATAGAACCCTCCCGCGATGGTGGCCAGAATAACGTAGCGCCAGTTGGGAAAGCCCAGGTTGGTAATGTGAGAGAACCCGAACAGAACCGAGGCGGTCCACCATCCGGCCCATTCGCTCTTGCTCGACCGGGAAAGCAGGTTTTGCAGCAGCCCGCGAAACAGAAACTCCTCCGGCCATGCGGTGAAAAACAGAATCGACAGGCTGACGAAGGGCAGCGCTCGCCAAGCCTGCCATTGCGGCGCGAACTGAATAAAATGCATAGCCGTTCCTAGAGGGATGGCAATCGCACCGAAAGCCAGAAAGCTGGCCAAAATAAAAAAGCTCCAGCGGCTGCCCCAACCGATGTTGTATCCGACCCCGGGAACCTTACGGATCAGAACTAGCGCCGCGAGCGCCACATTCACGCACAGCAGCACGGTGAACACGTAGGCCAGCCGGTGGCTGGGGTAGGGCCAAAGCCAGTACGACGCGGAAAATTTCACCGTCACCCAGATGCCGCCGAGCGTAAGGTAGTCTTGCCAAGCGCCAGGCGGCCGGCCTCGCGCCGAAGAGGCCAGAAAAAGGGAGACGAATACGATAGCGGCAATGGCCGCAACTTGTCCGACTCCCAGTCGGTTTGTTCCGATTGCGTAGATCAGATAGACCAGTACAGCGGCAACACCCAGCGCATAGGCGGTTCGATCGCCAAAGACCGCCGGGAGCAGTTCCGGGACGCCGCGAGCCGCGAACAGCAGCAGCACTCCAAAGTAAAATGAGAACGCCGTGAGCGTTGCGGCAAATGCCCGGCCGCCGTAGCCTTGCCAGGAGGCATACAGGCCGCCCGCCAAACACAGTGCGGCCCACAGCCCGAGAACGGAGAAAAAGCCGAGTTGACGTGTGCTGGGCAATTTTGCGATCAAAAGAAGGACGATTGTAGCGCAACCACATGGCAGACCAAATCCAACCGCAGACCCTCGGTGGCGCGCCACGGAAATCCGGGCGTCTGGCCTATATTGATTGGCTCCGCGGCCTGGCCTGCGTGCTGATGTTTCAGGCCCATTCCTACAGCTCCTGGCTCAACGCCGATGCCCGCAAGTCCGAATTTTACCGCTGGTCGCAGGCTGCGGCCACCGTACCCGCGCCGCTGTTTATTTTTCTGGCCGGCGTCTCGTCGGCCATGGTGACCCTTCGCCTGCGCAAGAAGGGCCTGGCGCGCAACGCCGTCGCCCGCTCTACCGTCACGCGAGGCGCGGAGATTTTTGCGTTGGGCTTGCTCTTTCGCGGTCAGGAATACCTGCTGGGCTATCCCAATTCTCCCTGGACGGATTTGCTCCGCGTGGATGTACTCAATATCCTCGGACTCTCCATGATGCTGATGGGGGTCTTGTGCTGGCTCACCGATACGCGCGACCCCGCTGACAACCAACGCGCCGCAATCTCCACCGCGCGCGTGATCCTTGCTTCGCTGCTTATCTCGGCCGGCATCGCGGTTGCCACTCCATGGTTGTGGACCACCCGCCGTCCGCGATGGTTGCCCTGGCCGCTGGAGTCCTACGTCAATGGCGTCCACGTCTTCCACCACCCGCAAACTTGGCTGTTCCCCATTTTCCCGTGGGTGGCGTTTGCCTTTGTCGGTTTGCCGCTGGGATGTTTGCTGTTTTCTGATTTCGCCAGGAAGCGGGAACCCTGGTTTTTCGTGGCCGTCGGCGGCGCAGGCGCCCTGGCCTGCGCGCTATCGCAATGGCTGGACAGCTCCCGCGTCCATCTGTATCCGCCGGCGATCTACGATTATTGGCACTCCAGCCCGCAATTTTTCCTGATGCGTTGCGGCGTTTTGTTGCTGCTGGTATTTCTCGCTTACGCCTGGTGCCGCTGGGGCTTGGCGCTAAAGGGTTTTAGCCCGCTCGTTCAACTGGGGAATACGTCCCTGCTGGTGTATTGGGTGCACATTGAGTTTGTCTACGGGCGCTTCTCGATTTTACCCAAAGGGCGCTGCACCATCCCCCAGGCCACCGGCGGATTCCTGGTGATCTTCGCCGCCATGCTGGCGCTGTCCGTTTGGCGGACGCGCTGGAAGAAGCGTCCCGCTAAGGCCTTGCAGCCGCCCCAGGCGCAGCCTGCTGCTGCGTCGGAATCCGGATAATAATCTCGCCGGGTCGCGCGCGCTGCAAATCCTCGCGAGCAATCTTCTCGATCAGTCGTGGATCGCTCTTGAGCGCGCGCACCTGGTCCCCAAGCTCCAAATTTTCCTTGTTCAGCCGGTTCAGATCGCTTTTCACTTTCTGAATTTCGTTTTGCGTGCGCCGCATCGCGATAAAGCCGTGCGGCCCAAAGACGTCGTGGACTACCAAGGCCACAATGAATATCGCCAGCAAGCCGCGGCCATGCCGGCCGAGAAAACTGGCTACCCGGCTGCCGGCCTCCGGCTCCCTTTTTAACCTTTTAGAACCCATTCGGTGGCCTCGCGCGCCAGACGCGCCGACGCCGCAGCGCTCTCCCCTTCCACATACAGGCGCAGCAGCGGCTCAGTTCCGGACAAGCGCAGCAACATCCATGTCCCGTCATCGAAAACAAATTTTGCTCCGTCGGTGCGGTCGATGGAAACCACTTTCCGGCCCAGTAGTGTCGAAGCGTCCACGCCCACTTTCTTCACCGTGTTTGCTTTCTGTTCGTCGCTCAGGTGCAGATTCTCCCGCAGCGGCCAGAATTCGCGCCCGATTTTCTTGAAAAGTTGCTGAATCTGCTCCTTGATCGACCCGCTCCGCGCCGCCAGCATCTCCGCCACCAGCAGGCACGCCAGGATGCCATCTTTTTCGGGAACGTGGCCGCGAATGGTCAGCCCCGCGCTCTCTTCGCCGCCCAGCGCAATTTTGTCTTCACGGATCAGTTGGCCGATGTACTTGAAACCCACCGGTGTCTGGTAAGTCGTCTGGCCACGCGCTTTGGCCGCGGCGTCAATCATCTGCGAGGTGGCCACGCTGCGTGCCGCCGGCATGTTCCATTTCCGCGTCTCGACCAGGTAGTCGTACACCAGCGCCAGGATTTGATTGGGCGAAATCCAGGTTCCATCGCCGTCGATAATCCCAAATCGATCCGCGTCGCCGTCGGTGGCCAATCCCGCTGCGGCGCCGCTGTCCGCCACCGCTTTGCGCAGCGGCGCAAGATTCTCTTCGGATACATCCGGCCCGGTGCCGTCGAACAAGCAATCGCGATTGGTCCGCAGCGCTTGGACTGGAACTCCGTGGTTGGCCAGCGCGCGGTCCAGATAACCCGCGCCACATCCATGCAGCGCGTCCACCACGAATTTCGCCTTGCCCTTGCGCAGAACATCAAAGCGCACCAGTTCCTCGATCCGCTGGAGATAAGTCTCGCGCAGATTGACGGTTTCACCGTAACCGTCCTTGGCGCCATGTGCAGCGCTGTTGGCCGCCGCTTTCAGACCGGGCCAGCCATCCCTCTCCAGGATCCTTGTTGCGCGGGCCTCGATATCTTTGGTCACTTCCGGCAGCGCCGGGCCCGCATCCGAGGACGAAAACTTCAAGCCGTGATACTGCGCGGGGTTGTGGCTGGCGGTAAAGTTGATAGCGCCGTCCAGCTTGCGCCGCATGATTTCGTAAGCCACGGCCGGAGTCGGGGTGAAAGTCTCGCAGAGCAGCGTGTGGATTTTGTGTTGCTGTAGAATCTCCACCGCCAACTGCGAGAATTCTTCGGAATAAAACCGCGTATCGTAGCCCACCAACACCGTAGGAATTTTGTTCTTGTCCCCTTTGGCGTTAATGTGTTCGGCGATGGCGCTGACCGCCAGGCGCACGGTGGCGAAGGTGAAGTCGTCGGCAATCAGTCCGCGCCAGCCGGATGTGCCGAACTTGATGGGAGAGATTACTTTCGCAGGGGCGGTCATGGGTCGGTATTCTACGCGCTCGGGCATCGTACATAAAGATGAAGGTGGAATCGAAAAGGACGCGCAGGTTTTTTAGCAAGGTGAAGGAGAACATCATGATGCGCACCGGCGTACGATATCGGATTGTTCTGGTGACCTGCGCCTCAATCTCGGAAGCGCGCAAGATCGGCCGCAATGTAGTGGAGAAAAGGCTGGCAGCCTGCGCCAATATCCTATCCAGCATCGAATCGATTTACCGCTGGAAAGGCAAGGTGGAGCAATCCCGCGAGGTCCTGATGCTGATCAAAACCACGGCATCGCGTTTGCCGGCGCTGGAAAGCAGAGTGAAGCGCATGCACAGTTATGACTTGCCGGAATTCATTGCCCTGCCACTTGCGGCGGGTTCGCAGTCCTACCTCGAATGGATTCGGAAAAGCACGAAGTAAAACGCATCGAAAAATCGAGGACTGTTCACACGTAAAGCAGAGCCTGGTCCAGATCGGCAAGGATGTCTTCGATGTCTTCGATGCCCACCGATAAGCGCACAAGTCCTTCGCTAATGCCGACGCGCTCGCGTACCTCCACCGGCATGGAGGCGTGCGTCATCAGCGCAGGCAGGGAGATAAGCGTCTCGACTCCCCCCAGGCTCTCCGCCAGCGAGCAAAGTTTTACCTGATTGAGAAAGCGGCGCGCCGCATCCAGCGATCCCAGATCAAACGCCAGCATGGCACCGGGCCCGCGTTGCTGCTTCCGGGCGATATCGTGCTGGGGGTGCGAGGGCAGCCCTGGGTAATGGACTTTGCGTATCTTCGGATGCGCATCCAGGTGCCGCGCCACCGCGATTCCATTCGCATTGTGCTGCAGCATGCGCACCGCCAACGTCTTCAGCCCGCGCGACACCAGAAAGCAATCCATCGGCGCCAGTCCGCTGCCCGCCGACCTCTGGATGAAATAAATCTTCTCGGCGTCTTCCGGACGCGTCAGCACCGCCGCGCCCCCGGTCGCATCGCTGTGGCCGTTGAGATATTTGGTCATTGAATGGACCACAATGTGCGCGCCCAACTCGATCGGGCGCTGGAGATACGGACTTAAGAACGTATTGTCCACCACCAGCGTGATGCTGCGATCGCTCGCCAGCTTGCCCAAGGCGGCCAGGTCCGAGACCCGCAGGGTCGGATTCGTCGGGGTCTCCACGTAAAGCATCTTCGTGTTGGGCCGCAGCGCCCCCAGCACCGCGTCCTGCGAAGACGTGTCCACGAACGTAAATTCCAGTCCGAAGTGGACCAAGAGTTGTGTCGATAGCCGGAAAACCCCGCCATATACGGCTTCCGAGATTACCGCGTGATCCCCCGGACGCAGGAGACGGAACACCGCGTCGATCGCCGCCATCCCCGACGTAAACACGTACGCACTTTGCCCGCCCTCCAGCTTCGCCACCGTGCGCTCCAGCGCTTTGCGATTAGGGTGGTTGGTCCGCGCGTAATCGTAGCCTTTGTCTTTCCCCAATTCGCTCTGCACATACGTGGAAGTCTGATAGATGGGCGCTACGATAGCGCCGGTGGCGGGATCAGGCTCCTGTCCCACGTGTATCGCGTTGGTGGCGAAACCCATAGTGCTCTCCTGGCTAGAACGCGGACGATGGAGCGGTGAATGCCGCGCAGCGCAGCACCGCTGCGCGCGTGCTGCTCCGGGTTAAGTGTACGGAATCTCGGGAGCGCGGCGAAAAATCGTTCGGCCGCTATTTCCTGCCGAGCAGATTCCTGCAAAGGTACAGGAAGCAGACTAAGACAGTCAATGCTGGTGGCCGGAAAGTTTTGCTGGGTGAAGCGAATTTCTTTGAGGTCCCGCCGTTGGCCACGGCCTGCGGTGGAAAAGCGGCTGCGCACTTGACCTGCACCCGCACTCCGTGGAGGATAGATTACGCTGCAAAATGGGAATGCGAATCCAAACCAGGCTGGCCGTAACGCTCGCGGCGCTCTCACTTGCTCCTCTTGTCTGCTCGCAGGCTGCGCAAGACACGGATCCTAAAGCACAGGCGGCTGTGACTCCGGCAACTTCGCGCATCACCATCGAGGTTTCCGGCGGGGAAAAAGAGAGCCCCATCGAGAACGCCAGCGTCTACCTGAAGTACGTCGAAGAACACAAACTGAAGAAAGACAAAAAGGTCGAGTTAAACGTCAAGACCAACCGCGACGGAACGGCCCACGTGCCCGACGCGCCGACCGGAAGAGTTTTGATTCAAGTGGTCGCGGACGGCTGGAAAACCTACGGCCGATGGTACGACATCACCGAAGCGAAGCAAATTATCAAAGTGCATTTGGAAAAGCCGCCACACTGGTACTGAAACCGCCGCGGAGCTCGAACGGTCCGTTTCCGGTACGCCTGGCGAAGGCAGTCCGTTGCGCTTCGGTCCCGCCGACAAAAAGATGTGCCAGCGCCGCGCGCTTGCACATAAATGGTGCAAACCGTGGCAGGCTACTGAGAACCGTGTAGTTAGCCTTACGAAAGGCGTCTTTTCCACAAGCTTATCAACACTTGTGTTGAAAACTTTATCGCCCAGAAATATTTCTCGCCAAATTCGGCATCAATGTTGCTAATCGAAAAAATTCTACGCAGTTGGACACCCGATAGGGCAGTGGTAGAGTTAGGACGCGGAATCTAGGAAATGAACGAGACTTTCGATGGGCCTTTCTCCCTGGTGCAAATGTTCTGGGGCAACATCGCGGCGCGCCGGCTGCGCTCTTCCCTCAGCGTAATTGCCATCGCCATTCAGGTTATTTTAGTTTTGATGATTGCCGGTCTCACTTCGGGAATAATTTCCGAATGGGGAAAGCGCGTCGAAGGCGTAGGCGCGGACATTCTGGTCCAGCCCCCCAACGCGCCCATTTTTTTTGCCTTTTCCAGCGCCGTAATGCAACAAAGCCTGGGCAATCAACTGGAAGAGCTCCCCGATGTCGATGTGGTCGCGCCCACCGTCATCCTTACCGAACCCAAAAATCTCATCATGATCTACGGCATCGATTACAAGCGCTTCAACGCCCTCAGCCGCGGATTCCTGTACCGCCGCGGCCGCCCGTTCCAGCGCCCCGATGAAGCGCTGGCCGACGATATCATCGCTCAATCCAAGCACTTAAAGGTCGGCGACCGCATCACATTGTTGAATCGTCCCTTTGTGATCAGCGGCATCGTCGCGCACGGCAAAGGCGCCCGCTTTTTCGTTCCCTTGCAAACCGCGCAGGAGATTGCCGGCGTGGAGAATCGCGTCTCCATGTTCTATGTGCGCAGCAAAGGCGACACCGAGAAAGCGCGCGCGGAAATCCTGGCGCTCAACCCGAAAAACCGGGTTCGCTCGACTTCCGAGTACGTAACCTTGATGAGTTCTTCCAATCTTCCGGAGTTGCGGCCCTTTATCCGTTCCATGGTCGGATTGGGAATTGTCATCAGCTTCCTGGTGGTTTTGTTGAACATGCATACCATGGTTCTGGAGCGCACGCGCGAGGTTGGCATTCTGAAAGCTCTCGGTTTTTCCCGCTTCGATATCGTTCGCATGCTGCTCGGCGAAATGCTGGTGCTGACCCTGCTCGGCAGCGGTTTAGGCATAGCCTTGACCTTTCTGACTCAGGCGGTTTTGAAAGAAACCAGCCCCGGCCTGATGATTTTGATTTCCGGCCGCTGGATCGGGACCGCCATCTTACTGGCTGTGGCCGGCGCCGCTCTCGGTGCAGCTTACCCGGCGTTCCGCGCCGCGAGTTATGATCCGGTAGTGGCGCTTGCATACGAATAAGGGGCTCGGATGTCGTTGATTGCGGAACGACCCACAACCAATAAGCACTACATCGCCAAGATCCTCGAGCGGCGTGACTTATCGGAAGATCTTTGGGTGATTCGAGTGGACCCCGGCGGGCCTTTCTCCTTCAAGGCCGGGCAGTATGCCACCTTGGGCGTGGATCAAGAAGGAACCCGCATCGAGCGCGCCTATTCCATCGTGTCTTCCCCTTACGAGGAGATCTTGGAGTTTTTCCTGGAATTGGTTCCGCAAGGCGCTCTCACCCCCAAGCTTTATAAGCTGCAACAGGGCGACACCCTGTTGTGCCGCAAAATTGCCAAGGGCCGCTTTACCCTCGATCTGCGCAGCGGCCGCAGCCACCATTTGTTGTTAGCCACCGTCACGGGCGTGGCTCCCTTCGTCAGTTACGTTCGGACGCTGTACCGCGACTGGAAAGCTGGCAACAATCCCATGCCCGGCAATCACAAGTTGTACTGCATTCAGGGTGGCAGCCGTTCCTGGGAATTTGGCTATCGCGAGGAAATGGAACGCTTTGCGGCGGAGGTGCCGTGGCTGAAATTCGTCGCTACCATCAGCCGTCCCTGGGAAGATGCCGCCTGGACCGGGGAGACGGGCCGGGTCGAGGACCTTGTGCGCCATTACATCGCCGAATGGGGGCTGAAGCCAGCCGAAACCACCGGCTACCTCTGCGGCCATCCCAGCATGATTGAAAATGGCCGAGGCATACTCCAGCGCGCGGGCTGGCAAAAGGGCTCGATGTTTGAAGAGGTCTACTTCATTCCGGGGAAAGAAGTTACTCCCGAATAATGCTAAGCTCCGGGAGCTTTGGCTTCCAGTTCGCTGGCCACGTCTTCCATCATGCCCAGCGGACATGCCACGTGTACGTCTTCGCCTGGCTCCGTTACGTCGATCAGCAGCTTGCCGTTCTGCGTCCGGACGCTCACGTGCTGGCTCCCATCTTTCACTTCCACCAATAGCGCTTCCGGGTACCGCTTCAATTCCTTGGTTAATGCGCGCAAGGTCGGCAGCCAAGGGCCGGCCTGTGCCAAGGCATGGTCGAAATGGCGGTTCGGAATCACGCGCATAGCCATCGGTACGATGGCTGCCGGAACCCAAACGTGAACGCGGCGGCCATCGTGCTGATCTTCGTCAACCTGCATCACTCCTTCGTGGAAGGTGTAGGCGCCCGCCACCGTTACCGTCGCGCAGAATCCTAAAGCCAGCTTAGCTAACAACATGCCATCCTCCTGGGGCAACGCGCCGGGTTGCCCGGGCGAACTCTAGCTCTCGAGGGTTAGTCTGAAACGTTCTTGGAGTCCAACCAGACGCGAACCGTGTTTTCTTCATTTTTTACCGACACCAGCTCGGTATCGCCCTGCGCTGAGAGCGCTCGCAGTCCGGCCACCAGGTCCAGCTCGTCCTTACCGGCGGAAAACAGGGCATCCACCACCTTCATCGGCACTTTCACTTCGACCCGCGACTTCTTGGGCTTGTTCTTCTCGTACACGTGGACCAGCAGGTAGCCATTTTCTTTAGCCACCCGCACGTCGGAATCTTTGTTCTGCACGGTGACGAACTCGCCGTCCTTCGATGTCCGCACCGCGTCCAGAAGTGCCCGCAAATCAACGCCATGGGAGTCCATTTCGTCGATGTGAATCCTTCCGCTGTGCAGCCGGTCCTTATTTATGGTTGGAAGCACCTTCTCGGCCAGCTCCAACGGGACATTCACGCGTACGGTTTCGTCCTTGCCGGTCGGATTCTCAACGCGCACGTGCAACCAGCGGTCATGGCTGGAAGCCGCAACGGTTTGCACCAACCCACTGGCGGATGAAGCTTGTGCGGCGGCGGGCTGGGGCACAAGGGCCCAAGCCGCTAACAGTAAAGCGGCGCAAGCGAGAGGTGCTGCCTTGGCGATTCGCGAATAGGGGTGCATGAACGGTATCTCCTTCCCTGATCGAGATTTGCAGGTCCAGGTTGCGAGTCTGCTCCCGGCAGGTACTTGCGTTGATATACGAGGGAGGCTGTAGAAATGTTTCCCCAATTTGGGGATTGGTTCATCCGCATGCGGCGGATTGTCGCGACTTCGTAACGTGTGTTGACCTGACGATATATAGGATTCCGCGCTGAGGCTATAGATTCTTAACTGGATTGCTAAACCTCCGCAACGCGCCTAGATTGACTCCAGACCGAAGGAGCCTGACGCCGGGACCGACGGATCGTGAAAGTAGTCCCCCTCGCCCACTCCCACGTCTTGCATTCTCCTGGCAGGCTCTTCCGCAACCAGAACGTACCGCCGCAAATAAAACGCCGAGTAGGCCAAGCGGATGTCGTGAAGGTGTGCCTCGATAGGGCTCGATTGTGGTCGATAGTGGTCGATCGTGAATGTCCTCGAAAGAACGGGCGCAGCAATGCGCGCGGCGACGGGCCCCAACGCCCTGGTTCGAGGAGAAGCGGCAATGCAATCGTATCGAAAAGCAAATCACAGACAGTATTGGGCATTGGCGTGGCTGGCTTTAGCCGCGTCCTGGCCTTCCCCGGCCGCGAACGCGCAAGGAATCTCGAAAGGGCTTACCGCCAGGATAGAAGGCTCGGTGCTGATTGCCGGGGAAACCCAGCCGGCCGCCAGAGTGCGCGTCGATGTGCGCGCTCTTAGCGGGAGCGGCCTCGCCACCACCTTTACCGACGCCAGTGGGCGGTTCGCGGCCAACGCGGAGGGCTCGGTAATCGTCAGCGTGCAAGAACAGGGCTATGAGCCCGTCGAGCAACGCGTGGACCTGGGCCCGGGAGGAAACGGGCCCGGCGTAGTTCTCACCCTGCGCAAATTGCGGGCGCCGCTAGTCCCGGCGGGATATCGGGTTTCCGTTCGCGACCTCAAAATCCCCGCCAAGGCGCGCCGTGCCTTTGGGAAGGGTATGCAGCGGCTACAGAAGAAGGATTACCAAGGCAGTTTGGATCGCTTCAAGGAGGCTATCAATGCTTTCCCAGATTATTATGAGGCTTACTACCAGATTGGTGTGGCTGACCTGGAGCTGCGCCGCGGGAGTGATGCAGAGCAGGCTCTCCAAAGGGCGATCGATCTAAGCGGTGGCGCCTACGCGCGGCCGCAGTACGCTCTGGGTGCCATGCTGTGCGACCGCCAGGATTACTCGGACGCGGAGCGGGTGCTGCGGAGAGCGATTGAGGTCGACTCCAGCTCCTGGGAAGGCCATTTGCTGCTGGGTCAGGCTCTGTTCGGGCAGCAGAGGCTCGCGGAATCCGAAAAAAGCGCCAATGAAGCCCTATTGCGACGTCCGGACGTTCCAGCCACCTACATCCTGCTGGCCAACGTGCATATGGCGCGCAAGGAATACATGCTGGCAATACAGAACTTGGATACCTTCTTGGCAATGAGACCGCAAGGTCCGATCAGCGAGCAAGCACGCTCGGTGCGGGAAGCGGCCAAAAGAGTAGCCTCACGCCTGGAGCAAACGGTGACGTTGCCCAGATTTTTGTATTAGACCACTCGGGCTGCGCCCCTTTACTTCGATCTTTTCGCCACCCACCGGGCTAAAGCGTTCTGGCGGTATAAATCAGATAAACAGCCAGGACAATCCCGAAAAGCGCGGCAATTACCGCCAGCACCGTAACCATTGCGCCTGCCGGCTGAAACTCATCGGCATTCAGCCTGTTCATGGTCCTTCGGTAACGCATCAGGGATGCAAAGGCCATAAATATGCCCATGCCCATAAAACCTACTCCAATGGCCAAGGACATCCCACTGTCATGCTGGGTGTTGCCTTGCACGCGCAAGAATTCGCGCAACGTGATTCCAAACTTGGCCACCACGAAGCCGAACACCGTGACGCTAATGCTGGTGCGAATCCACGCCAGGAAGGTGCGTTCGTTCGCCAGATGGTCGCCCGCTTTAGCGATTTTCGTGGGAGGAATGGAAGTGGTCATAGGAGTTGTTCGCTCGCCCCTGCTCGAAAAAAGGCGAAGATAGCCAGCTCTCTCACTGTAGACGAGTGCAAAGGTCGCTTGCAATGCAGCATTTGTGGGCTTCGCGGGTGTTTACCGCCTGGACTGCACCACTCTGGATACGGTCCATAGCGCCGTGGAGATCGTCATTAGTATTTGACGTTAGTCGCTTCATTAATCGCCATCCTCGGGAGCGGCTAAAAATACGAGAGCGTCATTGCAGAGATTGGACTTCCCGGCTCCAGGCTAGGCGGGATGCCATTTTAGGAAGGTGGCGGCTAGCGGGGGTAGCGTTAGCGCGATGCTGTGCTGGCGGCCGGTGCAGGGGATGGGGGCGGATTGGGCGCCCCCCATGTTGCCGACGTTGCTGCCGCCGTACAGCGCGGCGTCGGTGTTCAGGGCTTCCTGATAGAAGCCTGGCTGCGGGACGCCGATGCGATAGCCAGCGCGCACTACCGGGGTGGCGTTCATGATCACCACAAACAGATCCTGGGGATTTTTGCCGCGGCGCAGGAATGAGAAGACGCTGTTGTCGGCATCGTTGCAGTCGAGCCACTCGAAACCGTGCCACTCGAAATCCACCTGGTGGAGCGCGGGCTCGGCGGCGTACAGCTTGTTCAAGTCGGTGACCAGGCGCTGAATGCCGCGGTGCGAATCGTGTTGCAGCAGATGCCAGTCCAGGCTGCGCGCTTCGCTGAACTCGCTGCGCTGGCCAAACTCCTGCCCCATGAACAGCAACTTCTTTCCCGGATGCCCGTACTGATATGCGTACAACAGCCGAAGATTGGCGAATTGTTGCCACATGTCGCCGGGCATTTTGTGGAGCAGGGAATTTTTGCCGTGCACGACCTCATCGTGGGAAAAGGGCAGGACGAAATTTTCGGTGAATGCGTACAACAGAGAGAAGGTTAATTTGTTCTGGTGATATTTGCGGTGAATGGGGTCGTTGGAGAAATAAGCCAGCGTGTCGTTCATCCAGCCCATGTTCCACTTAAGGCTGAAGCCCAGGCCGCCGAGATACGTGGGGCGAGAGACGCTGGGCCAGGCGGTGGATTCTTCCGCGATGGTGAGCAGGCCGGGGAAGCGCTCGTAGGCGACTTCGTTGAGCCGGCGAATGAAAGCGATGGCGGGAAGATTTTCGCGGCCGCCGAATTGATTGGGCACCCACTCGCCGGGCTTGCGGGAGTAATCGAGGTAGAGCATGGAAGCTACGGCGTCCACGCGCAGGCCGTCGATGTGATATTTGTCCAGCCAGAACAGCGCGTTGGAGATGAGATAGTTTTGCACTTCGTTGCGAGCGTAGTTGTAGACCAGGGTGCCCCAGTCGGGATGCGCGCCCTGGCGGGGATCGGAGTGTTCGTACAGGTGGGTGCCGTCGAATTCGGCTAGGCCGTGCGTGTCGCGTGGGAAATGCGCGGGAGTCCAGTCAAGAATTACGCCCAGGCCGGCGGCGTGGCAGCGGTCGATAAATTCCATGAAATCGGCGGGCGAACCGAAGCGGCTGGTGGCGGCGAAGTAACCGATGGTCTGATAGCCCCAGGAGCCGTCGAAGGGATGCTCCATGATGGGAAGAAGTTCGATGTGGGAATATCCGAGTTCTTTTACATAAGGGATGAGTTGATCGCCCAGCTCGCGATAGGTAAGCCAGCGCTGATTTTCTTCAGGAACGCGACGCCACGCGCCGAGATGGACTTCGTAGATGGAAACGGGCCTCTCGAACCAATTGGTTTGCGCGCGCTGCGCGGTCCAGGCGGAGTCTTTCCATTGGTAGGTGTCGAGATCGGCGACGACCGAGCCGGTGGCCGGGCGCAGCTCGGAGCGGAAGGCGTACGGGTCCGCTTTGAGGGGGACCATGTTGCCGTTGGGGCCGATGATTTCATATTTGTAGATGGTGCCTTGGTCAAGCTCGGGGACGAACAGTTCCCAGACGCCGGAGGAACCGCGCGCGCGCATGGGATGGACGCGGCCGTCCCAGTGGTTGAAATCGCCGACCAGGCTAACGCGGCGAGCGCTGGGGGCCCAGACGGCGAAGTTGACGCCGCGGACGCCTTCGACGGTTTGGAGGTGGGCGCCGAGCTTGTTGTAGGTATCGTAGTGGCGGCCTTCGCCCATGAGGTAGAGATCGAATTCGCTGAGGAGAAAGGGAAAGGCGTAGGCGTCGTATTGCTCGTGGGTGGCGTCGCCGGCGAAGCGGTATTGGATGCGATAGCTGGGCGGCGCGGGGCGATCCTTTTGCGTTTCGGGAAGATGGGCTTCGAAGAAACCTTCGGGACGTAGTTTTGCCGCTTCGATTACGGCCTGCGAACCGGTGAACCGAATGGCGGCGGAAATCGCGCCGGGATGGAACGTGCGGATTACCCAGCGACGGCCGGCGGGCGTATCGATTTGGTGCGGGCCGAGAAGCGCGAAGGGATCGGAGTGGCGTCCGATGACGACGGCGTCGATGGATTGATCGAGAGGAGATTTTGGCGGCGCCTGGGTAGTGGCGGCGGGCGTCTTGGTGGTGCGCTGTTCGGGCAAGAGAGGCGTCTCCGGACGGGCGAGGAGTTAAGGTGGGCAGGGATGGCGCCGCGTCGTCTTTGATTCTAGGGTGTTGGACGGAGAATTCCAACAAGTCTGAAGGTGGGTGACGCTGGATGGCTCAAAAGCGGTGGGAGGCCCGGCACTGGAAAATTTCATTGCAAGAAATCAAGCGGCCCCAAATGTCTGGTCAGCGGGAGTTGCTGCTTGAGATCGCTTAAGCCATCAACGTGGCGCTTGAAGCTGGTGTCTGGAAGGGGACAGACGATGCGCTTCAGAAATTGATACAAAGGGTGCTACCCGGAAAGTGAGGAACCAGCGATGTTTCAGCCTCTCGATATTTTCAAAACGGATTCGGACGGAACGGTGCTCTGGCGCGGTGCGGAGCAAAACTTGATGGCCGCCAAAAGATATATCGAAAAACTCGCGCTTTCTGCGCCCGGTGAGTATTTCATTCTCGACCAACATACGGGGCAGCGCGTTCCTGTCATGCCGGATGCGGCGTAGGGCCGCGAGCGCGATTCCCCGCTTGGACCTTCTTTCTTTCTTCCAATCGTTCACTATCGGACAGTATTCAAGGCTGTAACGCTCGATACTAAAGGTCTCGGAGCTTTTAGAAGGAGACTTATGTTCAAGATATCGAGTATTACGGTATTGGTCGCGATCGCGCTCGGCGCACCGGCGCCAGCGCAGGGCCAGACGCAAGCGCCGGCGGATTCCGGCAATTCAACAGCAACGCACCAGGTCAATGTGGTCAGCCGTACGACCCGGGCGGTTAGCTATAGACATCGCAGCGGGGCTACCAAGATTAATTTTCAAGGCACCGATTTGATGCCTGGCGCGGCGGGCCAAGCGAAAGTAGAGAGCAAGCGCGGGGCCCTCGAAATCGAAGCCGAATTTTCCGGACTGGACCGGCCCACCAGTTTCGGCAACGAGTATCTGACGTATGTGTTGTGGGCGATTTCGCCGGAAGGGCGGCCGGTGAATATCGGCGAAGTCCTGGTGGGCGATAACCGTCGCAGCAAGCTGGACGTGACCACGGACCTGCAGGCGTTCGCGCTGATCGTAACCGCGGAACCTTATTATGCGGTGCGCCGGCCGAGCAACGTGGTGGTGCTCGAGAATGCCGTTCGCCCGGACACCGCGGGCGCCAGCGAGGACGTGGACGCCAGATATGAGTTGGTGGACCGCGGAGGCTACATCCCCACGGGTTATAAGTTCGACCCGGTGGTGCTGAACGCCAAATTGCCGCTGGAATTTTATGAAGCGCGCAATGCTTTGCGCATAGCGGAATCCGCCGGCGCCCAAAGATACGCCGACAAAAGCTATGAAAAGGCGGTGGCGCAGATGAACGAAGCCGACGCGCGTGCCACGGGAAAGCACACCAACAAGAAAGCGCTGATTTCGTTGTCGCGGGAAGTGGTGCAAACGTCGGAAGACGCTCGTGAAATTGCGGTGAAGCATATCGACGAAGAACGCACCGAAACCGAACGCGCCGCGGGAGCCGCGCGTGAAGCGGACGCGAGGGCACGCGCAAACCGGGAATCGCAACGGCGCGAGAGCGCCGAGGCCGTCAGCGCGGATGCCGTTCGCCAGCGCGATGAGGCGGACCGTAAGAATCTGGATGCGCAGGCGGCCGCGCAACAAGCCATTGGCGCGCAGGCGGACGCGGAGAGAGACCGCAACACTGCGCTGCGTCAGCAACAGGCGGCCCAGGCGGATTCCGACCGGAACCGCGCCGCGGCAGCCTCCTCCGACGCGCAGCTGCAACAAGCGGTTGGAGCGCAAGCCGACGCGGAAAGAGACCGCCGCAATGCGGAGCAACAGCAACAGGCGGCCCAGGCGAATTCCGACCGGGACCGCGCCGCGGCAGCCTCCTCCGACGCGCAGCTGCAACAAGCGGTTGGAGCGCAAGCCGACGCGGAAAGAGACCGCCGCAATGCGGAGCAACAACAACACGCCGCCGAGGCGGATTCCGAGCGGAATCGCGCCGCCGCTGCATCTTCCGATGCGCAACTTCAACAATCCGTTCGCGAACGTGAAGAACTTCGCGCGCGACTCCTGCAACAGTTCAACTTGATCCTGGAAACTCGAGACACCGCCCGCGGCCTGGTCGTAAATATGTCGGACGTGCTGTTCGACTCCGGGAAATACACGCTGCGTCCGCTAGCCCGCGAGAAGCTGGCAAAAATATCGGGCATCGTGCTTGCTTATCCGTCGCTGAAGCTGGCGGTGGAAGGCAATACCGACAGCATCGGCACGGAAGCGTTCAATCAGCAGCTCTCGGAGAAGCGCGCCGAAGGCGTTCGCAGCTATTTAACCCAGCAAGGCATCCCGGAAGCATCCACCACCGCAACGGGCTTTGGTAAGACTCGGCCCATCGCGTCAAACGATACGTCGCAAGGCCGTCAGCAAAATCGCCGCGTCGAATTAGTGGTCTCGGGCGAAGTGATCGGTAGCAAGATTGTTTCGCTCAACCCGCAACCCGTCGCTGCGGTCAGCTCTCCCCGCTAATCCAACCGCAAGGAAGAGCCGGCTCTCGCGGGAGCCGGCTCTCATTGTCCGCAGATGCATCCGACGGCGCCGTGCGCCTGGGCCCGTTGCGATTTGCGTAGGCTCTTTCACCGTGACTTGACCGGCTGCTCTGGTTGAAGTATTTTCCGTTTCCGGGCGCCTGAGGTCTCTTGGAGCCGGCCGTCATAAATAACCTTTCTGCGGCTGGCCGTCAGCGGATTCGCCTCAGACCGGACGATTTTATAAAGGGAGGTCACCATGGCTGCACCGAACCCGCTTCAACTTAGCCCGCCGAGCTGCGACGACCGTCTCCTTTGGGACGTCGAGAGATCCTTCTATCATTTTCCGACGCTCGCTGCCGCCGACGAACTGGGCTTGTTTGCTCTTTTAGACGCCAAACCCATGACTGCGGCACAGGTGGCGCAGGCCCTTTCGCTGGGACCTCGAGCAACCGAGGCGCTCCTTGGCGTTCTGACTTCCCTGGGATTCCTGACCCAATCCCAGGGGTACTTCGCTCTTGCCGAAGTGTCTCGAATGTACCTGCTGCCTGGCAGCCCGTATTATCGCGGCAGCATCATCAAATTGTTCGGGAACGTACCGCTCACATCGGCGACGATCGTGGAGGCGCTGAAAAAGGAAAGAGCTTCGGCCTACGGCGGCGGCGAGATGTGGGAAACACATGAAATGGACCCGGCCCTGGCAGAAGGGTTCACTCACGCAATGCACTGCCAATCGCTTCCATTGGCGATGGGAGTCGCCTCGCATGGCGACTTCGGTGGTGTCAAGCGCGTTTTGGACGCCGGAGGGGGTTCCGGGTGCTTTAGCATCGTGGTCGCTCAACGCTGGCCGGGGACGAGTTTTACAGTCATGGAACTGCCGGCGGTCAGGAAAGTGGCACAGCGCTACATTGCCAAACATGGCCTCCAAGATCGGATCGACACCGTGGAATTGGACATGTTCAAGGACCGGTGGCCCACCGGGTATGACGGGGTTTTCTTCAGCAACATTTTCCATGATTGGGACCGCAAGCGTTGCCTGCTCCTGAGCCGCCGCGCCTTTGAGGCGTTACCGTCAGGCGGGAGAATCTTTGTGAATGAAATGTTGCTGGACGAAACCAAGGACAGACCGCTGGCTGCCACATCTTTTTCCATGACGATGATGGTGTATACGGAAGGCAAGCAATATTCGGCCAAGGAGTTGCGGGAGATCTTGAGCGAGTCTGGGTTTGAGGACATTCTGGTGATTCCCACGCATTGTTACTACTCTCTGGTCACCGCCAGAAAGCCGTAGGCGCAGCGCTCACCTTTTTCGCAATCAATCCTCAGCGCCAGTCGGGATTGCAGGCGGGGATGAGAGCCCACCCGGAAATTGGAGCGCTACCCTGACGAACACGGTATCACCGATGCAAATGGCCTAGATTCTGGCTAGTAGAACGAGGTGTGAGGGTACTGTTTGGTTGAATGGCTGGGGGGCCCCTCCCCCCCGGTTTTTGGGTAAGTGTTGATTCTAAAGGTAGATAAAGTCCTTTGTTTTGCTACACTTTTGCAAGTGTTGATTCTAAAGGTAGTTACGCCGAGGCAAATTGGAACGCTACTTGATGGGGATCCCTGGCTGGGGCGACGGGTGTGAGACCGTGGTAGCCGGAACGGAAGGACTCAAGAGCGAGGGCTAGCAGCTGCACACGGTCTCGCATGCCGCTTCGCGGGCTCTTCCTGCACGCCATTGGACGGAGGAAGTCTCCAGAAAATGCCGATATTTTTGGATGCATCGAGGCAGCGAGGCGTAGTACTGAACGAAGCAATTCTACCATTTGTGAACATCCTTTTCAATAGGAATGTTTTATTTTAGCTTCGTTGCGTAGGGAACAGCCGAGCTTAACGCGTACATTCTTTGGACACCTGGCAAAGAGTGATGGAAATCTGATAGTGGACCGCCGTTCTGAACTTTCTCGCATCCAACTCCGTGTGATTGCTTCCGGCGTTTGCCGATCTTTGCTGGTGTGGTCTTTGGCCGCGACCGGCGCGGGCTGCGGCGCGCGGTATCACGCGACGGCGCCCAGCGGGCAATTCGCTTTCGCGCAGAAAATCGCTGTGCCGGGGATTGCTGATTTCGGGAAGGTAAACGATTTTCTGTACCGCGGCGGGCAACCGGGGCGCGATGCGGTGGAGCAGCTTAAGAAATTCGACATCGACACGGTCATTGATCTCCGAGGCGAACTGCACGGACTGATCGAGAACGAACGCCAGCAAGCGGAATCCTTGGGCATGCGGTTCATCAACCTGCCGGGAAACGGCTGGGCAGCGCCGAAGGATGAAGAGATCGCTCGTTTTTTCGCGCTGGTTCGGGAGCAGCCCAGGAGGAAAATATTTCTGCACTGCTGGCTGGGCGGAGATCGTAGCGGGATGTTCATCGCTGCGTACCGGATCGCGTTCGACGGGTGGACACCGGAGCAGGCCATACAGGAGATGCGCGCGTTTCACTACCTGGAATTTTGGCACCCTAATATGAAGAACTATATTCGACACTTCCCGGCTCGCCTGGCGAGTTCGCCGGAGTTGGCGGCGTTTCGGCAAATGACCGCAAACTGAGTGTTGTCGCATAAGAAATCAGATGGATTTTAATCAGAAGCTGCGGTGTAGGCGGATTGGTGTGCGGTTCCCTTGCGGATGAAAGCGCCGCGAAAGCCCGCGGCCGCTACATTAACGCGCGGGAGCGCGACGTTTCGGAACACGACCGACCTCGGCGAAAGCGGCGCCAGGGCGCCGCACTCCATGCTGGAATTGCTGTGTGCGGCAGGGTTTACGCGCTTGCGGAGGTTGTGCGTCCACGATAGAGTGCGCGCGTGCCGAGGGGCGACGATGAATAAGGCGTTGAAAATATCCGGTGCGGTGATGGTGAGCGTGATGAGCATGAGCGCTATGGGTGTTTTTGCGCAAGAGCGGACGCAGGGGCGGTCGATGGTGATTTCGCGGGGCGGGATTGTGGCGGCGGAGTCGCCGCTGGCGGCGCAGGCCGGGGTGCGGGTGCTGGAGAGCGGGGGGAATGCGGTGGATGCGGCTATTGCCACCAACGCGATGATGGGGTTGGTCGAGCCGATGATGAATGGGATTGGCGGGGATTTGTTTGCGATTGTTTACGATGCGAAGGCCAAGAAGCTGTATGGGTTGAATGCCAGCGGGTGGGCGCCTAAGGGACTGACGATCGAGTTGCTGCACAAGCAGGGATTGCAGGACATGCCGCAGAAGGGGGTGAACGCGATTACGGTGCCGGGGGCAGTGGACGGATGGCAGAAGCTGGCGGACAAATTCGGAAGAAAAAAGCTGGCGGAAGATTTGGCAGCGGCAATTCGAATGGCGCGGGAAGGCTACCCGGTGCCGGAGTGGACGGCGGCGTATTGGGCGGAGGAAGTGAATCTGCTGCGGGGAGACGAAGCGGCGAGCAAGACCTATTTGCCGGGAGATCGCGCGCCGAAGGTGGGAGAAGTGTTTCGCAATGAAGACTTGGCGTGGTCGCTCGGGCAGATTGCGGAACATGGGCGGGATGCATTTTATAAAGGAGAGATTGCGAAGAAAATTGCGGAGTCGATGAAGCATCACAACGGAACGATGACAGCGGAAGATTTGGCGGAATACTCGAGCGAATTTGTGGAGCCGATATCGACGACGTACAGGGATTGGACGGTGTACGAGATGCCGCCGAACGGGCAGGGAATCGCGGCGCTGGAAATGTTGAATATCATGGAGGCATTTCCGATGGCGGAGTATGGGTTCGGGTCGGCGAAGGCGCTGCACGCGATGATCGAGGCGAAGAAGCTGGCGTATGCGGACATGGCGAAATATGTGGCGGATCCGCGGGGGCAGAAGATACCGGTGAAGACGCTGCTGGCAAAGGATTGGGCGGCGCAACGGGCGAAATCGATCGACGCGGAAAAGGCGAACTGCGAAGTGGGCGCGGGAGAGTTGCCGGGCGGTAGCGACACGACGTATTTGAGCGTGGTGGACCGCGACGGAAACATGGTGTCGCTGATTCAAAGCAATTACTCGGGGTTTGGGTCCGGGATCGTGGCGCCAGGAACCGGATTTGCGCTGCAAAACCGCGGCGGACTGTTTTCGCTGGATGCCTCGTCGCCGAACGCGCTGGCGGGACACAAGCGGCCGCGGCACACGATTATTCCGGGATTTGCGCAGAAGGGCGAGACGCGGATGGCGTTTGGGATTATGGGAGGGTGGAATCAGTCGCAGGCGCATGCGCAGTTTCTTGCGAATATTGCGGACTTCAAGATGAACCTTCAGGCGGCGCTGGAGGCTCCTCGTTTTACGAAGCTCACGTTTGGCGGGTGCGACGTGATGCTGGAGAACCGTTTTTCTGGCGCGGCGCGGAACGAATTGAGCGGCAAGGGGCACAGGATACAGGTGCTGGGGACATTCTCCGCGTTCGTTGGCGGAGGACAAGCAGTCCTGCGAGACTTTGCGGCGGGGGTGAATTACGGCGCGTCGGACCCGCGAAAGGATGGGCAGGCAGCGGCCGAACTGCCGTTTTGAGTGGTAGGGGACGGATGATGCATGGGTTGTGGAAATTGCAAAATATTTCCTTCGCGCTCGGTATCCGACGGAAAGGACGATTCCGGGGAGTCGAGGCGGGGAAGTGTGGTGGAAGTAAGTCTAGTGTTTGCAATAGCTTAAATAATGGGAGGGAGGGAGTGGTTGGCATGGTACGTGCAACCTGTACGAAAGGTCAGGTGGGCGTGCCGCAGCTACCCGCTTGGCTTGCTGGAGGTGAAATGAGGCCGACCCTAGCCCTAAAGGTCTCATCCATTGGAGCGCTGTTGATAGCATGTTGTTTACTCCCTATGCGGGGCAATGCGCAGAGCATCGACGTTTCGGGCAAGTACCAGTGCGCGGAAGCGAAAGTGGGCGGGAAAGAGGTGCCTTGCACCGCCGCGCAATTGACGCTGAAGAATGATGGCAAGTTTGAATTGCGCGGGTGGGAAGGCAGCTATTTGGTGAACGGGGAGTGGGTGGTGCTGTCGGATTCTTCGGTGCGTTCGCGGGCCAGGATTGAGCCGGGACACAAAATTGTGTTTCGGTATCGCGGGAAGCACGGCTGGTGCGAGATGACGTATGAGCGGCGGGTAGCGGAGTTGGGGAAGACGTCGCTGTCGTGATGGTTGGCTGAGTTCACGGTATTTGCCCAGCGGTCCGCGGAATTTCCTACACCTTATTGCGAGAGTGATTGCGCTTAACTTCGGGGCGGACGGACACGGGTGTCCGGTGCCCCTACAATGCCGGTGGTGGTTATAGTGGTGGACGCCAGCCGCGGCCGCGCAGGAAATTGCCGGCGGCGACTCCGGTTAGCTTGCCAGTCTCGAATTCAATCTGACCATTGACTATGGTGAAGGATACTCCTTCGGGGAGTTGCGCGGGATTGTTGTAGGTGGCGCGGTCGATAATGGTGTTGGGATCGAAAATGGTGATGTCGGCGAAGTAGCCGGGTTGGAGCAGACCGCGATTGGCGAGATGCTCGCGCTGGGCGGGGAGCGAAGTGATTTTGCGGATGGCGGATTCGAGGGGCATGAGGTGTTGGTCGCGGACATAGCGGCCGAGGAAGCGGGGCATGGAGCCGAACGCGCGCGGATGCGTGTGAGGCTCAAAAGTAGGGCCGTCGAGTGACATCTCATTGGAATCGAGGCCGATGCTGGTCCAGGGCTGAGAGAGGCCGGTCTTGAGATCTTCCTCGCTGGCCATGAAGTAGATGGCGCCGGTTTGGGCATGGTCGGCGAGAACGAAATCCATCAGCGCGTCTTCCGGAGATTTTTTCCAGGCTTTGGCGACGTCCTCGACCGTTTTGCCTTCCCATTGTTTTAGCTCGGGCTTCTGGACCGAGGCGATGAGTACGCCGGAGGCGCCGCCGCAATCATAGAAAAGGTTTTCCCAATCGGGATGATCGGTGGAAAGATCTTTTTTGATGCGCGCGCGAACGGCGGGATCCTTGATGCGCTCGAGGAGTTTTGGCGAACCGCCGTCAGCGACCCAGGGCGGCAGGGCGGAGACCAGCGCGGTGCTGCCGGCGATGTAGGGGTACATGCTGGCGGCGATATCGAGGCCGGAGTCGCGAGCGGCTTGAATCGTGGCGACTATGGATTTCATGTTGCCCCAGCGGGGCTTGCCGCTGACCTTAAGATGGAAGATTTCGACGGGAAGATTTGCTTCGCGGCCGATGCGAATGGCTTCGGCAAGCGCGGCGGCTTCGGAGGCGCCTTCACTGCGCATGTGGGTGGCGTAGAGGCCGCCGTATTGGGAGGCGATTTTTGCGAGGGCAATGAGCTCTTCGGTCTTGGCGTAAATGTTGGGCGGATAGATCAAGGCGCTGGAGACGCCGAGCGCGCCCTCTTTCATGGCTTGCTCGACGAGGGATTGCATTTGGGCCAGTTCGGCGGAGGTAGGGGCGCGGTCGTCGTCGCCGATGATGGCTTCGCGGATTTGCGCGGAACCGACGTAGGTGCCGATGTTGAGCGGGGTGCCCTGTTTTTGGAGGCGGCTGGCGTACTGGTCGAGGGTGGTCCAATCGAGGGTGAACTTGTACTGGTCGAGCAGGGGCTGGATGGAGGCGATGGTTTTTGCATTTTGCGGGGCGATGGAGCCGCCCTCGCCGGTGATCTCGGTGGTGATGCCCTGGGCGAGTTTGCTGAGGGAGCGATTGTCGAGCAGTAAGGAAAATTCGGACTGACCGAGCATGTCGATGAAACCGGGGGCGACGACGCGGCCGGAAGCATCGATTTCGCGTTTGGCGCGTGCGGCATGCAGATCGCCGATGGCGGCGATGCGGTCGCCATTGATGGCCAGGTCGGCGGCATACCAGGGGTTGCCGGTGCCATCGATGATGTGTCCGTGGCGGATGATGAGGTCGTACGGGCCGGTAGATGCAGCGAATTCCAGGGGCGCGTCGTAGGCGGCAGCGGCAATCTCGCCGAGGGCTTGTCCGGCGACGGATTGTGCGGCGTCGGGATCCGCGGACAAGGCGACGTGGTTGACGTAGGCGGCGAACACGAGTTTTTGGCCGCTGGCGGTGAGTACGTAGCCGGCTAATCCCTTGCCGTTCAGCATGGTGTTGGCATTGAGGCGATCGTCGGAGCCGAAGGTTCCGGTTTTTGCGAACACGTGGCCGGCACCGGGACTGGTGGTCTGGATTTTTGCGAGCGTTCCGTCTTTGCCGAGGATCGGTAAGGCTCTGAAGAAGGTGGGATAGTCGGGGCGAGTGCTCCAATAAGCGAGATAGTTACACATGAAATCTGGGCTGAAGAGATCGGCCCAATCGCCGCCGGCACCATCGCCCTGGGAGACGCCGGAGAGGTCGAGCTTGGCGTCTTGCAAGAAGTTGCGCTCAATGGCAAAGCCGGCTGCTAGAGGATCCTTGTCGTTTTTGGCGATCAAAGCGCCCAAGAGATAGGGTCCCATGCCGGCGTGAAGATTTTGGCTGACTTTCAAGGTGACTTTAATTTCCTCGGCAAGGGGAAGAGAGACGTGTTCGGCGATTTGATTTTTGGGAGTGTACAGGTGCGCGAGGCCGGGAAAATCGGGAACGCCGGCGTGTTTGGGGGGCTTGATGGAGACTCCGGCGGCGGAGAGAGCTTCGCTGAGCACGGTTTGGGCGAAAACGGTTGGAGAGGGAACGGCGAAGGCGGCGGTAGTGGGCTGAGAACCCAAGGGGAGGCTGCCGGTGATGGCCACAGTGACCGTGCCGTCGGGGTTTGTTATGGGGTCGGACAGGTCGAGGTCAGGCCTGATATCGGCGGGGCCGGTGGTGACGCGGCCGGTGAACTGGATGTAGGAGGTTTGCGGCGTAGAGATGAAGCTAGCGAGGTCACCGGCCTTGGATGCGGGTGTGATTACGAGATCAATCACATTGTCGTTGACGATGATGGAAGACATCACCACGTTGGTGCCACCTTCGCGGGGGCCATCGGGAAACAGGGAGGTGTCGACGAGGACGCGGCCTTCGATTTTGCGAATGCCCTGAGCGGCAATGTCCTTGGCGAGTTGTTTGACGACGGCGAGCGGGTCGCCATCGACGGCGGGACCATTGTAAGAGTGGTCTTCGTCGACGAAGGCCAGGGTGCCGTCTGGGCGGATGCGATTGGAGAGGTTGGGATCGCCGCTGGCGACCAGGATGAGGTCGCCCTTGAGCGAGCCGTGTTTATCCACGGGAGCGGTGCGGTAGATGCGGGTGTGAAAACGGTAGTCTGCGCCAAGCTTGGCGAGCACGGCGCCTTCGGTGAGTAGTTTGGTGGTGGAGGCGGGAACAAACAGTTTGCCGGAGTTGAAGGAATAAAGAGTCCTGCCGGTGTCGAGGGAGACAAACTTAATTCCGAAGTTGGCGTGCGCGAATTCAGGGCGGCGCATGACTTTTTGAATACGCTCGGCTAGCGTGGGGGAGGATTGTGCGTGGGTGATGCGATTGCTGCTGGTGATGGCAAAGAGAAGAGCGGCAGATACACAGCACACCAGGAACTTTGGAGCATGATTTTGCAAAGTCATTTCCTCCGGTACAACTTTAATCGAACACCGAACTTATTTACCTGCGACGCAGACCCGGCGCTACGCGGCTTGGTACTTGCCGATACTTTACGCGGCACAGCCAAGAGTGGCTGTGCTACTGGCGGAATTGTAACTTTTCGAACGGCACATTCAAGATGGGATATTCGCGCCAAGCGTTGAAATCGAAATGCCACCACTCGTGCTCGTAGACCGTGAAACCTTCGGATTCCCCTAACTGTGGGCGGACGCGGGAGTGGATCGGAGTGCGAGGAGATTAGTTGCTGTACCAGCGAAAGCCTTTGCGTTGCTCCTCGGCAATTTCCTTGAGGAGCGACAGGGTATGCGGGCGGCGGTATTGGGCGCAGGCGGCGAGGATGGCATTCATCAGGGAAATAGGGGCAGCGTAGGAAGCGGCGAAGGAGGTGGATTCGGTGGAGGCGATAAAGAGTTCGTCGCATTCGCGAGCCAGCGGAGAAAGATAAGTGTCGCAGATGCCGATGCAGTACGCGCCGTGGGCTCGAGCTTGCTGGACGCCTTCCACGGTCTGGCGCAGGCCGCGGCGGAAGGTGATGCCCAGGACCAAATCCTGCTTGGTGACTGCGCGGGTTAGATGAGTGATGCGTCCGGCGGATGTGGCCGAAAATATGGGCAGTCCCAGCAAGCTGATCTGGTATTCCAGATACTCCGCGAGGATGGCGGCCAAATCGCTGGCGAGCAGGACGATGCGGCGCGCTTCATAGAAGCGTTTGGCAACGTCGGCGAGGCGCTGGGCTACCAGGCTGTTCTTCAGGCCCTGAAGATTTTTGAGATCCTGGCCGAGCGAATCACGAACGTAGGCGGGCATGTTGGGATAGCGGCTGAGGGGCTGCATGGTGTCGAGCGAAGTGGCGAAGGCGAGGGAGAGTTCGTGGAGATGATGCTGGAATTCGCGATAACTGGCGAAACCGAGACCACGCACGATGCGCACGACGGTGGCGGGGTCGGTGCGCAGGCGTTTGGCCATGGCGCGGACGCTAAGGAGCACGTATTCGCGAGGGTGCTCGAGAATGGGGCGGATAATTTCCTGGCGTTTGGCGCTGAGGTGGTCAATGCGCTCAGGAAGATTGATCGCCGGTAGGGGACTATGGGCGTTGGTCTTCTTCATCGCGGCGAACGAGAATCGCGCAAAATAACTTCTATGTCAACGTAGTGTCCGACGAATCGCAGAGAGAAGAATACACGCAGCTACCTCTCCGAGGTTGCGGCTTTGGTGGCCAAGCCGGGAGCGATGATGGGCTGCAAAAAGGGCATCATGGCGCGGAGCCTGGGGCCGAGTTGCTCGACCGGATGAGATTGTTCACGGAGACGGGTGGCCAGGAAATTGGGGCAACCCTTTTCGTTTTCCTCGACCCATTTTTTGGCGAAGCTGCCGTCGCGGATTTCCGACAGGATTTTGCGCATCTCTTCGCGAGTCTTTTGCGTAATGATCCTGGGGCCGGCGGAGTAATCGCCTTGCTCGGCGGTGTCGCTGACGGAATAGCGCATATAGCTGAGGCCGCCGCGATAGATGAGATCAACAATTAATTTGAGTTCGTGCATGCACTCGAAGTAGGCGACTTCCGGCTGATAGCCCGCTTCGACCAGCGTATCGAAGCCGGCCTTGATGAGTTCGCTGACGCCGCCGCAGAGCACGGCTTGTTCGCCGAAGAGATCGGTTTCGGTTTCTTCGGTGAAGGTGGTCTCGAGAACGCCGGCGCGAGTGCAGCCCAATCCCTTGGCGTAGGACAGGGCGAGTGCCCGGGCGTTGCCGGAGGCGTCCTGCTCGACCGCGAGTAACGCCGGTGTGCCGCCGCCTTCGGTGAATACTTCGCGGACGCGATGGCCGGGGGCTTTGGGAGCGATCATGGAAACATCGACGGAAGCGGGCGGCTGGATGGTGCCGAAACGAATGTTGAAGCCGTGGGCGAACATGAGCGTTTTGCCGGGCGCGAGATGGGGAGCGATGGAGTCGCGATAGAGTTTGGGCTGCTTGGTGTCGGGGGCGAGAATCATGATCACATCGGCCCAGGCAGCGGCTTCGGCGGGAGTGTTGACAAGAAGTCCTTCCTTTTGGGCTTTGGAAGCGGACGCGCTGCCAGGTGGCAGTCCTACACGGACGGAGACGCCGCTGTCGCGGAGATTCAGCGAGTGGGCGTGACCCTGAGAGCCGTAACCGAGGATGGCGACCTTTTTGGATTGGATAAGAGCGAGGTCTGCTGCATTGTCGTAGTAGAGATTTGCCATTCTTTTCCCTTTCGAGTTTGAAAAATGCCGCTTAACTGGTGGCCACCGCAGGCGCTGTCTCCACGGCCTGCGACGGTGTTGTTGGCGGGCGTAGCAAGTCGTTGCCGCGGGTCATGGCGATGCGGCCGGTGCGGGCCATTTCCAGGACGCCGAACGGACGGAGGACTTCGAGCAGACCGTCGATTTTGTCGACGGTGCCGGAGACTTCCAGGATTAGGGACTCGGGCGCGACATCGATGACCCGCGCGCGGAACACTTTTATGAGCTCCATCAAGTGCGGGCGAGATTGCTGGTCCGCGGACACTTTGATGAGCGCCAGATCGCGCTCAAGCAGGGAGCGATCGGAGATATTTTCGGCGAGCAGGACGTCGACCAGTTTTTCCAGGCTGGCTTCGAGACGGTGAGCGCCTTTTTCGTCGGTGTGAGCGACGATGGTCATGCGGGCGATTTCTTCGTTTTCGGTGGGGCCGACGGTGAGCGAATCGATGTTGATGGCCAGCCGGCGGGCGAGCGAGGCCACGCGATTTAGGACGCCGGGCTTGTTTTCCACGTAAGCGATCAGTGTTTGCATAGGTCCTCGATCATGGCTCCGTAGCGGTTTCCACCAGTGGGCTGTCCGGGCGACGAATCATTTCGTGGAGTGAGCCGCCGGCGGGAACCATGGGGTAAACGGAATCTTCCTGTTCCACGCGAAAATCGATCAACACGCTTTCCGCAGATTCGCGAGCGGAGCGAATGGTGGGAATAACCTCGTTGCGGGAGGTGATGCGTTCGCCGCGAATGCCGAAAGCGTTGGCCAGGGCGGCAAAATCGGGGGCGACCAGCGGAGTGGCGACATAACGCTTGTCGTAGAAAAATTCCTGCCACTGGCGCACCATGCCGAGAAAGCCGTTGTTGATGATGGCGATGTTGATCTTGATTTTTTCCTGAACGATGGTGGCGAGCTCGCACATGGTCATCTGGAAGCCGCCGTCGCCGACCACCACCCAGACATCGGAATCGGGTTTGGCAAACTTTGCGCCGATGGCCGCGGGCAGAGCGAAGCCCATGGTGCCTAGACCGCCGGAGGTGACCAGGGAGCGCGGCTGGTTGTGATGGTAATACTGCGCTTCCCACATCTGGTGCTGGCCGACGTCGGTGACGACGATGGCCTCGCCATTGGTTTCCTTCCACAAATCGTTGATGACGTGAGCGGCGTAGAGGTGGCCGTTGTCGGGAAGCCCCTGGATGTCGCGGACGGCGGAATCGCCTTTGAGTTCGCGGATGTGGCCAAGCCAGTCGCCGCGCTCGCGATGTTCAAGGCGCGGGAGAAGCTGCTCGAGAACCTGGCGAGCGTCACCGATCAACGCGGAGTCCACCTTCACGTTTTTGTTGACTTCGGAACGATCAATTTCGATGTGAATCTTGCGGGCGTCCTTGGCGTAGGTGCGGAGATCGCCGGTGACGCGATCGTCAAAACGCATGCCGACAGCAATGAGCAGGTCGGCTTCCTGGATGGCGTGATTGACCCAGGCTTCTCCGTGCATGCCCATCATGCCGAGATTGAGAGGATCGCTGGCAGGGAAGCACCCGATGCCGAGCAGGGTCATGGCGACGGGAAGATTGCCGGCGTGAACGAACTGATCGAATACGCGGATGGCGCCGGAAACCATGATGCCGTGCCCGGCGAGGATGAGCGGACGCTTGGCGGAGTTGAGCAGCTCGACGGCGCGCTCAAATTCGGCTTGATCGTAGTGGATGCGCTGGCGCTTGGGGGGAAGCTGAGGAACGCAGGTCTCCCAATTGAAATCGCAGGAAGCTTGCTGGGCGTCCTTGGTGATATCGACGAGTACGGGACCGGGGCGTCCGGAATTGGCGATTACAAAAGCTTCGCGGACGGTGCGCGCGATGTCCTCGGCGCGAGAGACGACCACGTTGTGCTTGGTGATCGGCATGGTGATGCCGGTGATATCGATTTCCTGAAAGGCGTCGGAACCAAGGAGCTTGCTGCTGACCTGGCCGGTGATGCAGACGACGGGCGAGGAATCCAGCATGGCGGTGGCGATGCCGGTGACCATGTTGGTGGCGCCGGGACCGGAAGTGGCCATGGCGACGCCCACGCCGCCGCTGGCGCGAGCATAGCCATCGGCCATGTGGGTGGCGCCTTGTTCGTGGCGCACGAGAACGTGATGCAGCTTAGATTTGCCGAGCGCGTCATAGACAGGGAGGATGGCGCCGCCGGGGTAGCCAAAGAGGTGGCGCACCCCCAGTCTGGTCAGCGATTCGCAAAGAATTTCTGCACCGGTGAGCTTCATGAGGTCCTCGAGGCGCTTTGCGCGGCGATAGAAAAGGAATTGGGCACGGCGGTGATAGCGCCGATGGAGGCGGATGAGACCAGTAGGGCATATTTGGCCATTACGCCGGAGGTGAAGCGCGGTTGCGGCGGCTTCCAGCTGGAAAGACGGCGCTGGATTTCGGCGTCGGTGAGTTGAACGTTCAGGGCGCGCTTGGGAATGTCGAACACGATGGTGTCGCCGTCGGCAAGGGCAGCGATGGGGCCGCCGTTGGCGGCTTCCGGAGCTACGTGGCCCACCATCAGCCCGCGGGTGGCGCCGGAGAAGCGGCCGTCGGTGAGCAGGGCGACGGAATCGCCCAGCCCCGCGCCAACCAGCCCAGCGGTCACTTGCAGCATCTCCCGCATGCCGGGTCCGCCCTTGGGGCCTTCGTAGCGGATCACCACAACGTCGCCGGCCTTAATGCTTCCGCTTTCCACGGCGGCAAAGGCGGCTTCTTCGTTGTCGAAGACCCGTGCGATTCCGGTGAAGGTTCCATAATCGTGGCCAGACACTTTCAAAACGCAGCCTTCCGGAGCGATATTGCCTTTCAAGATGACCAGGCCGCCGGTGGGCTTAAGGGGAGAATCGAGTTTGCGCACGACTTCTTGCTTCGCGGATTCCCTGGCGGCCGCGGCCTCTTCGCCGAGTGTGCGCCCGGTCACGGTCAGGCACTCGCCGTGGAGCAACTTTCCTTCGAGCATGCGTTTTGCGACCAGCGCGGTGCCGCCGGCAGCGTAGAGATCGGTGGCCACAAAGCGTCCGGCAGGCTTGAGGTCGGCCAAAATGGGGACGCGTGCGCTGATGCGGTCGAAGTCGTCGATGGAAAGAGGAACCTTGGCTTCGGTGGCAATGGCCAGCAGATGGAGGACGGAATTGGTGGACCCGCCGGTGGCGGCGACCCCTGCGATGGCGTTTTCGATGGAGGCGCGGGTGATGATTTTCGATGGGGTGATATTGCGGCGCAGGAGTTCCATCACCATCTCGCCGGCGCGCTGTCCGGTATTGCCTTTGGCAGGGTCGGTTGCGGGAACACTGGATAATCCCATGGGCGCGATGCCGAGGAACTCGCAGACCAGCGCCATGGTGTTGGCGGTGAATTGGCCGCCGCACGCGCCGGCTCCCGGGCAGGCCACCGTTTCCAGCGATTTGAGTTGTGCGTCGGTGATTCCCCCGCGGGCGTGCTTTCCGATGGCTTCGTAGACATCTTGGATGGTCACGGCGTGACCCTCGAAATGGCCGGGTGCGATGGAGCCTCCGTACAAAACCAGTCCGGGAATATTGAGCCGGGCCAGGGACATCACGCCGGCGGGAATGGTCTTGTCGCAGCCGACCAGAACGATCAGGGCGTCGAAAAGATTGCCGCGAGTCACCAACTCGATGGAATCGGTAATCACTTCGCGGCTGACCAGCGAGGCGCGCATGCCTTCGGTGCCCATGGTGATGCCGTCGGAAATGGAGACGGTGTTGAATTCGAGAGGGGTCCCACCGGCGGCGCGGATGCCGGATTTTACGTGCCCGGCCAATTCGCGCAGGTGATAGTTACAAGGGCCGATCTCGATCCAGGTGTTGGCCACGCCGATGAGCGGCTTGGCGAAGTCTTCATCGCGAAGCCCGGAAGCGCGGAACATGGCGCGAGCCCCGGCTCGGCTGGCGCCGTCGATCAAGTTATGGCTGCGTGGCTTGGGGGCCGGTGGTGTCACGTGCGGAATCTCCTCGCATGGGAAGGGATGCGCCAGGACTGTGGCGACGCAGGCCAATGGATCACCAGCGAGCAAATAGGATGACGGGCAGGCGGAGAATCAGTCAAATTAATACCGATAGGCAACTCGATAAGCAGAAGTTATGGGAGATTTAGGCACCCCAGATTGTTGACGACGCTTACGGTTTGATGCACGACGCTGCGCGGAGCATCCTTGTTGCGCAGATCCGCATCTTTGCAGGGGCGCTGGCGTTGGAGGCAACCGAAGATGAGATCGCTGCATTCGGCGCCACCATCCGGGGAATAGGGAAGTAAGGCACGGCTCGCTTTTATTCTAGAGCGAGGCGCTGGGTTTGGCCCAGAGAGAGGTCAACGCTATGGGCGCGTGGTCCTGAGTTGGGTAATCCGATTCATCATTTAGCTGAGGAGCAGGGATGGGGCAAACAACGGACGTGTTTGTCATCGGCGGGGGACCGGTAGGTTTGGCCGTAGCGATTGCCGCACGCCAAAAGGGATTTGAGGTTGTGGTGGCCGACAGCGCGGAACCTCCGATTGACAAAGCTTGTGGTGAGGGGTTAATGCCGGACACGGTTTCGGCATTAAGGACGCTCGGCGTGCCCCTCACTCCCGCGCAGGGATTTGCGTTTCGGGGCATTCGTTTTGTAGGGGAAGACGCACGCGTCGACGCCAATTTTCCGTCCGGGCAGGGCATTGGGTTGAGGCGCCCGGTACTGCACCAAAAAATGATCGAGCGTGCCGAAAAATTAGGCATCACGCTATGCTGGAAGACCCCGGTTACCGGTATTTCGGCTGAAGGCGTCCTGGCGGGCGGCAGAACCATTTCCGCCCGTTGGATGGTGGGAGCGGACGGCATTCGCTCGCGAGTGCGCCGATGGTGCGGGTTAGAGAGCCCGGCCATGGTGCGTCCACGTTACGCGTTTCGTCGCCACTATCGCGTTGCGCCGTGGACCGATTGCGCGGAGATCTACTGGGGGTGGAACACGCAGGCTTACGTGACCCCGGTGGGACGCAATGATGTTTGCGTCGTACTTATTTCGAGGAGGCCGGGAACTCGTTCCACGTCGATCACGGGGGAGTTTCCGGAACTGGCGGATCGCCTCTCTTCCGCGGAGGGCGGTCCGGAGCGCGGAGCAGTTACCCTCACCTGCGGTTTCGACCGAGTATATCGGGGACGTGTAGCGCTGGTTGGGGATGCCTCCGGCAGCGTGGATGCCATCACCGGCGAAGGGCTGTGCCTAGGATTTCATCAAGCGGGCGCGCTGGCTGAGGCGTTTGAGCGTAATGATCTCAGCGAGTATCAGATGTCGCATCGGCGGCTTGCTCGACGGCCCACGGCAATGGGGCGGTTGCTGCTGATGCTCGACAGCCATTCAGGCACGCGGCGGCGGGCCTTGCATGCCCTTGCAAAGCATCCCGAACTATTTGCCAGGATCCTTGCGGTGCACGTGGGATCGAGTTCTCCAGCGCAGCTGGCGATGACGGCAGCGCTGCTTAGCTGGCGTTTCGTCCTGGCCTAAAGGAACAAACATGAGTTCGTAAACACTTCGGCGAAACATCACTATCTGTGCCGCACTGTTGGGCTGCGCCGTGGCGCTTTCGGGGGGCGCGGCGCACCACCCGCCGCAAGTCGCGGCGATGGCCAGCACGAAGGAAATCGTGCTCCGCATCGATCCCGCTCACAGCGCGGTGCATGCACGGTCAGCAGCAGTCTGCACACAGTGCACGGAACGTTTGCGCTGAAGCGGGGCACGTTGCGATTCGACCCGGCGACGGGCAAGGCTGCCGGCGAAATCGTGGTGGATGCTCTCAGCGGCCAGAGCGGCAATGATTCTCGCGACAACAAAATGCATAAGGAAGTGCTGGAGAACGCCCGCTTTACCGACATTGTGTTTCGCCCGGACCGGGTGGAGGTATCGTCCAACCACAGGGCAGCTCGAGCGCGCAGCTTCACGGCGTTTGCGTGCTGCATGGCAGCAAACATCAGCTGACCGCCAGCGTACGCGCGGAACTCAATTTCGATCAGTGGAAGGGCACTGCGGATTTTAATGTTCCCTATAACGATTGGGGCCTGAAGAATCCGGGCAATTTCCTGTTGAAAGTGGACCACACGATGAGCATCGAAGTTCAGATGGCCGGCAGCATCCAGGCACCACAATGAGCGAGAGGTTCTCAAGCACGATCGCGTCCTAAAGCAGTCTTTCGCATCCGCGCAGATACGCGATCTTCCTGTGAAGGTATACCTAAAAGGATGTTTCCACGCGGAGCGCGAAGGAGCGCGGAGGGGCAATGGCATTCCCGGAAAATAGGCCCGCGAAATCGATGACATTCAGGCGATTGCTCAAGTTGGTCGCGTCGCCCTGCAATCGCACGACGAGCGAATCACGTCTGAGGACTTCCGCGCCCAGGGAAGTATCCAGCGAAAACGACGGCTTGACCCGGTTCCGCGCGAAGTTAACGCGGTCCACGACTTGCGCTCCGTATTGCGCGACCGCTTGCGTCTCCGTTCCCTCGAACGCCACCGGCAAACCGCTCCCATATTCCGCCCCGATGGCGGCCCAGAATCGCGACGTAACGGCATAACGAAATCGTGTTCGGGCGGTATGGCGCTGGTCCTGTGTGACCCAAAATCTGCCGGCAGTGGCGCTCAGCGCAGTGGCGGCATCGCTTCCGAGAAATAGTCCGCCGGTCACCGGCAAATACGCCAAGCCCACCATATAAGAGTAGCTGACGAAGCCGCCAAGCTTTCCGAGATGGGGAATCTCCAGCTTGGCCTCCGCGCCATAAATCGAGGACTTGCGAAATGCGATTGGAAAGGTGACGCCGGTATTGAGCAACTGGTCGTCGTCCGCAAAATTGTTCGCCGTCCGCCGAAAATAGTTAACGTCCAGCTTAGCCAGCCCTGCAAATCCTTTCGTCGCTCCCGCTTCATAATAATTGCTTGCTGAAGGTTGCACCGGAAGCCGCAACACATTCGGATTGAGCGCCAATACTTCCGCGGAGCTGGACAGCAAGATGTTCTCGAATGCCGGCGTCTGAAAAACGCGATCATACGATGCATGCAGGACGATATCCGCCTCCGGCACATAGCGCGCAAGCCCCAGACGCGGGCTTACCGCGTTCTGATTCACCAGCAGCTGATAATGGTCCCAGCGCAGCCCGGCGTTTACGGTCCATTGGCCCAGCCGGATGAGATCTTGCGCAAATCCGGATTGCTCCAAATCCAGCCCGCTGCCGAGAAAGGTGAAATGTCCCGGTGTCCCGATAGCAAATTGCGAGGGATCCGTGATCTGATCGCGAAAGCTCTCGTGGAGTGAGGTAAAGTCGGCCTCCACGCCCGCCTTCCATTCGTGCCTTCCCCGGTGTCCGGAGATGCTGCCTTTCACGTATTCCTCGCGGAACCCGCGGTCCTGGAAGGCGACGATAGGTGTTGCCAACGGATTCGAGGTCAGTGTGTCCGAATCGTCCCGCACCATCAGCCGGAAATCCCCCAGCAGATTGGGCGTAAAGATATGCTCATAGGAAAGTATGCCCATGGTTTCGAGGTTGGCGCGATCCTGCCGCTGGCCCGCTGCGTTCTGCAGTTGTTCGTTCGGCACTTCAAATCTCGAAAGGCTGTGCCGCACGACCAGCCCCAGGCGGTCGCTCTTGCTGAAGTCGCGGTCATAGCGCAGGGAGAAGTCGCCGGTAGTCGCACGATTGGAATAGTTTTGGACCACCGGCGGATTCAAGAAGCGGTCCGTGCGCGCACCGTCCACCGTAAAACTCAGGGCATCGTTTCGCCGCGCGTATTGACCCAGAAGGTAAGCATCGCCGGTGTCGAAGCTCCCGCCACCAAGCACCGTCTTGCCGTGAAACCCCAGCCGGGGATCCTTGGCCGTCACCACCTCGACTACTCCGCCCAGCTTTCGGCCGTATTCCGCGGGAATGTTGGCCGTGTAGATGCTCAGCGATTGCACGTCATAGGCTTCGATCTCGGTGCCAAAACTTAGCGAGCGGTTATCCGTAAGCGGCACGCCGTCGACCACGAATTGCGTTTGATACTCCGACCCCCGGGGATGCAGCACCGCATTCCCTTCGTAGAGCCAGCCCGGCTGCGAATTCACCAGGTCGATCAGCGACCGGCCCGGCAGCGCCGCCGCCCGGTTCTCCAGAGTCTCGGCGCCGATGCGATTTGTGCTCCCGACCCGGTGCGGATCCACCAGCGTCTCGGCTTCTTTTACCGTTACCGAGGTGTTCACTGACGCAAGGCTCAGCGATATCTCGAATTGCTCCGGCACCTCGGTGCGTATCTCCACGAGGTCATGAAATGGAGCGAAGCCCGGCTGGCTTACGTCGATTTCGTAGACTCCGAACGGCAAACGTCTCGCGGTGGTAAGGCCCGCACCATCGGTCGAGTAGGTTTGCCGAAACTGGTTGGCCTCGCAGACTAATTCAATCGCACTCCTGACCCCCGAACCCGAAGGATCAATGACCCGCAGACGCAGTTCACCCGAATTACTCTGCGCCTTCATGGCGCAAGAGCAAGCGAGTAATCCAAGGGTTAGATAAAGGGAGTGTCTTCGCATTTTTGAGATCGGCAAGACTTGACGCGCCCACTTGAGTATTCGATTCCGTTCCGAACGTTTTGGCTGCGTCCGCGTAAGCCTTTAGGTCATCTGCCCGGCAAACAATCGAGGTTGACCCACGTTGCCGGACATGAGAAGAATCAGCTGGAGTGCGACGCCGTGAAAACACGCAAGAAGAAAAAGTTTGAAGTCGCCACCGAAGCCCGCCGCCGGGCGCGAGCTTCCGGCTTGGCGCCGGCCACGACTCGCGTCATTCCTGACAAGCGCAAACGGCCTCCCAAACACAGAAAAGATTTGCTCGATGCGGAAACGTAGCCCAAGCTTTCCGGATGTTGCTCGCCGCCCCCTTTATTTGCCGCTGCCGTAGGTCCGACCGGACCTAATTCTTCGACCCTCAACCAGGTTTATTCGCCGGAACAGATTCATTCGCCCGGAACAACGGCGACGGCGCCATCTTTCGCCGCTCCGCCAACTCGCCTGCTATTCGCTCCAGGTCATTCTTCACAAAACCCATGCAGCTGACTCGAACGGTTCCATCCGGATCGATCAGAAAGATGGTGGGCACGCTAATCAGACCGTAGGCGTTGGAGGCGGGGTAGCCTTTCTCTTTTTCGTCCAGCACCATGGGAAAAGTGGCGCCGTATTCCCGGGCGAACCCGGTAGTGGCCTTGGCGTCGTCCTGGGAAACTCCCAAAAAGGTAACGCCCTCATCCCCGTAGCGCTGATAGAGCCGCTGCAGAAAGGGAAATGTAAACTGGCAGACTGGGCAGGAAATCTTGAAGAAGGCCGCCACCACTGGTCCTTTCTCCCTCAATTCCTGCAGCGAATAGGTTTGTCCATCCAAACCCCGCAGCGAAAATTCAGGTGCTGCCTGTCCGACATTGACGTTCGTCATCGAATTATCCGTCCCCAACCAATGCGAAAGCTTGCGCAAAATGCCCACGCAGTAATTCTAAACTAGATCGCGGCTATCCCGGGAACGGGAATCTGCCTGATGCGAGCGATGGGAGGGCGGGATGGCAGTACCGCGGAATTGAGCTCCGATCGCCGCAGCAAGATTGGGAATTTGCTATGCTTCTGAGGTTCAATGAACGAGCCTGGCAGCCTCGATGTGAATCGCAAAGATCTGTTTGAGCGCGCTTGCCGCGGCCAGGCGGTGCCGCGCCTGCCGGTGTGGATGATGCGCCAGGCCGGGCGTTACCTGCCGGAGTACCGGGCCATTCGCGCCAGGCACGCGTTTTTGGAGGTATGCAAGACTCCCGAACTGGCCATGGAAGTCTCCCTGCAGCCGCTGCGGATCCTCGGCGTTGACGCCGTAATCGTGTTTTCTGACATCTTGATTGTTGCGGAGGCCATGGGGCTGCCGCTGGAACTGGGCGACGCGGGGCCGAGCCTGCCCGAACCGGTGCGAAATGAAGCGGATGTCCGCAAGCTGATTGATTTCGATCCCGAGAGCGAAACTGGATTTTTGATGGAGACCATCCGCGGCCTGGTGCGCGAGGTCGGCCCCACGATACCTGTTCTGGGATTCGCCGCCGCGCCATGGACGCTGGCCTGTTACATGGTCGAAGGGCGTACCAAGGAAGGATTCACCACCGTTAAGAGCCTGATGTACACCGAGCCACGGGTATTTCGCGAACTGTTGGCACGCATCGCTCGGGCCACCATTGCTTATCTCCAGGCCCAGATTCATGCGGGCGCCGCGGCGGTGCAGTTGTTTGATAGCTGGTGCGGCGAGCTGAATTTGCGCGATTATCTGGATTTTGCCCTGCCGGCGGTCCAGGAAATTGTCTCCGGCCTGGGCAAGCACGTGCCGGTGATTTATTACACCAAGGCTTCCAATCATTTGCTGCTGGCAGCCGCGGATTCCGGCGCGGATGTGTTAAGCGTCGATTGGCGTGTGGATTTGCGGGAGCTACGCAAGGCCCTGGGCCCCCGAATCGCGCTGCAAGGGAACGTCGATCCGGCAGTGTTGTTTGCCTCGCAAGCCACCATCCAGCGCGCGACGCAGGACGCCGTAGCCGCACTGGGCGGCGCCGGGCACATCCTGAATTTGGGGCACGGAATCTTGCAGCACACCCCGGTGGAAAACGCGAAAATGTTTATCGAGACCGGCCAGCGGGCGCGCTTTGCCAGCGAAGCGCCGGCGGTAGCGCCGTTGCGCTAAAGGTTGAGCTACACGGTGACGCTAACCAATCCATCCGGGCTGCAGATGCGCGACGAGTTGCACGTGGGCGAAGAATTTCTGGCCCGCTACAACCGCCCCGGCCCGCGGTACACCAGCTACCCGACCGCGCCGGTATGGAACGATTCCTTCGGTCCCGATGATTTGGAACGCGTGCACCAAGAGGCCGAACGCGCAGGCAGCCCCGTATCGCTCTATATGCACATCCCGTTTTGCGAGAGTTTGTGCCTGTTCTGCGCCTGCAACGTCATCATCCAGAAAGACAAGCGTGTCGCTCCGCCGTACCTGGGAGTGTTGAAGCAAGAGCTGGAACGCGTCAGCCGCGGCATTTCCAGACATCGCGAGGTGGTGCAGTTTCATTGGGGCGGCGGCACGCCCACCTATCTAACTCCCGCGCAGATCGAGGATCTGTTCGGCGCCGTGCGCTCCCGGTTTACCTTTTCCCCGGATGCTGAAATTGGGATTGAAATCGATCCACGAGTCACCTCTCGCGAGCACCTGGAAACCTTGCGGCGGCTGGGATTCAATCGCCTTAGCATGGGCATCCAGGATTTCCACGCCGATGTGCAGAAAGCCATCCACCGCATCCAGCCGTTTGAATTGACGCGCGACCTGCTCCTTGCAGCGCGCGATCTGGGATTCGACAGCATCAATGTCGATCTGATTTACGGCTTGCCGTTTCAAACTCCCGAACGCTTTGCCCACACGGTCGATCAGATCTTGCAATTGGCTCCCGATCGTGTGGCCCTGTTCAGCTATGCGCACGTGCCCTGGCTGAAGAAGCAGCAGGGCTCCTTTGCCGTCCATCTTCCCGAGGGCCTGCAAAAGTTCGAGATCTTTCGCACCGGCCTGCTTCAGTTTTTGGACGCCGGATACCTGTACATCGGCATGGACCACTTTGCAAAGCCGGGAGATGAGCTGGCTATTTCCCAGCAGCAACGCACGCTGCACCGCAATTTTCAGGGCTACACCACCAAGGCTGGCGCTGATTTGTACGGCATGGGCGTAACCGCCATCAGCGGCATTCAGAATGCCTACGCGCAAAATCAGCGCGAGCTGCCGCAGTGGGAAAAGGCCGTTGCGGAGCGCGGGATTGCCACCATGCGTGGCTACCATTTATCCCAGGACGACCGGCTGCGCCGTGCGGTGATCGGCCGCCTGCTTTGCCACACCATGGTGTTCAAGGACGAAATCGCCCGCGAGTTTGGCGTGGACTTCGATCGCTATTTTGCCGGCGAGCTGGCGCGCCTGGAGTCTCCGCGCGACGACGGTTTGGTCCTGCTCGAGCCCGGGTCGATCCGAGCCACCTGGTTGGGCCGCATCTTCATCCGCAATCTGGCGATGGTGTTTGATCCGTATCTCGAAAAACAGCAATTGGCGGCTAAGCCCCTGTTCTCGAAAACGCTCTGACATGTTCACCCGCCTCCCGGCATGACGTCGTCTGCTCCAGTAATCGTCGTTGGTGCGGGAATTTCCGGCTTGGCGTGCGCCTATGCTCTTTGCAAAACGGGAATGGATGTCCAGGTTGTGGAAGCCTCACAACGTCCCGGCGGCGTGATCTGCTCGCAAAAGCGCGATGACTTCCTGGTCGAGCTGGGGCCGCAGAGCTTCAGCGGAACCGCGGCGTTGCGCGCGCTTTGCGGCGAACTGGGCATCGCGGACCAGTTGCTCCAGGCGTCAAGCCGCGCGCCGCGATATTTGCTGGCCGATGGAGCGCTGAGAGCAGTCCCGCTCAGCCTTCCAGCTATGCTTACCTCCTCTTTGCTATCACGCAGGACGAAGTGGAGCATTGCCCGCGATGCATTCGGCAGTAGCGCGGCGCCTGAAAACGACGAATCCGTCGCCGCCTTTGTGCGCCGCAAATTTGGCCAAGAACTACTCGATCGCTTGGTGGAGCCTTTTGTTTCAGGAATCTACGCGGGAAATCCAGAATCTCTGAGCCTGCGCAGCGCTTTTCCGCAGCTCCACGATGCGGAGAGAGCAACCGGCAGCGTGATCCGCGGTATGCTGCGCGCCGCCAAATCCGGCAAAGAGCGTCGCGAGCGGCCGGCGCTACTGAGCTTTCGCAGCGGCAATGAAACTCTGGTGCGCGCCCTCGCCGAAAAGATTGGCTCGCGCCTTTCCGTGCAAACGGAAGTGCTCGCCATTGGCTTCCGTCGCGGGAAGGGCAGCGCTCCGTTTGAGCTGCGGATCCGCCAGGCAGGCGTTGAGCAAACCATTGCCGCCGAGCATTTAGTCATAGCCGTGCCGGCCGATGCGGCGGGTACTTTGCTTCGCGACGTGGACGCCGCTTTCGAACCGGTTCTGGGCGGCATCGAATATGCGCCGGTGGCCGTCGTTTCTCTCGGCTACCGTCGGGCGGACGTGGGGCATTCCCTGGATGGCTTTGGCTTTCTGGCGCCGCGGTCGACCGGTTTGCGCATATTAGGTTCCGTGTGGAATTCGTCGCTGTTTCCGCAGCGGGCGCCCTCCTCCCATGTGTTGTTGACCAGCTTCGTTGGGGGGGCGACCGACCCCAGTGCCGTGACGCTCTCTGCTGAGGAGTTGGCCGCTGCGGTTCACCGCGAACTTGCCCCTATTCTCCAAATTCGCGCCGCCGCTGTGTTCTCCAACGTGCAGATTTACCGGCTCGCTTTGCCTCAATACAAAATCGGTCACCGCGACCGCTTGCTCGCTCTTGAGAAACTGCGTACCCATTTTCCCGGACTGTTCTTCGTCGGGAATTATTTGACCGGCCCTGCAATCGGCAATTGTCTGGACTCTGCGGTGGCCACTGCCCAAGCGGTCGCGATGCAAGGCGGCGCGAGAGGAGCGGTTGCTCCCCGGCAGGTGTAGCCGTCGCGGACTTTCGCGGGCGGCTTCTATAACTAGGAAAGCCACATCCGTCCGTGTAATTTTGACGTATAGTTCAGCAGGAGACGAAGCAGCCTAAACGTGTTCCTGGCGGTTTTTTCCCCCAAGGGCAACGACGCAGTGCCGCCGGACGCGGCGCTGATGCACCGGCTTCTTCGCAGGGATGTGAGCGCTTTCGAACAGCTCTACGAACGCCATTCGCGCATTGTGTATTCGCTGGTGCTACGCATATTGCGGCATGGCTCTACCGCGGAAGAGGTGGTGCAGGATGTTTTCCTCCAACTCTGGCGCAGCTCCGCTCGCTATGACCTCAGCCGCCCGTTCATTCCCTGGCTGCTGACCCTGGCACGCAACCGGGCCTTGGATCAGTTGCGCCTCAAGGGCGAGCGACAGCGGCGGCGCGAAGAACAGACCGAGCAGTTGCCGCAAATCGCGGTAGCCGCCCCCGAATACGAAAAAGCCCTGGACGAAAAGCGCCGCGCCGAGCGGGTGCGCGCCCTGATCGGTTCGCTGCCCCCGCCGCAGAAGAAAGCCATTGAGTTGGCCTACTTCGAGGGCCTGAGCCATTCCGAAATTGCGGCTTCGCTGCAGGAACCGCTGGGAACGGTAAAGAGCTGGATTCGCAACGGGCTGATTCGACTGAAGGAAAGTTTGCAGGCGGCATCGTGAATACCCACGACCAATTTCGAGAGCTGACGGAAGCCTACGCCATGGGCTCGCTGGATGCGGGGGAGCGCGCCGCGCTCGAAGCGCATCTGGCCGCCGGCTGCACCGAGTGCGAAAAGGCGCTGGAGGAAGCCCGCTGGCTGGTCAGCCAACTCGCCTATCTCGCGCCAAATGCCGAGCCCTCCGACATGCTCAAAGGCCGCTTGTTGCAAACCGTGCGTGCGGAAGCCGCAGGCAACTCGGCGGCTGTTCCCGCCACCGGCGGTACTGCGGTGCCCTGGTGGCTATGGGCCGGTGTCGCGGCATTACTGCTGTTTTCGGTCTATTCCGCATGGAGCGAACGCCAGTTGCGTGGCACCGTTGCGAATTTGCAACAGCAAGCCGACGCCCAGCGCGCCGAGCGGCAGCAGCTCGAGCAGCAACTGCGCGCGGCTAAGCTTCAGACCCAGGAAGCAATGATTTGGATGGATCCGAAGTCGAAGAAGATCATGCTGCAACCGAAGGACCCCAACCTGCCGCAGCTCGAAGCCATGTGGCACCCTGAACTCGGTCTCTGTGTTCGCGGATGGAAAGTACCCAGCCCTGGCGAAAAACGTATGCTGCAACTCTGGTTGATTTCGAAGAAATCCGGCAAGCCCATGCCCTCGATGACATTTTGGCCGGACGCCAACGGAACATTTTCCGCGATGGTCGAGAATCCCCCGGACACCATGTCGGACACGCAAGCGCTGGCCATCACGGAAGAACCGATTGGCGGAAGTCCGCAACCGACCAGCGCGCCGATGTGGGTCGGCGGTGTCAGCTAGCGGTTCTCTCGTTCTCCCTGTAGCGCAGTGCCAGTCTGGTTTTTCTCCGCCCGGCAGCTTCCTCGTAGCGCCGCTTTTCTTCTGCAGTCTTCACAAGCAGCGGTCGTACAGGCTTGGGCCGATGGGTTTTCTCGTCGATGGCCACAAATGTCACATACGCGGAAGTAGTGTGTTTGCGCTCGCCGGTCAGTACGTTCTCCGAATACACTTCCACGCCCACCTCCATCGACGTATGAAACACGCGGTTGACCTGCGACTTCAGCATGACAATCTCGCCCAGGCTCACCGAATTGCGGAAATCGATGTAGTCCACCGACGCCGTCACCACGTAACTGTTCGAATGCCGGTGCGCCGCCATCGCCGCCGCAATGTCCACCAAATGCATCACGTGCCCGCCCAGAAGCTTCCCCAGCGGATTGGTTTGCGCCGGCAGCACCACTTCCGCCATCTCCGACCGCGAGGCGCTCACCGGTTTTCCCGTCCCGGCCACATCCGCCGTCTTCTGCGATTTCTTCGCTTTCATATCCGTCCCACGTGTTTGAATTTGGAAGGGCAGCCAGCAACGCTATAATACGTAACCGTACATGAACGAACAAAAGAAAAGCCGCCGCCAGATGCTCGAAGAGTTTGTGGCCAAAAAGCCCGATGACGCCTTTTCCCGCTACGGACTGGCCATGGAATGCATGAATAGTGGCGATCCCGCCGCTGCGGATCGACATTTTCGCTTTTTGCTTGATAGTAACGCCGGGTACGTGCCCGCTTATCTGATGTACGCGCAGTTCCTGGTACGCGAGTCGCGCGCCCAGGAAGCGCGCACCGTGCTGTCCTCCGGCATGGTTGCCGCGGAGAAGAAAGGAGATCAGCATGCTCGTTCGGAAATGGAAGCGTTGCTCTCCGAACTTGTCTAGAATGCCCGCCTAGCACTGGCGGAAAACTCGGCGGCGCCGAGAGATTGTGCGCTCAAGCGGCCTCCCGGCAAGGTCTGGTATCATCAGCTATGGCATTCATGGGGCCCGAACGTATTCCGCTTTTCCCTTTGAACGTCGTTCTGCTTCCCGGCGCCACCCTTCCTCTGCACATTTTTGAGCATCGCTACCGCCAGATGGTGCGCCGCTGCGTGGACGAAAAATCTGCGTTCGGCGTCCTCCTTGCTCTGCCCAAAGGGATTGTCCGTGTCGGTTGCACCGCGCAAGTCAGCGAAGTAGCCAAGCGCTACAACGACGGGCGCATGGACATCATCACCGTCGGCCGCTCTCCATTTCACGTGACCAATTTGATCAACGCCGAGGCCTACGCCCACGACCAGTTGCTCGAAGGCGATGTCGATTTCCTCGACGACCGTGACAGCCACGTTGACCCGCGCACCCAGGGCGAGCTTACTCGCTTGTACGAGGTCTGCCACACGCTGCTCTTTGCAGACTGTCCCAGAAATATCGAGTGCGGCGAAGACCAGTGCCTTTCGTTCATCGTCGCCAGCAGGCTGCCTCTCGATCTCCTCTGTAAACAGCAGATCCTGGAACTGCGTTCTGAAAATGACCGCCAGGAGCGCCTGGTAGGCTACCTTCGGGAGTGGGCGCCGCATCTACAAAAGCAGGAGAAGGCGCGCGCCCGGGCGGGCGGCAGCACGGTCAACTAGTTTTTCATGCGCGGCTCGCAGTCCGCGCGGAACGGGGCCCCAATGTCAGCAAGCAGTTCATTTTCCGGCAAGACCGCGCACAACAAGCCGCGTACCATCGGCGAATTGCGCAGCATTCCCGACTATGACGCGCGCACCGCGTCCATCTCGGTCAAGAATGAAATTCGCCGCAATTTGCTCCGCTCCATCGAGAAAGGCGAAGCCCTTTTCCCCGGCGTGCACGGCTACGAAGACACCGTCGTTCCGCAGATCGTCAACGCCCTCCTCTCGCGCCACAACTTCATCCTCCTGGGTCTGCGCGGCCAGGCCAAAAGCCGCATCCTCCGCGGCCTGATTCAGTTGCTCGACCCGGAAGTCCCGGTCGTTGCCGGCTGTGAAATCAATGACGATCCCCTCCGCCCCATCTGCCGTCCCTGCCGCGAAAAAATCGCCGCCCAGGGCGACACCACGCCCATCGCCTGGATGCCTCGCGACCAGCGCTTCGTCGAAAAACTGGCCACTCCCGATGTCACCATCGCCGACATCATCGGCGACGTCGATCCCATTCGCGCCGCACGCGGTGGCCGCGATCTCTCCGACGAGCTGACCATCCACTACGGCCTTCTTCCCCGCGCCAATCGCGCCATCTTCGCCATCAACGAACTTCCCGACCTCGCCGGTAAGATTCAAGTCGGCCTCTTCAACATCATGCAGGAAGGCGACATCCAGATTAAAGGCTACCCGCTGCGCCTCCCGCTCGATGTCCTGCTGGTCTTCACCGCCAATCCCGAAGACTACACCGCCCGCGGAAAAATCATCACGCCGCTTAAGGATCGCATCGGCGCGGAAATCCGCACTCACTACCCTTCGACGCTCGAAGAAGGCATGACCATCACCCAACAGGAAGCCTGGGTCGCCCGCGATTCCGCGCGAAAAATGGAGGTCCCCGCGTACCTCCGCGAGATCGTCGAGGAAATCGCCTTCCAGGCCCGCGAGGATAAACGCGTGGACCGCCGCTCCGGCGTCAGCCAGCGCCTGCCCATCACCACGCTGGAAAGCGTGGTCAGCAACGCCGAGCAACGCGCTACTCGCGTCGGCGAGAAAAATTCGTTTGCGCGAGTAGCCGATATTTACGCCGCTCTCCCGGCCATCACCGGCAAGCTCGAACTTGAATACGAAGGCGAGCTCAAGGGCGCCGACACCATCGCCCGCGAGCTGATTCGCACCGCGGTCGGCCGCGTCTTCAGCAAGCATTTCCCGGAAGTCAATTTTCAACCCGTTATTCAGTGGTTCGAGCTAGGCGGCGAACTTAAACTCCCCGAACTGGCCTCGACCGCGGAACGCTGCCAGCAACTCTCCAAAATCCAGGGCATCCTCGAGCACGTCAGCCGTCTCGGCGTCACCGACCGCAAAGACGCCGGAGCCGTTGCCGCCGCCGCCGAAATGATCCTCGAGGGCCTGTGGGCCCATCGTCGCATCGGCCGCAGCGAAGAGCGCGGCTACTTCGCGGAAAAGCCCCGCCAGCCGGAGCCACGCGAGTCTCAGAATCGTCCCCCGCGCCGCCAATACAACTGAAAATGGGCATCTCCCTTCCAATACGATCCGTCTTCCCGGTCGGGGCGCAGCACCGCTGCGCCCCATCTAGGCAAGATCGAAACATTCTGGACGCATTCTCTTCTCACGGCGGACCGCTATTCCATCAGCGCCAGAGGCCCCGATGAAATTCATCAAATACGGCAAATACATAGGCGAACCCGCCGACGCCGTCGATCTCGAAGAACTAATCAAGCGCCTCGGCGATTTTTTCCTGCAAAGCGGCTTCGAATCTCAGTTTTACGGCATGAACGAAATGGATCCGGAAAAGTCCATGGAAGCCCTGCGCCAGGCGATTCTCCGTGCGCTTCAAGACGGCGACTTGTTTCCCGAAGGCTCCATGAGTGAAGAACTCCGCGAAATGTTGCAGAGCGGCGACGCCATGCACAACGAAGCCATTCGCGAACTTCTCGACAAAATCACCGAGCGCATGGCCAATGAAGGCTTCATCAATCCCCAGCAGCCCCCCCAGGTCACGCCGCCGCCGCAGACCAGCGCCCGCGGTCAAGTCGGCCAGCCGCAGGAGCGCGTCGAAGCCCGTTTCGAAATCACCGACAAGACCATCGACTTTCTCGGCTTCAAAACACTGCAAGATTTGCTCGGCTCGCTAGGCCGCAGCAGCTTTGGCCGCCACGATACGCGCGACTTGGCTACCGGCGTCGAAGCCAGCGGCGCCTCCCGCCAATACGAATTTGGCGACACCCTCAATCTCGACGTCAGCGAAACCCTTTTCAACGCCGTTCGTCGCGACGGCGCAAAAGTTCCGATCGACATCACCTATCCCGATTTAATGGTCCACCAGTGCGAGTACCACAGCTCCTGCGCCACCGTCGTCCTCCTCGACTGCAGCCACAGCATGATTCTCTACGGTGAAGACCGCTTCACTCCCGCCAAACGCGTGGCCATGGCTCTTTCGCATTTGATTCGCACTCAATATCCCGGCGACACTCTCAATTTAGTTCTCTTTCACGATAGCGCCGAAGAAGTTCCCCTCGGCGAGCTGGCCCGCGTCCAAGTCGGCCCGTATTACACCAACACCCGCGAAGGTCTCCGCATGGCCCAGCGCATTCTCCTCCGCCAGAAAAAAGATATGCGCCAAATCGTCATGATCACCGATGGCAAGCCTTCCGCCCTCACCCTGGAAGATGGCCGCATCTACAAAAACGCCTTCGGCCTCGATCCTTTCGTCGTCGGCCAGACCCTCGAAGAAGTCAACAAGTGCAAGCGCGCCGGAATCCTCATCAATACCTTCATGCTCGCCAGCGATTACAGCCTCGTCCATTTCGTCCAGAAGATCACCGAAATGTGCCGCGGCAAAGCCTACTTCACTACTCCTTATACCCTCGGCCAATATCTTTTGATGGATTACATGTCCCGCAAAACCCGCCAGATCCACTAACTCCAGGGTGCGGCCGCCCGGTCGGCCCGAACCATCGGCGCACGCTCCGCCTCACCCCTGCGCTATACTCTTAGCTTCACCGTGCTCCATCTCTTTTTATCTCTGACTCTCCTTACTTACGGCGCCAGCTTGGCCGCCTACACCCGCTTTCTCTACATCGGCAACCAGCTTGCCGGTCGCTTGGGCACCGGCTTCCTGGGACTCGGCCTGGTCGCCCATTACTTCGCGCTGCTCGAACGTTCCCGCGGCCTTCACACCGTCCCCTATCACGACCTCTACGGCTCCATGTCCCTTTTCGGCTGGCTGCTGGCGGTTACCTATCTTGGCCTCGAGTTCTACCATCGCCAGCGTTCCGTGGGCGCTTTCGTTGTTCCCTTCATTCTGGTCTTCTTCCTCGCGTCCCATCTCGCCACCGTCGACCGCTTTTCCCCCACGCCGGCCCGCGGCCCCGTTTTCGCCCTCCACGTAACGCTCAGTATCCTGGCCTATGCCGCCTTCGCCTTATCCTTCGTCCTCAGCCTCATCTATCTCGCCGAAAATCGCCTGCTGCGCAATCGCAAACTCGGCGAAATCGTCTGGCGCCTTCCCCCTCTCGATCTCCTCGAGCGCATGAGTCGCTCCAGCGTTTTGATTGGCCTCCTCTCCATCGCCGTCGGCACCATCCTCGGTTTTATCTGGGTCGACCGCCTCACCGGCCAATATTGGTTTTACGATCCCAAGTATGTGGTCACCCTCTTGGTACTCTTTCTTTACGCCGCCTATCTCCGCCTGGCGCGAACCACCACTTGGCGCGGCGCAAGAGCCTCCCGGCTCTGCATCTTCAATTTTGTAGTAGTCATCCTGAGTTTTACGGTGGTGAACCTGTATCTCTCGCACGCCCACCGCTATTTTTGACCTGGTAGGTTCGTTGTAGTGGCCAGTCTTCGGACTGGCCAGCCGCGCAAGCGGCGCTAAGTTCAGGATTTTTCTTTGGGAGGTGGGAGCTTCAGCTCCCACGAAAGAGCCTGCGTCACCTCGGCTTCAGCCCCTGAAGAAAGTTTTTCCTTGGACTGCCGCGACGCAGCCGTCTGCGTCAGGCAGTCTTAGCTCGGAAACGCTGTTTGCGCAACACCTATGGAAATCGTCCTAGTCGGCCTGAATCATCGCACCGCCTCCCTCGAGCTCCGCGAGCGCGTCTCCTTTACCGTCGAGCAGGCTCGCCGCGCCGCCGACGAACTTCGCAACCGCGGCCTCCTCGAGGAATCTCTCGTCCTCTCCACCTGCAATCGCAGCGAAGTCTACGGAGTTCCTCCCGAAGCCTCTCACGAATGTGCTCCCGGTCTTTCTTCTTTCCTCAGCGAATTCCATTCCATTCGCCCAGACGCCCTGAACGGCGTGCTCTACCACCATTACGATCGTGCCGCCGTCCGCCATCTTTTCCGTGTTTCCGCGGGGCTCGACTCGCTCCTCCTCGGCGAAGCCGAAATTCTCGGACAAGTTCGCGAAGCCTATCGCCTGTCCCATGAACACGGCGCCACCGGGCCCGTCCTCAACCGCCTGTTCCAGGGTGCCCTCGAAACCGGCAAACGCGTCCGCTCCGAAACCGAATTGGGCGCTCGCCCCATGTCCGTGGCCTCCGCTGGCGTCAAGCTCGCCGAGCGCATCTTCGGCAAGCTCGCCGATCGCAGCGCCCTGGTTCTGGGCGCCGGAACCGTCAGCGAACAAGTCGTTTCCACCCTGCGCGATCGCGGCATCGCTCATCTTTACGTAGTGAATCGTTCCCGCGACAAAGCGCAAGCCCTCGCCACCCAATTCGGAGGGCGCGTTCTCGAATGGGGCAATTGGGATACTGCTCTGGCTGCTCCGGATATCGTCGTTTCGTCGATCTCCTCCGATGAGCCCATCCTGACCCGCCAGATTCTGGAAGACGCCATGGCCGCCCGCTCCAATCGCGCTCTCTTCGTGATGGATCTGGGCCTGCCCCGCAACATCGATCCCCAGGCCGCCAATCTCTACAATCTCTACGTCTACAATATTGACGACCTCTCCGAAATCGTCGACCAGAATCTCCACGCCCGCCAAAGCGAGGTCCCTCGCGCCGAACTCATCGTCGAAGAGCACGTCGGCAAATTCCTTTCCTGGCAAGCCAGCGTCGAGCTGGTCGGCCTGGTCGATGCGCTCCGTTCCCGCATTCGCGAAGAGCGCGCCGCTTTCATTCATGCCCGCCTCGACAGCATGAATCACCTCGCGCCCGGCGATCGCGAGCGTATGGAAACCCTGATGGACGAACTCCTCGACAAGCTCCTGGTGGAGCCCGCCGAGCGTCTGCGCGGCGAAAAAGAGTTGCGCCGCAAAATCCAGAACGTCGAAGCCTTGCGCGACCTCTTTCTGTCTAAGGACAAACTGTGAGGCCTCTCCGCATCGGCGCCCGCGGCAGCCTGCTCGCCAAATGGCAAGCCGAATTTGTCCGAAAGCGCCTCTTTTCCGCCGCCGGCGTGGAAGCGGAAATCGTCGTAATCAAGACCTCCGGCGACAAGTTCGCCAATGCCCCTGTCACCCAGATCGGTGGCAAAGGCATTTTCGTAAAGGAGCTGGAAGACGCGCTGCTCGACGAATCGATCGACGTTGCCGTCCACAGCGTCAAAGACATTCCCACCGAAATCCACTCGCGCCTCTCTTTTCCCGCCGTCTTTCGCCGCGAAGATGTTCGCGATTGTCTGATCTCCGCCACCGGCGCCACGCTCGCCAATCTCCGTCAAGGCGCGCGCATCGGCACCGGCAGCCTGCGCCGCCAATCGCAGTTGCGCCATCTTCGTCCCGATCTCGATGTCCGCGATTTGCGCGGCAATGTCGACACTCGCCTTCGCAAAGCGCAAAGTGGCGAGTACGACGCCATCCTTCTGGCCAAAGCCGGCCTCGATCGCCTGGGCTGGAGCGATCGCATCGCCGAGGTATTTTCACCCGACGTTTTTCTTCCCGCCGTAGGTCAGGGTGCCATCGCCGCGCAATGCCGCCTTTCGGATAACGAAGCAGCGGATGTTCTCGGCGCTCTCGACGATGCGGAATCCCGCGCCGCTATCATCGCGGAACGTTCTTTGCTCGCAGCCCTGCAAGGCGGCTGCCAGGTTCCCATCGGCGCCTGGGCCCGTTCCGAACATGGCGAATTTGTCCTCGAAGCCTGCGTCTGTTCCGTCGACGGCTCGCAATATGTCCGTCAGCGCGCCACCGCGCCGCCGGAGCAAGCCGCCGCGCTCGGCGAACACGTTGCGCGCCTGCTCTTCGAATCGGGAGGACAAGCTATTCTCGAAGCAGTTCGCGCCCAACATGGCTGAAGCCTCTGCATCCCCGCTTGTCGGCCGAAGTATTCTCATCACTCGCGCCTCCGGCCAAACGGAATCGCTGGTACGCGAACTCGAAGCCCGCGGCGCCAAACCCGTCCTCCAACCCATGATCGCGTTTCATCCGCCCGCCGATTTCGTTCCCCTGGATAACGCGCTTCGCAATCTGCGCTCCTTCGACTGGCTCTTGCTCACCAGCGCCAACGCCGTTCGCGCTTTGCTCGAACGTTCGCGCTTCCTGGCGGTTGACGTCATGAAGTCGTTTGCCGCCGTTCGCATCGCCGCCGTTGGTCCGGTCACCGCCGAGGTAGCTCGCGGCGCAGGCTTGCCCGTGAGCCATGTCGCTGCAAAACACCAGGGCATCGCCCTCGCCGAAGAATTTGCGGTGGAGCTGGCTCGCAAGCGCATCCTCCTGCCCCGCAGCAACCTTGCCGGTTCCGATCTTCCCGACGCTCTCCGCCGCCTCGGTGCCGACGTCACCGACGTCGTCGCCTATCGGACCTTCGCCGCCGAACCCGAAGGCGAAGGCCAAAACCATTTCCTGCGCGGCCACCTGGACGCCGTCCTCTTTTTCAGCCCCTCCGCCGTGCGCAATTTTCTCAATTGGGACGAAGGTCAAGGCGGAAAAGTCCTCCGTTCCATTTCCAACGAGCACCGCAAAACCGCGGTGGTCGCCGTAGGCCCCGTAACCGCCGCCGCCCTGCGCGAAGCCAGCCTCCGCAACATCGTCCAAGCCTCCAACACCACGATCCCCGCCGTAATCGAAGCCCTGGAAATGTTTTTCGCTCCCACATCAAAACTGTAGATTCTGTGCCCCTGCTGGCCAGCATGTTCCTGTTGTAGGGGCCCGGGACTCCCGTGCCCGCGCCGCATCTCACTCGCTTCTTCATCTTTCCGCCGATTTGTGTAGCGGCCGGTCTTCAGACCGGCTAGCGAGCGCCCCGCGAGCGCTCTTGATTTTGTTGGGTTAGATCTTGTTCCCGCATTTTCCAGCAACCTCGCCCCACCTGCGCTAAACTAAGCGAATCCCAATGTCCTTCCCAGCTCATCGTCCCCGCCGTCTCCGCCGCACAGAAGCTCTCCGCAACCTCGTCCGCGAAACCAATCTCTCCACAACGGGTCTCATCTATCCCATGTTCGTCTGCCCCGGCAGCAAAGTCCGTCGGCAAGTCAGCTCCATGCCGGACATCTACCAGCAATCCGCCGATCAAATCGTCGAAGAGTGCAGGGAAGTCGAGTCGCTGGGAATTCCCGGAATCATCCTCTTCGGCTTGCCCGAATCCAAAGATTCCCGCGGCGCAAGCTCGCTTTCCTCCCAAGGAGTAGTCCAGCGCGCCATCGAAGCCATTCGCAAAGCCAATCTCAATCTCCTGATCATCACCGACGTCTGCCTCTGCGAATACACCGACCACGGCCACTGCGGCGTAATCGAGCACGGCGAAGTCGCCAATGACGCCACCGTCGCCATCCTCGCCGAACAGGCCCTCTCCCACGCTCGCGCCGGCGCCGATATCGTCGCCCCCTCCGACATGATGGACGGCCGCGTAGCCGCCATCCGCGAAAAACTCGACGAACACAAATTCGAAAACATCGCCATTCTTTCTTACGCCGCCAAATATTGCTCCGGCTTCTACGGCCCCTTCCGCGAAGCCGCCCAATCCGCCCCGCAATTCGGCGATCGCCGCAGCTACCAGATGGATCCCGCCAACGCCCGCGAAGCCCTGAAGGAAGTCGCGCTAGATCTGGAAGAAGGCGCCGATATGGTCATGGTCAAGCCCGCCCTCCCCTACCTCGACGTAATTCGCGCCGTCCGCGACAAATTCGACGTCCCGGTGGGTGCCTACAACGTAAGCGGCGAATACGCCATGGTAAAAGCCGCTGCTGCCAATGGCTGGCTGGACGAGCAGCGCGTCGTCCTGGAAATCTTGACCAGCATCCAGCGAGCCGGCGCCTCCATAATCCTCACCTACCACGCCAAGCAAGCCGCCCGCTGGCTAAAGCACTGCTAGATAGTTCGCCGCCAATCGCGTCCCACCGTAGGGGCGCAGCACCGCTGCGCCCCATCTCGGCACAATGTCTACTCGGCGCCGCATCTACTCGGTACCGCGTCTGCCTCACATGGTATTGTCATCCCAGCGCAACCGAGGGACCTGTTTTCTCTTTTTTCTTTCTCCCCTCAGAATCGTTTGCCACCAACTCCAGCGTCGCCGTAACATGTACTCGCAGGGAGAAACCATGCAAAAACGCAAACTCGGAAAAAGCAACCTGGAGGTTTCCGCTCTCGGCTTGGGCTGTATGGGCATGAGCTTCGGCTTCGGCCCCCCCATGGACAAGAAGGACGGGATCTCCCTGATCCGCGCCGCCGTGGAACGCGGCGTCACCTTCTTCGACACCGCCGAAGTCTACGGCCCGTTCACCAACGAAGAACTCGTCGGTGAAGCCCTCGCTCCCTTCCGCGACCAAGTGGTCATCGCCACCAAGTTCGGCTTCAAACTCGATCCGGCCACCGGTAAACAGGTTGGCCTGGATAGCCGGCCCGTGCGCATCAAGGAAGTCGCCGAAGCCTCGCTGAAGCGCCTGCGGACCAATGTCATCGATCTCTTCTATCAGCACCGCGTGGACCCCGAGGTGCCCATTGAAGACGTCGCCGGAGCGGTGAAGGATCTGATTCAGCAAGGCAAGGTGAAGCACTTCGGGCTTTCCGAAGCGGGCGTGCAGACCATCCGCCGCGCACACAAAGTCCAGCCGGTCACCGCGCTGCAAAGCGAATATTCGCTATGGACCCGGGAACCGGAAAAGGAAGTGATCCCGACGCTCGAGGAACTCGGCATCGGCTTCGTTCCCTTCAGCCCTCTGGGCAAAGGCTTCCTCACCGGCAAGATCAGCGAAGACACGCAGTTCGACAAAAACGATTTCCGTAACATCGTCCCGCGCTTTACGCCGGAAAACCGGAAAGCGAATCAGGCGCTGGTGGATTTGCTTGGCAGATTTGCGCAACAGAAGAAAGTGACGCCGGCGCAGGTCGCACTGGCGTGGCTGCTTGCGCAGAAACCGTGGATGGTGCCGATTCCGGGCACCACCAAGCTGCATCGGCTCGAAGAAAATAACGGAGCTGTTAACGTCAGACTTTCGCCCGACGATCTCCGCGAACTGGAGACCGCCGCCTCAAAGATCGCGGTGCAAGGCGCTCGCTACCCCGAGCACCTGCAAAAAATGGTCGGCCGCTAGCCCTGTGGCGGCCAGTCTTTAGACTGGCTAGCGAGCGCCCCGCGAGCGCCGCTGCTTTGTCAGCGCACAGCGCGCAACGCAACAGCGCAAAGCGAAACCGGCGAAACCCGCGAGTAAAACAAATTCGTCATCCCGAGCGCAGCCGAGGGACCCGCTTTTCTTGCCGGCCGGGTGCCGCATACGCCGGTTTTGCATGGGGACTCTTTCTCCTCCACGTAAGGGTTGCCTGTGCGACACAGGCGGGTTTCAACCGTGCCGCAAAATCCGCAACAGAGATCGGCTTCAGAATCTGAGGTGAACCATCTTCCATCCCGCGCTATAATCGGGGCACTCGACACTCTTGTCGACATCGGCGTTCCCGCCGAGAAGGAGGTGATCCAGTGAGGTACGGTTTACGTTGAAGCAGTATGGAGGCGCTTGTGAGCTTACTGAGCGCCTCTCTTTTTGTCCCGCCCACCCAAATTCCATCTGATTTCACCAATCGCAAGCCCTTACAGCGCAAGTTTACCGTGAGCCTCGCCAGGACGCCGCGTCTCCCGTTCTCACTTCTTCAACCACCCTTGTAACTGCAGCCAATCCGCAAACCTGTCGATCCAATGATCCGTAGGCAGGTCCTGCTTCCGCATTCCGAATCCGTGGCCGCCCTTCGCATACATATGCAGCTCCGCCGATTTGTGCGCCGCCGCCCACTTCTCGTACAGCGCAACGCTTTCCGGCGCCAGTCCCAGCTGATCATCGGTGGCCGCCGCAACAAACAGGGGCGGCGCATCCGCCGGAACCGCGCCATCCTTAAACCTCGCCGCCGCCGCATAAATCGGCGCTACAAAGGCCGGTCGGCCTTCCGCCACGTAACCGAAGCCCGTTCCCGCAGCCACCGTTCCACCAGCGGAGAAGCCAATAATCCCCACACGCTCCGGCGCAATCCCCCATTCCGGCGCATGCTGGCGAACGTAAGTGACCGCAGCCAACCCATCCGCGACGGCCAAGGGAACCACCTTTCCTATGAGTTCTTGAAATTTCTGCCTGTCCTTAAACAACTCCGTAAATTCCTGGGTGGCGTCCTCGCCGGAATGTGCCAGGCGGTATTTCAACACAAAGGCCGTCACGCCTCTGTCCGTCAAATATTTCGCAACATCGTTGCCCTCGCTATTGATGGACAGCGCCATAAATCCGCCGCCTGGGCAGATCACCACCGCCGTCCCGTTTTTCAACTCCGCCGCGGGCTTGAAAACGGTCAGGGTCGGCTTGGTCACATTGGCCACCACTTCCGTGTTCCACGTTTTCGAGAAGTATTGTTTTTCCGGATAGTTCTCCGGCGTCGAGCCTGGCGCGTTGCCAGGGTAGAGGGGGATGACATCTTGAGCGGCTACGCGAGCAGCCAGGAACATCACTACGCAAAGGGTGCGAAGCAACAAGGTTTTCATGGCCGCATAGTCTACCAAAGACCCGCGCCCGTGGTCGTGGATCTCCACCCGTCGTTCCCCTCTCGCCCTCGCTCTTCTCTTCAGCGGCCGCGGACCGTTTACCCTTACCAGCCCATGCGCGTAGGATGAAGAGAGGACGGTCAACATGAGCAACAACCCGCCATCGAACGATGCACTAAAAAACCGCCTGTCCCGATTAAACGAGATAAGCATCACGGTGACGGGCAGAAAGTCAGGGCACCCCATCTCCGTCCCGGTCTGGTTCGTCTTGGAAGACGGTACGCTCTATCTCTTACCGGTGAACGGGTCGGATACACAGTGGTACAAGAACGTGCTCGAGAAACCGTCCATCCGCATCGATGCGGGCCACGACACAGCCGAACTCAGAGCGGTTCCGGTCACCGACCCCAAACAGGTGGCGTCCGTGGCCGAGAAATTCCGCGCCAAGCACGGTGCCGGCGACGTGCAGAAGTACTATTCAAAATTCGACGTTGCCGTCCTGGCCAACCTGCAGTGACCTTTTCGCCGTTACGTAGCGGCACATGTAGCCGCTGCGGAGTGTCGCGGGTGGCGTTTGACCCTCCCCCCTCCCCCCGGTTTTTGCATAAGTGTTGATTCTGAAGGCACTTAAAGTCCTTTGTTTTGATACACTTTTGCAAGTGTTGATTCTAAAGGTAGATAGCGGGCTCGCGGACGCGGCTGCTAATTTTTCGCCGTTAAGGTTCTTTTGAAAGGTGATTTTTCGCGCAAGTGCGGGAAGGAAAGGAGTTAGGAGGGCTTGCTGGTATTTCATGGGATATTATACCATTTGGTTAGCTCTTGTCAAGAGATATTTTCGTCCCGTTTTGGAACTGGTTCAGCAGTGCCGCAAAATCGAGAACAGAGAGCGGCTTCCGAGTCTGTGTGAAAACCTGAGAGCGAAGCCCTCAGCGGCTAAAGCCTTATTGATTTTGCGTCCGTTACGGCACGGCTAAAGCCGTGCCCTGACGAAAAAAGAGGTTGCCACACAGGCTCTTCCGCCGCTGAGGGCTTCGCTTTCGCACTTAGGAAGGGGTACTTCATCTCATGTATGCCCGGCTATTTAGTAAGGCCCAGGAGGTGCACGCTGTGTTGCGCAAGTTCGCTCCCATCCTCGTAACGTTTCTTTTGTGCGCAGCTTCTCCTCCGTTGTTGGCCCAGGAGCGCGTCGAGGCCGGCCTATTTCTCGATTACCTCGGCATTTCCCAGACCAGCACCAGCAATTTCGGTCTGGGCGGACGCTTCGGCTACCGCATTCATCGCAAAGTGATGATGGAAGGCGAACTGGCGTACGATTACGGGATCAACGTCCCGGAGGCGTACACCAACATTACCAACGGCAATATCGCTGCCATCGGACGCACGTCGATCGGTGTCACGCATGGCTTGTTCGGGCCTGCTCTCCAGCCGGGGAAGGGCCGATTGCGTCCTTTCGTCACGCTGAAAGGCGGCTTTGTCGATTTCCGGCTCAGCCCAAGCCTCCTCCCGCTTACGTCTTTTGAGAGCACGCTCCTGGGTATTCGTGCCTCCAGCTTGAACCTGGCCATGTATCCGGGAGCAGGAGTGGAGGCAAGTCTCGGCCCGGTGGGATTGCGCCTTGAATTCGGGGACGAAATCTACTTCAACAACGGCGCGCACAACAACCTGCGCATAACCTTCGGTCCGATCCTCAGGTTCTAAGTTTCGCCAGCGTCTCACGTGGACATCGGTGAATGGCGGTTTCTGGCCATCGTGATTGCAGCAGCGTGCGGCGGTGTATGTGCGCTCCTGAGGCTTGCTGTTTTCGCGTTGGCGTGCGGAAGAGGGAATTGGATTGGAAAGGTTTCTTCAGGGCTGAAGTCCCGTTTTTTTGCCTGCGCTTGGGTGGGGACTTGAAGTCCCCACCTCCTAAAGATCGGCTTCGCTCGGGATGACAAGACGGGGCGGTGGAAAAAGCTGGGAGGTGGAAAAAGCGTGGCAAATGTCGCCGGCCGTTTCCCGTGCTATCGTGAGCCATAACCCATGAGCGCACCAAAGCCAACTTTGCACCGCGAGCGGCGCCGCTCTCGCGAAATCTTTGATCGTGCCAGCAAGCTTCTTGTCGGTGGCGTCAACAGCCCGGTGCGGGCGTTCCGCTCGGTGGGCGGCGAGCCGCTGATCATCGAGCGCGGCGAGGGTCAATATCTCTACGACGCCGACGGAAACCAGCTGCTCGACTTCGTCTGCTCCTGGGGCGCGATCCT
>DATGEY010000094.1:0-16644 GCA_035309625.1 Candidatus Acidiferrum sp.
AAGTGCTGCTCGAGAGCAGCGTCATACTTTTTGCCACATTCGGAGCATTCCAGCTCCATGGTCTTGGCATCGGTCAGCATGAAACGGAAAGTCTAGCACAGGCGCTTTTGCGATTCGGACGCGGAGCCGCGGCGAACGCAGACAACCGAAACCACATCCAATCCACGGTACAATGAGAGCATGGCGATTAAGCTGATTGCGCTGGATATTGACGGGACCTTGCTGGACAGCCGTTGGAAGCTGCCGGAGGCCAATCGCACGGCCGTTGCGGAAGCTACCCGGCGGGGGATCGAGGTCGCGCTGGTCACCGGACGGCGATACGATTTCGCCATGCCGATTGCGCTGGAAATTGGCGCGCCGCTTACCATGATCGTCAGTAACGGAGCGCTGATTCGCACGCAAGACGGAAAGACGCATCTACGGCATCTGCTGCCCAGGGAAACCGCGGCGCGGGTCTTGGGGATGACCAGGGCGTGGCGGGACAGTTGCGGGGTGGTGTTCGACCGGCCGGGCGCAAACCAGGTCGTTCTCGAAACGTTTGCGACGGACGATCCCATTCGTTCCGCATATTACGCGCGCAATAAGGAGTTTCTGGGACAGGCCGTGCCGCTGGAAAGTTGCCTTACGGAAGATCCCCTGCAAGTGATGCTGTCCGGCAAAGTGGCGCCAATGCGCGAGGCGGAAGAGCTGCTGCGCGCCGCGCAGGCGGACGGGACATTTGGGGTGGCGGCGACGGTGTACCAGAGCCGCGACTTCGCCATGATCGACGTCATTCATCCGCAATGCTCCAAAGGGGCGGCGCTTGCGGAGTGGGCCACGTTGCGCGGTCTGGCGCGCGAAGAAGTAATGGCCATCGGAGACAACCACAATGACGTGGAAATGCTCTCGTTTGCGGGGATTCCGGTGGTGATGGGCAACTGCGTTGCGGAGTTAAAAACTTTTGGCTGGCACGAAACCGCATCGAATGACCATAATGGCGTAGCCGCAGCGATTGAGCAGTTTGCGCTGCGGGAGGTCGCCTCGTGTGGCTGAAGCAGTTGGGCTGGAGCGCGTTGTGTGTCGCTTTGATGGCGCCGTGTTCTCGCGCGGAATATGTGGTGCTGCGCGGCGGGCAGCGCCTGGCGGTAACCGGATATCAACTTCTTGGCGGCACATATCATCTGCAGATGAAAGGCGGCACCGCCGATGTGCCGGCCGATCAGGTCCTGGGGATTGAACCCGAGGAAGTCTTTATACCCGTGCCGCAGGCGCAAGCGTCGCAGGAACCGTTTGGTGAGTTGATCCAGGCGGCCGCCAAGCGGTACAGCGTCGACGCCGATCTGATCACCAGCGTAATTGCCGCCGAATCGAACTTCGACCCCAGGGCTACTTCACGCCGCAACGCGCGCGGACTGATGCAGCTTCTCCCCACGACCGCGACGCGCCTGGGCGTGAAGAATATCTTCGACCCGCGGGAAAATATCGACGCCGGGACGCACTATCTTAGCGATCTACTGCTGCTGTACAAGAACGACCTGGCGCTGACGCTAGCGGCTTACAATGCCGGGCCGGAACGGGTGCAGCGTTACGGACAGCGGGTGCCGCCCTTTGCGGAGACCGTATCGTACGTTCGGCGGGTGAAGCAGACCTATAACCGGCGGAAGGCCAGCGGATCCCCAGCCGCCAGCACTGCCGCGGCAGCGACTCCACATATCAGCGCAACCGCGAACACGGCGGCGCCTGCAGCGCAGTTCTAGTTTCGAGCAAACCCTGAATACCGCGAGATCTTGGCCTACTGCGGAGGATTAGGATCCGGAGGTGGCGAGGGTAAAGGCATGTCGGGCGGCGGATTACCCGGCTGATTCTGCTGATTATTTTGCTGATTGTTTTGTTGCCCCAAGCTGCTCTGCCCGAATCCCGTCCGCCCTGGAGCCGTTCCCTGCGGGTTGGGATTGGGCGCGGCGATCTGCTGATTCATCGCATTGGCCATATCTTTTGAGGGATTCCAAACGAATTCAAAAAGGCGGTAATTCTTGGCCTTGTCGTAGACGATGATGGACCGACGGTTGACTTTGCTGCCGACACCAATAATGTTTCCGCCCAGCACCGGACTATCGGAGTTGATCAGGCCGGATGGAGCAGCGTTGGCGGCAGCATTGGCGGCATCGTCAGCGGCGCTGGCCGAGGCGGGCGCCCCCTGGCCGGGTGGAGTTGGATTCGTTCCGTTTTGTGTCGCGGCTGGCTGCGAGCCCGTTTGCGGAGGCGAAGACTGCGCGGTTCCCGAGGATCCAGGCGCGGCGGTCTGTTGCGGGTTGGCTCCGGCGGGCGCGCCCAGTCCCGGTATTTGCATCGTCTGCGGCGGCTTCAGGCTGCCAATCAGCTGGCCGGCGGGACCAACATAGATGAATCGCCAGGAACCATCTTCCTTGTTCATCGGATCCTTGTAGGCTTGGCGCATGAAACGAAGGCTGCCCAACTTGGCCTTGGTCAGATCGTCAACCGACGTCGGGAAACGCCCAGTCTTCAGGTAATACAGCTTGATCGCGCGGACGTACTGCTTGCCGCGCCAGATCATCACGTCTTCTCTTTCGCGCTGCCGTTCCGTGCGGATATAGGGTGCGGCGGCGATGGCACTCAGAAGCAAAATTGTGGTCATGAACATGACCATCATCAGCGCAAATCCTCTTTCGGAATTGGCGGCGGAGCTGCGGCGGCGATTTCTCAAAGCCGGCAGGATGTTTACGATGCTCATTAGGTTCACGATGTTCACGCAGGCGGCGCAGCTTGCTCATCCAGAGCGGCAGAGTTGCGCCTTCCTGAACCCATTTCCTCAAACTCCAGGCTAGCGTTACTGATTCTTAGGATGCGGAATCGCCCCAGTAGGGTGTCGCCCTCGCCCACGATATAAACCTCTTCGCCATCGGTCAGAAAGGCGCGTTTGGCTGTCCCATTGGGCACCGTGCCAAACCCGAAATATTTCATGTTGGCAGGCAGCGTGGGCGGTGGAGGCTCCGCCGGAACCTGGGGTCCCGGATCAGGTGCAAGCTGCGGCTTGGGGCGCGTGGGCGGTGGAGGCAGAACCTGGCTGAACAAATCGCGGCCGCTGCTTTTGTACTCGGTGCGGCGGCTGGCATCGAGTTTCCAGCGCTGCAGCTCGGGATTCTCGACCGGAAGGGGCGAGTAGGTCTTGGAGGCGAATGACGATGACTTTCCGGGGAAGGACAGGCTGCCTTTACTGTCGTAATAGAAAACGGCGGCGGCAACGAGCATCAATATAGCCAGTAGGGCGATCTGATTCTTTTGGTTCATCAGGCGGCCCGGAAATAAGTTTTGATGTGCACGGTCACCTGCAAAGCGCCGCGAGCGTTTTGCTGCTGGCTCGAAGACCGCGCGGAAAGACCTTCGACCGCATAGAAATTGTGGGAACGTTGCAAGCCATTCAGGAATCGCACCACGCCGCGATAATCGCCAGTTACCTGGGCCGAGATACTCAGTTCGGTGAGGTCCCGCCCTTTCACGGGTTTGGCGTTAAATGCGCGGCTGTCCAAGCGCAGTCCGGAACTGGCGGCCAGGGCGCCCAGTTCGGCGCTTACCATCGAATACCCGCTGGTTTCTGGGAATAAAGAGTGCTCGAAAGCGTCGCAATCCTTTTGAATGGCCGGAATATGGCTGCGGATTTCCTCGGCGCGCTGGATGTCTTTTTTCAGCAATTCGCGATTCCTGGTCAACAGGGTTAACTCTTGCTGGGCACTTTGCGCCGAAGCCAGGTTCCAGCTGTACGCGCAGAGGGCTATGTCCGCCCCGATGAGCAACACCAGCAGCACAACAATCGCGCGCCTTTTGTTTTTGAAATCGCGGCGCATCAGCTTCTCACGTAAATAACAGTTAATTGGATTTGCAGACGATCCAAATCGGCGCTTCCGGGTTGCGCCTCGATGACATTTTCGTGATCTTCCTTGACATCCTTGAAGGCCGGCGAACCTTCCAGGGCGCGAAGGAACTTGAGCTTGGCTTCATCGCTGATGGCGCCAACGTGAAGCTTTACCAGCACCTGCCCTTTCTCGTGGGCCGGCTCGATACTGACCAACCGGACGCCGGTCGGAAGAATCTTCTCGAGGTCCATGAACATCTGCGTCCAATTGAGACTTTGCTCGTCAATCAAGGAATTGAGAAAAAGGGAACGCTCGTTGAGACGGGCGTTGCGGTCTTCCTTGAAGAAATTCTCCAATTCGTCGCGCTGGCCCATCAGGCCGACCATTTCCTGGCGCACCGCGGCAGCCCGCGCGCGGCGAGCTTCATTCGATTTGAGGACGGAGTACACGTGCCAGCCCAGGCCCAGGAAAACCAGGCCGCCGACAAAACCAATCAGACCCGCCAGGGCGAGAAACTTGCGGTGGGTCTGCAACGGATTAGTCGCTACGTTTAAACGAACCTTCATACCTTGTGGGTTCCTGGATTTGCGCTTAGTTTCGATGCATCATCCAGCCGACCAAACCATCGGCCTCGCGGTCCGCCAACTGCCGCGCGTGATGGGGTATCCGGCCATCGGAAACCGCGGCGTGGAGTAACGAAGTTACCGTACAGTGGAACTCGGATTCCAGCGGCGAAACAAAATCCGGAAGCCGAGCACCCAAACCCGCCACCCGCACCGAGCCAATGCCTTCGCCCCAGGTGTCCTGGTAATAGGCGGCCACCGGATAAATTTCGTCCAGCAGCATTTTCGGTGTGATGTCGCCGCTATGCGCGGGGAGTTCAGTGCAGCGGTAGCCACAGAGCACACCACCGCGCACGATGGCGGTGGTCAGCGCGATGCCGGAGACACGGGCCAATAAGGTGGCTTTCTGGCCGTCCAGTAAGGACACCGCGGCCAGCGACGAGCTCAACACCACGCCGGGATGCAAGCTGGCGCCTTCGGCCAAGGACTCGTATTCGCGCAGAATGCGCAAGCGGGCCAGCGCGGTGACAATGTCCACGCCCTCCCCGCGCGCGGGCTGGCGCATGTAAGAAATTACCGTTTCATCGGCCTCGAAGGGGATGCTCTTTTTCAATTTCCAGCGCAGCATCGGTATGGCTTCCTGAGGGGACCGCGGGAACTCCTCAAAATGCTGCACAAAGACGCGAATAATCGGGTCCGGAAGGATCAGCGCGACGTCCTGATCTTTGGCCCGCAGCCGGCTGACGATGTTGGCCATGGCGGTCTTCAAGGCGCTGCCATGAATCACGTTGCCCTCCACCGCGGAGGGCACCAGAGCGGCGGGGGGCAATGTTTCCATGGTGAAATCGTCCACGCTAGTGCCCTTCCAACGCGCGGCGGCGATGCGATCTGGTGAAAACTCGATCGCTACGTGCGGATGGGGCATGGCGTCGAGCCAGCGCGAAAGGCGGTTGAACAGACCTCTTTCGCCGGCGTCGGTCTGCCGAAGCGTGGAAATGCTACTCAACGAAGGTCACCTTGTTGATTTCTTTTAACGTCGTGATACCCAATTTTATTTTGGCCAAGCCGCTTTCGCGGAGCGTGATCATGCCTTCTTCGCGCGCGATACGTTTGATCTCGGAGGTTGGCCGGCGATCCACGATCATCTCGCGGATACGATCGGTCAGGTCCAGCAGTTCGCAGATGGCGGTGCGGCCATGGAATCCGGTGCCGGAGCACTCCAGGCATCCCGCGCCCTCCACCAGCGTTACCGGGGACCATAGCGCCGGATCGAGTCCGGCTTCGGCCATTTCTTCCGCCGTATATTTTCGCGGTCTTTTGCAATTGGGACAAACCACGCGCACCAGGCGCTGCGCCATGATGCAGTTCAACGCCGAAACGAAGTTATAGGGCTCGACACCCATGTTAATAAACCGGCCGATTACGTCGGTCACGTTATTGGCGTGCACGGTGGTAAAAACCAGGTGGCCGGTGAGCGCGGACTGGATGGCGATCTGCGCCGTTTCCTGGTCGCGAATTTCGCCGACCATGATTTTATCGGGGTCATGCCGCAAGATGGAGCGCAAGCCGCGTGCGAAGGTCAGTCCCTTCTTCTCGTTCACGGGAATCTGCGTGATGCCGCGAAGCTGGTATTCGACGGGATCTTCGATGGTAACAATCTTGTCTTCGTCGGTCTTGATCTCGTTGACCGCCGCGTACAGCGTGGTGGTCTTGCCCGAGCCGGTTGGCCCGGTAACCAGCACCATGCCATAGGGTTCGCGAATGTAACGCCGGAAGCGGCGGGTCTCTTCCTGCGAAAAGCCCACCACGTCCAGGTTGAGGCTCTGAAATTTTTCCGAAAGGGTTTCCTTATCCAGCACGCGCAGAACCGCGTCTTCGCCGTGGCTGGCGGGCATAATCGAAACGCGCAGGTCGATGAAGCGGCCTTTGTACTTCACGCGGAAGCGGCCGTCCTGCGGCACGCGGCGTTCTGCGATGTCCAGGTCGCTGAGCACTTTTATGCGGGAAAGTACCGTGGAGTGCCATTCCTTGGCGATAGGCTGCATGGCGTGCTGCAGCACGCCGTCGATACGGTATTTCACCGCCACTTCGGTATCGCGCGCCTCGATGTGAATGTCACTGGCGCGGCGCTCAAGCGCGGTGAAGATGATGGTTTCCACCAACCGCACCACCGGGCTGACCGTGGTGTCGCGCGTCAGCCGGTCCCCGGAAATGGTCTCTTCGCTCTCCTCTTCGTCCTTGGCTACCTGCAGCGTGAACGCCTCTGTGGCCTGCTCCAGAACGCGCTGCGACTGCTCCGTGCGTTTGAGCAGGTCGGCGATCTGCCGCGGCGTGGCCACCTTAATGGAGAGCTTCTTGCCCAGCAGCAGCGGAAGCTCGTCGCTCATCTGCACCTGGCCGGGGTCGGCGGCGGCGATGGACAGCACGTTGTCGTGGGATTCCAGCGGCACAAAGTTGTAGCGGAACATCAAGTCCGCGGGGATGGTGCGAAACAATTCGGGGTCGATGCGATGCTCGCGCAGGTCGACGAACGCATAGCGATAGCGCTCGGCCAGTTTGCGCGCCACTTCGCGTTCGTGCTGCTCGTCGGCCGCGCTGCTGATGCCCGCGATTACGTTGGAATGTTCCGTGGTAGCCATGAATCCTTAGCCTCCCGTTCCGGAGGCCGAGAACGAGAAAATCGGCAAATATAAAGCGATCAAAATGAAGGCGACCAAAGCGCCCATAAACACCAGAATTGCAGGCTCGATAAACGAGACCAGCGCACCCAGCCGCAAACCCACTTCCTCTTCGTAGAATTCGGCCACGCTGGTCAGCATCGGGGCCAGCGCTCCGCTGGACTCGCCCACTTCAATCATATCCAGCGCCAGAACGGGCACCACCCGTTTAGAGGCCAGCGCGTGATGCAACGATTCTCCTTCCCGGACCATTTGCGTGGCATCGGAAACCGCCTCGCGCACCAACTTGCTGGAAATAGAGTCGCAAGCGGTCTGCAAGCCGGCCACCAGCGGAGTTCCGCCGGTCAACAACGTGGCCAGGGTGCGGGCGAACTGGGCCATTTGAAATTTCAGCAGAGTGTCCCCGATCACAGGCAAACGAAATTTCAAGCGATCAAACGCCACGCCGCCTTCCTCGGAACGCGACCAAAAATAGACTCCGGCCACAAATAGCGCGAGACACGCTACGCCGCCGAGAAAGGCCAAGCGATATTCCACCGTCAGCGCAATCAAAAAACGGGTGGGCCCGGGCAGCGTCACATTGAGATCCTTATAAAGAGTAGCGAATTTGGGGATCACCGCGGTGACCAGGTAGGAGACGATGGTCGTAGCCATTACGATCAAAAGCGCCGGATACACCAGCGTCGCGAGGATTTTCTTGCGTACCCCGGTGGTGACCTTCTGGTAGGCGATGTAATACTCGAGGACGCCGGACAAATTTCCGCTTTTCTCTCCGGCCAGGATCGCCGTCGAATACACCTTGGAAAAGGAGCCCGCTTCGGTGATGGCTTCGGAGAGCGATCTACCCTCGCGCACCCGGTCGCGAATCTGCGAGATCACCGGACGCAGCTTCGGAGAGGAAGCGCGGTCGGCCAGCAAATCCAGGGCGCGAAGAATCGGAAGACCGGCCTTGATCAGCGTATTGAACTGCTGGTTCAGGATCAAAAAATCGCTGCCGCCCACCGCGCGCTCGCGGCGCCGGAACAGTCCGGACAAAAACCGGTTGCGCTGATCGACCGCATAGACGTACAGGCCGCGGTCGGCCAGCTTCTGGCGCGCCTCGGTGGTCGAACTGGCAGCCTCTATATGCGAAAATACGCGGCCGTTGGCGTCTGCCACGCGGCACACAAACTCAGCCATAAGTCTTTAGTTTACCTCATCTGATTGATATGCGGTGAAGCGCGCTGAGGTTGGCCGCTAATTGAATAGCACCGACGGGCTGCCGACCAGGTGTGATCTAGTTCGATGGGGTCTTTTCGTCCGCGGACTCCCCGTTAACGATGGCCACCCCCGCGGGCGGCTCAAACCGGAACATGCTTTCCGGGATCGCGGGATCGAAGCGCCAGTTCTCGAAGCGAAATTCCACCTCCACGGCGCCTGCTTGACGCACGATCAGGCGGGTCAACTCCCCGCTATCGCGCACAACTTCAAAAACAATCTCGTCGCTTTCGGATACTTCCAGGGCATTTTCCGATTCCCTCGAACCCCGGCTCTGCTTTTGTGCTCGCACCCGGCAATGCAGCACCGCATCTCCTTCCTGCAGCGGCTTCTCCCCTTCCGCGAATTCGACCCGCGCGCAAATGCGCGAAATCTTCATCTGGCCGGCCAGCAATGCCAGCGGCGTGCGCAAATCTCCGCTTTGCTTGGCCGGCACGCGAGTAACGGTATGATCGGTAGGCACATAGAACCAGGCGCTTTTGCCGTCCACCAGAAACAAGTTTCTTTCCGGGCGCTCGTATTCCCAGCGCATTTTCCCCGACCGGCGGAAGTAGGCGATTCCGGATTCCGCGCGAAGCACGCTCCCGTTCTCCGAATAACGCTCCAGAAAGGTGGCTTGCAGAGTTTTCGCGCTCCGATAACGCGCTTCCATGCGCGCCGCCAGGCTTGCGGCTTCGTGATTCTCGGGTGGAAAGAAAAATAGTGCAACCGCGCAAAGAATCGCTGCCATTGCTCTAGTGTAGCAGGGCGCTGGCAGGCCGCTCACAACTCCGTTCTGACAGTCGCGCCTGCAAACCCGCGGCTTCCAGCCAAGCGCCTGGATTTACTCGTAACGCAGCGCCTTCATCGGATCGACCCGGCTGGCCCGCAGCGCAGGCACGTACCCCGCCGCGCACGCCACCAACACCAACAACGCCGTCGCCAATCCCAAGGTCCACGGATCATGCGCCTGCAATCCATAAAGCTGGCTCTTCACCACGCTGGTGAGCGCCAGCGCCGCCGGCACGCCCAGGCCCACCCCAATCGCGATCAGCAGCAGCACTTCGCGCATCACCATCCCGATCACCTTGAGCTGCTCCGCCCCCAGCGCCATGCGTATCCCAATTTCCCGCGTGCGCTGCGACACGCTGTACGACATCACCCCGTACAGCCCGATAATCGCCAGCATCGTCGCCACAAATCCAAACACGGTCGACAAACTCGCGATCATCCGCTCGGTCGAAAGCGAATTGCTGATCTGCTCGTCCATCGTGCGCATCGCATAGATCGGCAGATTCGCATCCATCTCCCGCACCTTCGCGCGTATCGAGGTCATCAACTGGTTCGGCTCCCCGGTCGTCCGCAGGTACACCGTCATGTCGCTGACAAACCGGCTGCCCATGTACGGAATAAATGCCTGCTCCGGAATCTCGTCGCGCAAGTTCGTATACTTCACGTCCTTCACCACCCCGATAATCTCCATTTGCGTCGGCGTTCCCGGATCGCTGCCGAATCCCACGTGCATTCCAACGGGATTGCGCCCCGCGAAGTATTTTCGCGCGAACTTCTCGTTGATCATCACCGCCGTCGGAGTCCAGCGTTCATTCTCCGGTTCATCGCTAAGATTTTCTCGTTTCATTTCCCGATCGTCGCTCAAGCGAAAGTCGCGACCGGCCACAATGGGAATGCCCATGGTCGCGAAGTAGCCCGGCCCAATCATGTTCATATAAGGTTGCGCCCGATCCTCCGGCTTGGGCGCCGTGTAACCCTCCACCGTCATCGAGCTGTCCCACTCGTTGTTTTCCATAATGCGCATGGAAGCCAGCCCAACCGATTGCACTCCCGGCAGCGAGCTGAGGTTGTCCGTTAATTGCTGGTAGAAATTTTTCAGCCGCGGCACCGAATAGCCGTTTAGCGAGGGATCGATGTTGAATCCCACCAGCCGCTCCGCGCGAAACCCGGGGCCCAGGTTGCTCAAATTCTTCAGGCTCCGCAAAAACAATCCCGCGCCGATCAGCAGCAGCAGCGACATGGCCACCTGCGTGACCACCAGCGCGTTGCGCAGCCTCCCGTGCCCTCCGCCCACCACCGCGCCCGCTTGATCCTTCAACGTCCGCCCCACATCCGGTCGCGTGGCCTGCAGGGCCGGCGCCAATCCGAAAACGATTCCGGTCACCACCGTAACCGCCAGCGTAAACAACAAAATCCGGAAGTCCGGCGCCGTCGAAATATTCAAGCCATTGGTGTCCGACGGCAGATAAATCGCCATCAGCGCCTTGTCCGCCCAAAAGGCCAGCGCCAGTCCCAAAATCCCGCCCAGCGCCGAAAGCGACAAAGTCTCGATCAGCAATTGCGAAACGATGCGTCCGCGGGTGGCCCCCATCGCCAGCCGCACCGCAATCTCTTTCTGCCTTCCCGTCGCTCGCGCCAGCAGCAAATTCGCGATATTCGCGCAAGCGATCAGCAGCACCATCCCCGTGGTGGCCATCAGCACCCACAGCGGCGTGGACAGCTCCGCCCGCAACTGCGCTCTCCCCTGCGATCCCGGCCACAAATCGATCCAGCATTTCAGGAATTGTTCCCGGTCGTATGCCGACGCATTGCGAAACGCCGCCTCTTTGACCTCCATCTCCAGCATCGAGTGCATGAACGGCTGCAGCGAAGCTTTCGCCTTCGTCACGGAAACTCCCGGCTTCAGCCGCCCAAACGCATTCACCCAGCGCGACCTTCGGTCGGTCAGCATCTTGTCGTTCCCGATGATGATTTCCTTCTGCATCATCACCGGAACGAAAATCTTGGTGGCATACCCCAGCTCCACGCCGTCAAATCCCGGTTGCGCCACCCCGATAATCGTCATCTGGTAGTTGTTCACCAGCACCGTCTTCCCGACAATCTGCGCATCGCCCCCAAACCGCTGCTTCCAGTAGTCGTAGCTCAGCACCACCAGCGGATGCCCATCGCGCACCCGATCGTCGTCCGGCGTGAACGCCCGTCCCAGCACCGTGCTGACGCCCAGCACCGGGAAATACGTCCCGGAAACCAGTTCCGCCGCCACTCGCTCCGACTGTCCGCCGAACGTCAAGCTGACATGGTCCGGAAAGCGGCAGAACATCCCCGAAAAGACCTCGTTGTGATCCTGAAAATCCCGGTACATCGGGTAAGAAATCGCGTTTCCGCCCCAGTTGCTGCCGTAATGGTGCCCGCGCATGGTCAGCAGCACCAGCTGCTGCGGGTTTTTCACCGGCAGCAAGCGCAGCAACACCTGGTCCAGCAATGTAAAAATTGCCGTGTTCGCGCCAATCCCCAGCGCCAACGTCAGCGCCGCCACCACCGCAAACCCTCGGCTCCGCCGCAAAGTCCGCAGCGCATACCCAAAATCCCGCCCCACCGTCTCCACCCACCCGCGCATCTCCATCCCCAATCCTCCACAACCACCTATACGCAAAGACGGAGCAACGGTTCCATCGGTCTTGTCCTCCTTTAACCAAAACCTCCCGAACGGTCGCGCACGGTGACGCCGCCACTGAGCAGGTCCGAGTGTCCACCGATGAACTTCGTCGCCGATTGCACGGCGAGGACCTTGGAACCGATCTGGATCGAGCGCTGCGCAACCTGGCCGGATGACCCTAGTGCTTTATCGGACGCGCGTTTTGTTAAAGGCGCTGAGGCAGGCACGTTGTTCTGCGCGCAGGGTGCCCCGTACTCGGGTTCTGCGACTTTCAGCGCCAGTAAAAATAGCTCCCACCACGAAAGCCACTCTCATCCCGAGTTTTCGAGCGATCGCTTTTCGCTTTTCGCCTTTTGCTTTTCTAACTGGGATCCCACCTGCCTACCCACGCTTCAATCGGGGACCGTGATGAGGATTCCAATGTGCCCGGGACGCTACGTTCCGAGTACCCGTCCAGAATCGTCGGATCCGCTCCGCAACCGATGAACCTGATGCAGTTGGCTTGACTCCGCCGAACTCTCCACCAGATAATCGACCCCGTTCCGTGGATCCTCCGCGCATAGTCACTACTGCCTGGATCAGTTCCCGCGTAATCATGGGAAGGAAAGGAGAGCCGACAATGAGAAAGTTCTTTGTGTTTTATGTGCTGACGCTTGCGTCGGTGTTGCTTCTGTGGATGCCGAAGGCACACACCGCTGCGAACGATGACGCAGAAATCCGGAAGTTGTTAGACAGGTGGACCAAAGCCTTCCGTGCCAGGGACCTCGATGGAATCATGTCCATTTACGAACCGGGGCAAGCTCTGGTGTCGTTTGACATCGTGCCGCCGCTGCAATACACCGGGTTCGAAGCGTATAAGAAGGACTATAAGGAATTCCTAGACCAGTTTCAGGGGGCGATTGACGTCGAATATCGCGACCTGAACATCATTGCGGGCGACACTGTAGCCTTTAGCCGCGGCCTGGAGCGCATGACTGGAACACTAAAGAATGGACAGAAATTCGACGCGTGGGTGCGCTTCACCGAGTGCTACCGTAAGACCAATGGCCACTGGCTAGCGATACATGACCACATTTCGGTGCCTGTTGATCTGGACAGCGGCAAAGCGGTGCTGGACCTCAAGCCATGACAATCCAGTGACGCTCGGATAGCGGCGCTACGCGAAGGCACACCACCGGAGAATCGGGCGCCCGTCAATACCCAAAGCTACTTGCTAATCGGAGATGTGGTCGGCCTTGTCACCTTGGCGATTGTTCCCGAGGGACGGGCAACCCTTCCGTAATCCGGTAAGGGAAGGATTGCCATCCGGAAGCTACCTCGCGTAGCAGCCTGGAATAGAGCCGCCAAGTGCAACCACTTCGACGAAGTTTTTCGTCAAAGCGGAACGTGGCGAAGCTCGGCAGCCGACACTCGGGTTGCAAACCGTGAAGCTTTCTTGAAACGATTCCGGCGGGTAACAAACATGACCGATCGCGAGGCAAGGTAAGGTTTCTTTCCGTTCTTCAGGCGAGTGAACGGGTGTTTGCCAAGTTTGCTTCGATGAATCGATCGGTAAGATAGAAGCAGATGGTCGCCTTGGTTAAAACATCCCAGCTGGTCAGGTTGCTGCGGCCCCGTCTTCGCCAAAGAAGCGGGCGCGGGCGTTGGCAGCGACAGGTAGGTCGGGGCCAGAGTACAGCATATCGGGCACTCGCGTCGGGTCTTGGGCAATCAGCGGGAGAGCGCGGGCGCGCCGCGCTTCCGCCTCAGGACCGAGACGCTGAAACACGTCGTAGAACCAGCCGCTCACTGTCCGTATGGTCCCGTAATGCTGATCATGACGCGCGGCATAGCGCTCGCCGGCGACCACCCAGTCAGGGTTGGCGAGCAACTCGTCCGAGAGCACGCGCGCATCGCGCAGGGCAAGCGCCAGCCCCTGTCCCCAGGAAGGGTCGTTCGAGGCGGCGGCATCGCCGAGGAGAGCTACACCGTCGCGATAGGGGCGGTCAACCCAAACATCAACACATTCAAACGATGCGAGTGGCCCAGCCTGCTGCGCGCCCCCCAAGGGGATGGCGTTACCCGCGGCACGATTGAACTCCCTGCAAAAGCGCGCAAAGTCGCCGTCGCCCTGCAGCCGCGGGCAGTTCTGTGGATGGAAACCGTAGTACGCGCGTGCCTTGGTGACTGACTGCGGAAATAGGGCCGACACCGCACCGCTGCTGAGATCATTGGCGATGTACGCAACAGCAGGGTCCATGTCGACGGGCAGGTTCGTCACCCAGACTCCCGAGAGGAACAGCGGGATCGAGCCGCGCTGAGTCTTGAAGCCGAGTTCGGTCCGCAACGCCGGATTGCGGCCCGCGCAAATCGCAACAAATCGAGCTTCCGCTTCAGTGGTTCCGTTGGCTTGGGCAATTCTGACTTTCGGCTTATTTCCGAGGGCAATACGCTGCACTGTCGCGCCGCGGCGCACTTCCCCTCCGGCGGCCACTGTCGCGGAGAGCAACGCCTCTTGGGCGCGCGGATGATAGAAGGCCCACATCCCTGAAGCATGCGGCGTCGTGGCAACAAAATCGCGCTTCATCGCGTGCTGCCCGTTGATGATCAGATCGACCCACCTCATTTCGTTGGCGCAGCCCTGCAACACCTCGGCAACGCCCAGTTTCAGGGCCTCGCCCACCCCCCACGGCTGCAAACACTCACCGCGAATGCGGTCGCGAAATTCCGTTTCCTGCTCCAACACCAGCACGTGCGCACCCTTCTTCGCCATCCGTTGGGCTAGCGACGCACCGGCGATGCCGCCGCCCACAGCGATCAGGTCGTATTGCATGACCACCTCACAGCCACGCAGGCTCCAATTCGCGCGTATTTATATACGAACTTTTTCAATACAGTGGCGGACGAATGTTAGCATCCACTGTTTTTAGGCGGCTAGGCCTTTTTGGCGACCATTAGGCCGACGATCAAATTGCCGGAGGAGAACCCCGCTCTCATGGGCCGTAAGCTTTTCAGAAAATCGACAAACTTAGCGCCATTCTTAGCGGCGCGCTCCCAGCTCCCGGTCAACTCGCTCCGTTCCTAAGTGCATCGGGCCGGAGGCACAAATTAACAGTAAGCTCGGTCGGAAAACGCGGGAGCAAACCAAAGGCAGGCGTGCCCGTTCTGTGCGAGTAGCCGGATAGTCGGCTTTTCGTGAGCTCACTGAAATCAAGAAGGGACACGCCTCTTGAGATTGCGCCCGAGTGACGGGCCACGCGGAAGTAATCCCCTAACGCGCTCGACATCGGATATCTGGGTATCGGTACACCATCTCCAGTTTCCCGATGCTTGGCACGCCGGATGAGGCGATGGATGTGTCCAGGCACCCTCGCCATATCTGGGGTGCCCCATACGCGGGTTCTGCGTGTGGGGACTTTTCCTCGCTCTTCGCCACCGGTGCCCGCGCTCCGTGCCGTTGCACCAACACCGGGTGCCCACCCATCCCTGTTTGGTTCGCGCAGCGCCGGAGGTGCGACACACGTTAGCCCAGTGCGTAAGCGCCGGGTACGCCAAGCCAAATCAAATCGAGCGCCGGAGGCGACACACGTTCAGCCCCACAGTAAAAATAGATCCCACCACGAAAGCCACTGTCATCCCGAGTTTTCGAGGGATCCGCTTTTCGCTTTTCGCTTTCGCCTTTTGCTTTTCTAACTGGGACCCCACCTGCCAACCCACGCTTCAACCGGGGACCGTGATGAGGATTGCCCGAGGCGATACGTTGCGAGTAGCCGACCTCCATTCTCAAGTCCTCGAAACCGTTGTTCTGGCCATGACCGCCGCGATTTGGGTTGATTAACCGGCTTGCTCTGCTCAAAATGCACTCCACGGCAGGGTCGACCTGGAGGTGCATGCCATGATGAAGTCTGGACTCGCGTGCTGTATATTCACGCTGGCTGTGCTCGTAACTCAAGCCGCTCAGAACCAACCGAACACGGAAAAAAACAGCCCAGTCACTCTGAAATACCTGGGGGCGGCGGGCTGGGAGATCACCGATGGAACGACCTATATTCTGATCGATCCATATCTGTCGCGAATCAACGGACCGCCGCCACCCGGAGGCCACCCCATGGCTGGGGACACTCGCCGGGCGTATGGATGGGGTGACGTTGCCTCGCCGGACGTGGCGGCAATTGATGCGCACATTCTACGAGCAGATTTCGTTCTCGTTACTCATACACATTACGACCACATTCTGGATGTTCCTCACATTGCCCTTAAAACTAGGGCAGCGGTGATCGGCACCGAGAGCACCGAAAATGTGATGCGCGCTTACGCTGTGCCTGAAGAGCAGTTAATTACGGTCCGGGGCGGAGAGGACTATCAGTTCGGTTCCTTTTCCCTCAAAGTCATTCCCAGCATTCACAGCCCTCTCGACCACAAGCGCTACTTCAGTTCCGCCACAGCACCGGCTGGAATGAAAGCACCGTTGACCTTGGAACAAATCCACCCAGAGGGAGGCACTCTCGCTTACTTGATTCGTTTTCACGGTCATCAGATTCTCGCGTTTGGTGGGATGAACTATATCCAACGCGAGATTGTAGGACTAGAGCCGGACGTCGCGTTGATCGGAGCCGGCGCTTCCCGAAACGAAGTCTACGACTACTGCGGTCGCCTCATGCGGGGCCTACATTATCCATCCATGGTTCTGCCGACTCATTGGGACAATTTTTTGGCGCCATATGGCGCTTCTCAGCAACCGAGTCTCGATGCCTTACAGTCCTTTGTACAAGAGATCCGAGCCGCTTCGCCGAACACAAAGATCGTCGTGCCCAAGTACTTCGAGGCGATTCCGCTTGAAACCGTCGCAAAGTGGTAGCAGAGTGCTCGCTGTTGCAAGTCTCAGGGTT
>DATGEY010000095.1:0-19644 GCA_035309625.1 Candidatus Acidiferrum sp.
GGCTGGCCAGGGACGGTGCAGGGGTACCACCCCCCATAGACATGCAAAGAGTGCGGAAGTTATTGGAAACAGAGGACTTAAGGTATCGCCATGAGACAAAAGAGTTCGTAAGCGCTTGAAGATGCTGGGGTTGTAGGGATGTGATCGGAAAGATTGAGGGTGGCAGGAGGATGGAAATAGGTTGAAGGTTGGGGCAGGCATAGGTAGGACCCGGACACACTTGCGGTTGCGGAGGAAACGAAGGACCAAGCGGGGACACAGTTAGCGGGGCCTTGTTTTAGAAATTAGCGAATCGTTGTCGAGCTCGAACCGCATGGACCAAGGTACAGCGTAGGGGTACGCGGGGACAACTGGCCGGAGGGACGGTTCTGGTGCAGGTGGCCAAAAAGTTTTGGATTGCAAGGCAGACGCCGGGTGCGGCTGGGCGCGCGTCGAACGCTAAAATGTGTGGAACAGGCGGTTCCAGCGGATTTCGCCGGGATGGAGGACGGCCCTGGTGTAGGCAAGAAAGCGTTCGCGGATTTGACCGGGCTGCCAGGCGTCGGGAGAGGCGTCGAGCGACATATAGACCATGACGGGGGTACCGATAATGTCGTTGCGAGGGACACAGCCCCAAAAGCGGCTGTCATAAGAGTTGGTACGGTTGTCGCCCATGGCGAAATAGCAATTGGCGGGGACGTGATAGGGAAATTTGACGTCGGCATAGCCGGGCGGAGCGGGTTCGGTGAGCCCGGTGGTGTAGGGCTCGTTGAGTTTCTGGCCATTGACGTAGACGGCGCCGTGGCGGAGGTCGACCATATCGCCGGGTAAGCCGACGGTGCGCTTGATCAGGTCGGTGCTGTCCGGAGCAAAAGGAGGCTTAAAGATAATGACCTGCTGGCGGTGGGGATTGCGCCAGAGGGGCACGTGCCAGTTGGTGAAGGGCACCCCGGCGTCGTAGCCGAGGCGGCTCATGATCAGGTGGTCGCCGATCAGAAGAGTGTTTTCCATGGAACTGGAGGGGATGACGCGGGCCTGGCCAATGGTGCCGTTGATGAGCAGGAACGCCAGGGCTACCCAGAACCAGGCGATGATTTCGCGGGTGATACGCTGGCGCATGAGCTGCGAATCTTTATGCATGTTGTGGGTTCCGTTTTTCCTGGAGCTAGCTTTCACGTTTCAGCACCTCGCGGCGCCTGCGGTTCGGAGTGCAGGGGACGACATTGGTCAGTTGGGAGAAGTGTCGGTACGTTTCTTGAGGACGGGACGGTCGTCGGCCGGTGGAGCTTTTAGATTACCGGCCGCAGGGGCGGTAGCGGCACCGGGAGCGGACGCGGAGATGGCTCCTTCGGTAAAGGCTTTCTTCAGGAGTTGCTCGGCGACTTGTTGAGCGCCGCCGGTGTCGTCATTGGTTTGCTTGGCTTTGCTGTATTCGTTGACGGCGCGAGCGCGCTGGCCGAGAAGATCGAAGATTTTGCCGAGATAGATGTGGCCCCAGACCTCGGTCCATTTTTCGGAGGGTTCAGGGACGGTTTGCAGGGCGTCACGGAACGCATTGGCAGCAGCCTGGTAGTTCTTCTGGTAGAAGAAAGCTTCGCCCATGCGGAAATTGGCCAAGGGACGGTTGGGCTGGATGGAAAGGGCGCGCTGGTATTGGCCGATGGCGTCGTAGTAACGGCCTTGCTCGGCGAGCTCTTCGCCACGGGCAATGGCGGCACGGGCGCGCAGAGGCGAGCTACCCTTCAGAATTACGTTATTGGGATCGATCTTGATGCCGCCAGGTTTGGGACGGCCGAAGGTCTCGATGGTGAATTCGGATTCGGTGCCGACCACGTCAATGGTTTTGGTTTCGGGATTTCCTTCGGTTTCGATGCGCAGCTCGACCGGCATGTGGAAGGTGTCGAGGGGCTGCTTGATTTTGCCAACCACGCGGAACCCCTGATGGGTGCGGTAGACGACGTATTCGAGGGTGAAGTCTGGGACGCCGGTGGAATTCAGCCATTGGGCGAAAAAACCACGCAGGTCGGGAGGAGCTTCCCCAGCTTTGGCGGTGGCTTGGGCATGCTGTTGGGCAAGAGCTTCGAAATTTTCGATGGTGGCACTGCCTTCGGCGTACTTGAAGTAGAAATCGTGGAGTAGCGATTTGAAAGCGGCGTCGCCCATCTGGGCGCGGACCATGTGAAAGATCATGGCGCCTTTGTTCATGACGACGGAACGATAGTCGGGAGAATAGGGAGCGAGACGGGCGGCTTGCGCGATGGGAGCGGCTTCCTCATACATCAAAGCGCCAACGGCGAATTCGTCGACGGCTTTCAGGCCGGCTTCCTTGCCGGCATTTTGTTCGGCGTAGAGCGCTTCGGAATAGCGTGCCAGGCCATCGCTAATCCACACATCGCCAGGGGTAGCAGGCAGTACGGCATTACCCCACCACTGGGAGGCGACCAGGCGAGCGATGGTGCGGTCGGAGGCGCGTGGATCCCAAATGCGTTTGCTAAGGAGCAGCAGGCCGGGGCCGGCGAAATCGCGCAGGGTGCCATCGGGAAGTTGAGCGACGGTGAATTCGGGGCGGGGCAAGGGGCCAAACATGTCGGAGAAAACAGTGGTGGAGCGAGCGACGTCATCGGCGAATTTTTGGGCGTCGGCGCTGGCTTCGCGGGGTGCGTAGACGTTTACGGTGATGCCCTCCGCTTGCTTGGGATTGAGCTGGAGATTGCCGGCGACGAAGGTGCCGTGGGGGGCGGGGGTATCGCACTGGAAGGTGTAGACGAGGCGATTGCCTTCGACGGCGTTTTTGCCGGGAGTCGGCGTGGGGGCGGAGGCTTTGCCGGTTCCGGCTACGGCGAAAGAATCCGGAACATTGAGGCGGAAGGTGGCGGTGTAGCGGTTGGAAGGGAAATTGGTGAGCGGAAACCAGCGGGCGGGGAGAAGCAGGTAGGCGCCCTCGCGCGTGATGGAGGCAGCGCGCACGCCGGGGACCGGGCTGTTCTCTTCATTGGCAAGCGGACCGGCATAGGTGAAGGTGAGGGAGACTTTGGCGCCGACGGCAACGGGGGAAGGCAGGTTGACGATGAGATTGAGAGGATTTTGCGAGTCGCGCTCGAAGCCGAGGACTTTGTTGTCGGCAGACCGGACATCGCTTACGTTGAGATTGGAATGCAGTTCGACGCGGACGGCGCTGGTGACTTGTTGCGCTTTGAAGTCGACTTTGGCAACGGCGGAGAGGGATTGGGTGATGGGGTCGAGAGTGGCGGAGACGTCGTAGTGTTCGGCGAGGAGAGCGGGAGGCGGAGGAGCTTGGGCCTCGACGGGCGCCAAGGCGCCGCTAAGCAGCAGGGCTGCGAAAAGGAAGGCAGGTTTCATTTTTTTGCTGCGGGTCATCGGACCCCTTTCCCTGGGTGACGCGGCTTTCGAGAGTCACGTTGTTCCTACTTGCAGAACGGGCCGCAAATTCAAAAGCGCCCGCGACGGTCCGCGGCCGCTACAAGTGCTTGCGGATAGCATCCTCAGATACGGATCGTCTCGACAAACAGGCAGGTACGTATGTGTACCCTATATAGGATAGCAGAGACCTTAGTTGGCGTTGCCAACGGGGACCCCAGGCGTAGTCTTCGGAGCAGCAATCCGCTCGAGAATCGCGTCCGCGGCGCGGTCGACTGCGCCGGGGGGACCGAGACGCAGGCGGATGTGCGCCAGCTCTTGACGGAGAGCTTGGCGGAGAGGTTGGTCGTTCAGCAAACGAAGGATCTCGGCGGCCAGGCGAGAGGGTGTGAAATCGTTTTGGATCAGTTCGGGCACGGCACGCTTGCCGGCGATTAGATTAACCATGCTGAAAAAGGGTGTGCGTACCAGAGGTTTGGCCAGGAGGGCGGTAAGATGCGTGACGCGATAGACCACGACCATGGGCGCGTCAAGGAGAGCGGCTTCAATGGTGGCGGTGCCGCTGGAAACGATGGAGGCATCGGCGGCGGCAAGGGCGTTGTAGGTCTGGTTGAGCACGATTTGGAGAGGAAGGTCCGGCGGCCAGCCTTGGCGGAGGGACGCGGGGTCGGCTCCGGGTGCGGCGGCGAGGACGAATTGAGCGGGCGATTCGCGATGGATACGCCGGCAGGCTTCGCGGATGATCGGGAGATGCTGGCGTAATTCGGCGGCGCGGCTGCCGGGCAGGATGGTGACGATTTTCTTCCGCGGATCGAGAGATTGGCTGCGGCAAAAGGATTGGCGGTCGAGCGACGCGTGCACAGCGCCTACCAGCGGGTGGCCGATAAATTTTACGGGGACCCCGGCGCGAGCGTAGAACTCTTCTTCAAATGGAAAAATGCAGAGGGCTTGCGCGAAACGGCGGCGAACTATGCGTACGCGCCAGGGGCGCCAAGCCCAGAACTGCGGGCAGACGTAGTAGATGTTGCGGATGCCGAGGGGTTTGAGGTTGCGGGCGAGACGGAGGTGGAATCCGGGGAAGTCCGTGAGGATAGCGAAGGCCGGCTTGCGGCGGGCGGCTTCTTCGACGAGGCGGCGCATGGCGCGGATAAGGGAGGGGAGATGGCTGAGGATTTCGGTGATGCCGACTACGGAGACTTCGGCATAGTCGGTGAGGACGTCGACGCCCGCGGCGCGCATTTGGGGGCCGCCCATGCCGAAGATATCGAGGTCGGCGCGCTGTTTCAGGGCGGTGGCCAGGCGGGCGGCGTACATGTCGCCGCTGGCTTCGCCGGCGGAGAGCAGGAGGGAGGTCATTTACCGAGAATCCTGTAAGAGGAGTTTGAGGTTTTGCCGAGATGGGGCGCAACGTGCTGGGCGCCTACGGGGATGGATCGGAGTGGGTAGGTCATTAACAGACGATTCTGGGAGAGTTTGAGATTTTGCCGAGATGGGGCGCAGCGGTGCTGCGGCCCTACGGGATGGATTGGAGTGGGTAGGTCGTCAAGAGAGGATCCAGGGAGAAAGAAGGGATTCTGGGAGAGTTTGAGATTTTGCCGAGATGGGGCGCAGCGGTGCTGCGGCCCTACGGGGATGGATCGGAGTGGGTAGGTCGTCAAGAGAGGATCCAGGGAGAAAGAAAAGATTCTGGGAGAGTTTGAGATTTTGCCGAGGTGGGGCGCAGCTTGCTGCGCCCCTACGGGGATGGATCGGAGGCGGGGGATGGGAATCATGGCGCGCCTAGTCGCTGGCGGGGAGCGGCAAGGGCAGCGGTGAGCCGGACCGGTGGCGCTCGGCGTCGGAGTCGTCGGGGAGGCGCAGCTCTTGCTCCTTGTATTGGAGCTGATAGAGGCGGTAGTAAATGCCGCGCTGGGCGAGGAGCTCCTGATGAGCGCCTTGTTCGCGGAGGCGGCCTTTGTGGAAGACAAGAATGCGGTCGGCGTGCTGAATGGTGCTGAGGCGATGAGCAATGACGAGCGCGGTGCGGCCGCTGAGGAGACGGTTGAGGGCATCGCGGATTTGCAGTTCGGTTTTGGTGTCGACGCTGGAGGTGGCTTCGTCCAGGATCAGGAAGCGCGGGTTGTGGGCGAGGGCTCGGGCGAAATTGATGAGCTGGCGCTGGCCAACGGAAAGGGTGGAGCCGCGCTCATTGACGCTGGCGCCGACGCCTTCGGGGAGCGATTCGATGAAATCGCCGAGACCGATTTCGCAGATGGCGGTTTCGACGGTGGAGCGGTCAATGCCGGGGGTGCCGAGGCGGACGTTGGATTCAATGGTGCCGGTGAAGAGGAAGGGGTCCTGAAGGACGATGCCGAATTGGCGGCGGAGGTCCTGGAGATTGATTTTGCGGATGTCGACGCCGTCGAGAAGGATCTGGCCGCGCTGGACGTCGTAGAAGCGGAGGAGGAGGGAGATGAGCGTGGTCTTGCCCGCGCCGGTGTGGCCGACGATGGCAAGAGTTTGGCCGGGCTCGACGCGGAACGAAACGTCGCGGAGGACCCAATCGTCTTCGCCGGGGTTAGGGATGGGGCGGTAACTGAACCAGACGTTACGGAATTCGATTTCGCCGCGCGGATCAACGAGGGGAATGGCGTCGGCGGGCGAAGAGAGATTGACGGGTTCGTCGAGGAGCTTGAAGATGCGCTCGGAAGCGGCCATGGCGGATTGCAGGATGTTGAATTTTTCGCTGAGGTCCTGGATGGGGCGGAAGAAACGGGTGGCGTACATGGTGAAAGCGGTGAGCTTGCCGAGCGTGAGGGTGGTGAGAAGCACGCGGTTGCCGCCGGCCCAGTAGATCAGGGCGATGGCGGCGACGCTCAAGATTTCAACGGCGGGATAAAATAGAGCGTAGGAGAGAATGGCGGAGCGCCATGCGATCATGTTTTCTTGATTGCGTTTGGCAAAATCGGCGCGCGCTTTTTGCTCGCGATTGAAGATTTGCACGATGCTCATGCCGGAGATGTATTCCTGGAGAAAGGCATTGATGCGGGCGATGGCGGTGCGAATGTGGCGATTGGCGTCGCGCACGTAATGGCGGAAGACGAAGGTGACCACCAGGATACAGGGAAGAACAGCGAGGGCGTCGAGGGCGAGACGCGCATCCATCCAAAAGAGCAAACCGGCCATGACGGCGAGGAGGAAGAAATCGTTGATCATGGTGACGACGCCGGCGGCGAAGAGGTCATTGAGGGCGTCTACGTCGGTGGTGACGCGGGTGATCAGGCGGCCGACCGGGTTGCGGTCGTAGTAGGTCATCGGCAGACGCTGCAGATGCGAGAAGATTCCGGTGCGCATGTCGTACATGGTTTGCTGGCCGACGCGCTGCATGATTCGGATCTGGACGTATTGGGCGAAGAAATCGAAGATGAGAACGAGAAGGTAGAGAACGCTAAGAACAGCTACGCCGTTCCACGCGCGCGATTCGGGAAGAATGCCTTTCAGCGCGGGAGAGAAGTAGCGGTCGATGGCGATCTGGAAAATCCCCGGAGGGGCCAACTCGAGCGGAGTGACAATGGCTACGAGGGACAGCGCCAGGATGACGCGCCATTTGTAGGGCCGCATGTACTCCATCAGGCGGCGCATGAGGCGCGAGTCGTAGGCTTTGCCGAGGGCTTCTTCTTCGTGCAGATTGCTCATGCGCGTTCCAGCTCTTCCTCCAGCAACTGCTTCTGATATAAATCGGCGTAGTAACCGCCGCGAACGAGGAGTTCGTCGTGGGTTCCGCGCTCAATGATACGGCCGTCGCGGAGGACGACGATTAGATCGGCGTCCTGCACGGTGGAGGTGCGATGCGAGATCAAAATGGTGGTGCGGCCGTGCATGATGCCGCGCAGACGAGAGAGGATGCGCTCTTCGGTTTGGGTATCGACGCTGGAAAGGGAATCGTCGAGGATGAGGATGCGGGGGTCGCGAATGACGGCGCGAGCGATGGCGGTGCGCTGCTTTTGTCCTCCGGAAAGGGTGATTCCGCGCTCGCCGACGACGGTGTCGTATTTGTGGGTGAAGCCTTCGACGTCGGAATCGAGACTGGCGATTTCGGCGGCTTGGCGAACTTGATTGAGATCGTAATTGGGCAGACCGAAGGCGATGTTGCCGGCAACGGTTTCGCCGAAGAGATAGGTGTCTTGCGGGACGTAGCCGATGGAGCGGCGCAAGGTGTCCAGGGGCCATTCGGAAATGGGGCGGCCGTCGATGAGGACTTCGCCCGCGGGAGCTTCCCAGAGGCGGGCAACGAGCGCAGCCAGTGTGGTCTTACCGCTGCCGGTGGGGCCAACGATGGCGAGCGTGGAGCCGGCGGGAATTTTTAAGTTGATGTCGCGAAGGACGGGGTGGGCGCCGCTGCCGTTGGAGCTGGCGGCGGACGCGCCGTTACCGGCGATGTTGGTGGGAAAGGTGAAGTTGAGATTACGAAATTCAATTTCGCCGGCGATGGGAGTGTTGGAGGGGACGGCGGCGTGGCGATCGTCGATTTGCGGCTTGGCATGAAGGATGTAGTTGAGGCGGCCCATGGAGGCGGCACCGCGCTGGAAAATGTTGGTGACCCAGCCGAGAGCGATCATGGGCCAGACCAGAAGGCCAAGGTAACTGTAGAAAGCGATGAGCGCGCCAAGGGAGATTTGGCCGCGAAGAAGTTGATGGCCGCCTTGCCAGAGAACGATGAGGAAAGAAGTTCCGATGAGGGCCTGGAGGGAGGGCATGAACATGCTCCAGGTGCGGATTAGCTTGATGTTGCGGGAGACGTATTCGCGATTGGGCTCGTCAAAGCCGCGAATTTCCGCTTCTTCCTGGGCGTAGGCGCGGATGACGCGGACGCCGGAGAGATTTTCCTGGACCTTGGCGGAAAGGGTGGCCAGAGCGGCTTGAATGGTTTCGTAGAGCTCGTGGATTACTTTGCCGAAGTGACGCACGGCGACGGCGACGATGGGAACGGGCAAAAGCACCCAAAGGGTGAGCGAAGAAGAAAGGCGGGCCATGATGATGACGGCGAGAATCATGGTCACGATGGTTTGGCCGGTATACATGATGCCGGGACCGAGGACCATGCGGACGTTGTTGAGATCGTTGGTGGCGCGGGACATCAGTTCGCCGGTGCGATTGCGGACGTAGAATTCCGGCTCCATGAGCAGCAAGCGATCGAGCAGGCCGGCGCGAAGATCGAATTCGATGTCGCGGGAGACGCCGATGAGCACCCAGCGGGTAGTGAAAGACATGAGGCCCTTAAACAGGACGCAGACAATGAGAATAAGACAGTAGGTGCCGAGAGCGTGGCGGCTGTGCGGAGCATAAAAGGGAATGTCGCGGCTGAGCCAGTCACCGGCCAGGGCTTGCGCATGGGTGTTGGTTTGAAACGGACGCGGGCTGCCAGCCAGGATATCGGTCATAACGCCGGTAGCGAGCGGAATGATGTTGCCGATAATGCTGGTGAGCGCGAGGGCTAGCAGTCCGAGCGCGATGGCCGGGCGATAGCGACCGAGATAAGGCATCAAGCCGAGCAGATTCTTTGCGGCGGAAGAATGTTGCGGCGCGCGCCGCGATGTCTTGGCGGCGGTGGCGGCCCGGTTTTTGGCGCTATGGCTCATCGCAAAGTGGATCTGGCGGTATCCAAGGACGGCGCTTCGCCGAGGAAATGTTCATAAGAACGGTCCAGGGATTGGTAGCGTTTGGTTTCCTTATTCCAGCGCACGCCGATGGGCAGGGAGTGGGTATCCACGGCGCCTTTGAGGGGCGTGAAGTACAGGGCCAAACCCTTTTCCGGATCTTGCTCGAAAGCCAGGCGCCAGCCGGTCACGCCGCCAATGGGCGTGCCGGGGAGAAAACCTTTCTGATTCTTGAGATGTTCGTCGCAGCGCAAGATTTCCATCCACTTGCCGTCGTCATTTTGAGCCAGCACCGCGCGGGCGACAATCGTGCCGGGCAGATTATTTTTGGTCGATTTGGGAATGATGTTGGCGGCGAGAAACTGCTGCTTGCCGTTCTTGGCCAATTCGCCGAAAAGCAACACGGTAGTCTCTTTCCCGAGCAGCGAATCCGCGGCGGATTGAATATCCTCAGGAACGGCCGGGGCCGCCGGCTTCTCTTCCGCAGCGGGTTTTTCCGTAGCCGAGTCGCCGCATCCGGCCAGGCATGCAGCCAGACTGAGTAGCGCGGCACCCCGAAAAATATTGCGGCGGAGAGTCCATCGATTCCTATCGATTTTGCTCGCGGTCTCTGAAGATAAGGACGGCATGGCCGTGAGCTGGTTAGCAGTCGTAAGGAGACAGTCGCTTTCCGTGAGATTTTCCATGGTATCGGCTTGGCTACTCCTTTTTTGTCCGGACACCCGGCAAAGTGAGGGCGCACTGCCACAATTTTAGCCGCTGCGTGCCCTCCACGGAAGAATTCATAGGATCAAGTTGCTTTTATGATGAGGTGACGTTTCGGCGCCCGCCAAAACTCCAGATTAACGCCGGGCGAGGATGGCGTCCAGCCGAGCCTCAAAATTTTCTTCTCCCTCGGAGGATAGTTCGCTGCGCTCGACGGGCAGGGCAGCTTCGATAGCCTCCAGCCAATGGAACAACAGTTGGATGTTTTCGCGGGTCCTGGCGTGATATTCCTTGAGATTCGGGGCTGTGGACATCCACTGGCGGAAGGTGTGCTCCAGGGGATGATCCGAGGAACCAAACGGGTTGGAGGCGGCGCTGGGGGCGAGAAGGCCGCCGTGGCCGGTGAAGAAATGCTCGAAACCGAGATCGGCGGCGAAATGGCCGGCGGCGGAGGCAACGCCTTCATCGTAGAGGGCGCCATGGCAGATGAGGGTAAGAGGCTGCGGCTCCTGGCGCCATTTGAGGGTTTCCATATCGAAGAACCATAGATCCCACTTGGCGTCGACGAAGTAGGCAGTGTCCGCGTTGAGATGTTGGGCGGCGAGCGCGCCAATTTCCGGGGGTCCATAGCCTTGCTCGCGGAGGTCCCATTCGCCGACGGGAATTTCGGTGGGGTCGACGGCCTGAACGCGTAACCCGGTGAAGGCGCTCTGCGAAGTGGAGAGTGGGGCGGTGGTGAGGAAGCGCGCGAACTCCGGGATCATGGTGGCTTCGGAGAAGTCGCGGGTCCAGATGCGCAGGTAGGCGCGGTTGGCCATTGGCTAACCCAATTATAACGGGGAGCGGAAGAAGAGGCGAATTACGCTTTGGCGGGAAAGTCCGGGGAACGGCAGGTTCTCAATGGGGGAACGGGGGCGAGTTGAGGGTGCCGATGGTGGAAGCGATCTGGGTGAGACGTTCGCGCAGAGAATCGCCGATTTCCGAGAAAACACGGGTGCAGGTGTCGCGGAGCTTCTGCTCGGCGGTGGCAGCGATGCCGGAAACGACCTCACGGGACTGGTGATCGAGGGAAGCGACGGTGGCGAGCATCCATTGATTGGAAACGTTTTCAAGGCGGCCGCGGAAACTCTCGGCGGCTTGCTCGCCAACCCGGGCGTACAGTCCGCGCATCTCGGCTTGCTGAGCCTGGGTCATGGATTTCCAGGCTTCAAGAAGGGGACCGAAACCGGCTTGCACCTTCTGGTTGGCCTGGACGACGCTGGCGTCCATGGCGCCGCTCATAGCGGTTTGAAAGCGGCGCAAAAAGCTCTCTTGCTCGGAGGTAACCTTTTGGGTCCAGTCGGCGCAAACCGCTTCTACGCGGGCCTGGGATTCGCTGACGGACTTCTGCGCTTCGGCCTCGAAGCCGAGGAGTTCCTGGCGCGCCTGCCGCTGAATTTCGTCGATGAACGCAGCGGAGGTGGTTTCGGCGGCCTCGGTGAATAATCCGCGGGCGCGCTCGAAGGCGTCACGGACTACTTCTTCCATCTGATTGTGGGTGTGACCGACGAAGTTGCGGCTGGCATTATCGAGTTCACCGGCAAACATTGCGGATATTTCGCCGGCGCGTTCGCGCAAACGGGCTTCGGCCTGGTCTCCCGCGCGTTCCGCGAAATGCTGAATTTGTACCTGGGCTTTTTTCTCGTACCATTCCGAGGATTTAAGCAATTCATCGATGGCCTGGTGTTTGGTGGTTTCCGTTTTTCCTTCCAGGTCCGCCAGCGTGCGAGCTATGACGGCATCGGCCGACTCGCGGAGCAATTGCTCGACGCCGCCGAGGTTTCCCCGAAAACTAGCCAATGCCTCCGCGAAAGCTTCGTCGGCGGTGACACGAATCCGCTCCTGCTGCAGGGAAGTAGCGGCGTCCAACATGGAGCGCCCGCCAGCCATGCGGTGAATACCCTGTTCAATCTGCAAGAGGTGGGGTTGTACCAGCGCTTCGATTTGCTGGCCGAATTGCGCGGCCTCCCGGGCACTAACCTCCTCGAAGGTGGAGTGAATGCGAGCGCTGATCTCGTCAAAAAGGGATTCGGACCGGCGATGCAGTTCGTTGCGATGCAGGGTCAAAACGTCATCGACTTGCGATTGGAAAGCGGCCATGGCGCGGTGTTGCGCGGAGTCGACGCGGTCAGGGAAACTATCGAGCATGGCGCGTACGCCGGCAGCGTGTTGCAGAGTTGCGTCGAGGCGCGCGACCTCGGTACTGGCCGCGTCACGAAGGGCGCCAAAGCGCAAATCCGACTCGGACGAGGAGAGGACCGCCGCGTCACGGAAGCTGGCTTTGAGTTGATCGGCCTCCACCTGAAATTGGCCGAGCACGGCGTTGGCGTGGTCATTTAGAGATTCGGCCGCCTGCACTTGCGCGCTCGCGACAGAATTATCCACAGCAATCTGGAGGCGCTCGATGGCGGCCTCCAATTCGCCGGAAAGGTGCTTTTGCCAATCTTGCAGCACGGAGGCGAGGGACGAAGACGCCTGATCGCGGACTTCAACGGCCGTCGCATGCAGCGATTGTGTCAACTTGGCCGCAGCCAGTTCGTTGCGATGCAGATTTTCCTCGACAGCGTGGGTGATGGCCTCCGTGGAGGCCGCAATCTTCGCTTCCATTGCGCCGGCTTCCTGGCGCAGGCGCCCCAACAACTGTTCTGCATGGCCGCAGACGTCGCGCAGTTTATTTACTTCGCCAGCGCTCTGTTCGACATTTACGCGATGCTGCGCCAGGGCTTGCTCGGAAAGCTGGGCGGTCAAATCGGCCGTAAGCTCTTCCAACCGAGGCGCCAGCCAGCGAGGCAAATCCCGCTGCAGCGCCTCCGCCGCGGCGTTCTGCGCCTGGCGATTGAAGCTGGCGGAATCTTCGCGGATTCTCTCAATGGCGGCGGCCACCTGGCTGGCAATGGTTTCGCGGTCAGCGGCCATCTTTTGTTCCCATTGATCGGCATTCACGCGATGTTGGGCGGAGACGGCCTGGGCGGCTGCCTCGCGAGCCGCGGCGTGAATTTGCTGCCGCGCATCGGCCAGCAAGCGAGCGACCTGGCGAGCGAGCTGCATGGAGGCGTCGGTGGTATTGGCCAGGGCAGGGAAGGCGCGGGGCCGTTCCGAAGGAGTTTCCTGGCCAAGATCGGCATCCGAGAGCGGCAGATTGAAATCCGCCTCCCCTTCGGGAGAATGCGTTTCGCGGTGCGGCTCGGCTTCCGCCGGATGGGGCGCACGTTCGGGTGCGCGCGCGGCGCCTAGCTCAGCAACCGCGTGGGCACTGTCCGGAAAAGCAAACCAGTCTGGGGGCGGGAAGGCGATGCCCCAAGCATTTCCGGCGACTTCCAGCTCCAGTGCCACCTGAAACAGTTGGCGAACGGTGCGGGGCCGCTGAATCCATGCCACGCGGCCGCGGACGGTGCGAGGGGGCAGTCCAGTTTCCGGGTGCGGCACCTCGAGGGTGACCCACATATTTTTCAAGACGTAATGTTTGGACTGGTAGCGACAGCCGTGGCAATTGATGATCAAGGTGGAGGTACGTTCGGTGAAGGTGCGGCCGAGCGCGTCCACCCCCGCGACGGTGAGAGGAACCGCTTGCACAATGCGAGTGCTGCGGCGCTTGCGCAGCTCCGCGGTCGCGCTGGCTACTCCAGACACAGCTTCACCCAGGTCTTCTGCAAATTCCCGGCCAAGCTCTTCCATGGAAACAGGCCACCCATAAATTGTAAGAACGTGTAAACGACCGCGACTACTTCGTCCGGGTATTTTCCGACGCAGGGGCGCGATGCTCTCCGGTCAAGAACATCCACGCTTCCTTAGCTACCCAGATGGGCCCGACCAGCAAATATACCGGTCCCTGGAAAAATGCCGGATGATTGCCTTCAATCCGGTGACCCAGGAACAAAAACGCCCAACCAGCCACGAAAAACGTTCCGCCCCAGATCCATTTGGTGAACAGGAACAGAAGGAGTCCGGCAAAGATCATCGGGATGCCGACGCCGTGCAACAGCTTGTTCCAGCCGGACGAATGTTCGTGGTCGTACTGCGACATGTAGTGCGCCAGACCCAGAGCGCACCTCCTTGCGGGGGACAGTTACCGCGGAACAGCAACTTTATAACGAATCGGAGGAAATGGCTAGATAGCGAGGTAGTATCGATTTAGGGAAGGGGAAATTACAGGTCGCGGCGGCCCTCCAAGGCCTTGAGCATGGTGACTTCGTCGGCGTACTCGAGGTCGGCGCCCACGGGAATGCCTACGCCAATGCGGGTGACGCGTACGCCCAGCGGCTTCAATAACTTAGACATATAGACCGCAGTGGCTTCGCCTTCGGCGGTGGGATTGGTGGCGATGATAATTTCTTCCACGGCGCCACCCTTGAGGCGTTCTATCAACGTTTTTATCTTGAGCTGGTCCGGGCCGCGGCCCTGGAGTGGGGAGAGCGAGCCTCCCAAAACGTGGTACATGCCACTGTAAGTGCGCGTTTTTTCGATGGCCATGATGTTGTGGGCTTCTTCGACCACGCAAATGGTAGAGCGGGAACGCGTCGCGCCAGTGCAGTAGAGGCAGGGGTCGTTGTCCGTGATGTTGTGGCAGACGGAACATTCGCGGATTTTTTCTTTGGCGTCGCGAATGGCGTCGGCCAGCGCGAGCGCATTTTCCGGCGCCGAGCGTAGCAGGAAAAAAGCCAGGCGCTGGGCGGTTTTTTGGCCGATGCCAGGCAGATGCTTCAGTTCTTCAATCAGGCGTTCGACAGGAGCGGCAAAATCGGGCATGTAGGATGTGTAGCATAGCGAAGCGGCTGGCGCAAACACGGCGCGTCTTGTTTATTGGTTTCGGAGCGCTGCCTTGCCAAGAGAACTTGAGAATCGTGGATTTAGAAGGGCAAACTTCAGATGCTTGGGCACTCGAAGCTCGCCCTTCCTGGTTATCGCATCGCTCTCCGCGACACGAACCTATGGATTGGCGACCTTGCCGGCGGCTCGCGTTTCAACCGCGTCGGAGCGCGGCGTCATGGAAACCACGATGTACGCTCGCTCCTTGCCGTCCGATTCCGGAACGCGCAGGAGCATCTTATCCTTATGGATGCGGAACTCGGCGGCCTCGCCAACCGGGAGCAGTGTGGGGTGCTTGTCGTCTTTAGGGCGGATGCGGTAGATCAAGCGATCCGACTTGAGAATGTATTCCTGGCACAGCAGTTCCTGGGTGTTCTTGTGCTGTCCGTCGGTGCCGAGGATTTCGCCGGTAAGCGTCTTGCCATCTTTTTCGGCAAAGCCGCAACTGGTGGAATCCATTTGCACCAGGACGCCACGCTCGTAAGCTGGCTTATCCTTGGCCGGCACCGGCTGCACCGCCTGAACGCTGGCGATAATCGTGAGGGCTACTGCCGCCTTGACTGTATTCATTGTCGTGTCGGTCCTTTCCTCAGTTTGGTGTGGTCTATTGTCTTGGGCTTGCCGTGGAAGCTTGGGTCTGAGACACGAGCAGGAGTTGCGTGCCGCTGTCGAGATGCACGTTCTTGGTGGTCGAGGTAATCAGCGAGCCTTGCGTGCTGTTAGAAGCTGCGGCACTGAGATTGAGCCCCTGAAGCCCGAAAACACCCTGGCTGTTGGAAGTGAGCTGACCGGCGGCGTTCAATCCGCCAATAGTTCCGGGCGTCGCGCCCGCGGTATTCACGGTTGAGTTGACAGCCCCGCCAGCGACTGCGCCGGCGTTGGCGGCAGTGTTGGTCACCGCGCCGGTTGCGGCGCCCGCAGTGGAACGGATACCGCCAAGGGCACCGCCACCGCTGGCGCGTGCCGAGCCTGCGGCGGCGCCGTTCGCGGGAAAATCATCGCCGATAGCGCTTGTTGCGGCGGTCTGCGCGGCGGCCACGGCCCGAATCGTTACGTTCAGCGGAATTTCCTGGCCGTTCTTGAGAATGGCCTTGTCAAACACGATGCCCAGCGCGGATTCCTTCTCGTCTTTGCTGCGCTGCTTGCATTGGGTCACGTGCCCAACCAGCCTCGAGCCTTTGGGGATCACTACCCGGCCGTCCGACCTGATGGCCTCCATTGTTTTGGCGGCGACCGGATCGCCGGGCTTGTTTTTCTTGGCATCGACGGGCCGCGAAAGTGTTGCATTCATAGCCGTGCCGCTGGAAAGTGATGCGGAACTCTGACCGCTGGTTGCCGAAGCGGCAGTTGACGTGTTGCCGGAAGCGGCTGCGCCGGATTTATCCGCTTGCACCGACGCGCTGCCGCCGGCGGAAGAACTTGCTTGTGCGCCGGCTTGAGCATACAAGGCAGAACCGGACGCCACGAGCATGGTGGTGAAAATGAGCACATGGGTAGCCTTCATGAATGGACCTCCTCCCAAATCAACGCCGCGCTACGCGGCAAGGGTTAGCCGGGATTCTTCCATTGTCGGCTGCGCCCCGCCGTTCGGCGTGGCACTGTTTCCAATAAGGCACGATCCCAACCGGAGCCAGGGGTGGAACGCCAAATTTCGCTCCCCATCCCTCAGGACATAAGGGTAGGCAGCCGTTCAAAAAATATAGGGGGAAAAGAGGCCGCAGATAGGGGACTAGAGCGACTTGCGAGCCTCAAGAAGGTGCGTATTGGTGGGTAAAAGGCTAAAACAGGCCGGGGATTTTCATGTTGGCCAAGCCGGGGATGCCACCGGAGAGATTCTTCATTTGATTGGCGAGTTCTTCGTCAACGCGCCGGGAAGCTTCATTAACGGCTGCGCGCACCAAGTCCTGCAGCATCTCCTGGTCCTTGCCGGCGAACACTTCCGGTTCGATGCGCACATCGACAATCTGCTTTTGGCCGTTCATCTTGACCGAGACCATGCCCCCGCCGGCGGAAGATTCCACGGTCACGGAATTGACTTGCCGCTGCAGGTCTTCCTGCACTTGCCGGAGCCGTGAAAGCATCTGTTGGATCGCATTGACTTCCATCAGGTTTCCTCTGGACGATGTTTCACTTCGGCGATCTTCCCTCCGAAGCGTTGCAGCATCGACTTCACCATCGGATCGCGCTCAAACTGAGCGCGCAATTCATGCGTGGCCGAACCCGCGCGCGAAGCCGAGGCGGCCGCCGCTGCAACTGCTTCGAGTTTAGCACAGACCCGCACAGCGCGACCGAGCACCTTGCCCGAAGCGATACGGAGCTTTTCCAGGGGATCGCGACCCTCCAGCATTTCCGCGAAAGCGCGTTTGTCCGGAGGAAAATAAATTCGCAATTCGGCGCCGTCGAGCTCCCACCGGGTGCCGTGCTCAAGGAGTTCGCCCAAAAACTTTTGCTGCGCGTGAATCGCCTGCTTGATCTCCGCGACTTGCGCCGCCGTGATGCCGCTGACCTGTTGGGCTTGCGGTGCCGCGATTTGCGGTTCCCTATTGCGAGGCTGCTGCTGCACAGGGAGTTCCTCTCGAGACGGGGGCTCTTGCGAGCGGGCGGTGGGCGGGGCAATCGTCTCTCTCGCCGGAAGTCCCGGCGCAATGGCAGGCGGAAGCGACGCGGGAACGGCGGCGGCTTCCCGGCGAAGCGCCGGCAGGGAGGCTGCGGCTGCGGTGGCTCGCGAGCTTCCGGCGACGGCGCTGCCGGCGGGCGTGCCGCTGCGCATCTCTGCCAGTAATTCTTCGAGCGGCGCCAGGCGCGATGCGTTGATCATGCGCAACAAGCCCATCTCCAGGTGCACGCGAGGATCCGGGCGGCGCCGCAGGTCGTCGTCAGTCTGCAGGAGTATCTGAAAAAATCTGGTCAAGTCTTCTTCGCTGAATTGTGCGGCGGCGCGGTGCAGCGCCGGCCGCTGGTCCGGGGTGGCGGCGATCAGGTCGGAATCCGGGCCGCATACGCGCGCGATCAAAAGATTGCGCATGTGGCGAATGGCTTCGCGGCAGAAATGCTGGAGGTTGCGTCCTTCCTTCTGAAACGTGTGCACCAGGCCGAGCGCGCGATCAGCGGAACCGGAAGCGATTGCATTTACCAGTTCTTCCAGGGCGTCTTCCGGGACCACGCCAAGCAGTTCGCGAACGTCCTTGTCGGGAATGGTGTCGCCGCAGAACGCGCGGGCCTGCTCCAGAAGCGAGAGGGCGTCCCGCAGACTGCCCTCGGCCATGCGCGCGATCACCGCCAGCGCACCGGCTTCAATATTCAGATCTTCCTTGGCGGCGATTTCCCGCAGGCGGCCGGTAATCTCCGCAAAGGTGAGCGCGCGAAAGTGGAAGTGTTGCGAGCGGGAGCGAATGGTGTCGGCCAGGTTTTCCGGTTCGGTGGTGGCCATCACGAAGATGACGCGATCGGGAGGCTCCTCCAGCGTCTTTAACAGCGCGTTGGACGCTTCGCCGGTGAGCATGTGCGCTTCGTCGAGAATCACCACTTTGCTGCGCGCCGCAGCCGGGGCATAGCGCACCATTTCGCGGAGCTCGCGGATTTGGTCAATGCCGCGGTTGGAGGCCGCGTCGATCTCGATGACATCGAGCGATGTGCCGGCGGCAATTTCCTTGCAAGAGTCGCATATGCCGCAGGGTTCCGCGGTCGGCCCGTGGATGCAATTCAATGCTTTGGCCAGGATGCGCGCGGCGGTGGTTTTTCCTACGCCGCGCGCGCCGGAGAAGATGTAGGCGTGGGCCACGCGATTGTTGAGGATGGCGTTCCGCAGGGTTTCCGTGACGTGTCCCTGGCCGACGAGATCGTTAAATGTTTGCGGGCGCCACTTGCGGGCGATGACTTGATAGCTCATGACGATTTATTTTGGACCTGAAGCCAGGTACTAAAAAGCGAGGAACTTCGGGTGGACTGCGGCACCCGAGGCGTTCCCGATACCGTTGCTCCCTTCCGGGCCTGGCGGGGTTCGCGGGACCTCGTTGCACAGAGCCCGAAGTTCCACGCTTGGGCAGTCGCGCAATTAGCGCGACTGCGAAGTCAGTTTAGCACAGCGATGTTGTTCGCCGGCTATGCTGGAAATAGAAGGAACTAGGACTTGCTCTTCGCGGTTCCGGTGTCGGGCGGTTGCACTTCCGACGGATTCACCCAATTCACTTTGAAAGGACCGGATCCGTGAACCTGCACGATGGTTTCCCCTTTGCATGCGGCAAAATGCCGCATCTCCTTGGGCATCATGATGAAGTTTCCAACGTTCATGGTCTGCATTTTCGAATCGTCAAAGGATTCTCCCATGCCTACCAGGAAAGTCCCTTTTAGCACGGTGACATTCTCGTCGGTGGGATGCCAATGCGCGGGAATTTTCGCGCCGTCGGCACAACGGATACGCAGGACAAAGGGCGCCCCGTCGGCGTCGGGATTGCCGTTCACCGGTGCGAGGTCACAACCCTTGATGATGGGCGTCCACTTCAAATCGCCGAAATGAACTATTTTGTGGGCCTCGGCGGGCGCATTCTTTTCCTGGCCGAACGATGGCGGGACTGCGCCGCAGGCGAGAGCTGCCGCCAGGGCGCAAATACATGTCCATTGATACTTTTTCATGAAATCCTCCGTTTGGTGGGACCTGCGAATGCAGGGAAGATAGCGCACCCGCGGGTGGAGGGCAAGCGCGGAGACCCCGGGGTAGTGGGCTACTTTGAATTAAGCCGCCCGTTGCGCTGTCTCTTCGGCTTCCCACAGGGCAACTAAATCGCTAACGTCCCAAAGTTTGTCCGTTACGCCTGCCGCCATTGCCGGGGTCACGCGCAAAGTGCGGTGAATCTTGATGAAGTTGTAAGCGAAATAGTGGAGCGCAACTGCCGCCGCATGGTTCTCTATCTTGCGGGAGAATCCATTGGACAGACGCGTATAGCGCCGCATCGCAGTACGGACACTCCAATTCTGACGCTCGACATAGCTTGTGCTGATATGGTTTGGGTCTGGCCTGCCATTGATTACGGCGAGCTGCGTGCCGATGCACTGAGCTGGACTGTAGCGTGTTTGATCTTCCTTCGGGTCTGAGCCGTACATC
>DATGEY010000096.1:0-6837 GCA_035309625.1 Candidatus Acidiferrum sp.
GCTCCGCCGCAGAACACATTGGCAACGGATACGCCGGCGCAACGCGCACCGGGCGCCGATAGCCAACCAGAAAGCAACGTGCTGGCGGAACATTTTTCCCCGGCGCTGCTGGACGACATTCGGGTGACCAACAAGACCAGCCAAAACCTGCATGCGGAGCTGGCGTTGCGGCTGGCGGGCAAGCTTGCCGGTTCCGGCGGGTCGTTCGAAGGCGGAGCGGCTGCGGTGAAGCAGTTCCTGCTCCAGGCGGGCATCAAGGAAGACGAGTTCAGTTTTCTCGATGGCTCGGGTCTTTCGCGGCGCGATCTGGTATCTCCAGCTGCCACCGTCCAATTGCTGCTCTACGCTGCGCGGCAGCCGTGGGGCGCGGCCTTCCAGGAGTCGCTGCCGGTGAGCGGTGTGGACGGCTCGCTGGCAGATCGCTTCCTCAACACGCCCACCGGCGGGCTGGTGCACGCCAAGACGGGATCGTTGAGCCACGTGAATGCGCTTTCTGGCTATGGCGAGACGAAGTCCGGCCGGCGCTTTGTCTTTTCGATCTTCTGCAATAACCACAACATGCCGGCGAGCAAAGTGCTGGAGGCGATCGACGGGGTGGTGCAGTTGCTGGTGCAAAACGACCCTAAAAAGAAGTGAAGCTGCTATCGATTCGTCGCGCCGGCACGGTTTACGCGTACAGGCCCGCGCGAAAGTAGGACAGTCAAAGCAATCTCTCTTCTGAAACTCGCTGCAATACGGACCTCTCGCTACGCTCGGGACTTCGGAGCATTTAGAATCCCTCCGATGCAAAACCCAGGCCCGCTCTCGGGCATTCGCGTCATCGATTTTGGCCGGTTCATTGCCGGGCCGTACTGCGCCATGCTGCTGGCGGATATGGGCGCGGACGTGATCCGCGTGGACCGCCGCCAAGGGAGCGAGGACCGCTACATCGCCCCGATCACCGAGAGCGGCGAGGGTGGTGGCTTTCTTTCTCTTAATCGCAACAAGCGCAACCTGACGCTCGACACCGCAAAGCGCGAATCGGCCGAGATCATACGGCGGCTGGTGAAGACCGCGGATGTGGTGGTGGCGAACCTGCCCATGAACGTGATGAAGAGCATGGGCGTGGATTACGACGCGCTGCGCGCGGTCAAGCCGGACATTATTCTGGCCCGCATTTCGACGTTTGGCCCGGACGGGCCTTACGCGAACCGCGTCGGCTTTGACACCGTTGCCCAGGCCATGACGGGCGCCATGGCACTCACCGGATTTCACGGCGCGCCGGTGCGCGATATTGTCCCGTTCGAAGATTACGGCACGGCTCTGCATACGGCCTTCGGCGTGATGGTGGCGCTCTACCACCGCGCACAGACGGGCCAGGGGCAGATCGTGGATGGCTCGCTGCTGGCGACGGGCGTCACGTTCGTCCAGGGGCTGCTGGCAGAGAAGTCGGTGCTCGGCACCGAGCGGCGGCAGATGGGCAACACCAGTTTTTATACCGCGCCGTCGGACGCCTACCGCACGCAGGACGGCTGGATTGTGGTTTCAGCTGTGGGCAATGAGATGTTTGCCCGCTGGGCGCGGCTGGTGGGACATCCGGAATTTGTTGGCGATCCGCGGTTCGCTGACGATCAGCTTCGCGCGGAAAATCGCGGACCTATCACGCTGGCGATGGAGGTCTGGCTCTCATCGCGGACCACGGAGCAGGCGATCGCGGAGATGGAAAAGGCGCGTGTGCCCGCCGGGCCGGTGCTGTCACTGGATGAGGTGCTCGACGATCCGCAGGTAAAAGCGCGTGGACTGCTCCAATATGTCGAACATCCCGGAGCGGGGAAGCCGGTGCCGCTGGCGAACACGGCGGTGCAATTGTCGGCTACGCCCCCGAGCATCCGCCAGAGAGCGGCGTTGCTGGGAGAGCACACGGACGAAGTCTTGAAGGAGATTGGGTATTCGGAAGAGGAGATTGGCCAGTTGCGGGCTGGATCCGTGGTTTAGGCTCAAGAAGTTTGACGCAGGTTCATCGCTAGAGATGCATTCGAGCTGTGACGCAATCACGGGCGGCGGAGGTGTTAGCGCCTTTCCATTTTCCTGATCTCGACGCAGCGCAGCTCGCCATGATAGTTCGAGATGTCGCCCGGACATTTGTGAGCCTCGCGCAGTTGTGCGGCCCGCCAGTGGTCCTGGCCGTCATTGCAGGATGCGTAGAGCGCGGTCCCTTGCACGCGAATGTCCTTGCAGGTGGCCATGTAAGAGCCGGGAGGAATAACTTCATTCACCACGCAGGTGAGAACGCCGTTGAGGTTGGCGACGCCCTGCGAGCAGCGGTTAGCGTCTTTGAGTGAAACCGGCATCTCCCGGCCATCCGCGCTGCGGCAGACGGCGTGCAGCGTGGACCCTTTCATCTGTGGATCCTTGCAGGTTTCAGTGTATGGGCCGCGCGGAAGGGCCGCGGGCGCGTGGGAGCACTCCAGGCTGCCCTTCTTATTTACGATCTCGGCATCGCATTTTTCGTAATGTGAGAGTCTGGCCGAGTGCGCTTTGCCTTTTGCGTCCTGACACTTGGCATAGAGATTGCCGTTCTTGACGGAAATATCGGTGCACGTCTGCTGGTAGGAGCCGGCTGGGGCGCTTTCCTGCGATGGAGATGGGGTTGCTTCCTGCCAAAAGAGCCCGGCGAGAACAGCCAGGATAAACGCGCTGATGGGGTGCATGAATGAGTTCCTTTGGATGTTTTGCCGCGCTCCTGCCCAGTATAGTGGAGAAGAAAGAGGAATCGCGATTTGGGCGGCACGATAGCGGGGAACAGAGAAGACGGCTCGGGTGGGCAGCCGGCGCACGCAGGCGTCGGCCGGCATGCCTTTCTGGTGGCGGCCGGGATTTTCCTGAGCCGCATTGCCGGGCTGGTGCGGGAGCGGGTGATCGCGCATTTTCTGGGGAACACTTCCATCGCCGCGGACGCGCTGCGCGGATCGCTGCGCATTCCCAACATCCTGCAAAACCTGTTTGGCGAGGGCGTGCTCTCGGCGTCATTCATTCCGGTGTATGCGCGGCTGCTGGCGCAGAAGGAAGAAGAGGAATCCGGGCGGGTGGCGGGCGCGATCCTTTCGCTGCTGGTGTTCGTAGTTGCCGTGCTGGTGCTGGCCGGAGTGCTGGCCACGCCGTGGATCATCGACGTTATTGTGCCGGGGTTCAAGGGCGAGACGCGCGCGTTGACGATCCGCCTGGTGCGGATCCTTTTCCCTGGCGTGGGACTGCTGGTGATGTCGGCGTGGTGCCTGGGGATCCTGAACAGCCATCGCCGGTTCTTCCTGTCTTACGTTTCCGCGGTAGTGTGGAACGGGGCGATCATCGGCGCGCTGCTACTGTTTCGCCGTGCGGGAACGACGCAGCTGGCGGTTTACGCGGCTTGGGGATCGGTGGTCGGAAGCGGGCTTCAGGTGGCGCTGCAACTGCCGGTGGTGCTGGCGCTGGCGCCGAAGCTGCGGTTGGCTTTTGCCATCGCGAATGAAAATGTGCGCACGGTGGTGCGGAACTTTGTGCCGGTATTTTTCAGCCGCGGCGTAAACCAGGTGAGCGGGTACGTTGACCAGTTGCTGGCGAGCTACCTCCCGATGGGCGCTGTCTCCGCACTTTCCGTGGCGCAGGCGCTGTACATGCTTCCGGTGAGCTTGTTTGGCATGTCGATTTCGGCGGCGGAACTGCCGGCGATGTCGAGCGCGCTGGGCAGCGAGAGCGAGGTAGCGGAGACGCTGCGGCAGCGGATCGCGGCCAGCACAAAGCGGATTGGGTTCTTTGTGGTGCCGTCGGCGGTGGGGTTCATTGCGCTGGGCGACGTGATTACCGCGGCGATCTACCAGACCGGGAGGTTTTCGCACGCGGATTCAGTCTATGTGTGGAGCATCCTGGCCGGATCGGGCGTGGGACTGGTGGCGTCGACGATCGGGCGGCTTTATTCATCGGCGTATTACGCCCTGCGTGATACGCGGACGCCGCTGCGATTTGCCACGGTGCGTGTCATCCTGACAACGGCGCTTGGGTATTTTTGCGCGCTGCCGCTGCCGAAGCTGCTGCGCATCGACCCGCGGTGGGGCGTTGCGGGATTGACGGCATCGGCCGGCTTCGCTGGGTGGGTCGAGTTCCTGCTGCTACGCAGCGGCATGAACCGGCGGATTGGCCGGTCAGAATTTCCGGCATCGGTCTTTGTCCGGCTGTGGCTGGCAGCGGTGATTGCAGCGGCTGCGGCGTGGGCGATCAAGTGGGGACTGCATCCGCAGCGACCGCTGATCGCGGCGGTGCTGATTCTGGTCCCATATGGCGCGGTTTATGTGGGATGCACGGAGTTGTTTGGTGTGGAACAGGCAAAATCACTGGTGCGAAGAGTCTTGAGGCCGAAGAGTTAGCCGCTGATCTGCGCAGATGAACGCAGATAGAAGATTGCCAGAAATGCCAAAACTGCCAAAAATCGCCGAAAATCAAAAGCCGGACACCGCAACATAGCGAGCGCCCTTCGCGTGCAGAACATGCTTCTGCATCCAAGCTCATCGCTTCAATTTGGATTCTTTGGCAATTTCGGCGGTTCTGGCAATGATCCAGATCAGCGCTCATCTGCGCTAATTAGCGGCGAAAGGCCTAGCCGATCACCCGCATGTTGGCCCAGTCATATTCAAATTTGTGGCCGCAATCCAGGCAGACGACGTAGTGCTGGCCGGCGGGGACGGGCATGTCCCAGTCGGAGTTCGCTGTGCGTCGCATGACGGGGGCCGAGGCGGCAAAGGGCTGCGAGAGCTTCTTGTGGGAGCAGCGAATCGAAAGCAACTGGAGGATCTTGTTTACCATGGCTTTACTTTTTCGATCGAAGTTAAGCCCAGGGCAGCTTCCCGGAGGAAGCGCCCTGGAACGGGAGAAAAACAACAGGGCCCGAACTTAGGGCTCCCGGATCGCGCCGCTTCTGCGCGATTGACAGTTATGCAGTGGCCGTCGCCATGCGCGGAGCTTCGGTCGTCGGAGTTTCTTTCGCCGCACCGTTCATCGCGTCTTTCTGGCCCGGCTTCCGAATGTCAATCGAACCCTTGAACCAGGCTCCGTCCTCGATGGAAATTCTTTGACAAGTGACGTCGCCCCCAAGAGATCCTTCGTTGCGAATATCAACCCGGTCGCTGGCCGTGACATTGCCTTTAACCTTGCCCAGGACCACAACTTCCTTGGCGTTGATGTTGGCCTGGACCTGGCCGTTCCGGCCGATCGTTACCCGGTTGCCCGGCAGGTTGATGGCGCCTTCCACGCGTCCATCGATATATAGCGATTCGGAGCCCGTCACTTCGCCCTTGATGACGAGAGACTTGCCGATCGTGGCTTGCTCCGTGTTATTCAAAACGGCATTGCGAGGCGCCGCTACTGGCGTCGGCTCGCTGGGGATGGTGGTCGGCGTTGTGCTCATAACGGGTTTCTCCGCTTCCGTGATAGGTTTTGGACTGGGGTTATTCGTTGTGCTAGCAGGCTTCCACATTGCTTCTACATCCTTTCGATTTTTCAAATCGGCAGTGCGCAGCCAGCCAGTTTCGCCGTCTGCTTCTATGATTCGGATATCCGGGGTAGCCGTCGGAACTTTACCGCACGTCAATAACCAAACTTCCCCGGCGCTCCCCGAATCCAGAACTGCTGGATTGGCGCTGCCTTGCCGCAGTCTCGCGACCCCATGCCGGCGCCTCAACACTGCTTCACCACGTAATTATTCCTCCTCTCCCGGCATTTCTTATATCGGGCATGCCCCTTAGATTGGAAAATCCTTTCGCGCTAGGATACGGTTAATGGGTTAAGCGATTCGGCCATTGGCTGCTTGGCCCGTTTTTTGCCGATTGCCGGGCCTTGCCGCAGGATTTGGTAATTTTGTAATTTATTAAATTGACCCGATCTTCGGATCTTCGATCGTCCGGCCGACAAATTACCCAATTACCAAATTACCCAATTACCAAATAGACCGAAAACCCGTTACTGGCCGACATCCGCCGCTAAACCCGATGCTCACTGAACAACAAATCCTCCATTACGTCTCCCGCCAGCCCAAACACATGGCCGGCTTCAAGCAGCTGGTCCACGACCTCGGCATCAAAGGCCGCGACCGCCGCCATCTCCAGCAGCTCCTGCGCGAGCTCACCCGCCAGCGCAAGCTCATCGCCATCGGCAAGGAGCGCTGGGGCCTGCCGACTACCGCTTCCAATCAGGATTTGGTCGTCGGCCGCCTCCGCATGCACCGCGACGGCTACGGCTTCGTCATCCCCGAGCCCGGCTCGCTCCCGGCGCGCGCCCAGGGCAAGCTCCAGGGCGACATCTTCATCCCGCCGCCCGAGATCGGAAACGCCATGCACGGTGATCAGGTGCTGGTTGAAATGGGCCGCATCCGCCACGACGGCCGGGCTGAAGGCAAGGTCCTCCGCGTCATGGAGCGCGAGCAGGAAACCGTGGTCGGCATCTTCCACTATGGCGACCGCCAGAACTATGTCACGCCCATCGACGAAAAACTCGCCACCGAGATCGTCATCCCCCGCGGCATGGAGTATCCCAAACGCGAAGACGAAGAAGCAGCTCCCAGCCAGGAAGACCGCGATGTCCGCGCGCCGAACTATGCCGGCTTCGCCAATACCGGTGGATCGCAGCCGCCCTCGGCTGCGGGTGCCCCATCCTTTGCGGCCAACAAAGCCGTCCTTGGCTCCAATATCCAAAGGCCGCAAAGGGTGGGAACAAACGAGGGTGGTGGAAAGTCCTCCGATGTCCCGATGGCCCGATGGCCCGATGACCCGATCGGGAAGAATGCTCCCAGTCCGAAGGATCCAAGAAAAGAGTCTCCCCACCGTGTCCTCG
>DATGEY010000097.1:0-14429 GCA_035309625.1 Candidatus Acidiferrum sp.
CATGGACCTGACCGAGGCGCAGTGGCAAGTCCTCAAGCCCTTGCTCACTCCCAAGCGACGTCCCGACGGTCGTGGTCGGCCCTGGCGCGATGCGCGAGCCGTGCTGAATGGAATTCTTTGGGTTTTGCGCACCGGTGCTCCCTGGCACGATTTGCCCGACCGTTACCCGCCCTATCAAACCTGCCATCGCCGTTTTCAGCAGTGGCAGCGCGACGGCACGCTGACTCGATCGTTGCACGCGCTGGCCGAAGACCTGCGAGCGCGCGGCAAACTCGATCTGTCAGAGACCTTCATCGACGCCAGCTTCAGTTCGGCGAAAAAAGGGGCGCTGCTGTCGGCCCGACTCGCCGCGGAAAAGGCAGTAAAATCATGGCGATCGCAGACCGCCATGGTCTTCCTGTCGCCTGCAGCATCGCCAGCGCTTCGCCGCATGAAACGAAGCTTGTCGAAGCCACTGTCGAGCAACTTTTCACGCGAGCCAAACCAAAGCGCATGATCGGGGATCGCGCCTACGACAGCGATCCGCTCGATCAGCGCCTCCGACAAAAATACCGCATCCGGCTCATCGCGCCTCACAAGTACAATCGCCGCCGGAAAAGCACTCAGGACGGTCGTGAACTTCGCCGTTACGGCCGCCGCTGGAAAATCGAGCGGCTCTTCGCTTGGCTGCACAACTACCGCCGACTGGTCAGCCGCTGGGAACATCATGAAGCCAACTTCCTCGGCATGCTACAACTCGGCTGCCTCGCCATCCTCATGAGGCATTTATGAGATGGCTTCTAGTAATGCTGCGTCACCTTAATTAGCCTGGGTTTCGTCGTCAAGAACGAAAAGCGCTTACGAGGTTCTCCGCTTAAAACTTGGCTCTTATGGTTCTGCGATACCAAGGCGCCCATGGAAGGGTGCGGGCGTGGCAGAATAGACTTTGGGCAGCGTGAAGGAGCCGGTTCTGGATGGAGGACGCGATGAACGTGGGATTGATTGGATTGGGCCGGATGGGCGCGGGGATTGCGAAGAGCTTGTTGCGTGCCGGTCATGGCGTGACGGTCTACAACCGGACGCGGGAACGCGCCGAAGCGCTGCGCAAGGATGGGGCAGTTGTCGCGGGCACCATCGCGGAGGCTTGCCGCGGCGACGCCGTCCTGACCATGCTGGCCGACGACGCGGCGCTCGAATCCGTCGTGTTCAGCGATGACGGCATTGTGAAGTCTTTGACGCGAGGATGCGTGCACATCTCGTTCAGCACGATCAGCGTTGCTCTAAGTGATCGTTTGGCCGCGGAGCATCTTCGCGCGGAGCAGGAGTTCGTTGCTGCACCGGTTTTCGGCCGTCCGGAAGCGGCCGAAGCAGGGAAACTGGCCATCGTCGCCGCAGGACCAAAGGCCGCAGTCGAGCGGTGCAAGCCGCTGTGGGACGCCATGGGGCAGAAGTTGCTGGTGATTGGCGAACAAGCATCTAAGGCCAACGTCGTCAAGCTAACCGGTAATTTCTTGATTGCAACGGTGTTGGAATCACTTGGAGAGGCATTGGCGTTCGCGCGCAAATCCAGAGTGGACGCGGCGGCGGTATTGGATTTTCTGACCAGCACACTGTTCAACGCACCAGTCTACAAAACCTATGGCGCCTTGATCGCGGAAGGCAAGCACGACAACGTTGGCTTTGCGCTGCCGCTGGGGCTGAAGGATGTGCGGCTGGTACTGGAAGCAGCCGACGCGCAGAGGGTTCCCATGCCGATTGCGAGCGTGCTACACGACCGCTTCCTGACCGCTTTGGCGCGCGGGTACGAACGAAGCGACTGGTCGGTTATTGGCCAGGTGGCGGCGGAAGATGCCGGTTTGGCCCGCGCGCAAAGCGCGTAGCTGGTGCTCTTGTTAGGAACGACTAGAGCAATTTAACCGAGGTTACCTTCAGCGTGTCGCCTTCCACGTTACCGGTAACATTGGCGCGGAGGTGATCTTTCTTGTCCGAGGATTTCAAAGCGGCAATGACTTCTTTGTTTCCATTGGCATCGAGCTTTAGGAATTTCTTGTCGCCGGTAATGATGCCGAAGCCGCTCTCCTGGCATTTCAGGGCGCAAGCCCGAGTGTGAGCGTCGGGATCGGCAGCAACTTTCTTCGAGCAATTGACGTCGACCACCGCGACGTCCGAGAGCGTCTCGCCGGCTGCGAATACCGGTATGGCGAACAGGCCGAGAACTACGAACGAAGCAAGTTTCTTCATATTTCCTCCATCCAGTTGGATTTGTGATTGTTTCTACCGCGTAAGAGCTACCTGGGAACTCGTGCGAGCGCTGGTGCCGTCCCCGAGCGCGTATTGCTCGCGTACGGCCGTTAGTTGTGCCAGCGCGAAGGCGCCGAGCGCGATTTCCACGTCGCGCACGGCCAGATCGTAGAACATGCCGGTGGTTAACAGATTAACGGCAATGCTCAGCAGCCAGACCATTACCACGTAACTGCCAATCCTGGTCCACTTGCTGAGCACTATCAGACCGGCAATCACCTCCACCGCGCCGGCAATATGCATGAACGTGGCGGCGCTTACCGGCACAATCTTGGTTCCGAGCGGGCTCAGATACATGCTCCAGTCCGCCAGAATGTTGAAATACTTGTCGATGCCCGCGATGATGGGTCCCAAGCCGAGGCCAATTCGCAGCACCCACCACGCGGTGTTAAGTCGATGATCAAATTCTTTCATTTCATGCCCCTGCTGGTAAGGAGCGCGGAAGGTCTGTGTGGTTACAGAATCTTCGGAAGGAGGGAGAAAAAGAGGGTGTAACCGTTTTACTGTCGCCCACTCTATAGTTATGGGGACTATGGAAGCTGCCGAGATTCTTGAGAAGGCGCGGTCCGAAGGCTGGACGGACGAAGAAATCGTCGATCGCGTCAAGTGCGGCGAGACGGCGCTGTATGAAATCATCATGCGGCGCTACAACCAGCGCCTGTACCGGATTGCGCGAGCCATTCTTCGGGACGACGCTGAAGCCGAGGACGTGATGCAGGACGCCTATGTGCGGGCCTATGAGCATCTCGCTCAGTTTGCCCACCGGGCACCCTTCTCCACCTGGTTGACCAGGATTGCGGTGCACGAGGCGCTGGCCCGCGTAAGGCAGCGCAACCGCTCCCGGCAAATGGATGACGACCAGCACGAGGGCGAATTTGTTATGAGCCTAGCCGAGCCTTCTCCCGATCCCGAACAAACAGCATCCAAAGCAGAGCTTGGCCACCTCCTGGAAGAGGCCCTGCTGGCCCTTCCCGGCCAGTTTCGTTCAGTCATCATGCTGCGCGATGTGGAAGAGCTGAGCACCACGGAGACCGCCGAGGCCCTGGAGATCTCCGAGCAAAACGTCAAGATTCGACTGCACCGTGGCCGGGCGCTGGTGCGCGTCTGGCTGTTTCAACGCGTGGGAGCACGAGCGAAAGAAGCGTTCCCGTTCATGGGCGTTCGTTGCGACCGTGTAGTGCACGGGGTATTCGCACAGCTCGCGCGTTCCTAAGCTTCGATTTGCCCAATCATCGCTACAGTCCTTAGCGGCAAGACCTGGCTCAGCCTTGGCCTGACCTCGTGGTAGGCTCGAAGTCTGTTAGGGAGAGCCAATGAGCGGACCGTGGGCGGGAAAATGGGCATTGGTGACGGGTGCGAGCGCGGGAATCGGCGTGGCGCTAGCGCGCGAACTGGCTGTGGGCGGCGCTAACCTGGTGCTGACTGCGCGGCGTAAAGAGCGGCTGGAACAATTGGCGCGGGAGTTGACGGCCGCACACCAGATTCGCGTGGAGGTGATAGCCGCGGACCTTGCCCTGCCGGACGCCCCGCAACAGATTCTTGATTTCACCGTCGCGAAGAATATCGACGTGGAACTCCTGGTCAACAACGCCGGATTTGGCGCGTACGGAGAGTTTGCCACTTCCGGCACCCAGCGGCTGCTCGACATGGTGCAGGTGAATTGCAGTGCGGTGGTTCATTTGACGCGCCTCTACCTGCCTCAGATGATGAAGCGCCGGCACGGCGACGTGCTGATCCTGGCTTCAACCGCATCATTTCAGGCGGTGCCATTTATTTCCACCTACGCAGCCACCAAAGCGTTCGATCTACTGTTTGCGGAAGGGCTTGCGGAAGAAGCCAAACCGTACGGTATTCGCGTCTGCGCCCTTTGTCCAGGCTCGACGGAATCGGAATTTCAAGAGGTGGCCGGCCAGTCGGGCTTGGCAGCCTCGATGAAGAACCGGGAGACGGCAGAGAAGGTGGCGCGGGTTGGATTGCAGGCGCTGGCCGCCGGCAAGAGCTACGTGATTTCGGGCTACAGAAATTATCTGGGTGCGCACTCCCAACGCCTGGTGCCTCGGCGCTTCGTCACCCGCATCGCCGCCAATGTGTTTCGGCCAAAAACCGGTAAAAACCCTTAAAGCTACGCGCGACCGTTACTGACACGCCCCACCCGCATGCAAGGTCCAATCACTGAGCAACCATGTTTCCCAGGCCAGACAGCCATCGCACGGGAACCTTTTTCCTTGCCGCCGGGAATTATAAGAGAACGCAGAGAAAGGCCCGGTCTGCCGCGAACACCGTACCAGGGGAGATGAGTATTCCGGAGCAAGACAGGGACGACGTTCTGCTGCGGCGAGCCGCCAAGGGCGACGAGGACTCGTTCGCGCTGCTGTACCGCCGGCATCAGGCTGCTCTTTATCGCTTTGCCTTGCGCATGACCGGCAATGCCTGGGCTGCCGAAGAAGTTGTGCAGGACGTTTTCATGACGCTCATGCGTGAACCAAGAAAATACAATGCCGAGCGTGGTCCGGTAGGTGCGTATCTGTTTGGCATCGCGCGCAATCGCGTAATGAAACATCTCGAACGCCTTCCGCGCGAATTGCCGCTGGACGAGCCAAATGGCGACGGGGCGCGCGGCAAGGAGGCTGCGGTCAACGGATTTACTCCGCTGCACTGGGCCGAGCAACAGGAGCGCACGGAGCGCGTACGGGCTGCGGTGCTGCAGTTGCCCGCGGAGTTTCGCGAAGCGGTTGTACTGTGCGAACTGGAAGAGCTCAGTTACGAGCAGGCCGCCGAACGGAGCGGCTGCCCCATCGGCACCATCCGCTCGCGCCTGCATCGCGGCCGCGCATTGCTGATGGCCAAGCTGGAGATGTTAAGGGGCGCGCCGCGGCGCGTAGGAACGGCAACTTAGCAGCAAGAATGCGAAAGAAAGAAGGAAAGCGTCATGAAGTGTGAAGAATTTGAGGCGATCGGTCTCGAGCGTGACGGCCAGGTGATGGGCGAGCTCGAAAGTGCCCTCCGTGAAGCCGCCATGCAGCACGCCGCCCGATGCCCGGGTTGCGCCGCGCTGCAGGAATCCTGGCAGGAAGCGCGACTGGCATTGGCGGCGCTGCGCGATAACACGCGGGACGCGGAGGCACCGCAGCGGTTGGAAGTGCGACTGCGGCACGAATTTGGCATGCGCCACCGCACCGAACGGTTGCGTTCCACCGCGATCTTTGGCGCCTGGGCGCTGGCTACCGCGGCCATGGTGTTCGCAGGCTTGAGCTGGTGGAATTGGAAGCTTGGGCAAACATCGCGCACGGATCCGTCTTCTCGAAACACAGTCAATTCAAGCGCGGCGGTTCCGGTTACGGACCCGTCGGAGGACACGACGCTGGTCGCTGACAATGGCGACTTCACGCTGCTGCCCGGCAGCTTGCCGCAAGAGGTGGACGATTCTTCGATTGTGCGCGTGGGCATGCAACGCGGCGCGTTGACCGCTCTCGGATTGCCGGTGAATGAAGAGAGCGTGAACGACTATATTCAGGTCGATTTGCTGGTTGGGCCGGACGGGCTGCCCAAGGCAGTGCGCTTGCCGCAATCCCAATAGAGTTTATTCATTCATTTTGTAGGCCGAGCGTTTAGGAATGCGGGAGAGAAGAGGAGAAGAGACAATGAATCGTAACCTTTGGGCCTGCTCACTGGTGGGCAGTGCTGTATTGCTAGCTGCGGGAACCTTCCGGGCGCAAGAGCCACCCCCTCCGCCAGGCATGGATCACCATGCCGAAGGGCCAGACGCAGGCGGCCCCGGTCCCTTTGGCAACCGCATCGAGTTGTTGGGCTTTGAGGGAATGCACCCAGGAAAAGTTGTAAAGGGCGTGCCGTTCTCTGCCACCGCGAACTCCGAAACCACGCAAACACTGCAGGATGGAACAACCATCCATCGCAACACCTCAAGCAATCTATTTCGCGACAGCGAGGGCCGCTTCCGCAGGGAAGTCACGCTGTCCGGTTTCGGCCCGCTGCAAACTTCCGGCAATCCGCGCACCATGATCACCATCGGTGATCCGGTTGCCGGCGCGCATTACATGCTGGACCCGCAGCAAAAAGTGGCGCACAAGATGGCGGCGCGCAGAGGCGGCAAGCTGAGCGATAAAACCCAGTCATTTGAGGACCGTATGCAAAAACGCATGGCCAAGGAAGAGGCTTCCGGCGAGCTCAAGAAGGAGTCGCTGGGAACGCAAGCGATCAACGGGGTGAATGCCGAGGGCACGCGCATCACTCGCACCATCCCCGCGGGACAAGTGGGAAATGACAAGCCGATCCAGATCGTGTTCGAGCGCTGGTATTCCCCAGATCTGCAAATGGTGGTGAAGAGCACGCACAGCGATCCGCGCCTGGGCACCACCACTTATACGTTGACCAACATCCAGCGCAGCGAGCCGGCCGCCGCTCTGTTCACCGTGCCCGCGGACTACACCGTTAAAGAAGGCGGACCAGGCGCCCGCAATCGACGGCGAGCGATGATGCCCGGCGCTCCGGCCGGCGCACCTGCAGACGCGCCGCCTCCGCCGCCCGGTTCCTGATTCGGTAGCGAACGAACTTCTCTCCTGAAGCCGGATGCGCCCTTGCTGCGGTGTCCCCAATGCCGCGGGAAGGGCGTAACCGTTTTCGGGCTTCGAGATTCCCGGTCTTCGCTAGAGTGAGAGAATGCCCCAGGAGCAATTCGCATGTACACTTCCACAGGAAGGCTTCAGCAATACCTACGTTTGGCAAGATCGCCCCATCCCCTTCTATCCCGATCACAAACACGCTACGGACACTGCGCACATCGCGCTGCAAGGCGAAATGACGCTAACCTTGGCTGGGGCCAGCCGCACCTATCGAGCGGGCGCTGCCATGTATCTGCCGGAGCGGTACATTGCGCGCATGGGGCCCGGCGCTTGCCGCTATCGAATTGGAAGCTTCGCTCCGCTATTTTCTACCGCAATGAGCTGGACTTCATTACCCCGAGGCCTTCGTGTTAGTGTAACTTTCCGCGCATTTGTGAAGAGGCCAGGATGGCAAGACCCAAAGTGTTGGCGACTCGCCCGCTGTTTCCGGTGGCACAAAACATCTTGAACGCAAGCTGCGAGGTCGACTATTGGACCCAACCGGACCGCATCTCCAAAGAAGAATTATTTCGGCGCATACACGATAAAGAAGCACTGGTGTGCTTGCTCACCGAAAAGGTAAATGAAGAGCTGCTGGCCGCCGCCCCCAAGCTGCGCATCGCAGCCAATGTCGCCGTCGGCTATGACAACATCACGGTCGCCGATTGCACCAGGCGCGGCGTCGCCGCGACGAATACGCCCGGCGTGCTCGATGAAACGACCGCCGATTTTGCCTGGACGCTGCTGATGGCGGTCGCTCGCCGCCTGGGCGAAGGCGAAGCGCTGGCGCGTTCCGGCGAATGGAAAGGCTGGGATCTCGATCAACTTGTGGGCGCCGATGTGTGGGGCAAGACCTTGGGACTTGTGGGCTTTGGCCGCATCGGCCGGGCCGTGGCACGCAGGGCCATGGGCTTCGAGATGAAGGTGATTTACAACGACGCAATACGTGCGGCCACGGATGTGGAGCGAAGCCTGCGCGCGGAGTATCGCGATTTGAAAACCGTGCTTAGGGACTCCGACTTCATCAGCGTGCACGTACCGCTGCTGCCCGAGACCCGCGGCCTGTTCAACGCTAACACGCTCTCGCAAATGAAGCCCACTTCGTTTTTGATTAACACTTCGCGCGGTCCGGTAGTCGAAGAGGCTGCATTGATGCAGGCCCTGGAGGCCCGGCAAATCGCCGGCGCGGCCCTCGACGTTTACGAAAAGGAGCCGCTCATTCATCCGGGCCTGAAGCGCCGGAACGTCGTTCTCGCCCCCCACATAGCCTCCGCGTCTCTGGAAACCCGCACAAAAATGGCCTGTATGGCCGCCGAAAACGTGGTCGCGCTCTTCACCGGCCGGCGGCCGCCGAATATCCTTAACCCCGAAGTCTTAAAGGCGAGCTGATCGCCGCATGCGGTAATCTTCGCATGGCGGATCTGAAACAGCTCGCGCGCCTGATCTTCCACCAAACATTGGCGGCCATCGACATCCCTGCGGTCATGCAGCGCAAGTTGTCGTTCGATGGGTCGCTGCTTCGCTGCGGGGAGACGGCAGTGGATCTGCGTGCATTCTCGAAGTTCCGCGTCGTGGCCATCGGCAAGGCCGCCCACGCCATGGCGTACGGATTGCGCGAATTACTGCCCAGCGATATCGAGCTATGGGGAATCGTCTCCGCGCCCACGCCCCCGCCACACGGTCCACTCCCGGGCATGCAATATTTTGCCGGCGGGCATCCCATCCCCAATGAAGAAAGCTGGCATGCGGCGCTGGCCGCGTTGGCCCTGCTGCGACGATGCGATGACAAGACACTAGTGTTCTTCTTGCTCTCCGGTGGCGGATCGGCGCTCGCCGAATTGCCTCTGGATTCCAGTTTGACATTGCAGGACGTGCAGCAGTTCTATCGCACGCTGGTGACCTGCGGCGCGCCTATCGCGGCAATGAACGCGGTAAGGAAACATCTATCAGCGATAAAGGGGGGGCGGCTCGCGGCAGCGGCGGGCAGCGCGACGAAGATTACACTGGCGGTGAGCGATGTGCCCGCAGAACAGGAGTCGGCGTTAGCCTCCGGTCCTTCGCTGCCGGACCAGACCACCATTGCGGACGTCGCTTGCATAGTCAAAGAATTTCAAATGCTGGAGCAGTTTCCTGCTTCGCTGCGCCGCTGTCTGCAAGAGCAGCGCCTTCGCGAGACACCCAAGCCCAATGATCCGGCGTTCAGCAAGGCCCACTTCGCGTTGCTGCTGGGTATGGACGACCTGTTTCATCCTGCGCACCACGCCTCGGAGGCAAAAGGGTTTCTGACCTGTTGCGACAATTCGACCGATGACTGGCCGGTTGAAAAAGCGGCAGCATACATGCTCACGCAACTCACCGCCTTACAGGCCGCGAATCCCGCCCGCCCGGTGGCGCTGATCGCCGACGGCGAAGTCAGTTCTCCCGTCACCGGGAATGGAATCGGTGGAAGAAATGCCGCGTTCGTTCTGGCGTGCGTTGAAAATTTGGTTGGCCGGCGGGTCGCCGTGCTCAGCGCGGGCACTGACGGAATTGATGGAAACAGTTCAGCCGCGGGAGCGGTCGCCGATGGCGAAACACTGAATCGCGCGATGACTGTGGGCCTGGATCCGGGAGATGCATTTCGCCGCAGCGATGCTTTTACGTTCTTCGCGCAACTGGGCGATACCATCGTCACCGGGCCAACCGGCAATAATTTGCGCGACCTGCGGATTCTGCTTTCCGAACCGTAAACCGTCGAGCGGCACCCGCGGCAATCGTGCTAACTATTTCTTGGAAAGATGGCTTTCAATCGACTTCAGCCGATCGTTCATTTCTTGAATGAGATGTTCCAGGCGATCCAGGCGCTGCGCGACGCCGTCGCCTTCTTCGCCTTTTTCGGTATCGCCTTCCTCCCTGCCCGCACCCTTGCCGCTCTCCGTCTTTTGCAACCGCGCGATCTGCTGCTTGACGGTCGGCGCCATTTCGATGCTCAAGTCGTCACTTTTCAGCAGCGCCTGCAGCGCCGGAATCGCGCTCGCGTCCCCTCGGCTGCCCAGCGCGAAGATCGCCGCATAACGAATGGGATAGTGCGATTCTTTGAGGTAGCCTGCGACTTGCGTGGTGATCTCTTTATTGCTCTTCTGCAGGCGCCCAAGACTGGCAATTGCCGCCTCCCGCGTTCCGATGGCTTTACCCGGCGCCGCCCACTCGCGGAGCAGCGGCACAGCTTTATCCTCGCCTAGAAAGCCCAGTGCGCGCAGCGCGGAATTACGCAGAAAATCATCGGGTGAATCCGCGTCCACAGCCGCGCTCAGAATCGGGAAGGCGTCCGCAGCCTTCAACTTGCCCAGTGCCTGCAGTGCGCTGGCTCGCGCTCGAAAGGACGCATCGCCACGTGCGATGGCCGCGACCTTCTCGGCGATTTTCGGTTCCTCTTTTATGTTGCCGAGCGCCGCCACAATGTGGCTTCGCACGTACGGCAGCTCGTTGGTATCCAGCGCGTTGAGCAACTGCTTGCCTGCCGTGGCATTGCCGATTCGACCAAGCGCATCAGCGGCGATCTCGCGAACACCCCAGGCCTTGTCCGTGTCGAGCGCAGCGCCGAGAGCAGTCACTGCCTCATCATCATTCTTCATTTTTGCCAACGCCTGCGCCGCTTCGCCGCGGTCTGCAAACTCGCTGGAGTTTTTCAATTGATATAGCCACTCCTTCTTTTCCTTGTGAAATTCCGTCGCCTTCAAGACTTGGCCACCCTTGTCGAAAAGCACCATCAGCGGCGCGCCATTCGCCGGCAGCAGAAAGGTTTCCGTCTCCTTGGACACCATTATCCGGCGCGCTTTTGCGCCCGATGCGGTGGTGATCTCCACATCCACCGGCACGTGAAAAATTCCTACCCGTCCTTCCACTCTCTGCGTTTGTTTTACGATCAGCGCAACCTGGTGCTTCCCCTCATCGTACCCATAGCTCACATCGAACTTCGGCGCCCCAGCCCCGTAAATCCATTGGTCGAAGAACTGTTGCACGTCAATGTGATTCGCTTCTTCGATGGCCTGGATCAGATCCGCGGTGACCACGTTCTTTCCGCGATGAACTTCCAGGTAATGCCGCAAGCCGTTGTAAAACTCGGTCTCGCCAATCTGCCGCCGCAACATGTACAACACCAGCCCGCCTTTCCCGTACGCGTTGCCGTCAAATTCGCTGGAGTCGTCAAAATCATGCCGCACGATCGGTTTCGCGTACAGGCTCGGCTGCCCAAGCCATTCCTGGACCATATTCCAGCGCTCGTAGTCCGCCTGCTCCTTCGGATAATGCGATTCCGTCCACACCATCTCGAAAAATGTGGCGAAGCCCTCGTTCAGCCAGATATCTCCCCAATCGTTGCAGGTCACCAGGTCGCCGAACCATTGGTGCGCCAGCTCGTGGGAAATCAGCGGATCCTCGTCGCCGGGAAATTCCGGCAGCAGTTTCGGGCTGCGCAGCGAGCTGCTCGTATTCGTCGTGGCGCTGGAATTTTCCATTCCGCCCGCCACAAAGTCGTCCACCATCACTTGCGCGTACTTCTCCCACGGATATTCGACGCCCAGCTTCTTGCTGAACACCTCCATCATCTCGGGTGTTCGCTCATAATTCGGCAACAGCCGGTCGCCCCGGCCTTTCGGCGCGTAATAGGTCACCGGCAGGCCGTGCCAGCTTTGCTTCACTTCATCAAATTCGCCTGCCACCACGGTGATCAAATACGTTGAACTCGGCACAGACTCGCGCCAGGTCCAGGTCTTCATGCCCTCCGCGGCTTTGGAGACGTTGATCAGCTTGCCGTTTGCTACCGTAACCCACGAAGCCGGCACGGTCAGAATCGTTTCGGTGGTCAGCCGATCGTTCGGATAATCGTAAGTCGGCAGGTAATAGCGCGTATCTTCGGACTCGCCTTGCGACCAGATTTGCTTGGGCCGGTTCGGATACTCCTTGTCTGGCAGGATGAAATACAGGCCCTTGGCTGGTTTTCCCTCGTAGCGGATATCCACATCGAATTTATCGCCGGCGTGCGCCGCCGCGGGCAGCGCAACGAGCAACTTTTCGGCGGTGGTTTCAAATTTCGCTGGCGCCTTGTTCACCGTGACGCTTTCTATGGTCAATCCGACGGAATCGAATGCGACCTGAGGCGTGCCTTCGCGCAGAATCGCCAAACTATGGGTGACCTCACCCATCACCTTTTTCTGTTCCAGGTCGAACTTCAGCGCCATCTTCGAGTGCTGCAAGTCGTAATCGCGGCTCCTGGCGTATGGCTCATCCGCGAACAGCCGCGCGCAAACGCCTGCTGCTCCGGCAGCCACCGCTAGTGTGAGCATGACCCAACAAATTCTCCTTGCGATTCGGTGCGATGCAATCATCACTCCTCTTTTCTCCAAGCCGTCCGGTCAGGAAGCTGCGGCATTTTCCTGCACGCGGTGCCCAGCGCTTCGCAACGCCGCTATCGCCGCCGCCAACTGCTTTTCGCTGACCAGCAAATAATCCGTATCGAACGTTGAAATGGCCACCAGGCTAACCTTAGCTTCGGCCAATGTTCCCGATAAAGCCGACAAAACACCGATTTCCGTCGAGGCAAAAGGTCCCTCGACCTTCAGAACGCGCCATCCCGTCTGCGCATCTACTCCGGAAGGAACTTGCCTGGCATCGCAGGCAATCGAAAGCTCATCGCTGGTTCGCGTAACCGAGAAAAAACTGCCAACCGTGGCCCATCGTGGCAATTCCGCATCCGCGGACAGACGCACCAGCGCGATACCATTGGGCAATATGGTGAGCTCGAATCGGCGGTCAGATGCACTCATGCGCTAGAGCAGGCTCCGCACTAGACCGCCATCCACGGCGATGGATGTTCCGTTCACATAGCTGGCGCGTTGCGAGGCTAAGAACGCCACCACCGCGGCAAACTCCTCGGGCGTGCCGATCCGGCCGGCGGGTATTTCGGCAGCCCAGCCCGCGAATACTTCTTCCAGTTTGACGTTCGAGCGCGCGGAAATACTTTTCGCCAGACCATCCAGGCGCGCGGTACGCGTATAGCCCGGGCAGACGTTGTTCACCGTAATCCCGTACGCTGCATATTCGTTGGCCAGCGTGCGCGCCAGTCCAGTTACCGCGGCGCGCACCGAATTGGACAGCAACAATCCATCCACCGGCTGCTTTACCGCTGAAGATGTGATGGTGATGAATCTTCCCCAACGGTTTTTTTTCATGCGGGGCAGCGTCTCGCGCGCAAAGTAAACCGCGCTCATCAGCAACTGTTCCACCGCCGCCCGCCATTCCTCCGGCTGCGTCTCGGCAAACGAGTGGGAAGGCGGCCCGCCGGAGTTGGTTACGCAAATGTCGATGCGCCCGAACTTGCTCTCCACATCCGAGACAAATGCGGCAATCTCCGCTTCTTGCCGGACGTCCGCCGCTTTCCAAAAAATTCCTTGCTGCGTCGAAGTCTGTATCTGCTGTGCAGTCTGCTCAATGTTCTTCGCGTCGCGCGAGCAAATCGCGATGTGCGCGCCCTCTCGTGCCAATTCTTCCGCCACCGCACGCCCCAGCCCTTTGCTGGCAGCAGCGACGATCGCCACACGCCCTTGCAGCCCCAAGTCCATTCTCGCGACCTGCTCCAAAACTTCCATGCTCTCCCGAAACCCCACGCCCCGTCAAATACCCTCCGCTGCATCGCTTCACGTTCCGGCGGCATCGAATAGCGTGACCGAATCCGGGTAGAATGTATCCTTACCAAGGAGAAGCCCATGACCGAAATCGCCACCTTTGGAGCTGGCTGCTTTTGGGGGATCGAAGCTGCCTTTCGCCGCATTCCCGGTGTCGTCGATGCAGCGGTAGGCTACAGCGGCGGCCATACCGAAAATCCCACTTACAAGGAGGTTTGCACCGACGAAACCGGCCACGCCGAAGTCGTGCAAGTCACCTTCGACCCGTCGAAGCTCAGCTATGAGCAACTCCTCGACGCTTTCTGGCAAATGCACGATCCCACGCAAGTGAACCGCCAGGGCCCGGACTTCGGCTCGCAGTACCGCACCGCGATCTTTTTCCATTCGCCCGAGCAAAAATCCATTGCCGGGAAGTCGAAAGCCGCGCTGCAAGCCAGCGGCAAGTTCCGCAAGCCTATTGCCACCGAAATAACGCCAGCCGGGCCCTTCTACCGAGCCGAAGATTACCACCAGCGCTACCTCGAGAAGCGCGGCGCCGCCTCCTGCCATTTCTAGACCACCTCTCGGCGGCCGATGGGCGGCTGGTGTGCGCCCGGCCCGTTTCTGCTAAATTGTTCAAGCCGGTATACGGAGAGGTGTCCGAGCGGTTTAAGGAGCACGCTTGGAAAGCGTGTGTAGGAGAAATCCTACCGTGGGTTCAAATCCCACCCTCTCCGCCAATTTTTGCCATGTACAGTCCGGAGAGATCCTTTACAGAACGTTCCGAAGACATAGTTTACACCCTTGGGCCGAAGGGGTTTGCTAAAGGCTGCAGAGTCCTTTCCTCGAGATCGATGTAGCCGAGATCGTAGTCCATAAAGCTCACCAG
>DATGEY010000098.1:0-18172 GCA_035309625.1 Candidatus Acidiferrum sp.
TCACGGAAGCGACCGACCGTCGGTTGCAGGTGCAGGCAGCGGGGCCGCGCGGCAGTATCGGCAGCGCGCGGCCCTGTGCACCGCTTCAACCCTCTCGAGGGTCTAATGCGCCAAGTAGTAAGTCACCGTAAGAAACCTGTCGATTTCCACCGGCTCCCCGTTGAGCACCGTCGGGAGAATGAGGGGCAAGCCGATATTCTCCGGCTCTAACTTTAGTGATCGGCCCGCCGTAACCTTGCTGTAATGGGTGCGCCAGGAGGAATCCCTTCAACTTGACCCTGCCTAGGCTGCGCCGATAAGCTTTATCTTTCCTCCTTCCAGGCGGAACACCAATGGAACCGATTCATATCACATTGCCGGACGGCAAAGTCCATGAGGTGCCCAAGGGCACCACGCCCGCGGATATTGCCAAGGGCATTTCACTGCGCTTGGCCGACGCCGCCCTGGTTGCGCGCGTGGCCGCGCCCAACGACGGCGCGGGAGAGCTCATCGACTTGCGGCGTCCGCTGGATCATGACGTCAAGTTGCAGATCCTCACCGAAAAAGATCCCGACGCACTGTTCGTTTTCCGCCATTCCGCCGCCCACTTGCTCGCGGCGGCGGTCATGGAGCTATATCCCAACGTCAAGCTCGGCATCGGCCCGCCAATTGACACCGGGTTTTTCTACGAATTCCTCCGTGATGAGCCGTTCACTCCGGACGATCTAGCCAAAATCGAAGCCAAAATGCACGAGCTGGCCGCTCAGGACCTCCCTAATGAGCGCAAGCTTATTCCCAAACCCGAGGCCCTCGAGCTGTACAAGAAATCCAACCAGATCTTCAAATGCGAACTGGTCCAGGAAAAAGCCGAGGAGCCTATCGTCTCCTTCTACACCACCGGCAAATTCATAGATTTTTGCCGCGGCCCGCACATTCCGTCGACCAAACGCATTCAGGCGTTCAAGCTGATGAGTGTCGCCGGGGCCTACTGGAAAGGCCAAGAAGGCAACCCGCAACTCCAGCGCATCTACGCGGCATGCTTCTTCACTAAAAAAGAACTGGACGAATATCTTCATCGCCTCGAAGAGGCCAAGCGTCGCGATCATCGCAAGCTCGGTACCGACCTCGATCTCTTCAGCATTCAGGAGGAAGCCGGCCCCGGCCTCATTTTCTGGCATCCCAAGGGCGGTTTGATCCGCAAGATCATCGAAGACTGGCTGCGCAACGAACTCCTCGCGCGAGGCTACGACCTCGTGTACACACCGCATATCATGCGCCTGGACCTGTGGAAGACCAGCGGCCACACCGGCTTCTACAAAGACAGCATGTTTGGCCCCGTGGAAGTCGAAAAAGCGGACTATCAGCTCAAGCCCATGAACTGCCCCGGCCACATTTTGATCTACAAATCAAAGCTGCACAGTTATCGCGATCTTCCTGTTCGTCTGGCCGAACTTGGCACCGTCTACCGCTACGAGCGCAGCGGGGTTCTTCACGGCCTCATGCGTGTCCGCGGCTTCACCCAGGACGACGCACACATTTTCTGTATGCCCTCGCAAATTGAAAGCGAAGTGGAGGCCTGCGTCCACTTTGCCTACGCAGTCATGAAGAATTTTGGCTTCAGTGAGTTCAAGGTCGAGCTGTCCGATTGGGATTCCGCGCATCCAGAGAATTATGCCGGCCGTCCCGAGGACTGGCACCGCGCCACCGCCGCGCTTGCCGGCACCATGCAGCGCATGAACATCCCTTTCACGAAAATCGAAGGCGAAGCTGCTTTCTACGGCCCCAAGATCGACATCAAGCTAATCGATGCCATTGGCCGTCCGTGGCAGCTCACCACCGTGCAGTTCGACTTCAATCTCCCCGCGCGTTTCGGGCTTGAATATGTCGCCGAAGATGGCGCCCGCCACCAACCACTGATGGTGCACCGCGCGCTGCTTGGCTCGGTCGAACGTTTCTTCGGCATCCTCGTCGAACACTACGCCGGCGCGTTCCCGCTTTGGCTCGCCCCCGTGCAGGTGGAGATTTGTCCGGTGAGCGAGAAAGTCGCGGACTACGCCAGGCATGTAACGGAAACTCTCAAGCGCCACAATATCCGCGTCCATCTCGATGAGCGCAACGAGAAGTTGCCGGCCAAAATCCGCGACGCGCAAATGCAAAAAATTCCGTATATGTTGATCGTCGGCGCAAAAGAAGCCGAGGCCGGCACCGTCTCCGTCCGCCATCGCAGCAAAGGCGACCTCGGTCCCAAACCGCTCGCTGACGTGATTGCGTCGCTCCAACAAGAAACCGATTCCCGCACAATTGGCTGAGTGCCTGCAACGGCCGGCCGAGCGCTTGCTGCGCCGTGGCCGCACGCCTATCTCTGCAAGCGCGGACAGCGGCCAGCCCAGATCAGCCTTTAGCTGGCTCCGCCACGTCCGCCTCCGCCACCTCACCATCGGATGATTCATTGGATTGGGAATTCCTCAGCCCGGCAAGCGCCTTCATGAGCAGCACGGAAAACAAGATCAAGCCCGCAAGTTCGAAGGCAATTCCTGCGGCTAGCAAGCCGCGCGACACGCCAGTTTTGGCCAGGAACACAAACCAGCGGTCGTACCCAAAATTAGGGCGCGCCGGCTTGGAAGTGCCCAAGTAGTGCAGCAGCAGTCGTCCTTGTCCCTGGATCGAGGAATAGTCCATCCGATAGTTCCACTGTCTGTCGTAATACCTGCCAGTGGTCTGGTCTTCCATAAAACTGATCGACACGCCGATGATTTGCACCAGCATTCCGGCGGCGAACAGCACACCCGCCAATTTGCGGATCGGCGCCGTTGCGTCCGCCAACATCGGCCCGAGTCCCAGGCAAAGCAGCGCGATCGCCGGCACCAGGTAGCGGGGCCCTACACAATACCCGCCCTCCCATTGGGTATATCGGGCGAAGAATAATAAATAAAGAACCGGCGTCCCCCCTGCCACGATAGCCAGTCCAATATTCCGCTTGGCCAGCCGGAAGACGCCCGGGATCGCCAGCAGCAATAGCGGAGCGAACAGAAACACCGACTTCCCCGGCGACGCAACAAAACCGTAAAGCCCGGTGGCTAACGGAGTTTCGAAGGTGTTCAGATGCTTGCCGCCTTCGGCCACCGGTGGGTAGCCAAAGTCCATCGGATTCCCAAAGTAAAGCTGGTTGCGCAAGAGATAGGCACCGCCAAAGAGCGCAACAACCACAACCAGGACTACAGCCGGGCGAATGGACTTTTCCCGGTCACGAATCAGGAGCGCCAGGAAAAACACCGGCACCGCGATGAAGTGGGAGGGTCGCACCCAGATCGCGGTGCCCAGAAGCACTCCAGCCACAGCCGCAAGCTCGATAAAACGTCGCTCCCCATCGCCGGCGGCAAAAAGCGCGCAGGCCGCCCCCAGCAGCAGCGCGGCCGCCAATGGTTCCGAAAAGAACCACGCGGAATAGGCAAAGAGCGGAGTTCCCAACGCCAGCATCAAGGCAGCCACCGTGGCCGTCTTCGTCTCAATGCCCAGCCCACAGAACACCCAGAACGCCAGCGTCGCGGCCAGTGCTGCAAACGTTGCGCTGCTGGACGTCACCACCACATCGATAAACAGATCCTTCGATCCCGCGGGAATCCCCGGCAGCACCGCGCGCAACGCACGAGCTGCCATGTGCCACGGAGCGACCAGAATCGCTTGCCCCTCGCCGTACGGGGCCCGCGGCTGGCCCTTCCGGTCGAACTTGCCGTAAAAGAAATTGGCAGCCACCGCTTGCGGTACCGCCGTAGTGCCGCGCGTAACCAGGCTCTCTGCCTGAAAATCTACCGACACTTCATCCACAGTTCTCACCCGGCCACCCGATGTCAGCAGGAATAGAAAATCCAGGGAGAGAAAAAGCAGAAGCGCAATTCGTCTGCGAGAGGGTTCGCCGGCGGCCAGCATCCCCCCATCAAAGCACGGTTTCGGCCGCCTATCCATCCGCGCGCCGGATGTTGGTGCTCTGCAATGTACGGCGCAATGGCCCATTCGGCCGAACTTCCTCCCGGATCGCTCCCATGGGGGTGGAACGAACTGCAAACTCTACTCCGCCGCACCCCGTGTGGCCCATTTCCGCAAAATACGTTAGGCTCCAACCCGGTCCCATGAAGCTCGACCACCTAATTTCACGGCGTTTGTTCCTCATCCTCACCGGCGGCTCCGCACTCACGCCGCTTGCGGCGCGGGCCGCCCATGGTGTGCCAGCAGCGCTGGATCATTTCATTCTTGGCTGCAATGACCTCGATCGCGGTATCGATTTTGTCGAGCAACACACCGGTGTGCGTGCCGCCCCGGGCGGCGTTCATCCCGGCCGCGGCACTCGAAACGCCTTGCTATCTCTTGGCGAACGCCGCTATCTCGAAATCATGGCGCCCGACCCGGCCCAGAATGTCGCTCCACAGATCTCGCGCTTAGCTGAACTCCGGGAGCCGCGCATCGTCGGCTGGGCCGCCCATCCGGGCGACCTCACTCAATTCTCCGCACATCTGCGCGAAGCTGGCCTGCAGTTTGATGGGCCGCGAGCGGGCTCAAGGCAGCGGCCTGACGGTACGCTCCTCCGCTGGCAAACCCTAACTCTCTCCGACAATCCCGACGGCTTACTGCCCTTCTTCATCGAATGGAGCCCAAATTCCGTTCACCCTTCCGTGGATTCCCCCCAAGGTTGCCGCCTGAGGCACTTTGGCGTGGCTACTCCGCAGGCAGGCGCGCTGAAAAAGCTCACGGACCTGTTGCAACTCGACGTATCCGTTTCGCTCGCCGATAAGCCGGCCTTGCGCGCGGCGATGGCCGGTAGCAAAGGCGATTTGAGCGTTACCTCGTAAGATTTTTATCGCCCTTTCGCCCGCCAAGGCCATCAAACCTCTTGCGGACGTGGCTTAGGCACGTGCTATACTTTGTAACCCGTCCCGATGGTTTTGTACCGTGGGGAAACGGTGTCGCAAATTCGGGCCCGTGCCCGGCGAGGCGGGCAGCTTGGCGCCTTTACGTTAGCTAGGGGGAAATATCGCAGAACGCAGCTTCCGGCAGAGCGATCGTACGCGCGTCAATGAACGCATTCGGGCGCGCGAAGTCCGGGTGATCGACGAAGAAGGCGCGCAGCTTGGGGTCATGCAACCGTACGAGGCCGTCCGTTTGGCCCGCGAAAAAGGACTCGACCTGGTGGAAATTTCGCCCACCGCCGACCCTCCGGTTTGCAAAATCACCGACTACGGCAAATTTCTTTATCAGCAGAATAAGCAAGCGCATCAACAACGCAAGAGCAGCCGGGGCTCGCAGTTGAAGGAAGTTAAGTTTAGGCCGGCCACCGCGGAGCACGATTATCAGGTTCGCAAGAACCAGATTATTCGCTTTCTCGGTGAAGGCCACAAAGTGCGCGCCATGATTTTTCACCGTGGCCGCGAGATGGCCCACCAGGAAGTAGGCCGCGCCAAGATGACGCGTCTGTTGGGCGAGATCGGCGAGCACGGCCAGATTGAGACGATGCCGAGAATGGAAGGCAACGTATTGGTCGCGCTGTTGGCGCCCAAGAAGGGCGCCCCGGCGGCAAAACCAAGTTCGCAGCCAGCCGCGCAGTCGGCGTAAGCTGTAGCGCGCAGCATCGCTGCGGCCCACTTCAGCACTTAGTTTGATCCAGGGATTCTGTTGGCGGGACCGCCTGCCAGTTCGAGAAAGGGTTTCAGCAATGCCCAGAAATTCTACCAAGCCAAAGAAGAAACTGAAAACGCATCGCGGTGCCGCCAAGCGCTTCAAAATCACCAGCACCGGTAAGATTATGCGCGCGCATTCCGGCAAGCGCCATTTCACTGGCACCAAGCGCTCCGGGCGCATGCGCAAGCTCAAGAAGTTGACCGTGGTCAACCCGCGCGACGTTGCCGCGGTGAAGCAAATGCTTCCCTATGGCTAGCTTTTTGCGCTGAAGTTTGGCGCAATCCTTGGCTCGCGTTTATCTCGAGTCGGGGCGCAACACAGCGGGGCGCAAGCTCCGCAATCGTGCCAGGCAGCGCTTCACGGGTGCCTGCCGGCCGATGTAGCGGCGGCTTTTAGGCCGCCGGCAATATCCGAGACAAACCCGTTGCACCGGCGCAGTGTCGCGCGTCGGATCGCACCTCGTTTGTCTCGCTAATAAAAAGGAGAAACCCATGGCACGCGTAAAACGCGGCACCAAGCGCCGCGCCCGCCGTAAGAAGTATCTCAAACGCACAAAAGGCTTTTTTCTCACCAAGAGCAAGCTCTATCAGTCCGCTCAGGAAGCGGCCAATCGCGCCGATCGTTATGCCTTTCGCGACCGACGCGTAAAAAAGCGAGAATACCGCAAGCTGTGGATTCAGCGCATCGGAGCCGCCGCGCGCCAGAACGGCCTTACCTACGGCCAACTGATTCATGGTCTGAAAGCCGCCGGGGTTACCCTGGACCGTAAGGTCTTGGCGGACATGGCGGTACTCGATACCGGCGCCTTCAAACAGTTGGCGCAGCAGGCGAAATCCGCTGCCCCGCCACCCAAGAAAAAGTCGGAGCGGTAGTCGGCCCTTTTTCTTTGGGCCCAGACTTTTTCGTGAGGCTGATGCAGGCGTCACGATGCTTTTTCCGCAGGGGCGCAGCACGGCTGCGCCCCAGCTCGGCGCGATGTTCGATACGAAAATGGAAGCCCGGAACAAATCCGAACAAACACTCGCCGCTCTCGCCGTCAGCGAGCCCGCGCAAATCCCTGCACTGTTTGCGGAAATCCGCGCTCGTTTCGATAGCGAAGTTTTGTCCGCGGAGGACGAGTCCTCCTGGAAGCGGTTCCGCGACGCCTGGCTCGGCCGCAAATCCGGAGTGCTTGCGCTCATTACCGACAACTGGCTCAAGCCCGCAACTCCGCAGCTCAAACGCGCCGTCGGCCAGGAGCTGAACCAAATTCGCGCGCATGTTGAATCCACAATCGAAGAGCGGCGCAAATCCGTTGAGGCTGGCGCGGCGGAATCCGCTGGCGCCCGCGACCGCGTCGATCTCTCCCTGCCCGGCGTCCTTCGTCCCCTGGGCTCGCACCACCTGATCCGCCAGGTCTTGCAGCAGATCGAAGATATCTTCGTCTCCATCGGGTTCTCGGTCGTCGAAGGCCCGGAAATCGAAACGCCCTACTACAACTTCGAGGCTCTCAACATTCCCGAGTTCCATCCGGTCCGCGACGACATGGACACCTTTTACCTCCAGCTTCCCAAGGGCGCGCCACAACCTCTGCTGCTTCGCACCCACACCTCTCCCATGCAAATCCGCACCATGGAAAAGCGCCAGCCCCCGGTCCGCGTCATCGTGCCTGGCAAGGTGTATCGCCGCGACAATCCGGACGCCACCCACTCTTTCATCTTTCACCAGGTCGAAGGTCTTGCCGTCGATAGCGACATTACGTTTTGCGATTTCACCGGCACCATCGAATATTTCGTCCAGCAGTTCTTCGGTCCCGGAGTGAAAACCCGCTTCCGCCCCAGCTATTTCCCGTTTACCGAGCCTTCCGTCGAATTCGATGTGTCTTGTATTTTTTGTGGCGGGAGCGGCAGCGCGGCCAACGGCGGCGCCTGTTCCAAGTGCAAAGGTTCTGGGTGGATTGAACTCTTCGGCGCCGGCATGGTCGACCCCGCCGTCTACGGCTTCGTCAAATACGATCCGAAAAAAGTCAGCGGCTTCGCCTTCGGCATGGGCATCGATCGCCTGGCCATGCTCAAATATGGCATAGACGATATCCAGGTTTTTTTTCAGAACGACGTGCGCTTTCTGCGCCAATTCCCATGAACCTGGCGGACTCCAAACAGCGCTTCTCCAGCCGGGTGGCCGACTACCTTCGCTACCGCCCCAGCTATCCGCCTGCTTTGCTGGAGCTGTTGCGCGCCGAATGCGATCTGCGGCCTGGCCATGTCGTCGCCGATGTCGGCTCCGGCACTGGATTTCTGAGCGAGCTCTTCCTCAAAAATGGCAATCGCGTCTACGGCATCGAACCGAACAAGGAAATGCGCCAGGCCGGCGAGGAATATCTGGCCTCCTACGACGGATTTTCCAGCATCGAGGGATCGGCGGAGGCCACCACCCTGGATGACGCCAGCATCGAATTCGTCACTGCCGGGCAATCCTTCCATTGGTTCGATCCCGCCGCTTCCCGCGTCGAGTTCGCGCGCATCCTCAAGCCTGCCGGCTGGATGGTCATCGCCTGGAATGATCGGCGCATGGAGGACGCCCCGTTCACCCGCGAGTACGAGGCTATTCTCGAGCGCTTTGGCATCGATTACAAAACAGTGAAATCCTCTTATCCGGAAGCCGCCTTAATAAGCGCCTTTTTGGGTGCCTTTTCTCATCGCGACTTGCCCAATCACCAGATTCTCGACTGGGATTCTCTCTGTGGCCGGCTGCGCAGCAGCTCTTTCACTCCCACCGAGGGCCATCCGGATTTTGCGCCTATGATCGAAGAGCTGCACAAGCTCTTCGCCGCCTTCCAGCAAGACGGGAGGGTCCGCATGGATTATTTCACCCGTATTTATTACGGGCGCCTGGAAGCCGGCGCATGAAAATCGTCTACCACTGGTTGAAGGATTTTGTCGACGTGGTTGCTACGCCGGAAGAGTTGGCTTCGCGCCTCGCGCTCTCCGGCACCAACATCGGCGGCATCGAGAACGGCCCCCATGGCCCGGTCATTGACGCGGAAGTCTCCTCCAATCGCCCGGACTGCCTCGGCCACTACGGCATCGCGCGCGAAGTCAGCGCGGTCTACAAGCTCGCGCTGAAACCGGTCGCCCCCAGGCCGCAAGAAAGCGCCGCCGCGAAAGCGAGCGAGGCTGTCCACCTTGAGATTCAAGCGCCCGAACTCTGCGGCCGCTTCACCGCCCGCGTCCTTCGCGGCGCAAAAGTTCAGCCCTCCCCGCAATGGCTAAAGGATCGCCTGGAAGCTTCCGGCGTCGCCAGCATCAACAATGTCGTCGACGCCACCAACTACGTCATGCTGGAGTTGGGCCACCCGCTGCACGCCTTCGATTACGACAAAGTCCGCGATCGTCGCATCGTGGTTCGCCGCGCAAAACCCTCGGAAAAACTTCGCACCCTCGACGGCGTCGAGCGCATACTCCCCTCGGGCATTTGCATGATTTGCGATGGTGACGGTGCGCGCGCCGTCGGCGTCGGCGGCATCATGGGCGGCGCCGAAACGGAAATATCATTCTCCACCAAGAATGTTTTGATCGAGTGCGCCTGGTTCGACCCCATCGCCATTCGCCGCGCCACCCGCATCCTGAAACTTCACACCGAAGCCTCCACCCGCTTCGGCCGCGGCGCCGACCCTGAAATGGCCGAACTCGCTTCGCGCCGTTGCGCCGAACTTATTCTGCAGCTCGCTGGCGGCGAACTCCTTTCCGGAGTCGTCGATGCTTATCCCGGCAAGCGCACTCCTAAGAAAATTCTGCTCACCCGCGCCGAGTTTCTCCGTGTCATGGGTGCCGACGTTCCCGACAAGCAAATCGAGTCCAGCCTAAGCGCTATCGGCTTTGCTCCGGTGCGCGTAGACCAGAATCGCGGCGCCGAAGGCTCCCTCCTCGCCACTTGGGAATGCACACAGCCGTCTTGGCGCGCCGAAGTCGAACGCGAAATCGATCTCATCGAAGAGGTCGCCCGCATCTACGGCCTGGACAAATTTCCTCCGCGCTTGCCCGCCGCCCGCCAGGGGGCCGCGCGCCTGCCACACTATGCCGCCGAAACGCGCCTCCGCGAACGCCTCATCGGCCTCGGCTACCGCGAAATTCTCACCATTCCCCACGTTGCCGAAGAGCGCGACGCGTTATTCCGCCTCCCCAACGCTCATCCCGCCGTTCTCGCGAATCCGCTTTCCGAAGAAGCGGGCGTCCTCAAGTCCACTGGCCTGGTCACCGTGGCTGCCGCCCTCGAATGGAATCTCAATCGCGGCCAGCGCAATCTCCGCCTCTTCGAAATTGGCCGCCGTTACAGTCTTGACGGCGCTGATTCTGTCGAAACTGCGGTGCTGACTCTGGGCGCCACAGGTCTGGTCCGCGAAAAAGGTCTGCATGACGACCCCCGCGAATTTTCCTTTGCCGACCTGAAAGGCGACCTCGATGCAATCGGCGAGCTCGCTGGCGGTCTCGACTGGTCCGCCGGCGCAAGTGGCGTCGCCGCCCATGGCGCGCCAGCTTGGCTGAATTCCGCACGCCGCGGCTGCGTTTTCCTCACTGTCATTCCGAGCGCAGCGAGCGAACCGCTTTCTGCAGCCTCACCCAGCCACATCGCGGTAGCCGGCTCCCAACCGATCGGCGAAGCCGGCGAACTCTCCCGCCGCGTCGCCGATCAACTCAAGCTCCGCCAGCCCATCTTCCTCGCCGAGCTTCAGCTCGACCCGCTCTACGCCGCCATCCGCGCCACCGCCGAATCGCGACGCTACCAGCCCATCCCGCGCTTCCCCGCCGTCGAGCGCGATTTCTCCCTGCTGCTCGCCGACGAAACTTATTTCTCTGCCGTCACCGCCGCCATTCGCGCTCTGCAAATCGGCGAAATCGTCTCCGTTGAAGCCATCGATCTCTTCCGCGGCAAAAATGTCCCCGCTGGCCAATACTCGCTGCTAATTCGCGTGATCTTTCAAAGTCGCGAAAGCACCTTAACCGAAGCTCAACTAACCGGCTTCTCCACCCGCATCGTCGCCGCCCTGGAAAGACAATTGGGTGCCCGCCTCCGAGCCACCTGATGTCGCCAGGGATCCCTGGTCGCAGGCCGAAGGAAATGCAAGGTGGCGGCCGCGGACTTTCGCGGGCGCGCCCTTGCTGTAGCCCGGGCGCTAGATCGACAACCTCAGGCACAATAGGAATCTGATGTGATAGTCTCTTCGCAATGAATGCCGTAAAAGTCCAGATCTTCGGCCAGACCTACACCATTCGCGGCGAGTTGGAAGAGCGCTACGTCCAGAAACTAGCCGCTTACGTCGACGAAAAAATGAGTGCCATCGCCGACGTCACCTCCACCGTCGACACCCAAAAAGTCGCGGTCCTTGCCGCCCTCGCCATTGCCGACGAACTTCTTACCATCCGCAAGGATCGCGACGAAGAAGACGGTCTTCTCCGCGAGCAAGCCGAGCGCTGCCTCACCCTCGTCGAACGCGCCCTAAAACAAACCGCCTGATGTTAGGGAATGCCAGGATTCTCACTGCGACCATTTGGTCGGTGTGCGGTCCCACCGGTGCTTCTGCAATTCCGCCTGCAACGGCCCGGGTAGCACGCCTCGATCGCTAGCCCCCACATTCGCTTCTACGTTCGCAATCTTGCGCATCCCCGGAATAATCGTGCTCACATCCTTGTTCTTCAGGATGAACCGCAGCGCCATTTCCGCCATGCTGATCCCGCCGCGACGTATCTTCTTCAATTCATCCACCTTCGCCACCGTAGCCTTCAAATTTTCAGCCACAAAGTAGGTGTTCCGCCAATCGCCCGCCGGCCACTTGCTGTCCAGCGTCAGCGATCCGGTCAGCGATCCTTCGTCGAACGGCACCCGCGCAATCACCGCCACATCTTTCTCCCGGCACACCGGAAATAACTCATCCTCCGGATTCTGGTCGAAAATGTTGTAAATCACCTGCACCGCATCCGCCACCCCGTTGCGCACCGCCCGCACTCCGTTCCACGGCTCCCAACGGTTCAGGCTCAGTCCAACCGCCCGAACCTTATCGGTCCGGCGCAATTTCTCGATCGCCGGCAGCAGCCGCTTGTCGTCCAGCCAATGGTCTTCCCAGGTATGCAGTTGAATCAGGTCCACTGTCTTCACGCCCAAATTCGCCAGGCTCTTCTCCACGTACTCCTCGATATACTCCGGGGGGTAGCAGTCATCCAGCGAATATTCCCCCCGCGCTGGCCATTTGCGATTTTTCGGTGGAACCTTGGTGGCGGTGTAAAGCCTCTTACCCGCATTCGCACGCAGCACTCTTCCCAGCAACTGCTCGCTGTGCCCATCGCCGTAAGCCCAAGCGGTATCAAAAAAATTGAATCCCAGGTCCACCGCCCGCTGCAGCGCTGCCAGCGACTCCGCATCTTCCGAACCGGTCCATCCGGCCATGCCCCACATGCCGTATCCGATCTCGCTTACATTCCAGCCCGTCCGCCCAAACCGCCGATATTGCATCGGATCTCCTCAACACTTCCCCAGCTACGTTTGTCGCCTCAACTGTTCCAACAGCGGCCCTCGCGTCTCCTACACCTTTTTGGAAAATGCTTTCTTTATAGCGCGAATCTGTGCTTCGTCCCGCTTGTAAAACGTCCATTGTTTGATGCGCTTGCCCCGAATAAGTCCCGCCTGTTGCAGTATTTTCAAGTGCTCGCTGGCGGTCGGTTGCGTAATTCGCAGCTTGCGCGCGATTAGCAGCCCGCAAACGCCGTCGCGTTGCAAGTCGCCGTCCACCTGCGGCGGAAAATGACGCCGCGGGCTGCGTAGCCAGTCCAGTATCCGCAGCCTGCGAGCACTGGACAGCGCCCGCAAAGCCAGCTCAAGATTCATATAGACACTTAGCCAAATCCCTAAATATAATACCTCGGGTAGGGGCCCAGCATCGCTGCACCCCGGCTTTGCCGGCTGTAAACCGGCAGAACTGCCATGACCACCATGCAGATAGACCGCGATCGCATAGCCGCTGTCGAAAAAACCATCAGGCCCCACATCCGCCGCACGCCCGTCCTCGAAACCTCCGCAGCCGATTTCGGCTTGGATTCTACCAGCCTCATCTTTAAACTGGAATTCCTGCAGCACGCCGGTTCGTTCAAGGCCCGCGGCGCCTTTGCCAATCTGCTCACTCGCCAAGTCCCCCCGGCAGGCGTGGTCGCCGCCTCCGGTGGCAATCATGGAGTCGCCGTAGCCTACGCCGCCGGGAAACTGCGCGTCCCCGCGAAGATCTTTGTCCCCAGCGTCGCCTCTCTGGAAAAAATAGAGCGCATCCGCCGCTCGGGCGCAGAGCTGATCATCGTCGGCGATCGTTATGCCGACGCCCTTGCTGCCAGCGAGATCTGGGCAGCGCAATCCGGCGCTCTGCGCATCCACGCTTACGATCAGCGGGAGACTCTTCTCGGTCAAGGCACGCTGGCCCTGGAATGGGAACAGCAATCTCCGCAGCTGGACACCTTGCTCGTCGCCGTCGGCGGCGGTGGCCTCCTTGGCGGCATGGCTGCGTGGTACGCCGGCCAAAGCAAGCTGATCGGCGTGGAACCCGAAGCCGCACCCACTCTGCACAATGCGCTGCGTGCCGGCCGCCCCGTCGACAGCCCGGCCGGTGGTGTCGCCGCGGATTCGCTGGCGCCCAAGCGTGTTGGCGATCTCATGTTTCCTATCGCGCAAAAATATGTGGAGAGAGTCCTCCTTGTCAGTGACGAGCAAATCGTACAGGCACAACAGACGCTCTGGAGCACGCTGCGCGCGGTCACCGAACCCGGAGGCGCAGCAGCCTTCGCCGCCTTGTTATCCCGCCGTTACCGCCCCGCCCCCGGCGAACGCGTTGGTATCCTGCTCTGCGGCGGAAATACCGCGGCAGTTCGCTTCGACACGATTTCAACGCCGGCGGTCAGCCAAACCGGGGCCCCCGGCTAGGAGCGCATATGTCCGTTTACGAACGCCTGAAAGCACGCAATATCCACCTTCCGCGGCTGGACCCGCCGGTCGCTGCGTTCGTCCCTTTCGTCCGCTCCGGCAATCTCCTCTTTATCTCCGGGCACATCGCCAGGAAGGACGGCAAACCCTGGGCCGGCAAGCTGGGTGCGGACCTGACCACCGCCGACGGCCGGCAAGCCGCGCAATCCATCGCCATCGATCTGTTGGCAACTCTGCAAGCCGCCATAGGCGATCTGAATAGCGTTCGCCGCATCGTCAAGCTGCTCGTGCTGGTAAACAGCACCCCCGACTTCACCGAGCAGCATCTGGTCGCTAACGGCGCGTCCGAACTATTCGTGGAGATTTTCGGCGAACGCGGCCCCCACGCCCGCAGCGCCTTCGGCGTCGCGCAAGTCCCGCTCGGCTCCTGCGTGGAAATCGAACTAATCGCCGAAATTTAGTTCAATCCAAAATGTAGACGGCCGGTTTTCGGCCCGGCCAAAGTCGTCTCTGTGATCTCTGTCGTAAACCTTCTTTGTTTCTCCGCGAGTCTCAGCGACCCGTGCGTCCCTCCGTTATCCTTATTCTTAACTCTCTCAAACCGGCCGCCGGATCCCCAGTTTCCGCATGCGCGCCTGCAAAGTGGTCCTTTTCATCCCCAACACCGCCGCCGCCCCTTTCTGCCCTGCAATCCGCCATTCCGTCTGCCGCAGCGCCCGCAAAATATGCTGTCGCTCCGCCTCCTCCAGCGTGGCAATAGCAGGCGCCGCCGGCACGAACGCACCGATCATAGTGCCGGCTGCGGAGTTGTCCGGATTGCCCGCGGATGCCCGCAACTCCGACATGGGCACCCGTAGTTCTTTGCCCGGCGAGAGCAGCACCGCTCGTTCCACATAATTCTCCAGCTCCCGCACGTTCCCCGGCCAGCCGTAATGGACCAGGGCATCCATCGCGTCCGCTGGCACATACTGCACCACTTTGTTTTGCCGCCGGCTGAACTTCTGTACAAAGTAGCGCACCAGCAGGGGGATGTCCTCTCGCCGCTCGCGTAACGCCGGAATCTGAATTGGAAAAACGTTCAGCCTGTAATACAAGTCGCTGCGGAATGCTTTCTCCGCTACCAGCTTGGAGAGGTCCCCGTTCGTTGCCGCCACCAACCGTACATCTACGCGCTGCGTACGGTTGCTGCCGAGCCGCTCGAATTCCTGTTCCTGCAATACACGCAGTAGTTTCGGCTGCAATTCCAGCGGAATGTCCCCCACCTCGTCCAAAAAAAGCGTTCCGCGATCCGCCAGCTCGAAGCGTCCGATTTTTTGGTTGACCGCTCCGGTGAATGCGCCGCGCTCGTGTCCGAACAGCTCCGACTCCAGCAGACCCGCCGGAATCGCCGCGCAATTGATCTTCACAAACGTGCGTTCCCGCCGCCCGCTTAGATTGTGAATCGCTCGCGCAATAAGCTCCTTTCCTGTTCCCGTTTCTCCCAGGATCAGTGCGGTCGTTCCGGCCGGCGCCACCAGCTCCACCTGCGCCAGCGTTTTCTTCAGAGCCGCGCTTTCTCCAATGATCTCCTCGAAATTGAACTCCGTCCGAATCTCTTCCTCCAGATACAGCTTCTCCACCGCCAACTTATCTTTAAGCGAATCGATTTCTTTAAACGCCAGCGCATTTTCCACCGCGATCGCTATTTGCGCGGCAACCTGCTGCACAAATTCGATATCCCGCGGGCTGAACGCCTCCGTGCTCCGGCTGGCCAGGTTCAGCGTTCCAAATGCCCGCGCGCGGTTGGTCAGCGGAATGCAGCAGATCATCTGCAATCCCTCCGCGCGCAGCATCCGCACGATTTCGCTGGGGTACGCGTCCAGCTCCGCGCCTCGCGCCACCAACGGACGCCCCTCCGCGATAGCCTGGCCCGCAGGCGAAGCATCGCGCGGAATCACCGTTTCCGGTTTCAGCAACCCTTGATGTCCCGGAAAATCCAGTGCATAAATTTTCAGCAGCCCGGTCATGGGGTCGAGCAGCGCCAGGCTGGTGTAATCGTGACGAATGACCCGCTGCAGCGTGGCGACGATTCCCCGGAACAGTTCCGGCAGCTCCCGGCTGGTCACCAGCACATTATTCAAATCCAGCAACACGCGCAGCCGATCCCGCTCCTGCGCCAGTTGCCGCTGATACGCTTGCGACGATTCCAGGTTCAGCGCATTGTCCACCGCCACCGCCACCTGGCTCGCCACCCGCTGCATGAACGGCAGCTCCTGCACTCCGTCGGGCACCATGCGTCCAAATCCCATTGCGCCCACCCGCCGTTGCGCCGTCGTCAGCGGCACCAGCGCAAACGCCCGCACCCCCTTTTCTCGCAGCGCCGCCATGTACTCGGGATATCTGAGTTCTTCCTGCGTGTCGTTCACCACGAACGCCTCTTGCCTTTGCCACACCCATCCCGAGGGATGCCCATCGACCGGCAGGTCCTTCCCAATCGGCGCGTCGGTCGGATGCTCCGTCTCCAGAATATGCAGCCGCATCACGTTTCGTGTGGGATCGTGGAGGATCAGCGTAAGAAAATCGAAGTCCACTACCGAATGCAGCCGCGTCGCCAAATCGTGGAATAGCGCCGGAAGGTCCCGCTGTTGCGCAATCGCTTCGCTAACCTCGAGCAATGCTTCCAACTGGCGGCGTGAATGTTCCGCGGGTGCGGCGGCCGCCGCGTCCGGCGCGGAAGTGACCGGGTCCGGCATATCCGCCAGAATAGCACCCGCGTCACCGCACACTCAACCGATCGCACTTAGGCCATCGAGGCCCGCCCCATGGCCTGAGCGCAGCACACCGTAATCGGACGGGAGAAGCTATAGCATTACGCCGGCGCTTCCAACTCACGCGGCGTGGGTCCTGAGCGGCGATTGGCGATAGCCCGGATCTCGCCCCAGATTACATACGCCAGGTAAACCGACAGCAATACCAGTTCCGGCTCGATCGCGTGCCGGTATTTGCTCGAGCAGTACGACAGATAGTAGGGAATCGGATAAATAAACATCGGCACCGCCAACGGCACCCAGCCACGCGGCCGTCGCGTGAGCACGAATAACAAGCCGAGCCACCCAGTGCACGAAAGCGGCCAATACTCCCATGGTTTCCAATAATGCCCGGCTTCAAAGTCCAGCGGCCTGCCACTCCAGAACCACCACACCCGGTGAATCGTTAGATCCCAGAACTCGCCGGGATATTCCCGCACAAATTGCAGCGCGTCGTTTTTCGCCCACTGGATATACCCCTGCTCGCCGGCCGCCATATAGTGCCGCATCTCACGAGGATTGTGCGTGGGATGCTTGCCGGAAAATCCCATGCCGTTGCTGAAGTGGTAGTTGCCCAGATGAAATTCGAACCAGTAGTTGCTTCGCAAAAAGACAAAATGCCCGAAGACCACTCGATTACGGATCAGCCACGGCGTAATGATGGCGGCAAATAGCGTCGCTGCCAAAGTCACATTGCGCCGCCACCTGCGTCCTGCTAGGCGATTCTTGTAGCCTGCGTACGCCATGGTGAATGGCATAACGCTGATCAGTGCCGGATTCGTAAGCGCCGCAAATCCCCACAACCCTCCGAATTCGAGCCACACCTTCGTGCTTCCTTTTTCCCCAAGGTCCAGCGTCAGGATCAGCAGGACCGTCATCAGCAGGGCGCTGATCGTAAAATCCCAAATCCACGTGGTCGGCCATCGAAAGAAAAACGGACTCAAGGTCCAAATCCACGCGGCCCACCAGCCAATCTGGGCGCCCACCGTTCTCCGCCCCAGGGCATGAATCGCCACCCCGGTGCCCCCGGCCATCAGGCACTGAACCGCGTAGATCACCCCGATGGAAGTTATGGAAAAGAGGCCAAACAGCTTAAAGACCGTCGCTAGGAAAAATGGATACACCGGCGCGATCCACGCCGACGGTCCGGTATCCAGGCCAAACGGCGAACTGAAGCCGTGCCCGGTGGCCAGGTTCGTGGCTATGCTAAGGTTCTCGAAAATCCATCCGGCCGGGAAGATATAACTTTTCTTCCACAACACCACCCCGAATCGCAGCGCAAATCCTACTGAAAACAACAGCAGATACAGCATCCGGTAAGAACGCACTTCGGTCTGTGCCGGCGCGTCTTCTAGCGTTCCAGTCATGCTCATTGTGGCCATATCGACTAGTGTGCAAGAATTCCTTGTGCTCGCAACCGCGATTGTTCTTTCGCGCGCCAAACGATAAATCCCCGCGTTCCCCTGCGTTTGGGACTTTCATCGTTGTTCCGGAAGCGCTGCAAAACGACCTGACATCCTGCCCGTCTCCGTGTATTCTTTGTGGCTGAACTGCCGTTCCGCGAGACCATGTGAATGCACTTTGCGATGCTTAGCGCGAGATCTTCCATGAATATTTCTAGCTTCGAGATTTTCACCCCCACTCCTCCGGAGGAAGCCACATGATTGTTGGTGTTCCCCGCGAAACCTTTCCGGGGGAGCGGCGCGTGGCGCTGGTGCCCGCCGTAATTCCCAACCTGGCCAAGGCCGGCTTGGAAGTGGTGGTCGAAGCGGGCGCCGGCTTCGAGGCCGGCTATCCAG
>DATGEY010000099.1:0-41546 GCA_035309625.1 Candidatus Acidiferrum sp.
ACGATGGACCGCTCCTTCCATGGCATCGGCACCTCCAAGCTGGACTAGTCCAGCTTGGAGGTGTAAACCATGTCTTCGGAACGTCTTGTAAAGGAAGAATCCGAACGCACAATCCCGCACCGTTTTCGTTCCTTGAGACGATCAACCCGCAGGCGACGTTCGAAGCCGCGCCAAAAATGCCCTTTGCAACCGCGTGAGCGTCCGGCCCCGCAACACCGCGGCCCCGATTATCCGCAACGCCTCTTCATCCGCAATTCGCACGAACCGGCATCCCGATCTCTTCTCCACCGCCATTGCCGGAACAATCGAAACACCCATCCCCGCGCCCACCATGCCCAGAATGCTGCTGAATTGCCCACTTTCGAAAACAATCCGCGGATGCAGTCGCGCCCGGTCGCACGCCTCCACCGCCGTATCGCGAAAGCAGTGCCCGTCGCGCAGCAACAGAAACGGTTCCTCACGCAGATCCTTCAGCGCTACCGAAGACCGCTTCGAATACTTGTGCCCCTTCGGCAGCGCCGCGAACAAATGCTCCGTCAGCAGCGGAAACGTTTCGAATTCGTGCCCACGGATGGGCAGCGCCAGGATCGCCACGTCCACCACGCTCGCTCGCAGTCGCTCCAGCAGTGCCGGAGTAATTTCCTCCACCACCCTCAAACTCGCCTGCGGAAATCGCCGCGACAAAAATGTCAGTTGCGCCGGCAGAAAATATGGTGCGATGGTTGGAATCACGCCCACGCAAATCGTCCCTCCTACCGAGCCCTCGCGTTCCACCACGTCACCGCGAGCCGCTTCCAGCTCTCGCAGCACCGCGCGCGCGCGCGGCAGAAACGTCTTCCCCACGTCCGTTAGCCGTACCGACCGCCCCAGCCGGTCAAACAGCCGCGCACCCAACTCATCTTCCAGCTTGAGAATTTGCTGGGACAATGACGGCTGCGATACGTGCGATTGCTCCGCTGCCCGGCTGAACGATCCGCTGTCGGCTACCGCGCAAAAATATCGGAGTTGATGCAGTTCCATCAGCCTCACCCATAGGCAATGCCTATCTTCCTTATCCAATCTATATATTGGAAGAATACATCCTCCGCACCGTAGAGTGATACTCGCATAAGCGTTGCGGTAGCCTCAAGGAGGATGAATGGCTGACGAAAAAAAGAACATGACGACCGACGCCGGCCGCCCAGTCGGCGACAATCAGAACAGCCTCACCGTCGGACCCCGTGGTCCGGTCGTCTTCGAGGATTTCCTGCTCTTTGAAAAAATGGCTCATTTCAATCGTGAGCGTATTCCCGAGCGCGTAGTGCACGCCAAAGGTTCCGGCGCTCACGGCTATTTCGTTTGCACCAATCCCGACATGCCCAGATACACGACCGCGAAACTTTTCAACGCCGTTGGTAAGAGGACCCCCACCTTTCTTCGCTTCTCCACCGTCGGCGGCGAAAAAGGCTCTGCTGACACCGAGCGCGATCCCCGCGGCTTCGCCCTCAAGTTCTACACCGAAGAAGGCAACTGGGACATGACTGGCAACAATACCCCAGTCTTCTTCATCCGCGATCCGCTGAAATTCGGAGACTTCATCCACACCCAAAAGCGCGATCCCGAAACCAATCTTAAGTCCCCTACCATGATGTGGGATTTCTGGTCTCTCTCTCCCGAATCCCTTCACCAAGTCACCATCCTCTTTTCCGACCGCGGCACTCCCCACGGTTATCGCCACATGGACGGCTTCAGCAGCCACACCTTTAGCCTCATCAATGACAAAAACGAACTCTTTTATGTGAAGTGGCATTTCAAGAACAAACAGGGCATCAAGAATTTCACCCGCGAGTCCGCCGACGAAATGCGCGGCAAAGATCCCGACTTCGCCCAGCGCGATCTGTTCAATGCCATTCAAAAAGGCAACTTCCCTAAGTGGCGGGTCGGCGTCCAAATCATGCCCGAAAGACAGGCCGAAACCTACCACATCAATCCATTCGACCTAACCAAAGTCTGGCCCCACAAAGACTATCCGCTCATCGAAATCGGCGAACTAGTCCTCGATCGCAACCCGGAGAATTATTTCGCCGAAGTCGAGCAAGCCGCCTTCGAACCCCGCAACGTCGTCCCCGGCATGGGCTTCTCTCCCGACAAAATGCTGCAAGCCCGACTAATTTCCTATCCCGATGCCCACCGCTATCGCCTCGGCGTCAACTACGATGGCCTGCCCATCAACAAGCCGCAATGTCCCGTCCATACTTACAATCGAGATGGCGCCATGCGTTTCGACGGCAATCACGGTGCGCAACCCAACTACGAACCCAACAGCTTCGGCGGACCCAAAGAGAATCCCCAATATCGCGAGCGTCCCAAAGAAGTCACCGGCACCGTCGACCGCCACAACCATCGCCTCGACGACGACTACTACTCGCAACCCGGCAACCTCTTCCGCCTCATGCCCGTCGACGCCAAAGAGCGCTTGATCGGCAACATCGTGGCCAGCATCGGCAGCGTCCCACGCCGCATCCAGGAACTGCAAATCCAGCAATTCTACAAAGCCGATCCTGCGTACGGCACCGGCGTAGCCAAAGGCCTAGGCTTGCAATTGGATCAAATCATGGCGCAAAAACAACAAACTACTGCCACCGCTGCTGACTAACCCGTAGCGCCGGCACTCCTTGCCGGAGCTCGCGTGAACTAGCAAGATGAACGACTGAAAGCAAGACGGGAGCGCAACGCTGCGCCCCGTCTTATTTTTTCGTCTATCATAACCGGCTTGCGGCGCCATTTTTTCCTCTCCGCTCGCTAGCACCCACCCCAATCCCTGTACAATGACACCTTATGCCCACACTCACCTTCCTTGGCGCAGCCGGCACTGTCACTGGCTCCAAATATCTGATCGAAGCCGCCAATAAACGCCTCCTGGTCGATTGCGGCCTGTTCCAGGGCACCCCCGAACTGACTGAACGCAACTACAAACCTCTTTCCATCGATCCAAAAACATTGGACTACGCTGTCCTCACTCATGCTCATCTCGACCACACGGGCTGGCTCCCCTGCCTTGTCCGCCACGGCTACCTCGGTCCTATCTTCGCGAACCCAGCCACTATCGAACTGACCACCCTGCTACTAAATGACTCCGCTCACCTCCAGCAAGAAGACGCATTGCACGCTGACAAGCATCCCCAGCATCGTCATTCCAACGCCCAGCTCCTTTACACCTCCGATGACATCCCTCCGGTCTTGCGCGCTCTCAAACCCATGCCCCGCTCCGGCGGCTTCAATATCGGCCCCGAATTTCACATCGATTCCTACGACGCCGGCCACATCCTTGGCTCTTCCAGTCTTGTCCTGACCATCGACGAGAGCGGCAAAAAAACGGTCGTCGTCTTCTCCGGCGACATCGGCCGCTATGTCCAGCCCATCCTCAACGATCCCACCACCCCACCCGTCAACACCGACGTTCTCCTCTGCGAATCCACCTACGGCGACCGCGAGCACGAAGTCGGCGACCCCGCCGAACTTCTTGCCGCCATCGTCAATCGCGTCACTCAGCGTGGCGGCTCCATCGTTATTCCCGCTTTCGCGATCGGCCGCGCACAAACTTTCATGTATTACCTCCGCCAACTCGAAGACCTGCAGCGCATCCCGCGCCTCCCGGTCTACGTCGACAGTCCCATGGCCCTCAGTGCCACAGATCTGTATTTGAAACACTCCGAAGATCACGACCTCGAGTACACTCGCGAAGACCTCGGGGGCAAAGGCGACCCCCTCAATGTCCACCAGTTTCACCTGACCCGCACCGCCGACGAATCCAAGCAAATCAACAATGTGAAAACTCCCTGTATTATCGTCTCCGCCAGCGGTATGGTCACCGGCGGCCGCGTCCTGCATCATCTTGCCCAACGTCTGCCCGACGCTCGCAATGCTGTCATCCTGGCCGGCTTCCAGGCCCAAGGCACCCGCGGCCGGGCTCTACAAGAAGGCGCCAAAACTCTTCGCCTCGTTAACCAGGAAGTTCCCGTCAACGCCGAAATCGTTACCCTCGGTCAATTTTCCGCCCATGCCGGCAAAAGCGAACTGGTCCGCTGGCTGGCCGCTCTCCCCTCCACTCCAAAACAAACCTATCTCACCCACGGCGAGCCGTCTGCCGCCCAATCCCTCCAATCCGCCATCCAAGACAAATTGCATTGGAAGGTTTCGGTAGCCCGCTACCTCGACACCGTAACCCTCCCCTGATTGTGCTTAACCACGTGAGACAATCGTTTCCGGCTGGCCCAGGCTCCGCCCAAATTCTGCATCCCCATAACCCAAAAAATATTCCCCCTCCCAGGAAACTTAATCCCGCCTGCTCTCGTCTATACACACAAGACCACTCGCGGGGTAGGGGGCTAACCACCACAGGGCAACCGACCGTCAGTTCCCCTACCCCAAAACCATTATCTGCAATTTTAACAATAAGTTACGGCGAGCAGAACTTCCTGCAGATTCAGCCAAATAAACGTCAGTTTAGATTGGGAGTTCTATTGCGAGTTGTCGATCGGTCAGCAGTGTCATCTCTTGCCACCGCCCTCTGTGCTCCTGCTCCGTGTGCAATTGCACCTAAAGCCTTCGTGAGCGCAAAAACGTCTTAGTAGTTTTCAAGCGCAAAAAGCAGGTGCTCACCGGATTGTGGTATGTACCCTTACTGGTTAAGGTCACCTACTGTGATGGACCGATGCCATAAATGTTCTTCCGTGCTCCAGCGGAGGCCCAATCCTATGAACGCTGTTGAAATTGACCACAGGTACGGCATTTCCTATCAGGAGTTTGCCCACGAATATCTCTTCCCCGGGAAACCCGTCATCATCGGCGGGGCTGTAGACCGTTGGAAGGCTGTGGGTACCTGGAATCCAGCCTTTTTTAAAAACAACTATGGACAATTGAATCTGCATATCGACGGCGTGCACTACACTATGGCCGATTTTATTGACCGCGTAGAGTCTTCCTCCGCAGATAGCCCTGCGCCGTACCTCCGTAATGAAGTCATTGACCGGTTGTTGCCGGAGCTGCTCGCCGACATCGACCCGCTCCCACGCTATTTCTTTCCAAACTGGCTGGATGGTAAGATTTCTCGAGCGCTGCGCTCGCGGCTCCATAACGGCTCTCCCGAAATCTATATCGGCGGTCGCGGGGCCAAGTTTCCCTTCCTCCATTTCGACAGCTATCACACTCACGCCTTCCTCGCTCAAATTTACGGCGTTAAGGAATACACCACTTTCACGGAAGACCAAACCCCGTTCCTTTATGTGAATCCCCGTCAATACAATGCCTCGCAGGTTACGGACATCGAGAATCCCGACTTTGACAAATTCCCGTTATTCGCCAAGGCCACACCCGTGCGCTTCCTGCTCTATCCGGGGGAAATCCTTTTTATTCCCGGCGGGCTGTGGCATACCGCCAAAATGCTTACCCCTTCCATCTCGGTCTCCGTCAACCGTGCAAATGCCTCCAATTGGGCTACGCTCACCCACGATATGTGGACGAATGCCCCTCTGCACATGAAGCCTTTAGCAGCCGCGTACCTTACAGGCATTCGCGCATTCCACACCTTGATGGACTCTCGAGTTTAACCCCCTCAACACCAGCAGTGCCGATAAGGGTGTTTGCCCCTCCTGCGTTCGGTTCTCGCATATTCGCTTGGCCTTCACACTCACGCAAAACCCTTCCCCGCGATTCCCTCCGCCCATGCTCCTTTCGGCACCGCGATTCGACCAGAAAAATCCAGACCGCGGCCGCAAAGTAAACTCTGAAGATATGTCTTTACAGGCCCGCGTCACTCCCGAAAGAACTGTGCTCGCGGGCATGCTCGTCACCGCCGCCGTCTACTGTCGCGACCTCCAGTACGACTTCCTACTGGACGACGTGCCGTTGATCTTGATGAACGAGACGTTAACCTCCTGGAAAAACGCGGCCACGCTGTTCGTTTCGGACATTGTCCCTCTGCAGCCCGGCGTCGATATCGTCGCCGCTCATTACCGCCCCATTTACATGCTTTGGCTCATGCTAAATTACCAGTTATTTGGAATGGTCCTGCCCTGGTGGCATCTCACATCGTTGCTGTTACACCTTCTCGTCGTTTTCCTGGTGTACCGAGTAGCTCTGAGAGTCCTCAAAGAGCCCTGGACTGCTGCCCTCGCGTCTCTCCTCTTTGCCTTCCATCCCATCCATGCCGAATCGGTTAGTTATGTCTCCGCGTCCACCGACCTCTTAGTCACTATGTTTATGCTCCTGGCCTTTCTAGCTTATTCCCGCTTCCGCGACCAAAGAGCCTCCTTCTGGTATCTTGCGGCGGCCTTGCTCTTCGCCGTGCTGGCCATGCTTTCGAAGGAGACAGCAGCAATGCTCCCTTTCGTCCTGCTTGCCTACGAGGGATTCCATAATCGCCCGCCGCGCCCATCCCGCTGGTGGCCACGACTTCTTTGGACTTTTCCTTTTTTTGCTGTGGTGGCCGCCTACGCCACCTTCCGGACGCTTCTTTTCGGTGCCAACCTCGGCCCTGGACCCGGAGCCAATCGCTTCAGTGCCTTGTCGGACGCCCCTCTCGTCCTCTTAGTCTATCTCCGCAATCTCCTGTGGCCAGCCCAGCTCAGTTTCTTCTATCCGGTCGAATGGAGCACCCAGTGGACCTTCCTCAAGGCGCTCGCCATCGTTCTCGTCCTGATCGCCCTCCTCTTTCTGTGGAAGCGCTATGCACAAAGGCCCGCTGTGCGACTACAATTCTTGTGGACCTTTATTCTGTTCCTGATTCCGGTGGCTTCCGTATCGGCGTTTCGTCAACAGGACTGGGTCCATGACCGCCACATGTATCTCGTTTCCGTCCCCTTTTGCCTTGTTTTTGCTGTTCTTTTGACCGATCTCCGCCTTCCTCGAAACGTTTCCATCGTTTCCGCTTCGCTGCTGGTCGCCACTCTTTTAGTCTTGACTTCGTTTCAGGTTCCTAAATTCCAGGATGAATTGTCCGTATATCAGAGTGCCTTGAAAGTAGCCCCCCGCAACATTTTGTTGCGTCGACGCTATGCCGCCGCCCTCTGGAATGATATTCAACCAATTCGTGAACCCTCGGCTCGGCGTGACGCCGCCCTTCAGGAGTTCCGCCTTAACATCGATATCTTGCCGGAATCGCCGCTGGGCCATGAACAATACGCCACCGTGCTCGCCCAGATAGGCCGCGACGACGAAGCCGTGGCCCAATACCAGCAAGCTCTGCAATTGGATTCTGGTCAACGCACTCAGTTTCGTGCCCTGCTCCTGTATCACCTCGCCGAGATCGACCTGCGCCATTCTCAATTGGACGAAGCGGAGCGTTCCGCTCGCCAGTCGCTAACCATCGACTCCCAGGCCCCCAGCTATCACGCTCTGCTCGCGCAGATTTTAAAGCAGCAAGGACGCCAGCAGGAAGCCGCCGAACAACTCAAATTGGAGGCCGACCTCCAGACACAGTTCCTTCGCCAGCATGCCATCTCCATAAGCTCGCCGCTCCCTTCGCACGCGTCCCAATAAAAACCGCCCGCGGAAACCGAGTGATCTTGACCTTTCTCCCCATCCTATCGGTGGGCTTCGCACGGCGGCAAAGCCCGTGATTGAGTCATAATCCGGCGCGTAAGCAAGAAGCTGAAAGGGTTCTTGGATCAGGAAGCGAAAAGACATCCCCGCTTCCGCGCCTGTAGCCTTGCCGTTGTCCACGTAATTGCAGCGTTGGTGCAGCTGCTTTTCAATCTTCGCGTTGGCGTCCCTCGCCCTTGGCGCTGTTTTGGCCCTTATTCTTTATCTCTGTCACCCTGGAGACACGCCGTAACCTCGTCCTAAGCAGCCATTGTCGTCTGCCAACTCGTTACTGCATTTACTCCGATCGACGTGCATCGAGGCCCCCTCCTCTGCTACAGTCGGCTTTCCTTGGGAGGGATTTGGCGATGAAACCCGCAACCGCACGCCTCACCGCACTTATCTGCTTGCTAGCGGCTTCACCCGTCTCGGCACAGCAATCCGCGCTGGACGCCACGCTCAATCAGGAACTTCCGGAACTCGTCTCCACCTATAAAAATCTTCACGCCGCTCCCGAGCTTTCCCATCACGAGGATAAGACCTCCGCGCTCCTCGCCCGCGAACTCCGCAGCGACGGCTACCAGGTCACTGAACACGTCGGCAAATATCCCAATCCGGAATGGCAAGGCCACGGCGTTGTCGCCGTAATGAAAAACGGCGCCGGTCCCACTGTCTTAGTTCGCGCCGATATGGACGCCCTGCCAGTGGAAGAACAAACAGGGCTGCCCTACGCCAGTCAAGTACGCACCAAGAACGATGCCGGCCTTGACGTCGGCGTCATGCACGCATGTGGTCACGACATTCACGTAACCTCGCTGATCGGCACCGCCAAGCTCCTCGCCGCCATGAAGGATCAATGGCACGGTACGCTCGTTTTGATTGGCCAGCCGTCCGAAGAAACCATTGACGGCGCGCGCGCCATGCTCGCCGATGGCCTCTACTCGCGAATTCCTCAGCCCGACTACGCTCTCGCCCTTCACGACAGCTCCGAACTCGAAGCCGGAAAAATCGCCTATACGCCCGGCTACGCGCTCGCCAGCTCCACTTCCGTCGATGTCACCATTCGCGGTCGCGGCGCCCATGGCTCGCGTCCGGAAGTCAGCAAGGATCCCATCGTTCTTGCCGCCGAATTCATCATGGCCATCCAGACGATCGTCAGCCGCGAAAATTCTCCATTTGATCCCGCAGTAGTTACCGTCGGCTCCATTCACGGCGGCACAAAGTACAACATCATCCCCGACGACGTTCATCTTCAGCTCACTATCCGGACTTACAAGGAAGAAGTCCGCCAGCACATTCTCGCCTCGCTGGATCGCATCGCCAAAGGCGTCGCCCTTGCCGGGGGCGTTCCCCAAGATCGCGCTCCCATCGTAAAAGTGAGCGACACCGAAGTAACGCCCGCCATGTATAACGATCCTGCTTTGACCGAACGCGAAGCCGCGGCACTAAATCGCGGACTCGGCGCCGGCAATGTTGTGGAGAAGCCACCGGTTATGGGCAGCGAAGACTTCGGCCAGTTCGCCCTCGAGGGTCACAAAATTCCGGCCTTCATGTTTTCGGTCGGCGCCATAGACGTGGACCGCATTGCCAGCAGCGAAAAGACCGGCGTACCGCTCCCTTCGCTGCACTCTTCCCTCTTCTGGCCGGTCCCGGAGCCAACCATCCGCACCGGCGTAAAGGCCATGACCTTGGCGGTGCTCGAATTGATGAAGAGGTAGGGGGCTAAGCGTGAAGTTTCGCGAGGCGGGCTTCGCCGGCGGCCAGCGTCGACTCCTTCTTGCAGAAGGTGAAGCGCACCTGATTGGCGCCGTCACGCGCATCATTGTAGAAACTGGAACCGGGAACGCTGGCCACTCCGATTTCTTCGACCAGATATTTCGCGAACGCGACATCTTTCGTCGCCGCTGGAAAGCGCAACGCGTCCGGATCGGGAAAGCGCGAAATGTCAGTCATGATGTAGTACGCGCCACGCGGCTTATATGCGGTAAAGCCGGCTCGCTCCAGAATTTTCAGGAGGCGCCCCCGCTTCTCCGCGTAGTTGGCCGCCAGTTTGTCGTAATAACTTTGCGGTGAGTGCAACGCGATCGCACCCGCCTGCTGCAGTGGAGCGGCCGCGCCCACGGTCAGAGAATCGTGCACCTTGCGAATCGCCGAAGTCGCTTCCGGCGGTGCGATAGCCCAGCCCACGCGCCAACCCGTCACGCTGTACGTTTTAGACATGCCGTTGATCACGATGGTGCGCTCGCGCATGCCCTCGATGCGCGCCATGGAAATGTGTTCTGCTCCGTCATACAAAATGTGCTCGTAAATTTCGTCGGTGATGCAAAACGCGTTCCAGCGCACGCAAAGATCGCGGATAAACTCCAGTTCCGCGCGGGTGAACACTTTCCCCGTCGGATTGTTCGGGGTGTTCAGAATGATCGCCTTCGTGTTCGGTCCAAACGCCGCAGCCAATTCTTTCTCGTCGTAGCACCAGAAAGAATTTTCGTCGCCAGGCGGATGCATTTTGACGAAACGCGGGGTCGCGCCGCTCAGAATCGCGTCCGGTCCGTAGTTTTCGTAGAACGGTTCGAACACAACGATCTCGTCGCCCGGATTGATGATGGCCATCATGGCCGACATCATCGCTTCCGTGGAGCCGCAACAGATGGTGATTTCGCGCTCCGGATCGGCGCGTACGCCCTGGGTGCGCTCGAACTTTTCTACGATGGCGTCGCGCAGCGGTTTCGCTCCCCACGTGATCGCGTACTGGTTGATGTCGTCGGAAATGGCTTGCCGCGCCGCTTCCTTGATTTCCGCGGGTGCCGCAAAATCCGGAAAGCCTTGTGAAAGATTCACGGCGTTGTGCTTCAGCGCCAGCCGGGTCATCTCGCGAATCACCGATTCGGTGAACTGTTCCGCTTTCGCGGAAAGCATGCGCCTCGCAATCTGCGGCATCGTCGATTCGTTCATAATTCGAGTTTAGGTTCGCACCGGGAAAAAGCAAAGAGAAAGAAGGTTACTCGCCTCTAGTGTGCTCGCTGCGCCTGCCCGGCGGAAGTGGCCGCCACTGCTACCGAGGGAACGGGCGCCGGAGGGGTAGATCCGTAAATCATGCGGTATACTTCGGCGTTGCGCAAAACAATTTGCACGTAGTCGCGCGTCTCCGTGAACGGAATCGATTCCACCAGTTCTGGAATTTCCTCGTAAGTGCGCTCGGAACGCCAAAGCGCGATGCGATCCTCACCGGCATTGAAAGCAGCCAGCGCATATTCCGGCGCACCCAAATCGCGCAGCAATCCGGCAACGTACACCATGCCGACCTCCAGATTGAAGTCCGGTTCGAACAAGCTAATCTTGGTATAGCGCACGCGCAATTGCCGGGCCATCAGTTTGCCGGTTTTCGGGAGCACTTGCATCAAGCCCATCGCATTCTTCTGCGAGACTGCGTCGGCTTGAAACGTGGACTCCTGGCGAATCAGTCCCGCCGCCAGCATGGGATCGAACCCATTTTTCGCCGCTTCGCGCCGCAGCGCCGGCTCGTACGGCAAGGGATACAATGTCCGCCACACAATCAGCGGAACATCCGAGAATCGTCGGGCGTCGAAATTCGGAACGATCAGGCGGCCGTATGCCATGCCGGCGGAAAAGTGCCCTTGATCGAAGGCGGCTTGCGCGGCCTCAAAAAGAAGACGCGGAGAGCCGGCGGCAAAATATGCGGATCGCAGCTCCAGCTCCGCGGCGGAATCGAACGCGATGCTGCGCAAGGCCTGCGCGCGGGTCCAACGTTCCACGGCTGTGCTGGCAATCGGCTCATCGAAGGGACGCAGCGGCGGCGGCGGCGGAATCTGCGCTAGAAACTCCGGCGGATCTTCCTCGCCGGGCCCGAGTCTCTCCAGGCGCAGCGCGGCGTGCTGGCCGAAATACGTTTGCGGGTAGCGTTCCGACGCCATGCGGTAATAACTACGCGCGTGCGCGGGATTTCCGCCGCGTTCGGCGTTGCGGCCCAGCCAATACAGGGCGTTTGGCGCGTTGGAGGAAACCGGGTACTTGCGGAGAAAGGCGGTGAACTTGGAATCGGCTTCCAGCTGATGATTCAGATAAGCAACCCAGGCGATGCGCCACTCGCAATTCAAGGCGAATTTCCCGGTGGGGAAACTGTCGAGTACGCGCTGATAGTACGCGCCAGCCCTGTTGCGGTCGAGGCCCACCCAATAATAATTTCCGGCGGCCATCAACGCTTCCTCGGCCCATTTGCTGGCCGGATATCTCTGGGCCACCTGCTCGATGGCGGCGAGCATCTCCGCTTCTTTTTTGTCGGAGCGGTAAATCTGCGAGAGCTTGTACAGGCGTTCCGCGTCCACATCAAAATCGCTCAAGGCCAGGGATGACACTAACGAAGCCGGGCCTTTCAACTGCACGCGCGCTTCGGCGACACGCAACTGCGCGAGTTGCCGATGCGGATTGGTCGGGTCATACAGCATGCCTTGCAGTTTCTCAAATTCGGCACGCGTTTCTTTCCATTTGCGGGCGTCAAAAAATGCTTGTGCGCGCTGCTCCTGCGGTTCTACTCCCGGATACGGATATTCCTTACCCAAACTCTTGAGGAGTAGCGGAAGCGCGGCGCCGGCGGCTTTCGCTTCATCGGAGAGTGGAGACTTGTAGAAAAGAGTTTGGTAATCCTTGGCCGCGCGCGCGGTCTGGCGGGCAGCTTTGTAGGCTTGCGCGCGCTCCAGCAGCAGGGGAGGTTTCGAGGAAGTTGCGGAATAGGCTTCGAGTGCCTCAACCGCCAGCTGAGGCTTGCCGCTCTCCATCGCCGCGGGAGCAAGGACTTCAAGAAGCTGTTCTTTCATCGCGGTGCCGGGATGCTCGCGCTGAATGGTTTCGAGATTGGCAAGAGCGTCAGCGTTTCGCTTCAGAAGGCGTTGGGTTTGGGCCGTCCAGAATAAAACGTATTCGTTGAGCAGGGCGTCGGGTCTAGCTTTGACAAACCAGGCCAGCGCCTGCTCACCATGATTCTTGGAATAGTCGTCGTAGCCAAGAGCGAGCGCCGCGCGGGCGCCCCAGACATTGCCCGAATTCTTCTTGTAAAAATTGGCAAGGTTTTCGTAGGCGCCCGGGGAAGCATTGTGCAGCGATCGAGCCAGGACGGAAAGCTCGCGCTGCGATGCTTCGTCATCGGCGGAGTCAGCGGTCAGGTCCGGAGCGGCCGTTTCGGTAACGCAACCCAGACGGCAGGGAGCGGGTTTGGGCTTGTTGGACTTTTTCTTTTTGTGTTTGCTCTGGCTCAGGACGTCCGAACCAGTGAGCAATAGGCAAAAAGCCAGCGTTGCAGCGGCGAAGCGCCGGAGCACAAGGGATTTAGCGCTGGTGCGCAGGACTGGCGTAGGGATAGTCCCCGAGGGCATGAACGTCGCCTTCGGCGAGGATTTCCACCAGCCAGCGATGAAAGTAATCCACCGGGTGGTCCATGATGGGCTTAAAACGCCGGTCGTACTCTCTGTGAGCTTTTTCAATATCATCACGTAATCGGATGCAGATATCCTTATTTTCGCGGCCTAGCCGCACCTGCTCCGGACGAAGCATTTTGATATCCTGCATAGAAACTTTGGCCACCCGATTTGCGCGGCGGTGCAGTTCCTGTTCTTCCGGGGAGAGGCGGTTGACGTCGAATTCGTTTTCGAACGCAGGCTCGGGCGAGGCCAGGCTGGAGGGATTATCGTCCTCGAAAGCCGGAACCGGTGCAATCGGCTCGAAAGTTTGCTGCGGAGCGAGGGGTACAGGCTCGGCGTGAAGCTGAGGCGCGGGCGGAGGCGGGGGCTGCAACGAAGCGGGACGAACGGTCGGAGTCGCTGGCTCGGCTGCGGTCATCGTGGTAGCCATGCGGGCCATCTCCGCTTCGAAGGGCGAGCGCGGGCTACCCTGCACCGCAGAAGAAACAAATCGAGACATGACATCCAAGGCGGCGGAAATGGAAGCGGCGGCGGTCTGTGCGCGGAGCATGGAAGGCAAGGCATTGGTGGGCCTGCTGCTGGCACAAGCAGCAACCACGTCGCCGACGGCTTGATGGAGCTCTTCGGAGGTACGCTGAATGCGCTCCAGGTTCTCGCGCAGCGCGCGAGAGACGGCTTGGTCAACCGCGCTAGGCGGGTTGGGGTCATGTGACATGCGTATAGTGACGGGTTTTCTGGTGAAATCGCCCGTGCACTGATTTTGGAAGCTAGGCGATGGGGAGTCAACCATCTGAGGGGCACGCTGTGCCCAGAAGTAACCCTGTTGAGTGTTTTTTTCTCGGCGCGGCCGCTTTTTTCGGAGTTTGGTGAATAGCTTCCCTGGGACGGCAGCGAGCCGTTTCCGGTTTCCGCCGCCTATTTGACGGTTGTTCCATTCGAGCATATTATCCGGGCTAGATTGTTAACGAGGTCGGTAATGGCGGACGCCGGCATCCTCTCGCAACGGAAATACCGCATCGCGCTCCCATCGTCCTATTCTGCCGCGCCGCTCCCCGGAAAGGCTGCGCCAGGCGTCGAGACACAAAAGGAACCATTTGTAGCGTCGGTCTCCACCTCAGCCGCGCCGAAAAAACGCGCGGTGTGGATCGTTCACGGAATGGGGCAACAGGTGCCGTTCGAAACGTTGGACGGGTTGGCAGAGGGAATTATGAGGGTGGCGCACCCGCTGCCGGGCGCGGATGGATTTGTGCCGCGGGTGCGCACGGTGCGGATCGGGGACCAAACCGTGCAGCGGGTAGAACTGGACGTGTTCGAACGGGGAAAGTGCATCGAGTTGCATTTGTACGAAGCGTATTGGGCGCCGGTTACGGAGGGTAAGGTCAAGCTTTCCGACGTCATTGGCTTTCTATTTTCAGCTACATTTCGCGGACTGCTCAATGCATTTCAGCCCTTTCATCGGACAATGTTTGGGCAGGAAGTCGAGACCCGGATCCGCAAGCGAGCGGCTGCGGAGATCAGCCTTTCGCTGCTGACGCTGGTCGCCTTGATTGTACTCAACGCAGTGATTGTCGCTTCCGGAGCGTCCCATTACGGACTGGCGGGCCTGAAGCTTCCGCGTATTGCGGATTACTGGGTGGCGCTGAGCGCGGTGGCGAGCTGCCTGAGCGCGACGGCGATGGCCTTCGGGTTGATTCTCTTTTTAGCGGAACTTTGCCAGCCAAAAGGCGCGTCGAAAACGCATGACCGGATTATTTCGGTGTCGGTGTGGATTGCTTTTTACTTAACGCTGGCGGCGATCATTGCGGGCGCAGCGGCACTCGGCGTGCTTGCCGTCTATTCGAGTTCGAAAGTTTCGCCGGGAGATCCGATATTTCCACAATTGCAAGCGCTAGCGACGCTGCTGGCGTTTGCGACGCTGGTGATTGCCTTGCTGGTGCTGACGGCGAAAGGAATTCTGCGGTGCCTGGACCGGGAGATGCGATCAGTGATTTCTTATGCGCCGTTTTTCTTCCTTTCCATGCTCTTATTCGCGACGGCATTCTTCGGGCCAGCGGCGATCGGGCTCGGCGCTGTTAGCTTTTCTCGTGCGTACGTTGCCTTGCCTACCTGGTTTGGCCACCCGCTTTGGGTGTGGCCGCTTTTGCTGGGATTGAGCGCGCTGGTGCGGGAATTGATGATTCAATACGCAGGAGATGTGGCAGCTTATGTAGCGTCCCAAAAACTGGACCGTTTCAACAAGATTCGGCAAAGGATTAAACAGATCGCTTTGGACTCCGCGCGGGCCGTTTATCTGGCGCAAGAGGGCGGAGAGTTCTTGTACGACAAAATCGCCGTGGTGGGACACTCACTCGGATCCCTGATCGCATACGACACGTTAAATGCATTGCTGAATGCGGAGAAGTTGTCGGTAACGGACTTGAAGATTGCCTCCCGCACATGCTTACTGGAAACGTTTGGCTCACCGCTCGACAAGGTCGCTTTTTTCTTCAATGTCCAGGGCAACGAGGCATTCCACATCCGCGAGCAACTGGCCGCGGCGGTGCAGCCGCTGATCTCCAATTATGAGGAGTTCCGGAAATTTCCGTGGATCAACGTTTACTCGCCGAATGACATCGTTTCCGGGAGAGTCGAGCTGTATGACTTGCCGATGAAGGGGCAACCGGATACGACGCAGCGATGGATAAGGCGGTGTCGAGTACGGCGCTTTCAGGATCGCGCTGCGATCGTGCCATTAGTGGCCCATGTGGCGTATTGGAAGAATACCGAGGTGTGGAAGCACCTTCTTGGGGTGGTGACCCGCTGAGGTGTAACGTCTTGTTGCCTTAGGGCCTAGCCTAGAGGACCGGAGTGCTGTGCGGGTAAGAAAACGTTACGGCACAAAGGCATCCGCGGCAGACATGCTAAAATAAGAGAGCACGAAGGGGGCGACACGGTTTCGACGGAAGCTGTCGCGGCCCGAAGGCATGCCGGGACCCACCTGCCCGTAACTTGGTGGAAACGAGAAATGCCAACAACAACTTGGCACTTGCTGCTTAATTAATTAAGCGCACGCTTCCCCGGGCTTCGCTCATGGGCCCGGTCAGAGGCGTCACACAGTGAGCTGGCCTGGGCCTTTCGGTCCGTAAGGCTCGGGCGAGAACCATCGGACTAGCTTGCTGCGTTTCTTGCTCATTCTGAGCGCGGCGGGCGAAACCAACCGAATTGAGCTAAGCATGTAGGCTTCGTGTCGCAGCGCTTTTCGGACGGGGGTTCGACTCCCCCCGCCTCCACCATTTTAATGGTCGCCCATTTCAATCAGTTAACGCGATCCGTTTCTGGATGTAACTATTGAGCCTTCCCATCTTACCGCTGCAGGTCCACCGAACGTCCTCTTCTACGAATATAAATCTTCCACAGTGGCACGCGGAGCATGAACGGCACGCGAGAGCGCGGCCAAGCGTGCCTCTGGACCCTACGCTAAACCGCAAGCTCTTAACCCCTTTGCCCGCACAGTATTCAGCAGATATTTTGCGCAACTTGGCTGAATGCTTGACCCAACTCATTGTGGCGAGAAACCTGTTGCGAGGGAATAGTCTCATTTAATCGTTAATCGTCAAGGTTCGGTGGCTTAACGAACCAATCGCCCATTAGCCTGCGTGCGTGATCGACGAGGGTCGAGGGGGCTATGGATTTCATGAGGACCAAGCTTACGCCCGCCTCGGAAGCTGCCGTTTCTATCAGGCTGTCTCTATAAAAGGTAAACAGCACGATCGGCGTATTCGGAAAAAGCTTTCGCAACTCAGATGCCGCGTCTAATCCATTCATGACAGGCATCGAGAAGTCCAGAATAATTATGTCGGGCTTAATTTGCTTGGCTACTTCGATGCCTTCTTTGCCATTCTCCGCCTCACCGCATGACTTAAAACCATCGGACAAGAACGCGGCGGCAAGCATCTTTCGTATCGGGGCATTGTCATCCACAACCAACGCGGTTTTGCCGACACCCGCCTTCTTTGGATCCCTTTGGATTTCCACCGACCCTCGCTTCCAGAGGAGTCTAGCAGGTCCCGGAGTCACTACTGGTAGGCACCTCTGAAATCGCAGTCAGAGGGGGCTGTCTTAAGTTGGACAGGTGGTTTATTGACCTGGACCGCCGTTGTTCACTGCAAATCGGGGTAACCAAGTCGGTCCCGCTTGATGATCCGCAAGATAGACAGCGCGTTATTTATGGCCTCTCGCTCGCCATCAGCGATGATCTCAGGACTTAGTTGCTGAAGCCGTTCGAAGATTACGGCTTCCGCCTTTTGGATTTTGTTAGCCAAAGCTTCGCGGTCAAATTCGATGACTATTTCCTGAAGTAGGGCTTGCCATTGTGGGTACTTCAATTTTCCAGACCTCATCGGTGTGTCCCCTTGGCTGCCGACTTCCGATCAGCGGCCTGGAGCGAAGCCCTCAAAGTTCTGGTTCTCAATCCATAACAGCTTGCATGGCACAGCCGCAGTATACGCCCACTCATGTCCGAAACAGAACACTGCCAAGAGGTGGTCATACGCCAAAACGGCCACGGCAGTGTCCTCTACGACTACAATTTGAAGCATTGACTGTCCAGGATTGGACACTTGGTCTGCGCACTCGTCGGCCACTGGCTAATTCTGCGGCTTTCGACAGGGATTACCGCTTCGCACACAGCACCGCAGAGTTTCCGTTCGGCGCAACTGCCCCGGTGTTCAGATCGGTCGAGAAGCGGCCAGCTCGGAGAAGATCGAATCTTTCAAAACGCCGCTGAGCGAAGAATTGTGAATTCGCAATCTCTCCCCATACTCGATGTAACCGAGCTTCTTGAATTTATTCATAAAGAAGTTGACGCGGCTTCGAGCGGAGCCGATCAGCCCCCCGAGTGTCTTCTGACTGATCCTCGGTATGACTGCTATGGGCTTGCGTATTTTGTCGTAACGGGCGACTAGCAATAGTGCGCGAGCCAGGCGTTCCTCACAGGTGCTCAAATGTTGGTCGATTAGGTCCTGTTCAATCCGGATGTTCCGCCCGAGCAGGCAAGCGATGAAATGGTCTGAGAACTCATGGCCATTGTGAAAAGCACGCATCATCTCCTTTTTTTGGATGACCAGGATCGTGCTTCGTGTAAGCGCTTTAGCGGTCGCCGTGCGAAATCTTTGACCCGTCATGCATTCAGCGCCGAAGTAATTTCCACGATGCATAATTGCGAGGACTGTCTCCTTACCCCGCTTCGACTTAACTCTGAGTTCCACGTGGCCTTTCTCGATATAAAACACTTCCTTACCGGGGTCACCTTGTGAACAGATGGCCTGCCCCTCACTAAATATCGCGATAAAGCTTTTCGCACCCATTTCTCTTAGAAAACCTGCTGGTTGAAAAGACCTCTTGCGTCGGCGAGTCATGTCGGCCCCACCTTTTCGGGCTTAGTGGCGACCCTTGTCGCGGTTAAACAAGTATCAGACTTCGTGTGAAATTTATGTGCATTTTGGCACACATCTACAATGCGTCGTCCCCCGCTTGGGGGAAGCCCGCCAATTCACACCATGCGAGCAACTGGTGCGGTTCGACGCCTTCGCGATCGATGTTTGAACCGACGCGAGGTTGGGAAAGTTGCGCCATCGCGCGGTTAGGCGTAGCTGGCTGTGGCGTTGCGATTTTTGTCGCTGCGTTCGTGGGTGATGCGTTCCAAGTACCCGCTGGCGCGAAAGGCGAGTAGCGGATCCTCGGGCAGCTCGCGCGATTTCCGCCACTCGCGGACCGCCGGCCGAACGTCCTGCCAAAACGCGCCGCGCAAAGTTTCCTCGGCGTCGACCAGTGCGCATTCCTGCTGCAGCTTGGCCAGGCGGGCATGATCGACAAGCGCGGCGCGCGCGTAGAGTTCCTGAGCGGTGCACACGGTTTGAATCATGGCTTCGATTTTGCCCTTGAGGTTGTGGCTCTGGTCCACCATGTAGGCGATTCTGGCGGTGGCCTGGGTTTCCCACTCGAACATGCGAATCTCGTGGAAGATTCGGAAAATCTGGTAGGGATCGATGGAGCCGAGAGTCAGATCGTCGTCCGCATAGCGGCGATCGTTGAAATGAAATCCGCCCATGATGTTCTGATGGAGCAGCCAAGCGACGATTTGTTCGATATTTTGCGCCTGGTAGTGATGGCCGGTGTCGACCAGCACCGCGGCTTGGGGACCCGCGCTCCTCGCGAGGAGCAAGGCCATCCCCCAGTCGGCGATGTCGGTGTGATAGAAAGCGGGTTCGAAGGGCTTGTATTCGATGAGCAGCCGCTGGCCGGGTTTGAGCGCGGTGTGAATCTCGCGCAGGCCTTCTTCAAAATAAGTAATGCGCTTGCGGATGTTTTGCGTTCCGGGATAGTTCGAACCATCGGCGAACCACGGCGAGATGTCTGGCGATTTCAAAGCGTGCGCAATGGCCACGCAGTCGAGAATATGGCGAATTGCGGTTCGGCGTACACCCGGATCGGGGTTGCCGAGGGAGCCGAACTTATATTCCTGGTTCTGGAAAATATTAGGATTGATGGACCCGGGTCGAACGGCGAACTGTTTAGCCAGTTTTTCGACCTTGGGAACATCCTGCAGGCCATTAGGTAAATCCCACTGGATATGAAGGGCCAGCGTCGGACACGCGCCAGTTAGGGCGTGGACCTGCGCGGCATCGGCGAATTTTTCCTCGATGGTGGCGGCGGCGGCGGCTTGAATGAATTTTCCGAAGCGCGTGCCGGTGTTGGCAAATCCCCAGGAAGGCAGCTCGATATGGAATTTATCGAGGGCTTTGACAACGATTGCGGTGGTTTTATCGTTCATAGCACAGGCTCCATTCAATTCGAGGATTGCTGGTCGCCGATGGCTCTCGGGCCGCGATTCTTTGCGAGAGCGCCGGACAAGGGTTCGGCCCAACGGGCCACCGATTCGGCGCTCACTCCCACAGAAGAATTCTGGCTGGGCTCGAGCGCGGCCAATTGAACCGCGAAATTTCCGATGGTCGCGCTTTCGGGAGAGCCAATCCTAATTTCTAGTCGGGTGCGGCGGGCGGTGAGATCGTTGAGTAAAGCGTTCTGGCTCCCCCCGCCCACGATGAACAGACGCTTCAAGTTTTTCCCGGTAATCGCGCGAATGGAGGCCAGAACTTCGGCATATCGAGCGGCCATGCTGTGAAATATAAGATTAACGAGAGATGGGAGCGAGGCGCCGGACACAAACGGGGGTTGGCCGAGGCGCTCGAGTTGCGCGTTGATTTTGTCCAGAGTGTGCCCGGGAAGCAGCAGTTGCGGGTCGTCCACATCGATCAGCGAGGCGGGCGCCGGCAAAGAAACGCATTGCGCTACCAGTTCTGGCAAAGACCAGTGGATGCCCAAGCGTTCCCACTCATCAAGGCACTGGCGAAGCAGCCACATGCCATTTACATTTTTCAGGAAATACATTTTTCCGCCAACGCCGCCGAGATTGGTGAAGTTCAGGGATTGCGCTTCGCGCGAGACGCAAGGATAGTCCAGCACGGTGCCGACCAGCGACCAGGTCCCGGAGCTGATGAAGGCCCAGTCGTCGCCGACGGCGGGAATTGCGGCGATGGCGGAGGCGGTATCGTGGCAGGCAGCGGCGATGACTCGCGCGCCTCGAAGTCCAGGGGAAGTCGCCAGTTCTTCCGTGAGTGGCCCAAGGACAGAGCCGCTGGGCACGATCGAAGGCGCAGCGAACGCCGAAAGGCCAAGTTCGTTGAATATCTCCTGACACCAGGAGTGAGTGCCGAGGGCTACGAGCCCCGTGTGCGTCGCGTTCGTATATTCGCTCACGCGGTGGCCGCAGAGACGATAAGTGATGTATTCGGGAAGATTCAACCATGGCAAGCGAGGATCGCCGCCGGCGATTTTGTCCGCGTATAACTGATATAGCGTGTTGATGCGGAGAATTTGAATACCGGTCAGCGAGTAGAGACGTGCCGGAGACAAGATCTCATGCACCTGGTTCTCGGCGTGCTCGGTTCGTCGGTCTCGATAGCAGAAGGGTGGAGCGACGGGATTGCCGGCAGGGTCCAAGCGAACGTAGTCCACGGCCCAACCGTCCACGGCAATCGATGCAATGCCCTCAGGCGTGCCTGCCGAACAGCGTCGGAGGCCGGTTTGGACACCCTCGACAATTGCATGGATGTCCCATCGCAGATCGTTGCCGATCGCGCGCGGCTCGTTGGCAAAGCGATGAACGACCTCGATTTCGGGTTGCAGGCGAGTCCACCGAAGGAGAGATACGCGGCAGCTCTGCGCACCCAAATCGATGGCGACAAGAGCTTTACGTTTGGCGGCGGACTGCATGGCTGTCTACTTGCCTTCGATTCGTTTGCGCTCCGAGCGGATGAACGAATTAACGAAGGAAGGCCTCCGTCAAACCGCCGTCCACGGGGATCAAATGGCCGGTGGTGCAGCGCGACTGCGGACCGGCAAGAAACAAAATGGCTGCGGCGCAGTCCTGCGGATCGATGGGCTGATGCGTCAAAGTGCGCTGCGCGTAAAATTCGGCAAGGAGGGTGCGAAGCACCTCATCGGACGATCCCGAGTCGAAGGGGATGGAATACTTGTTCAGCGAGGCGATGACGCGATCACGGGGGAACATGGTCGAACCCTTGACGACGGTTGCGGGACTGATGGCGTTAACGCGGACCTTGGGCGCTAGGGAGACCGCAAATTCGCGCACCAGATGGTTCACGGCGGCTTTGCTGACGTCGTAGGCTTCGCTTCCGTGCTTAGGTACGACGGCATTAGCGGAACTGACCAGAACGACGCTTGCGGATAGATCCTGTTCACGAAAAATCCTGGAAGCTTCCTCGATGAGGCGATGGTTTGCGGTGACATTGATGTCCAGGGTTAGTCCCCACTGGCTGTCGTCGATTCGACCGTGTGGTGAAGAAGGAAAAATCGCGGCGGTGTTTACGATAATGTCCAGCCCGCCGAATGCGGCAACCACCGCGCGAAGGGCCTGGCGGATGGACGCGCGGTCACGAATGTCGATGGACAGGGCCAGGGCAGTCTCTTTGCCGCCAATTTGTTGAGCTTCTGCCGCAACGGATTGAGCGGCTTCCGCGTCCTTATCCGCAACCACAACGTGTGCACCGCGCTGGACGGCGAGAAGCGCAGTTTCGCGTCCAACGCCATTTCCGCCGCCAACGACCAGGCAAACCTGACGGCTTAGTTCTTTTTCCGGAGGTTGGCGGCGTATTTTGGCCTCTTCCAGTTGCCAATACTCAATGCGAAAGGCCTCCGACGGCGGGAGGGCCACATAGTTGGAGTGGACACCGAAGGCTTCGGTCTTAACGGCAGGGCTGGCTTGAGGAAGCACGGGCGGTGCTGCCTTAGAGCCCAACGAGCTGGCGCCCTCCATAACATGGATCGCATTGGTATAAAACTCGCCGGTGATTCGCGCTTCCGCTTTGTTCTTGCCAAAGCTGAACATTCCAACGCCGGGAACCAGCACGACGGTCGGATTGGCATCGCGAATCTTTGGGGAGTCGGGCTGTGCAAAGGAGGCATAGTAAGCGGCGTACTCTTCTCGATAGTTCTTGAGTGCGCTGTCAAGCGCTGCTCGGAATCCGGCCAAGTTCGGTTTAGGATTCCATGCTACGAAGAGCGGCCGAATCTTGGTGCGAATGAAATGGTCGGGGCAGCTGGTTCCCAGATAAGCGAGGTCCTGAGCATCGACCGAGTTCACGAAGCGAAGGACCTCGGCCTCGGCGCTGAAAGAGCCGATCAGACGCTGCCTGGCCGAGACACGGCCGCGAATCACGGGAAGGATTTCCTGGACCATCGCAATGTGATTGTCCAAAACCGCTACCGCCGACCCGCCAAATAGCCGGGGCCCCCGCTGCTGGAGATGGCCGGATAGGAATTGGCCCAACCGATCAATGACCGTGAGGGTGTTGCGGTAGCACTCGCGCTGCGACTCGCCCCAAGTGAAGAGGCCGTGTCCACCCAGAACAACGCCGTCACTGTCGGGCGTTTTCTGAATTGCTTCGCGCAACATCATGGCTAGCTCGAATCCAGGGCGCTGCCAAGGTAGCCAGATCAATTTGTGGGAGTAGGAGCGGTTGAATTCGTCCATTTTCTCGCGGCCATTTGCTGCCGCAGCCAGCGCGATGCCCCAGTCCGGATGGAGATGATCTACATGCTTAAAGGGTAGAAAGGCATGCAACGGCGTGTCGATGGAAGCAGCGACTCCATTGTTGCCGAAGACGCACAGGGAATACATGCCCACCATTTCGTCTTCGGTGCTGACTCCGCGATACTTCCCGGCTAAGGCGAGGAGCTTATCCAAATAGAGAGTGGCGAAGCCTCCGCGCTGGATGCTGCCGATATCGCCACCGCTGCCCTTTATCCACAGGACATGTTTTGGAGAGCCGTCGAGCGGATCGGTATCGGTAATCTTCGAGCTGGTATTGCCCCCGCCAAAGTTGGTAATGCGCAGATCGGAGCCCAAAAGATTCGAGCGATAGCGCAGGAGTTCCGCTTCGTCCAAAGTCCTGGCGATCCGCTCGTCCCAGCGATCTTCCAGGAAGCGCAGCTTTTCTTTGATCTCCATCGAGATTCCCGAAAACGAGTAGAAGAGACGCCGCCCGTCGGACGGCGGAAGAAGTATATCGTAGGGGCGATGTGGACCCGGAACTTTCCCAGCCCGCTGCCATTTATGCCATTTATATTGACCATCAAGGCGGCAGAAACTAGAGTCGCTCCCTGAGTCGGGTGGCGCGCTCTGTGGCAGGGAGCATCGCGAAAATCGCAATGGGAAGGAATTTCGCTTGGGACCAAATCCTTTGCTTGGCATTTTTTTTCACTGGTTGGGCGGATTAGCTTCCGGAAGCTTTTATGTTCCCTTTCGTCGCGTGAGGATCTGGGCCTGGGAGACTTACTGGCTCGTCGGAGGAGTGTTCAGTTGGATCATTGCCCCCTGGATTCTGGCCGCATCGATGACCATGAATCTCCTACGCGTACTTCAGGAGGCACCAAGCCAGAGCCTCTTCTGGACTTACACGTTTGGTGTTCTTTGGGGCCTGGGTGGCCTGACCTTTGGCTTGACCATGCGATATCTCGGAATGTCGCTAGGAATGGCCGTGGCGCTGGGCTATACCGCGGCATTTGGCACCTTGATGCCGCCGATTTTCCGCGGGCAGTTTGCGACGGAAGTGCTAGGGACAAAATCCGGGCTGACCATTCTGGGAGGAGTGGCGATTTGCCTTCTCGGAATTGTATTCGCCGGCATGGCTGGCGTGTCCAAAGAAAGAGAAATGTCGGAGGAGCAGAAACGCGCGTCGATCAAAGAGTTCGACCTGAAAAAAGGCTTGTTAGTAGCGACGTTCTCCGGGGTGATGAGTGCATGTTTCGCGTACGGACTGGCGGCAGGCGATCCGATAAAAGAGATCACCGTTCGGCACGGAACGCCGGCGCTATGGCAAGGTCTTCCCGTCCTGATCGTGCTGCTGCTCGGGGGGTTTACAACCAACGTAGTCTGGTGTGTGATTCTGAACGTTAAGAACGGAACGGGATATCAATACTTCAGTTCCGAAATCCGCCATCCAGCTCCATCCCACAATCATGACGTCAGGATAGAAAACGTTACGGACGCGCCGGCCGAGGAGATGGCCGAACTCGCGCTCCGGCCGCAATCGAATCCTGCAAGGGTGCCTCTGCTCTCCAACTATTTATTTTCGGCACTGGCGGGAACCACGTGGTATTTCCAGTTTTTCTTCTACACCATGGGCGAGACACAAATGGGGAGATACAAATTCTCCAGCTGGACGTTGCACATGGCCAGCATCATTATCTTCAGCACGCTCTGGGGCATCGCCCTGAAGGAATGGAAGGGCGCCGGGACGCGAACCAAGTGGCTGGTGGGCTTCAGCTTGCTAGTGCTGGTGACGTCGACCATTGTCGTGGGATACGGAAATTATTTAGGATCGGCAACTACCGAGGTTAAGTAAGAGCTAAGGAACACTCCGGGAAACGGCTGGCCGCACTGACAGCTTTACGGAATAGCGACATCCAACCGATAGGTATCCGCCGGAAGCTCATATTCGACGCCACCGCCAGCGCCATGCAATGCGTGAACTCGGCTGCTCTGAGGCAGCGGCTGGCCGTCCAGTTTGAACATCTGGGCTTGTTGCGCATCGAGCCGCAAGCGACCAGTCGCATTGGCCGGAACCGTCAGATTCCAAATCGCGTGATTTCCGGAAATGACCCAGGCGGAGCGAATCGTACCGTAAGACGATTCGTAAGAAAAATCCAGACTGCCCAGCCGTTTGTCGAAAGTCGGATGAAGCCAGATAACGTGAAACCCGGGGTCGGTCGGGAGCGTATCTATGCCGGCGGCGTAGCGATAGATCCAATCCGCGACGGCGCCGTAAGCGTAGTGATTGTAGGAATTCATGCTGGGGTCGCCGCGCATCTGGTCGCCGTTCCATCGTTCCCACATGGTGGTGGCGCCGTGCTCCACCAGATAACCCCAAGATGGGTACTCGGTTTTGAGAAGCAGGCGATAAGCGATATCGGAATGTCCCGTATCGGATAACGCTCCCAACAGATAGGGAGTTCCCAAGAATCCGGTGCCGAGCCGCCAATGGTTGGCTTCCAGGCGATTTACCAATCGCTGCGCGGCGGCGCTGCGCAGTGCTTCGGGCAGCAAATTCATATGCAGCGCCAGCACGTAACCTGTCTGCGTTTCGACCGGCTTGTCCCCCAGCTTCGTTTCCGTCCCGGAGGCAAAGACCGGCGGCGGCGGAACCCCGCCGACAAAGCCGTCAGGGTGAACGTAGGCCTGATTGAAGGCAGCTTTGATGTTCTCAAAGAGCTCACGGTACTTCTGTTCTTCGGTGGTCTTTCCAACGGCGTGCGCCATTTGGCGCATCAGCGTGACGTCATAGGCCCAATAAGCCGTAGCAATCAAGTCCACCGGAGTTACGCCCTCCGGGGCCAGCCAATCCGCGAAGGGAATGCCATAGTTCTTCATCCAAAGATAGTTCGGGTTTTGGACCTGAATCGCGGAGAGGTATTTCTCCATTCCCGACCAATTCTGTTCAATCACCTGCTTGTCGCCGGTCTGGATCCAGGAAGTCCAGGGAATGATGACGCCTGCATCGCTCCATCCAGTGCCGTAACCGGGATTCGGGCTGGAGGTGCCCGGCGCGAAAATCCCGTACATGTCGGTGTCCACTTGTGTTCCGCGCAGGTCGGCTCCGAATTTCCGAGAGAACGCCGTTAAGTCCATGTTGTAGGTGGCCGTGCGCCAAAACACCTGGGCATCCGCCGACCATCCAAGTCGTTCGTCACGTTGCGGACAATCGGTGGGGACTCCGATGAAGTTCGAACGCTGACCCCACAAAATGTTGCTCCACAGCCGGTTGATCATGGCGCTGCCGGTCTTTAACGTTGCGGTGAACGGAGCATCGGTGTGAAAAACAACTGCCTGCACGTCCCCAAGCTGCGGCTTCGCTTTTAATCCGGAGATCTCCACGTAGCGAAAACCGTGAAACGTGAAGGCCGGCTGGTACTCTTCGCGGCCCTTGCCAGCAAGAATAAAATGATCGGTAGCTTTGGCAGTCCGCAGGTTTTCGACATACAGGGAGCCGTCCGGGTTCAACACCTCCGCAAATCTCAATTTAACGTCGCTGCCAGCCGGCCCGGAGGCTTGAATGCGTGCCACTCCGGAAAGGTTTTGCCCAAAATCAAAAATGTAGACACCGGGAGCCGGGCTGGTGACCTCCTTGGCATCTAGAATCTTTTCCGTTCGGATGGGCTGAAAGTATTGCCAGACGATTTCCGGTTCGTGGGGTTGCACGATTTCGGCGGGCTTCCAGCGCCGGTCGTCGAAGCCGGCCACATCCCAGTTGGCTTGCATTTTGCGCGCATCGTAGGTTTCCCCGTCATAAATCTCCGCGCTGAGAATTGGCGAGGACTCCGCTTTCCATTGTTCGTCGGTCGATATCTCTTCCAACGAGCCGTCCTTGTACTCAATTCTCAATTGTGCCCGCAAAGCGGGCGGAGTTTGGCCGTAGTTGTACCCCTGCCTGTACCACTGCAGCGGAGTCGAGTACCAGCCGGGAGCCAGCAGTGCGGCCATCGCGTTTTTCCCTGCTTTCAGATCCGCGGTAACATCGTAAGCTTGATAGACGACGCGCTGCCGAAAGTCGGTCCAACCCGGCGCCAGAATTTCATCACCCACGCTTTGTCCGTTAAGCCAGAGCTTGTACGCACCAAGCGCGGTGGCGTAAATGCGGGCGGAGGCGACAGGTTTCTCGACTGCGAATGCATGACGAAGCGACTTCACGGAACCGTTGGGCCAAGGATTTCCCAGGCCGGCGCTGGCAAAATCCGATGGTGGCGGCACATAGGGAATCGCTTCCCTCCAGGAAGCATCGTCAAACTCGGGATTTTGCCATCCGCCACTGGCGTTGAACGCGGCCCGCCAGGTTTTCGGGGCGGTCTTGAATAATTCCACGGAACCATCCTCAGCCTCGAGGTAGATCACCGCGCTCATCGGCGTTTGACCGCTATTTGCGCCGCCGCGGCCCGCGTAGCGCACGATTTCTACGGCCAACACATTTTGGCCGTTCTGAATATCCTTTGCGATATCGCGGACCGTGTAGGTCTTCCACGGCATCTGCCGCCAGGGTGGCAAAGATTCCGGCTGCAACACTTGCTTTCCGTTGATCCAGGCGCCCGCGGTGTCTTCTCCGGTCACATACAAGGCTGCGCGCCGGACGGCCTTGGCCACCTCAAAATGCAATCGGAAATCATGTGCGGCACTATTTCCGTTCTTCGGTCCTTGCGCCTCCGCATTGGAGATCCAGATTGCGCCCGATTCCCGAACGCGACGCAGCTCCGGTTCCTCGTACCCAATCCACTTGGCTGTCCAATTCTTCTGGGTGAGCAGCCCCGTTTCCCACCAGCTGATGTCGCTCGGCGGATATGGCTTGCCATCGCGATCCCAAAGCAAAACACGCCAGAAGTACGGCTTGCTCGGCGTCAGAGCAGGTCCGTTGTAGGAGACCCCAAAGGAGTCCCCCGATTCCTCCCGACCGCTGTCCCAGACATCCGGTTTGCCGGCGGCCAATAACGCTCCGCTGGATGCAACTTGAATCTGATAGGCGGTTTGCTTCGCGCCCGGCCGCGTGTCTTGCAGTTTCCAGGACAGCACGGGCTTATTGGCATCCATCCCAAGGGGCGTAATGAGCGATTCGCATTCAAGGCTCACCGGTTTCGATTGTGCCGCGGCTCTCCCGCCGAACACACACCAACACGCGATGGCAATTACCCACCTGAGCCGCGGATTTCTATGATTCACGTTAGGGCTCGTCATTTGAAATCTCCGTAGCGGACAACTTAGCTGGCTACTGTGCGTTGCCGACACAAGTTGAAGTCGCTTTTGATGGCGTCGCGCACTGTAACGGCAGGGCGGCAAAGTGTCAATCAATCCGATAGCATCCTTAGCGTTCCAGGCTATTGAGACAAGCCCGTACGAAGATCATTTTAGTAGCACTAACGGTTCTCGATTTAAGGTAGATTCTTGCGGACTTGAGCAGGCAAGTAGGTATGCCCCTCTGCCGAACAATCGCCCATTATCCTGTAAGGAGAGTGCATGAAAATCTGCCCAACAATACCGCAACGCTGGCTGTTTCCGTTTTTGCTGGCGGCACTGCTATGTTGCGCATTCCGCAATGCGGCGGCTCAGGAGATCCCTGTCTACCGAAACGCAGGTGCGCCGCTGGAGCAACGCGTGGCGGACCTGCTTGCGCGGATGACCCTGGAGGAAAAGGTGGCGCAACTGGAGGGCACCTGGCAGAACAGAGGCTTTATCAGCGCCACGAACCCTTTGATTGTGGATGATAAGGGAGCGTTTGCACCCGATGCTGCAGCGGCTCTATTGAAAAATGGCTTAGGCGAAATGTCGCGTCCGAGCGAGAACCGCGGACCGCGGGAGATGGCGGAGTTCACCAATTCTATACAGAAGTGGCTAAAGGAAAACACTCGGCTGGGCATTCCTATTCTGTTTCATGAGGAATGTTTGCACGGTCACGCCGCGCCCAAGGGCACTTCGTATCCCGCGGCGATTGCGCTGGCCTCCACTTGGGATCCGGCGCTGGTACATGACGTTTTCACCTCGGTAGCGGCGGAAGTGCGCGCGCGAGGCGCCCAGGAATGCCTGGCGCCAGTGCTGGACCTGGCGCGCGACCCGCGCTGGGGACGAACGGAAGAAACGTACGGAGAAGATCCTTATCTTGTTTCGCGGATTGGCGTGGCCGCCATCGAAGGATTTCAAGGATCGGGGCCGGCAATCGATAAATCGCATGTTTTTGCGACTGCCAAGCATTTCGCGGTGCACGGGCAGCCCGAAGGGGGTACCAATGCGGCCCCGGGGAATTACTCCGAGCGCGTAATCCGCGAATATTTCCTACGTCCTTTCGAGGCCGCCGTGCAGGAAGCGCATGTGGGTGCGGTGATGCCTTCCTACAACGAAATCGATGGAATTCCGTCGCACAGCAATACCAAATTGCTGACGGGCATTTTGCGGCAGGAGTGGGGCTTCGACGGAGTCGTGGTCTCGGACTATTTCGGAGTCGATGAGTTGCGCAAGCTCCACCACGTAGTGGCCAACAAAGCGGACGCGGCACGGATGGCTTTGGATGCGGGCGTCGATGTGGAGCTGCCGTTTCCGGATACCTACACTTCGCTGGCGATGCAGGTCAGGGCCGGCCGTATTTCGGAGGCGACTGTCGATCGCGCAGTAGCCCGGATTCTCCGCGCCAAATTCTTGGCGGGACTCTTTGATGATCCCTATGTCGATCCATCTTACGCGGAGAAGATCACGAATAGCACCGAGCATCAGCAACAAGCGCTGAAAGTCGCGCAGGAAGCGATCATCCTGCTGAAAAATCAGAACAATTTACTGCCGCTGGAGAAAGGCAAGTACAAGCGCATCGCGGTGATCGGACCGAATGCCGCGGAATTGCATCTGGGCGGCTACAGCGGCAAGCCTGGACGTGGCGTCAGCGTCTTGCAGGGGATCGAGGAAAAGGCCGGAGGCAGCAGCGAGATTCTGTACTCTCTCGGCTGCAAAATCACGGAATCTGAGCCGGACTGGAACGCCGACAAGGTGGTCCTGGGAGATGCGGCGCTGAATGCCAAACGGATTCAAGAAGCGGTGAACATCGCGCAAAAAGCGGATCTGGCGATTTTGGTGTTGGGCGAAAACGAGCAGACTTCGCGGGAAGCGTGGGCCGTGGAGCATCCCGGCGATCGGGACAGCCTAGATTTGCTGGGAAATCAAGACGATCTGGTGAAGGCGGTGGTCGCTACGGGGAAGCCGACCGTCGTCTTGCTTTTGCACGGGCGTCCCAATTCGATCAATACGATTGCAGAGAGCGTGCCAGCCATCCTGGATGGCTGGTATTTGGGGCAAGAGACCGGAACGGCTGCCGCCGACGTCCTGTTTGGCGACTACAATCCCGGCGGGAAACTGCCCATCAGCGTGCCGCGTTCCACTGGGCAGCTTCCCGACTATTACTACCAAAAGCCATCTGCCAAGCGCGAGTATCTAGGAAGCACAACCAAGCCGCTGTATCCGTTTGGTTGGGGGCTGAGCTATTCAACCTTCAAATATGCGAACGTGCGCCTGGCTCCGGACAGCATCGGACCGGAAGGCGAAACCAAAGTGTCGGTAGATGTAACGAATACGGGAAAAGTGCGCGGCGATGAGGTGGTGCAACTCTATATTCGCGACGAAGTAAGTTCGGTTACGCGCCCGGTAAAAGAACTGCGTGGATTTCGGCGGATTACACTCGACGCCGGCGAAACGAAAACCGTAGAGCTGGCGCTGGGACCCAAGGAGCTGTCATTTCTAAATCGAGACATGCGTCGAGTGGTCGAGCCAGGTACCTTTGCGATCCGGATAGGCGGGAATTCAGAGGACTTGCTCGAGACCAAGTTGAGCGTGGTGCAAAAATAGAATCCTCCCTCGCACCGGAAGCCATGGAGGCCGGCGAACCTGCGCAATCATCGTTAAGGCTCAGAATTCCAGGTGCAAACGTAATGTGGGAACTGCAACCGGGCCGCGGTCGCGGTTGTAACCAGGATGGTCCACATACTGAAATCCGAAGGAAGGATAAGCGCCGCGCCAGACGTGCAGCGTATAATATGTTTCGACAATATTTTCCCGGCCGTAGTTGAGGCGGCCGTCTCCTAGAAGGAAGCCCAGTCCCCCGAGCGCCAAGTACTGCTGATGATCGCGCGCAATTCCGTTGGAGACGAACGCGACTCCAGCACGATCCAATTTTCGGTCCCATCGTGTTCCGCTAGCGCCGACACCACCCAAAAGAGTTTGGTCGACTTCCGTGTACGCATACGATTCGTGTTGGCCTTCATTCCAACCCCAACGTCCAAACACCCCTATCCAATCGTTGAAAGGTTGCTCGAAATTGGCCCCGAAGCCGTATTTGATCGTGGTTTGCAGCGGATGCGCCGTAATTTCGGGAATCGGTGTAACTCCCGCGAGAAAATTATTGACCGCTTCACGATAGCTGCCCATGTTGGCGTGATTGACGTAGGCGAGCAGGCGCAAGACGCCTTCCTGCTTTGGGATTACGGCGCGATGAATCTCGAACTCGACGTTCTCGGCGCGGGCGCGTCCGAGATTGGCATCAAGGTGGATGCCATTGGCAACTTTGGGCATAAGCGCTTCGGCGAAACGCACTGCCCAGTGCCGATCGTGATACTCCAACAGGGCCGCGAACGTAAAACCACGAGTGTCCGCAGCATAGTCATACGCGCCATTGTTGTCCACCGTCCAATTCATAAACTGGAAGTTTGAGTCGCTGCCATAAGTATTCAGATCGAAGAAATCAGCCAAACCCATTTTCCCGAAACGAATCTCGATGCGGCGCGCCGGCAAACGTCGGAACAGAGAAAGCGGGTTGCGAGTGGAGTCCTCGTCGCCAGTACCAATGGGAATGACTTCGTGCCACATCAGCCGTGCGATGTAGGGAGCCTTGCCAAGCGTCGGATTGCGTACCACATCAAGATTGGTGAACCCCGCAAGGCCGAGAGCTTCGCCGATGCCGTGCCCGCCCGTTTCCTGCACATCGCACAACAGTTCAGCCGCGTTAGTAAGCCGCAGACCGGTAGATACCGTCAAAACGCGAGAGCTGGCGTCCTGGGCTTGGGGCGGGAGGCTGTTGCGTCCCTGATAGGGCGAATTGAAAGCGGGATGCCATTGCGAAATGAAATTGGCCTGCCCGGAGATCCAGAAGCGGTCTGACTCGGGATGTGGGAACATTACTGGGCTTGGCTCGGCATCCTGAGCGGGGTTCGCGGGAACGGATTCGTCGGAAGGCGCCTGGGCAAGCAAAAACGGCGGCAGCAGCAAAAGGAAGCCACCCAGTGCAATGAGCAGGCGGTATGCATGCCCCAGGATCATGAAACGCTTCCGGATCATTCGTTTGCGGCTCCATCACATGGACTATCCCAGATTCGAATCAATACTACGGTCCCGCGATTACGGGAATCAACGATCTCGCTATCGCGTGATTAACTACGTTAAACGCGCTGAATACACCATGCTTAACCCCTTTGCGAATGTCAATGACTATTCCGCGCGTTTATCCAGCGCCGCGATGGGCAAAGCCTTAGGAAATCGACGTGACCAGCGTATAGTGGGCAGGCTTGATTGCGGAGGAGACGGCGGCTGATGAAGATTTTTCCCGTTCTGTGTCTGCTGCTGATGTGCTGCGTGCTGGAAACACCTGACTTGTGGGCCCAGGCTGGGCCCGAAAATGGCGGCCACGAAATCCAGGTGTGGACCGGCGGCGGGCATGGCCTCAACGGGAGCACATCGGACACCGGCGTGTGGAATGTAGGCTTGCGCTATGGTTGGATCGTCACCGATGAAGTCGGACCTGGTCCTTTGCGGGGACGATTCGAGTATGCGATAGACGCGGTGCCCCTGTTTGTACTGACGCAACGAAATAGAACCGCCTACGGACTTGGATTGAATCCCTTTGCGCTGAAATGGAATTTTGTGGCTCGCCAGAGCTTGGCGCCCTATTTCGAACTCGGCGGCGGCACGCTCTTCACGAATACCCCGGCGCCCCCCGGCACTTCGCGAGTGAACTTTACTACCTCCGGCGCGCTTGGCTTGCATCTCCCGCGCGGCAAGTACAACTGGAGCGCGGAAATCCGCTTCATGCATATTTCCAACGCAGGCCTGACCTCCCCCAACCCCGGCATCAACACCCTGCAGGTGCGGCTGGGATTCGGGCGCTTCACGACGCCAAAGTAAAATTATTGTCAACGCGGTTGTGCCGCTGGCATTCCGTTGAGCACCCCATTACCATTTGTGAGGTCCAATAAGTATCGCGTGGCAGTAAGGGCAGAAAATGAGGATTCAACAATGAAGCTTGGCTTGATGGGATCAATAGTGGTGATTCTGGCAACTGCGTCGGGGATCGGATTTTCTGTGGCGGCCGGCAGTGCACCTTCGGTGGGCGTTCCGGCGCCGGATTTTACTCTGAACTCTCAGGAAAATAAGCCGGTAAGCCTGCATGATTTCAAGGGCAAGTGGGTGGTTCTGTATTTCTACCCCAAGGATTTCACCAGCGGTTGCACCGTCGAAGCGCACAATTTCCAGCGCGATCTGCCGCAATACGAGCAAAAAAATGCGGTAATCCTCGGCGTCAGCGTACAGGACGAGGACTCGCACCAGAAGTTTTGCACCAAAGAAGGGCTCAGCTTCAAATTGCTGGCGGATACCAAGCAGGAAGTTTCCACCGAATACGATTCGGTGATGACTTACAACCAGGCGAAATATTCCGCGCGTCACACTTTCCTGATCGATCCGCGAGGCAAAGTGCAAAAGGTTTGGCTCGAGGTAAAAGCGGACCAGCACAGCGAAGAGGTGCTGGACGCGCTAACGCAATTGCAAGACGCTACATCATCCAAGTGACGATTCGCCCGGGCCGCTAATTGCCGCAATTTTCGATTGCACCTGGGCTGGAATAATCCGCCGGCGGCGCGAGGTTGCTTTGCCCCAGCGTTGCCCGGAAAGCCGTCAAGTCTTTCGTCGTAATCTCGTTCCACGAAGCAAGGGTCAGGTTCAATGCCTTGCAAGTTCGCCGATACGCGGCGAACGATTCCTCCGAGGGCGCGAAATCGGCGCCGTCCACCAGCGCCATCAATGCCGTTAATGTTTCGTTGACTGCGGTGAAGCTGACCGTCTTGGGCTCCTCAAGAAGGGGTGTCGGCTCACCCTCCAGTGCAGCAGCTTTCGCGTCCAGCGAAGCGGCGGCAGCTGCCGCGGTATCTTCCTTCGGCCGCTTCTTCACTTCCGCTAGCGTTGCTCGCAGATCCTTCACTTGCCGATAAGCGGCAAAGTTTCGCGCCAACGCCGAGGAAATCTTTCGCTGCAGATCCAGCGAACTTTGCAATTCGTTTCGTACGTAAGGCACCCGCGGATCCATCTTGACTTCCAGCGGCTGCCGGAGCACTTGCTCGCCAATCTTAAGCCGCACCTCGTACTTCCCCGGCAGCACCAGCGGCCCTTGGGGAGGCAGCGGCGTCGCCCCGACGATCGCAGCGATCGGATAGTTGTACGGCGATTGTACGTGGATCGCCTCCGGGTCGCTGTACCGCAAATTCCAGACAAATCGGTGCACACCCTTGTCGCGGGAAAGCAGCTCGGGGCCCGCAATCCAATAAGCGGCGATGAACGGATCGCCTCTCTCTTTTTCCGGGGGAATAGGCGCGCTCGAATAGCTCTTCACCAACTCACCGCCGGAATCGTAAATCTCCATCTGAATCTCGCCGGCCGCACGCTTCGGCAAATAATAGTGGACAATCGCACCATCCGGCGGGTTCTGTCCGGCGGGAACTTCCGGCGGCAACGGGGTGTCCTGATTCTCATCGCGACGCACACGAACGGCGGCTCGCGGCGCAAACAGCTGCGGCGCGGACGTGTTGAAATTCTCATCCAGATGCCGCAGCGGGGAAACATCATCCAGGATCCAGAACGACCGTCCGTAAGTTGCGGCCACCAGATCATCCTGCTCCACAGCCAGATCGTGAACAGCCACCAGGGGCATATTCAAGCGCAGCGAGTGCCAGCGATCGCCGTCGTCCAGGGAAACGTAAACGCCCTCTTCGGTCGCAGCGTACAACAGTCCTTTGCGCACCGGATCTTCTCGCACGCTCCGCACAAAATCGATGTCGCGAATGCCGCTGACCGTTTCCTGCCAGCTTTGGCCGAAATCGCGTGTGCGGAAAATGTGTGGCCGCAAATCGTCGAGCCCGTTCCGATTGACCGCGGCATACGCCGTTCCGGCGGCAAAGTGCGAAGCCTCCACAATGCCGACCGTGCTCCACACCGAAACTTCCGGCGGGGTAACGTTTTTCCAGGTTGCTCCGCCATCTTTAGTCACTTGAATGTTTCCGTCGTCCGTTCCCGCCCAAATCACGCCCTCTTGTACCGGCGATAGCGCGATGGTCAGGATGCTGCCTGGCGCTTGCTTGGGATTCTTGGGATCCAGCGTTGTGCGGCTCAAGTCCGGGCTTGCAGCCTGCCAACTGGCACCCGCAGTGGTGGTCTTCAGCAAAAACTGTGTGCCGAGATACAGCACGTGTGGATCTTGCGGCGCGAATGCCATGGGAATAGTCCAGTTGAAATGATATTTGCTGCCGAAGGAAACCGCTGCGGGTGAAATGTCCCGCACTTGCCCGGTGGTCTTGGACATCCGGATCACGCTGCCGCCCGGCCCGGCGTTGTACACCACATCGGGATCGATCGGATCGGGAATGGTGTAACCACTCTCGCCAGGTCCGACCGGATACCACTCGCGCTCGGTGATTTGCCCGTTGTTGCCGCGGCTGGAAATTCCCGCCGTGCCGCTGTCTTGCTGTGGGCCATACACCCAGTAGGGAAATCGATGATCGGTGGCGACTCGATAAAATTCGCCGGTTGGCTGGTTGTACCACGAGCTCCAAGTCGCGCTCCCATTCACGGAAACGACCGCTCCCTGGTCCACCCCCAGCATGATTCGTTGCGAGTCGGTGGGGTCAATCCAAACGGCGTGATAGTCATCGCCTCCCGGGGCCCCCTTGATCACCGTAAACGTTTGCCCGCCGTCCGTCGAGCGATACAACGATTGCAGCGGTACATACAGCACATCGGGATTCTTTGGGTCCGCGGAGATTTCGCTCATATACCAATAACCGTTGATACGGCGATCTGTCGTAGCACGCCGCCAGGTGGCGCCTGCGTCGTCCGAGCGATACAACCCACCGGCTTTTTCCTTTGCCTCCAGAATCAAATACACGCGGCGGCCGTGCAGGCCCGCAGCCACCGCCACTCCGGAACGTCCCCATTCGCCGCCAGGCAATCCGTGACCGCTGATTTGCGTCCAGGTCAAGCCCGCGTCCACCGATTTATAAAGCCCGCTGCCGGGGCCAAACGAAGTTCCCTTCTGCCCCGGCCTACGGATTCCTTGCCATAAGGTGGCGTACACCACGCGGGGGTTGCCGGGTTCGATGCACAAATCCACCGCGCCCGTGAGGTTGTCTTTGTATAAGACTCTCTTCCAACTCCTACCCCCGTCCGCAGTGCGGAAAACGCCGCGCTCCTCGTTCGGGCCAAACGAATGGCCCAGCGCCGCAACCAGCGCCACATCCGGATTCCCCGGATCAACCACAATCCGCCCAATGTGCCGCGTATCTTCCAGGCCCAGGTGTTGCCAGGTTTCTCCGCCATCCGTCGATTTATAAATTCCATTGCCGTAGGCAATGTCGCTGTAGATACCATTCACGCCTGAACCAACATAAATAATTCTGGGATTAGAGGGAGCCAATGCCAGCGCCCCTATCGATCCAATCGGCTGGCTGTCGAAAATTGGCTTCCAAACATTCCCGCTATCGGTGGTCTTCCACACCCCTCCGCCGTCCGCCCCGAAATAATAAACCGCGGCGTTCCCGGAAACGCCAGCCACAGCGTTCACTTTGCCCGCCCGAAACGGCCCGATCATGCGCCATCTCAGCGCCGAGTACAGGTCTTCGGAGATTTCTTGCGCGCGGAGAAACGGCGCCAAGAGAACAGAAAATGCGAGAAGAAGAAGACCCCCAGCGCTCCCTGCCTGGACCGACGGTTTCATCGATTTCTCCGGAAACTAAATGGATCAGCAGCGATTATGCAAAACACTCAGCCCCGGCACGTTCAACAAATACTCATCGGCCGTGACTAACGTGAACTCATGAACCTTTCGCGGTTGCCACCAGGAGACGATCCGCGGGATCGCCCAGCTCGACCCGTTTCTTCTCCAGCAACCATTACGGCTCGTCGTCTTCGTCACTGCCATCCACTGGTGGTTCTCCAACCTTCTCGGCATTCAGTTCCTCAATGTGGGCCTTCTTCAGCGCCGCATTCAGCTGCGGCACATCCGAATCCCGAAGCTTTTTCCATTGCGCCAACACTTTGCCGAGTGAATCCTCCAATTCCAGATAAGCGGCCGAAGCTTGCGTCGTCGGCGCGGCATCGGCGCTGTCGACGACGCCCAGCAGTTGGCCGAAATGCTGGTTGAGCGTGGACAGATTTTCCGGCCGCTTGCCGCTCGGAGGAACTCCGAAAAACGCCCCTTGCGACGCACCCTCCAATTCCGCCGCCAGCTTGTCCAAGGCAGTCAGCGAATCGGCCAGCGGGCCTTTCACCTTCGCCGCGCGATTCGTCAACTGGGGTCGCAACGCACGAACTTGTTGCAACGCCTGGAAAGTCTCATTCATGCCTTCCACAATGCCCGCTTCCATTTCGAATTGTTTGCGCAAATCCGCGTCGGAGGTCTTGATGCGAGGGTCAATGCGGACGGTGAGCGGTTGCGTGTAAGCCTTACCGTCAACCGTTAGCCGCACGCTGTACTTTCCCGGCATGGCCCAGGCTCCCAGCGGCAGTTGTGGAGTGTCATGCACGATCGCCGAGATGGGGAACTCGTGGTTGAGCGCGTTGGGTGCCGGGTAGTGCATGTCCCAGACGAAACGATGCATACCCGCTTCCGGAGACAGCATCTGTTGCGGTCGCACCCAATACATCGGAATGGGATTGGAGGCCGCGATCCTCTCGAGCGGCTCCGGTTTGTCAGTGCTCGAATAACGGCGAACCAAATGGTTGTCGGCATCCAGAATTTCCAGCGTGACCGGCTTGCCCGAAGAAGACGCCAGATAATAGTCGAGAATCGCGCCGTCCGGAGGATTCTTCCCCGCCGGAGTATCCGGCGGCAACGGCGTGTCCGTGTTGCGGTTCCAGCGAAAACGGATCGCTTCCCCCGGCTTGTACAACGTCACCGCGGCCTTCGCCAGGTCCCCGCTCATTTGGCGCAACGGCGTGATGTCATCAAGAATCCAGAACGAGCGGCCGTGCGTACCGACAATGAGATCGTCGCCGTGAATGGTTAAGTCCCGCATCGAAGTGTGAGGAAGATTGAGTTGCAGCGGCTGCCAGTTATCGCCGTCGTCAAATGAAACATAAACGGATCCTTCGGTTCCAGCAAACAACAAACCTTTGCGTTCAGGATCTTCGCGCACCACGTTGCTTGCCCCTCCCGCGGGAATGCCGCGGTCGATTTCGGTCCAGGTCTTACCGAAATCTCGTGTGCGATAGATATGCGCGCGCAAGTCGTCAAGACGAAAACTATTAATGGCCGCGTAAGCGGTCCCAGCATCGAAATGAGAAGCCTCTAGGATGGAGACTTTGCTCCAGGGCTTGAGCTCCGCTGGCGTGACATTTCGCCAGGATTTTCCGCCGTCTTGCGTTATGTGTATCAGCCCATCATCGGTACCAGCCCAGATCGTGCTCACATCCCTGAAAGACGGCGCAACCGCGTAGATCACCCCCCGATGCTTGCCCTTTTCCGGATCGTAGGCTGCGAAAACTCCGAGATTGGGCGGAGTCTCATAGGACGGACGCGAGAGATCCGGGCTGATCGCTTTCCAGCTATTCCCGCCATCGGTTGATTTGAACAGCACATTGGCCGCGAAATACAGCGCCTTGGGATCGACCGGCGAGAAAACCACCGGCAACGTACGGTCATACCGATACTCGCCGCGGCGGACCGGTTCAGGACTTACCTCCGCGACTTCACCTAAGGCCTGGTTTGTCCGCGTGAGGCGGGCGCCGTACAAAATGTTCGAGTCCAGCGGATCCACCGCAATGTAGCCATACTCGAAAACACCGACGGAATGCCACTCGCGAAATGTGATTTCGCCGTAATCGCTGCGGCTCATCGTTCCGGCGGAGCCGCTTTCTTGCTGCGCGCCGTACACCCAGTAAGGAAAGCGATTGTCGGTGGTCACATGATAAAACTGTGCGGTCGGCTGGTTATACCAACTGCTCCAGGTCGCTCCGCCGTTGACGCTAATCGCCGCTCCCTGATCGCTCGACAACGCAATGATTTGTCCGTTGTCGCGATTGATCCAAAGCCGCTGATAATCATCGCCGCCCGGCGCGCCTTTCCATCCCACGAATGTTTTTCCGCCATCAACCGACTTCCACGTCGTGGTGTTAGCGACATAAATCAAATCCGGATTTTCCGGCGACACCGCAATTCCCATCGCACCCGGCCCGCGTCCGCCAATCCGCCGATCGTCATTCACTTGGGTCCATATTTCTCCGCCATCGTCGGAACGATACACGCCAGCCTTCTTGCTGGCCTCGACCGAAGCGTAAATTCGCTTCGAATCGCTCGGCGCAATCGCCAATCCAATTCTCGCAACTCCTTCCGCGGCACCTGGCAGCCCGGCAGTCAGCGGTTTCCAGGTCGTGCCGCCATCCGTGGATTTGTAAACGCCGCTTCCCGCGATATCAATCGAGCCGCCGCTCCGCACTTCCCACGGAGCCACGCGCGCCGCCCACAATGCCGCGTACAACACCTGCGAATTCGCCGGATCCATCACCAATTCCGCCGCTCCGGTGTTCTCATCCTTGTACAGCACCTTCTCATAAGTTTTCCCGCCGTTGATCGAACGGAACACCCCGCGCTCCGCGTTCGGTCCGTATGGATGCCCCTCCACCGCCACGTACAGGCGCTCCGCGTCCTTCGGATCTACAACAATCGCGGTAATCTGCTGCGCGTCGCGCAATCCCAAATGCGTCCAGGTCTTGCCCGCATCGATGGATTTATACATTCCGTCGCCCACCGCCAGATCTGGCCGCTGCAAACCTTCTCCACTGCCAACGTAAATCACGTTCGGATTCGACGGCGCCACCGCAATCGCTCCCACCGACCCGCTGCTTCCCGCGTCATCAAAAATCGGCGCCCAGGTATTTCCAGAATCAGTAGTCTTCCACACCCCGCCGTTCACCGCCGCCATATAAAAAAGGTTCGGCTGACCCTGCACGCCGGTAATCGCCACCGTCCGCCCGCCGCGGAACGGCCCGATGCACCGCCACTGCATCTCCTGAAAAAGTTTCTGGTCATACGTCTGCGCGTTGGCCGAAAAACTTCCCAGCGCAATCATCGCCACAACCAACCACAGTTTTTGAATCACACGACGACTCATCCATGTCCTCCAGGAAACAAACTTTTTCGCGCATCAACGGCTGCGCCATCAATCACGTTGTATCCAATACTAATCCTTGGCTTTTGCACTTGGCTCGCTGGTGTCCTGCGGCAGCGCCGCCGGCGCCGCATCGCCTTTCACATAATGTCCGTACCACGCCAGGTACCGCTTCAGGCGGTCCTCGATGTGCGACGGCACTGTAAATTCGTGGTACTCGCCGGGATAAACAACCAGTTGCGTCTCGCGCCCCAGCGCCTTCAGCGCCTGATACATCTGCTCGCCGCCCAGGATCGGCACGTTCCAATCGATGCTCCCGCCCATGAACATCGCCGGCGTTGTGATGTCTTTCACCTTATAAAACGACGCAATCTTGTCCCACACTTCGCGCTTCTCCCACGGATAGCCAAGCTCCGTAAAGTAGTCCTTCTGGTATTGGTCATGCCCGTAAAGGCTGGTGAATTCCGCCGCGCCCGCGCCAGAAATCGCCGCCTTGAATCGATGCGTCTGGCCAATGATAAAGTCCGTCGAGATTCCGCCATACGACCATCCGCCCACTCCAAGCTTGTCCGGATCAGCGATTCCCTGCGCGACGGCGTAATCCACCATCGCCATATCGTCCTGAAAATCCTTGTTGCCCCAGTCCGCCCAGATGGCTTTGCAATACTCTTCTCCGTAGCCGGTTGACCCGCGCGGGTTCGGAAACAGCACCACATACCCATTCGCCGCCAGCAGTTGCGCCAAATGTTCGAATTCCGCGTAGTACGCCCACACCGGACCGCCATGCGGCCGCAGCAACGTCGGATATTTTTTTCCGGCAACGTAATCCAGCGGCTTGTACAGGTATCCCGAAACCGCCGTTCCGTCCTTGCTCTTGAATTTCACGTACTCGCCCTGCGCCAGCTTCAACCTCGCCAGCAGCTCGTCGTTCGAATGGGTGATCCGGGTACGCTTTCCGCCCGGCAGCACAAAAATCTCGCTCGGACGATCCAG
>DATGEY010000100.1:0-7546 GCA_035309625.1 Candidatus Acidiferrum sp.
GCCCGGCTCTCCCCCCAGCCGGGCGGCCAGCTCCAACCGTCTCTTCTCGCTCAAACACTTCAGCTTCGCCAGAGGGATACGATGTGACAGGGCTATTTGAAAACTTTTTCCAGCTTGACTTTGCGCGGTTAAAAAGGGTATTGGAGCACAGCGAAAAGGCCGGACTGGGCTCAGCACGCTTTGCTGGAGGTTTACACGTGACTTGGACGCAGATCTACGATCCTTTGGGGCATTGGTGGCTTTCGGCGCTGGTGGCGGCGCTGCCGATTATGGTGTTGTTCTTTTTGCTGGCGGGGTTGCGGGTGGCGCCGCACTGGTCGGCGCTGGCGGGGGCAGGTACGGCGGTGTTGGTGGCCATGGTGGTGTTCCACATGCCGGCTTCGCTGGCCGGTGAGAGCTTTCTGTACGGGGTGGCTACCGGGTTGATGAATATTGTGTGGATCGTGGTGGCGGCGGTCTATCTTTACGACATTTCGGTCAGCACCGGGGACTTCGAGATTATGAAGGCGTCGGTGGGTGGGATTTCGTCGGACCGGCGGCTGCAACTGCTGCTGGTGGCGTTCTGCTTTGGCGCATTCATCGAGGGGTGCGCGGGATTTGGTTCGCCGGTGGCGATTGCCGGGGCGTTCATGATTGGGCTGGGATTCAAGCCGTTTCATGCGGCGGCGCTGAACCTGATCGCGAATACCGCGCCGGTGGCGTGGGGCGCGATTGGGACCCCGGTGCATATGTTGGCCGCGGTTACCTTGCTTCCCGAAGCGGACATGAACGCGATGATCGGGCGCATTTTGCCGATTACCGCGGTGATCGTGCCGTTCTGGCTGGTGCGGGCGATGGTGCCGTGGAAGGAGACGTTCGAGGTGCTGCCGGCAATTCTGGTGGTGGGCATCTCGTTTGCGTCCATGCAATATTTCTGGTCCAACCACATGGACAGCAATCTGGTGGACATTACGGCTGGGCTGTTCTCGCTGCTTTGCACCGTGATCTTTTTGCTGTTCTGGAAGCCGAAAAGGATTTGGCGCTTTGCGGAAGATATCGAGCCGCCCACGGCCGGAGTGACCGTGCCGGTGCCTGCGACAGGGCGGGCGGCGGGTTCGGCGCAGCCGGCGCTTACTTCCAGTTCGGCATACAGCAAGAGCCAGATTTTCAAAGCTTGGATTCCGTTCCTGATCCTCAGCGTGTTCGTGTTTTTGTGGGGCTACAAGCCGGTGAAGGACTGGATGAACGTGCACACTACCCCGGCTTGGCAGACCGCAGCCGGAAAGCCCAATGGAGGATGGAACACCCCGCTGCACCTGAAGGTTTCGCGTGACAAGCCAGTGGTGCCCAAGCCGACTCCGGAAGGGGCCAAGTTTCCGTTTATCTGGTTTTCGGCTACGGGGACAGGATGCTTCCTGGCGGCGATTGTTGGCGGGCTAATTCGCGGAGTGCGGCCGGCAAAACTGATCAAGGTCTTCTGGTACACGCTGTTCCGGATGCGATTCGCGGTGCTGGCGATATCGGCGATGCTGGGCTTAGGTTTCGTGACGCGATACTCGGGGACCGACGCGGTCTTGGGCCTGGCGTTCACGCATACAGGATGGTTCTATCCATTTTTCGGGACCTTCCTGGGATGGCTGGGAGTGGCGCTGACCGGCAGCGACACATCGTCGAACGCGCTGTTTGGCAGCTTGCAGCGTATTACCGCGGAACAGTTGCACCTGGATCCGATTCTGATGACCGCGGCCAACAGCGCGGGCGGGGTCATGGGCAAGATGGTGGATGCGCAATCGATTTGCGTGGCTACCGCGGCGACGAATCAACTGGGTAACGAGGGTATGATTTTCCGTTTCGTGTTTTGGCACTCGATTGCGCTGGGGGCGATTGTGGGCGTGATCGTGATGTTTTACGCGTACGTTTTTCCGTACCTGGTGCCGCACGGTTTGACCTTCATGCACTGATGGGGCAAGCTTCTCTGCGAGGGCTTGCGCCGTGGAAAGCCGGATTTTTGACGAGTTGCGCGAGATCGCCGGTCCGCGCGGGCTAATCACTTCGCGCGAAGAACTGCACACCTACGAGTGCGACGGGCTAACCAACTTTCGCGTGCTTCCGCGCGCGGTGCTGCTGCCCAATTCCAGTGAACAAGTACAAAGAATCGTGCGGGTGTGCCACCGCGAGAAAATTCCGTTTGTGGCGCGAGGCTCCGGCACCGGACTGAGCGGGGGCGCGCTGCCGGTGGAAAACGGGGTGGTGATCAGCCTGACGCGCATGAACAAAATCCTGGAAATCGATTTTACGAACGCGCGGGCGGTGGTGGAACCGGGCGTGATTAATCTGGATGTGACGGCGCGGGTGGCGGGGCAGGGATATTTTTATGCGCCCGATCCATCTTCGCAGTCGGTATGCAGCATAGGCGGAAACGTGGCGGAAAATTCGGGTGGGGCGCACTGCCTGAAATATGGATTTACGACTACTCACGTTTTGGGATTGGAAGTGGTGCTGGCGGATGGATCGCTGGCGCACCTGGGTGGAAAGACACTGGATGCGCCGGGATACGATTTGATGGGCGTGTTTGTGGGGTCGGAAGGGACGCTGGGGATTGCAACGAAAATTATTTTGCGGATTGTGAAGCGGCCGGAATGCGTGCAGACGTTGCTGGCGGCGTTTCCGTCCACGAATGAGGCGGGAGCGGCGGTGAGCGATACGATTGCGGCGGGGATGCTGCCGGCGGCGATCGAGATGATGGACAATCTGGCGATACAGGCGGCGGAAGCGGCGGTGCATGCGAATTATCCGAATTGCGGGGCGCTGTTGCTGGTCGAATTGGATGGGCCGATGGCGGAGGTGGCGGCGCTGATGGCGCATGTGGACGAGATTTGCCGGAAGAATGGGGCGTGGGAAATTCGCGTGGCGCAATCGGAAGAGGAGCGGGCGCTAGTGTGGAAGGGGCGGAAGGCGGCGTTTGCTGCGATGGGGCGGATTTCGCCGAATTATATCGTGCAGGACGGAGTGATTCCGCGGACGGAGTTGCCGAACGTGATGCGAGAGATTGGAAGGCTGAGCCGGGAAGCGGGGTTGCGGGTGGCCAATGTGTTTCACGCGGGGGACGGTAACCTGCATCCGCTGGTTTTATATGACCGCAGGATTGCGGGGCAGGAGGAAACGGCGGAAGGGCTTTCCAGCAAGATTTTGGAATTGTGCATCGCGGCGGGCGGGTCGATTACCGGGGAGCACGGGGTTGGGGAAGACAAGAAAAAGATGATGTCGAAAATGTATAGCGAGCCGGATTTGGAGACGATGCAGCGGGTGCGCTGCGCGTTTGATCCGCTGCAGCTTTCGAATCCGAGCAAGGTGTTTCCGCGTCCGCGATTGTGCGGGGAAAAAGCGGGGGAGTATGTGGCGCATCCTCTGGAAACGGCGGGAATCGCGGAGCGGTACTGAATGGACGCCAGCGCTTCACAAGCAAATCTCACCAGCACATTTGAGAGCGATGTTCGCGAGATTGTCACGGCGCAGCACGTTCGAACGGCGACGGCCGGCGATGCAGTGCGCGGGGTGCAGCCGCGATTGGTGGTAGAGCCGGGGACGGAGCAGGATTTGGCGAAAGTTTTGAAGCTGGCGAATGACGCAGGCTTGGCGGTGATTCCGCGGGGAGGGGGCACAAAACTGGAATGGGGAAACCGGCCGAGGCGCGCGGATGTAATTTTGTCGATGGCGCGGCTGGATCGCGTGATTGAGCACGCGTGGGCGGACTTGACGGTAAACGTGGAGGCCGGCTGCTCGATTGGGAAATTGCAAGAGGCGCTGGCAAAACACAGACAGCGGCTGGCGTTGGACGCGTTGTGGCCGGAGAGAGCGACGGTGGGAGGAGTGCTGTCGGCCAATGATAGCGGAGCGTTGCGGTTGCGATTTGGTTCGCTGCGGGATTTGGTGATTGGAGTGACGCTGGCGCTGCCGGACGGGACAGTGGCGAGCAGCGGCGGACGGGTGGTGAAAAATGTGGCGGGTTACGATTTGCCGAAGCTGGCGACCGGGGCCCTGGGGACACTGGGCGTGATTACGCGAGCGTTTTTTCGATTGCATCCGTTGCCGCGAGAGAGGCGGACGGTTTCTTGCAAATTCGCTGAAGTCGCTGAGGCGCAGCGGGTGATGCTGGCGATTCAGGATTCGAGGCTAGCGCATTCGGGGCTGCAGATTTGCTGCGGAACGGAGATGCCGCCGCGGGTGGATGTTTTGTTCGAGGGGACGGAGGCGGGGCTTGCGGCGCAAGTGGAACAAGTGAAGGGGATGATGAGCGGGGAAACGATCAGCGAAGACGGCGACGTTTGGAACGCGCGGCAGGAGATTTTTTCGACGAGAGGCGAGGCTGACCTGGCGATTGCGAAGTTTGCGACATTACCGGCGCAACTTGCGGAGAGCATCGAAGCGATTGTGAGATTGGCGGGCGCGAATGTCCGCTGGAGCGCTACGGCGCAGGCGACGGGAATTGGATGGATGCGGATGGAGGGGGCTGAAGCGGCGTTGGGAGAAATGATGAAAGCGATTCGCGCGGGGTTGGAGAGCAACGGAGGATCGCTGGTGATTGTGCGGCAGCCGGTGGGGATAGCGGGGATCGAGTCGTGGGGCTCGGTGGCGGATGCGCTGGCGGTGATGAAAGCGGTGAAGAGGCAATTCGATCCGCGAGGGACTCTGAATGCGGGGCGATTTGTTGGCGGGATTTGAGTTTGAGAGAAGAGAGAAGCAGAAGAAGATAACGCCGAGACGCAGAGGGCGCTGAGGTTTCGCAGAGAAGGGAGTGATGGCAAATAAGACGGACGTCACCGAGAAAGGGAAGGCAATCGGCACGAGTGCGTTTGACGAGAGGCATGCGCCTTCGCGGGAGATTATCGATCAATGCGTGCACTGCGGATTTTGCTTGCCGGTGTGCCCTACGTATGCACTGTGGAACGAAGAGATGGATTCGCCGCGTGGGCGGATTTACCTGATGAAGCTGGCGGCGGACGGGAAAGCGGAGATGAATGCCAAGTGGGTGGGACACTTCGATACTTGCCTGGGGTGCATGGCGTGTATGCCGGCGTGTCCTTCGGGTGTGGATTACGGGAAGCTGATTGAGGCCACGCGAGCGCAAATTGAACGGAAGTATGATCGCGGATGGGCGGAGAGATTTTACCGGCGGATGATTTTTGCGATGTTTACGCGGCCGGAGCGATTGCGGATGATGCGGATGCCTTTGCTGGTATATCAGCGCTCGGGGTTGCAAAGATTGGTCCGGAGGAGCGGCGGATTGCGGCTGCTGCCGAAGCGGTTGCAAGCGATGGAGGCGTTGCTGCCGGAATTAACAGCAACGGAGGACGTGGCCGAGGTGACGCCGGCGGTGGGGGAGAAGCGGCGGCGGGTCGGGATGCTGCTGGGTTGCGTACAGCGGGAGTTTTTTCCGCAGGTGAATGCGGCGACGGCGCGGGTGCTGGCGGCGGAGGGGTGCGAGGTGGTCAGTCCGGCGGACCAGCCGTGCTGCGGTGCGCTGCTGGTGCATGCGGGCGAAGAAGCGGGGGCGGTGGGGCTGGCGAGGCATTTGATCAATGTGTTCGAGCGGGCGAATGTGGACGCTATTTTGACGAATGCAGCGGGTTGCGGGTCGAACGTGAAGGAGTATGGGCATTTGTTACGGGATGATGCGAATTATGCGGAGCGGGCGAAGGCATTTTCCGCGAAGTGCAAAGATGTGAGTGAGGTGCTGGCGGAGTTGCCGCAGAGGGCAGCGCGGAATCCCCTGCGGTTGAAAGTGGCGTTTCACGATTCGTGCCATTTGCAGCACGCGCAAGGGGTGCGTACGCAGCCGAGGAATTTGCTGGCGGCGATTCCGGAACTGGAGCTGGTGGAGATACCGGAAGCGCCGATCTGCTGTGGATCCGCCGGAATCTACAATTTGGTGCAGCCGAATGCGGCGAACGCGTTGGGCGACCGTAAGGCGGAGTTGATCGTGCCGTTGGATGCCGACGTGGTGGTTACCGGGAATCCGGGGTGCATTCTGCAATTGCAAGCTTCGCTGGAGCGCATGGGAAAGAAGATTCCGGTGCTGCATACGATTCAGCTTCTGGATGCGTCGATTCGGGGCGAGTTGCTGAGTGCCCTTCGGAAATAGTTCGGGACTCGCCGGGCGCGCGATCGAGTCGAGTTGCTGGCATCTTGCATGGTTTGACAGCGTGAAAGCGGTGGCCCTTCGAGGCTCAGGGTAAACAAGACCGCCGCACTCCAAAAGGTGCAGACGCGGCGGCGTCGGAATTCATAGAATGAGTTAGACCGAGGCAATCCCTGTCATTCAAAAAAAGACACTTATTGGAGCTTGGCGTACTCGGCCTGGGCTTGCTTGAGGATGGGAATATCTGGGTCGGCATCTTTCCACAGCGCGAAAAAATCTTGATAGGCGGTTCGGGCCTTTGCGGTATCCCCGGTAAGCACGTAGGAGCGCGCCAAGCCGAGTTGGGCGAGTGGCAGGCGATATGAGTAAATCAATGCGCTGCGATGGTTCAGCAAATACTGAAATTGCTCGGCGGCGGCGGCGCCCTGAGCGGCGTGCAGATACGCCTCTCCGGTCCAGTAGGGTAAACACCAATCTGACGCTCGGCATGTGCCTAGTCCGAATGGGGCGGCTGCTCGAAGAATTTCAATAGCTCGCAACGGTCTTCCGCGGGCAATTTCTATTTGGGCACGAATGACCGGTAGCTCGACGCGTTGAATGTTTGTGTCCAGGGGGCGACGCTTATTGAGGGCATCCGCGAGATTCTGCGCCTTTGCTACGTCTCCCAAAACAGCGAACGTGAGCGCAACAGGATCGTCCACGTTTTCGCCAGAAGATATTGCTTCCGCGAGATTCCGACGAGCCAATTGCGCGTTGCCCATTGCAGATTCCCGTAGTGCAGTCCAAGCCTGGGTGTTGGCTGCTACCTCCTTAAGTCCGTCTCGACGTTCCGCGGCTATGGCCCTCGCTGTAAATTCGCGAGCCTTTTCCAAATGGCCGAAGGACGCCTCCGTTGTCGATTCAGCAAGTAGGAGCGCATCTTCTTCGCCAGGTCGGCCAATCGACCAGTTCACGGCACGTTGCATTTCCGCAACGTTGTTTTGGCTAAATGCGATCACATAGACGCAAACTTCAAGACCCAAATGGTCGAGATGTTGTTTGCGTGCTTCCTGCAGGACGAGTTTAGCCTCGTCTGGTCGATTCAAGTAGATGTAATCGAAACAAAGGTTTCCGGAGGTTAAAGCGCTGCGTGGGTCGAGCCGGAGCGCCGCTTGGTTCTCCGAGATAGCCTGGTCAAATTGTCCGAAGGAGTCGTAGTTGACAGCGAGATCATTGTGCGGTATTGGATCACGAGGATAGGCTTGCGTCCAAAGGTCATAGGTTTGGTTTTCCTTCTCGAGTTCACCGAGTCAACGCCGGAGCTCCGGTGGACAGCTGGCCGGAACAGAGTTGGCGGAGCCGGCGGGGAAGAAGATTCCGGTGCTGGATACGCCGCGGCAAGGTCGACGTTAAGCCTGGGGCCGCATTGAATTCAGACTGGAGGAACCG
>DATGEY010000101.1:0-35216 GCA_035309625.1 Candidatus Acidiferrum sp.
TGTGAGCTTGCCCCACTTCTCCTTCATCTTTCCAGAAGCCTGCTTCCACTTTCCCTCGATTTGATCCCAGTTCATGGAAACCTCCTATTCGGTGTCCACGATGAGTAGACCGCAACCAAAGCAGGCAGGGAATAGGGCATACGGGGTAGGCACCCCCACTCCAGAGGTTTGTTTTTCAACCTACACAAAATGCCTAGGCTTCGATGATGTTATTGCGCACGGCGTAACGGACAAGTTCACTCACTGAGTGGCAATCTAGCCGGCGCATGATATTGGCACGGTGTGTTTCTGCGGTCTTGACGCTAAGGCCCAGTTGCACGGCCACTTCCTTACTACTCTTGCCTTCCGCAAGTAACTGCACAATCTCGCGTTGACGCGGCGTCAACCGCATCTTGGGTGACTCGGTAGGCTTCTCTTTCTTAGGGTTTTGATCCAGATAGCCATCCAGAACCATCTGCGCTACTTTGGCGGTAAAGAACGTTTTGTTGCTACGCACCGCGTTGACAGCGGTAACCAGGTCGCGACTCGCGTCAGTCTTGAGGACATAGCCGCGCGCGCCCGCATCAAGGACATCCCGGATGATGGGGTCGGATTCGTGCATCGTCAAAATGAGGATTTTTGCCCGCGCGTCATTCTTCAGCATCTGGCGCGTCGCCTCCAAGCCATTAAGTGAAGGCATCCCGATATCAAGCACAGTGACGTCCGGCCTCAGCTCTTTCGCTTTTTCCACCGCCTCGCGACCGTCACTGGCTTCCGCGGTCACTTGCCAGCCCGGTTGCGCTTCTAGAAGAGAGCGCAGTCCTTTGCGCACTATTTCGTGGTCATCTGCTACCAGCAACCGCAAAGACTCCATTTATGTACCCCCGACCTGTGCTCGATTTGTGTGCCAGCAGGAATCGTTCCTAGGACTTTCGCACACTACAACTGCATCTATCACACAGCATTCCTCCAGCCATTCCTCGACGATTTCGTAAAACGGGGCAAATACTTGCAACCAGCGAGTTTAGCTGCATGCTGCGTTCTAGTACACCCGAACAAATTGAGCGACCCGCGCTGAAGTTTTTACATGATGACCGCCATCAAGATGCAGTCTTTACCGCATGGGTCGCGCGCCCATTCCAACGCCACGGCGCGAGTCTTTCATTCCTACACGATGCTTTGGCACCGGCTCAGGTCTACCCCGTATGGAACGGCACTCAACATTTATGCGATTTTTAGGGAAGAATCGTGGCCTTAGCTTCTCAGCTAGGGACAATCACAGCCCGATTCCGTTACAGGCGCTTTTCCATTTCCACGGCAAGTTATACAGGAGGGCTTACATGTTGCGCTGGGCGCTGGTTTTTTTTGTCGTCGCGCTGGTTGCTGCACTATTGGGCTTTACGGGAATATCCTTGGCCGCAGCGGGCATCGCCAAGATCCTCTTCTATCTGTTTCTGATCTTGTTCCTCGTTACGCTAATGGGTCATTTGCTGCGCAGGTCTTGACGAGAAGAATTTATGAAAGTGATCGGTATCGTTCTGGTGGTAATCGGCATTCTAGCGTTGGCCTATCAAGGGATCACATACACGACGCACAAGAAAGTACTAGATATCGGACCGATTCAGGCCACGAAGGAAGAGCACAACACGATACCGATCCCGCCCATCGTTGGCATATTGGCGCTCATTGGGGGCGTGGTAATCCTCGCTTCTGACCGGCGGGGAACTTGAGGAAAGTAGACATCCTGGTCATCGGTCGAGTCGATTCTAAAAGGAGGCAGTTCTGATGAAAATGAAGCGATTGAGGGTGCTGGCAGCAAGTACGCTGGCGCTGCTTTTCCTGTCCTGGTCGTCAATGACCGCAGCGGCGGCCAAGGATAAAGACGAGAAAGAAACGGACCGCCTGCAAAATGCTGGCACAGTTTTGAAGGAAATTCTGGATATACCCGACAATATTCCTCAGGACTTGCTGGATAAAGCGCATTGCGTGATGGTTTTCCCCTCCGTAGTAAAGGCTGCTTTCGTCGTAGGAGGCAGCTACGGCCGCGGCGCTATGGTCTGCCGCACGGGCAGAGAAATGACCGGACCATGGGGCGCACCTGCCATGATGGCTCTGGAAGCGGGTAGCGTTGGCTTCCAGATCGGGGGTCAGGCAACTGATTTCGTGATTTTGATTATGAACCCACGCGGGGTAGACAGCCTTTTGCACAGCAAGGTAAAACTTGGCGCTGACGCGTCGATCGCAGCCGGTCCAAAAGGACGGGATGCGCAGGCAGCCACAGACGTAACTTTTCGAGCGGAGATGCTGAGCTATTCCCGGTCCCGTGGCGCCTTCGCTGGCGTATCGTTGGAAGGCTCGACCCTGCGTCCGGATGATGACGCCAATCGCCGCCTGTACGGCCGAGACATCACCGCCGAACGCGTCATCAGCGAGTCCAAAGTGGAAGCACCCTCTGCCGCACATGATCTGATTTCAACATTGCAGCGGGTTTCACCTCACGCCAAGTCTTGATCTCTGGGAGTAATAAAGGCGGAGAGAGATTCCTCTCCGCCTTACTTTTGTAGGATCTAGTCCGCCGGGGGCATAGTCATTTCATCGGCTGACGATATCGGAGTGTGTGCTACCGGAGAGTGTTTCCCATCCGCGACGCGAGAGACTCCAATAGACCAGGTAACCCGCAATAGCCGCGCATACAAACAAAACAAATCCTGTAAGCCAGGATTGGAGCACGAATGCGCCAATGCCGAACATCGCGCAGTACACCAGGGTGCAACCCATAACCCAATCGAACGAATTGGCCGCGAAGTCCCGAACAGGTACAACCTCCGGAGCGAGGGCGGCTATGCGCTTCCAGCCGTGAATGGTGGGCTGCACACGCCGATAGAATTTCAGTAAACGGTCGTCGGTCTCCGGCTCCGTGAGCAGGGTGGCGATCAGCCAGACCGCGGTGGTAGCCGCGGTGGTAATCATGGTGCTCTTCGCAAACACCACCGAGGTGTTACCTGAAAAATGTACTCGCTGAAGGGACATCGAAACGATGAATGCAGCGGTCATCGAAGAAATTTCGCTCCAAGCATTCATACGCCACCAATACCAGCGTAATAAGAGAACCCCGCCGGTGCCAGCACCCATCCCGAGTAGAAGTTGCCACGCAGCCTGAATGGAACTGATGTGCGCCGCCGTGTAGCCACTCAAAATGACCAAAAACACGATGAATAACTTGCTGACCAGAACGTAGTGTTTTTCGCTTCCCTTGCGAACAATAAACCTGCGGTAGAAATCATTTATCAGGTAGGAAGTACCCCAGTTGAGCTGCGTGCCGACCGTGGACATAAATGCGGCTAGGAACGCCGCTACCATCAAGCCGCGCAAGGCTGGCGGAAGGAAGTCGCGCAGCACCATCACGTACCCCTTTTCGGGCTCAGCGGCGAATTCCGCGCTAGGGTGCAAACCTCCCACGGGCGAGTACACCGCAACGGCAACGAGCCCGGTGACGATCCACGGCCACGAGCGCATCGCGTAGTGCGCGATGTTGAACCATAAGGTGGCACCGAGTGAATTCCTTTCGTCCTTGGCACTGAACATCCGCTGTGCCACGTAACCGCCGCCCCCCGGTTCCGCTCCCGGATACCAACTGGCCCACCACTGCATGGCTAGATAGAGCACGAAGGTTAATACCGGCAGCGTCCAAATTGCGTCCGTGGTCCAACCCAAGTGAACCGAAGGAAAAAAAGATAGGACCGAGCCAGTCGGCTGGCCGGACTGCCGGGCCATTTCATTTACGTGCGACAACTGAATTTTTAACAGCGACATCCCACCAATCTTGGCGACCGCGACCCAGGCCAGCACGACGATCATCGACATTTTCAAAATGAACTGGAACAAATCGGTGACCAGGACGCCCCACAGTCCGCCAATGAATGTATATATGCCGGTGAAGGGAACCAAAACGAGCACGCAGATCAACAGGGCTGTGCGCGCCGGGTCTCCCAGTGTGAAGTGCATTAAGGAATGTCCGCCAATCGCCATGTCTAACACTCGACCTTTGGCGATGGCGTCGCCCAACAGAACCGTGGTGATGCTGATCATGGCCTTGATGACCCAACCGAGAATCAGGCAGTTCATCAGCGCTCCCAGATATAAAGCGCGGAATCCGCGGAGGAAGGCTGCGGGTTTTCCCCCATAACGCAACTCTACAAATTCCACATCGGTAAGGATTTCCGCGCGGCGCCAATATCGGGCAAAGAAGAAGACGGTCATCATGCCAGACAGGCACTGAGACCACCACAGCCAGTTTCCGGAAATGCCATTCTTGGCGACCAATCCTGTAACCAGTAGTGGCGTATCCGCGGCAAATGTGGTGGCCACCATGGACGTACCGGCCAGCCACCACGAAACATTCCTGCCGGAGACAAAAAATTCCTCGGTGCTGCCGGAAGAGCGCCTGCGGTAATACAGGCTGATCATCAGATTCAACGCCAGATAAACAACAATGACGATCCAATCCGTTGCGGTGAGCGCCATATTTTCGCAATCCCTCTCCACGCGCGTTTCGGCGTGTGACTTTACGGACGTTTTTCTGTTGCCTTACCCTGGCCTTCGACAATCGTTACGTAGCGATCGATGGGTAAATCCACAAAACGTTCGACGGTGCCTCCCGGCAATGGCCATCTAACTTCCAGCCAATCGATCTTGGTACGGCTTCCCAAACCCAAGACCACGCGAGGATCGTGGGAAGACAAATAGCTGCCACCTCCGACCTTCATGTGAGTCCGCTTCAGATCGCCCGCCTGGTAGCTGAGACGTGCACCGATACCGTCAGGATTGGACTTCTTTCCGACCAGCTTGGTGCCGAGCCAGTGATTCCGGCGAGCAGCATTATTCCGCAAGAGAACGGGAGCTCCGTTATTTATGGAGATCAGCACGTCAACCGCACCGTCGTTATCAAAATCGCCTAACGCGAGCCCACGGCCGGCGATCGGTCGAGAGAAAATAGGACCGCTTTCGGCGCTGACATTTTTGAAATTTCCGTTACCGGTGTTCCGAAATAGCAGCATCGGCTCCAGATACTTCACCCCATCGACTCGGCCGTCGATTTTGTCGTCTGGATGACCATTACATAGCAGCAAGTCGAGATCGCCGTCGTTGTCATAGTCGAAAAATTTCAGGCCCCAACCGCTCATCAGCCGAGTGGTAGCTCCGAGCCCGGTTGGAACAGCGACGTCTCGAAAGCTCTCATCCTTATTGTTGTGATAGAGAGAAAACATTTCCTGGTCTACATTGGCTACAAACAGATCCACCCATCCATCGTTGTCGAAATCGGCGGCGTCGACCCCCATTCCGGAGCGCGGGCGTCCATAAGCGCTGAAGCCGACGCCGGACATCAGACCGGTTTCTTCGAACTTTCCCTTGCGATTGGCGAATAGAAAATTTTGTACCGTGTCGTTGGCGACAAAAAGATCCATCCATCCGTCATTATTGATATCGCAAGCTACCACACCCCACGCTTTTCCCGGCGCCGTGCCAACACCTGACTCTTTGCTCACGTCGGTGAACGTGCCGTCGCCGTTGTTGTGAAACAACCAGCAAGGCATGGGGTCGTATACCTTAGGAATGCAATACCAACGCTGCTTCTTTTCGCGGTCTCCACACCACTTGTTTTTGGTTTTATTGAAGTCCACAAACCGGCAGACGAACAGGTCCAGTCGGCCGTCATTGTCATAGTCGAACCACACCGCGCTGGAGGCCCAACCCGGCGCGGCTAGTCCAGATTTTGCAGTGACGTCCGTAAACGTTCCATCGCCATTATTATGGTAGAGAATGCTGTGCGGGTATTGTGTGACATATAGATCGGGCAAGCCATCGCCATCATAATCGCCGACAGCGACTCCCATCCCATAGGCGTTACCGGCGACGCCCGCTTTTTCGGTTACATCCGTAAAGGTGCCGTCGCGATTATTGCGGTAGAGGGCATTGCGCAGCGGCGTCGCAGGATTGTAGAAATCGCAAGGGCCGCTGTTGACCAGGTAAATGTCCATCCAGCCGTCATTGTCATAATCCAGGAAGCCGCAACCGGCACCAGTGGTTTCCGGCAAATACATGTCGGCAGAGCGGCCATTCACGTGGCGCCAAGTAATACCGCTCCGTGCGGTAGGTACCTCGGAAAAGGCTGGGTCCTGCTCGTCGCCCCGCAGCCCCGGCGGCCAAACCGCGATTGCGAACGCTCCACTGATCATTGCGCGCAGGAATTCTCTGCGCGTGGCGGCGTTGGGCCGTCGCTGTGCTTGCCAGGCCTTCAACGCTGCGATTCTCCTTTGGCCGTTCGGTCGCTGCGTTTAAATTGTTGCGCTTCGATCTGATCGCTGCCTTCCCGGATCACATAGAACTGATCGGCCTCAATGTTGTGGAAGCGCTGTTTCTCGCCGCTCGGCCAACTCACTTCAACGATTTCAGCCCGGGTAGCCCCTCCCACGCCAAAGTGCGCACGCAGATCACTCTGCGAAAGATAACTACCGCCGCCCGCAATCTCGCGGATTTGTGCGGTGCTTCCTGCCACAATGCGGATGCGCGCGCCGATCGCATCGCGGTTGCTCTTGTTGCCCACCAGTTTAAAACTGAGAAAATGCGCCCCGTTTCCACCGCTGTTGCGAAGCAGTAATGGCGGATCGCCGTTGTTGGCCACCAGCACGTCGAGAAAGCCGGAGTTATTGAAGTCCGCGAAGGCGACGCCTCTGCCAACATAGGGGGTTTGGAAGCCCGGCCCAGCCAGCTTGGTGACCTCCGTGAATTTGCCGTTGCCCTCATTGTGAAATAAAGAATTGATTTGCTTAAAATGCACTTCGGGCGATGCCTGCTCGACTTCCGGATAAACATGCCCGTTGGCCGCGAAAAGATCGAGCCATCCATCATTGTCATAATCGAAAAAGCCGCCGCCAAAACTCAACACGCCGCGCGTCGGTCCGGTAATGCCGGCGCGGTCGCTGACTTCGTCAAACGATGCTTTCCCATCGTTGTGCCACAGATGGTCGGAGTTGTTTTGAAAATCGGTGATGAACAGATCCAGCGAACCGTCGTTGTCGTAATCCCCGAGCGAAATGCACATCGCCGCCATTACATTGCCGCGGGCCGCCAGCGCCATGCCGCTGAGGAAGCCCACTTCCTCGAAGGTGCCGTTGTGCTCGTTGTGGTAAAGGTAGGCATTGACACCGTCGTTGGCGACGAACAAATCGGGCCACCCATCATTGTCGTAATCCGCCGCGCCTACCGCCAGGTTTTTGCCGTGGGGCTGGAAGATTCGTGCTGCGACCGTCACATTGGTAAAAGTACCGTTCCCGTTGTTGTGATACAGGATGGCCGGCGTACCTTTGTATGCGCTGGGGGGGCAGCTCGACCGTACGCCGCCGATGTTGCAATAACGCGGGCTGTTCGAACCCAAATCAACGTAGCTGCCGACATACAGGTCCAATAGACCGTCACGATCATAGTCGAAGAACGTCGCGCCTGAATGGAATGGAGCGCCAAACTCGAGCGCGCCAACTCCGGCTTTATCCGTAACATCGGTGAATGTCCCGTCGCCATTATTGTGATACAACACATTGCGCCCGAATTGAGTGACATAGAGATCGGGAAAACCATCGTTGTCATAGTCTCCCCACGCGCATCCAAGTCCATATCCGGTGCCGGGAACACCAGCCGCTTGCGTCACGTCCCTAAACGTACCGTCGCCGTTGTTCTGATACAAAGCGTTTTGCCTGGCAATCCCGCGCCCATAAAGGTCGCGGCCATTCACAAAATATATGTCCTGGTATCCGTCGCTGTCGAAATCGGCCACGCACACCCCTGGACCAAATATTTCGCGATTGATGGGGATTCCTTCATTGCCCCGGAAATGGACAAAATTGATTCCAGCAGTCGCGGTTGCATTTGTGAACTGTACGACCGGGGGCCGTACGCCACCTTCATCCCGCTCTCCTAGCAGGTTGGGGCCTGAGAGATTTGCGCTCCAGAGCAACATGGGCACGGCCAGCATCCCAAGCCAAGTGTGCCGTACCATGAATGCGAACGAAAATCGAGGGGAGGCGCCTTGGTGATTTTTCATTCTTGGTATGAGCCGCCCGGGTGCCACTTTATTCGCATGCCTGGCTCCATGGCGCTCCTTTAGCTCGGCGGCGAGGCGGGCTGACCCGCGTCCCCAGGCGGAGGTGCACTCCCTGCCTTCTGCTTCTCTTGCTCGACTCTTTCGTCAGCCTCGCGCTGCCGCGCAGCTTCCCGCCTGGCATCTTCTTTACGCCCGGCGCGGTTGTAGGCGATAGCCAATTGATAGTGCCCTGCAGGATTTCCCGGCTGCAGTTTCACATAGGTTTCCAGGGGTGGAATCGCCTGCGAAGGTTTGCCGTCGCCTAGGAATGAGATGCCAAGACCCAGCCAAGCGTCCGTCAAGCTCGCATCCAGCTTGATGGCCTTGGCAAAATGCTCCTCAGCGCCCGGCCATTGACCCTCTTGCCGCGCCAATTCTCCCAGCACGTACTCAGCTCCGGCGTTTCGGGGGTCGATCTTCAGCTCCTCCTCGAATTCGCGTCTAGCCGCTTCTGCGACTTCCGGGGGCGGATTAGGACGCGACAACAGAAACCGGCCCAACCGGAAATGAATACCCGGAACGTTCGCGTTCTTTTGAAGGATGGCCTGATACTCTTTCTGCGCTTCGTCCCACTTCCCTTGAAGTTCCAGTGTTTCGGCATTTAATTCGTGCGCCTGATAGGAATCTGGCGCGGTCGTGGCCAATTCCAAAGACGCCCGAGTCGAAAGATCGGAATACGCATGAGTTGTAATGTAAAGGACTTCGGGGTTGTGCGGGAATTCCCGGTTGAGCATCTGAATAGCTTCAACGGCGGCCGTGGTTTCTTCTCGGCTGATCGCGCAACGCACCGCAGCCACCCCAGCCTTAAGCCGAAGTTCTTTGTCTGCCGGCTGCGTGGCACTCTTCCTCAGCAGCTGCAGCCCTTCCCTGCATTTGCCGTGTTCGGCGAGCGAAAGACTTTGTTGCGCCGCTGACGTGGGGTCGGCCATTTGTGCCTGCTTAAAAGTCTGCGCCGCAACGGGACGGCTGGGCATCAAACCGGTCGCCACAATCAAAGCAACAAGGCTGGCGTATGGAACGCGCTTCATAAAATCAAAATGGGGCAGGCGGGGTGGACGCCTGCCCCATTATAGGCTCTGCGCTTTCTGCTTAGTAGTAGAGCTTCAGAGCAAACTGGATATTCCTTGCCGGTTGGGAAGCCTGAATCACGCCGGTGGTGGACGTAGCCACCGTCGTATTAGGCACCGCAAGGTTCACGGCATTAAACGCATTCAGGAAGTCAGAACGGAATTGCAGCCTGAATCGTTCTGTTAGCTGGAAGTTTTTCTGCAAGCTGAGATCCCAGTTGTAATATCCAGGACCACGCAGTCCACCAAGTTGCGGTGCACAAGTCCCGAACCCGGCCGCATTGGAATAGTTGGTGGGATCAAACCACAGGAATCCTCCCCCCGTTCCCGCAGGAGCGGGACTGCGGCCAAACACTTTGTTCGTCCCGTTGCAGTCCGGACGCAGACCGCGCGAGTTGGTGCCGGTCTGGTCCGTGCCGTTGTTGTAGAGAGCCAAGGGGAAGCCCGTATGGAGCGTTACGATCGGGCTTACGGTCCAGCCGCTCACTATGGTGTTTGCAACCTTGTTCATGTCGCCGCCAAATTGCTTACCCTTGCCGAACGGCAATTCGTAGACAGCATATGTTGTAAGGTTGTGGGTTTCGTCGTAGTAACAGGGCGCCCATTCCGCTGCCGGATCGTAAATGTTCTGCCAATATGGCGAAGCGGTCGAGGATGCTCTCGCACCCGACCAGGTGCCGTAATACCCAGTATTGTTGGACATGCACTTGGCGAATGTATAGGACACTTGATATTGCAATCCGTGACCCGGTGTTTTCTGTAGAACGGCTTGCAGCGCGTTATACATCATCCTGCCATTCGATTGGGTACCAGAAACCGTGCCCCCTCCGTTATTGATTGCGGCCAGTAGCGCCGGTCCTTGACCATTCGCAAAGAACGGACTCGGCGAGGTGCAAGGCGCCTTAGCGCAAGAACTGGCCGGTTCTGCCACAGCCTGGCCGTAGTAGAACGGAACCATCAAGTGATAAGCCACCTGTCCCACATACCCCACTTGGAGGGTTGTGGTCGGGTTAATTTGGTGCTGCACGGTCAAGTTCCACTGATCGTCGATGGCTGGTTGCACGTTCTGGTCCCAAAGACGAAAGATTTGCCCATCGAAGCAGCTCAGATTCGGACATGCCGTACCTGTCGGCGGCGGCGCAATAATGCCTTGCGATGCCGTCGTCCCGGGCAGAGGCTGCAGTAGATATTGCGTCTGGAATTCGCCACCTGCAGCGGCCCCTCCGTCAAACGGCGGATTGATCGGTAGGCGTAAGTTGGTGCCGGTTCCTTCCAAATAGTCCGAGACGGTGAAAGCCCCGCGCAAAACTGTGTGGCCATTAAACCGCCCGGGCGTCCACGCAAATCCGAGGCGCGGCTGGAAATCCTTAGGGCCATACACACCTTTATAAAGCGCACGGCCGACGCCGCTTTGGCCCGCAATTTCAATCTGGCCGGTTACCGGGTTGAAGTTTGATTGCTGATTGTTGCTCTCAACCCATGGCGTATGGGCTTCATAGCGTAAGCCAAGTGTCAGGGTAAGACGGTCCGAGACACGCCACGTATCTTGGCCGTATCCGGAAAAGATGCTCGAGGTCTGCGTCCAGCTGCCACTACTGAGGCCGCGTCCAAACGCCGTCGGTAAGCCAAGAAAAAAGTCCGCCATCCCCTCTCCGGTATTCGTCACCGGGTTCACTGCAGAGGATGCTGTGAAGTTGGGACCAAACACCATTCCACCCAATTCACCGCTGTTGCCCGAGTAGAATACGGTAATATTGTCGTACATATATTCTCCGCCGAATTTGAACGTGTGGCGGCCGCGAATCCAGGTAATCGAATCATCACCCTGGTAAACCTTGCTATTAAAACTCTGCGTGACCATGCTGTTTCCGATATTGGTAAGCGTTCCCGTCCCCGGACTGGTGGGCGTTCCTCCACCAAAATCGAGGCCCAACAGACCGATGAGACTCGACGGATTCGAATTCGGGATTCCGATCGTTTCACCAAAATTTCCGACAGAAGGGTCCCAGGCTGTACCCGTATTAAGGACTATATGGTTCCATCCAAAGCGCGCATCGTTAATGAGGTTATTGGAAATAGATCGCGTCCAATCACCCACGGTGCTCCAAATCGGCGCCGTAGCCTGGCCATTGCCGAAGAGGAGTTGCGAGTTAGTCGAAGGGTCAATCTGAAAGGCGCGAGTGAAGCGGCCCGAAATCAAATCCTTGTTAGAAACTCGATAGTCAATCTTAAAATCGCCCTGGTCGCTGTTGAACGCCTGACCCCTTTCCTGAATCGCATTGTTTGTCAGGTTATTATTAATGGTCTTCGGGTAGAGTGCGGATGCGAACAGTGCAGCCGCGACCGGGCTGATCATGCTAGCCGGAATGATGTTGCCCGCGAAGGGTGCCCGCGTCGTAGCCGCTACGCAGGCTGTGCCATTCTGCCCTGTTGTCCCTTGACAGGGATTGTAGAGCTGGATCGGTGTAGAGGCGGTTAAAAGCGCTCCAAAATTGCCCCCTTGCTCAGCAGGCGTGAATACGGATATGAAACTGCCCGCCGGCGGATGGTCGAACCGCTGCCCTTGATAGTCAACGAAGAAGAAGAGCTTGTTCCTGAGTACTGGCCCGCCGAGGGTTCCCCCAAACATATTCCAGCGCAGCGGTGCCCGAGGAATCGCCGCGGAGCTTGGATTGATTTTGTTCTCCCACTGGTTGGCGTTCAGCTTGTCATTTCGGAAAAACTCCCACACATCGCCGTGATATGAGTTTGTGCCGGACTTGATGGTCGCGCTAACAATGCCGCCCATGAAATTCCCAAATTCCGCGGGCGCGTTATTGCTAATCATGTTGAATTCTTCAATCGCGTCCGGAGAGGGGGTATAACCAAGAAGGTTGTCAGAAACTTCATTATTGTCCATTCCATCCAAAAGGAAGTTGTTCGCCTGCTCGCGGTTGCCGTTGATGAACGGCCGTGCCCCACTCTGCACATTGTCGCCGTTATTGAAACTGCTGGGGTCGGGATGGACAGCGCCAGGCGAAAGCAGGGTCAGCTCGACGTAATTTCGAGTCGCCAGCGGCAGTGCTTCATTCGTCTGCGAGTTAATGATGGTATCAACTTGGGTGGCTTCGGTCTTCAGAATCGGCGCGCCACCGTTCACCTCCACGGTCTCGCTTACCTGGCCAACTTTCAGTTGGATATCGATGCGGGCAATCTGATTCAGTGCCAAGGTGAAAACGGGATACAAGGCCGTCTGAAACCCGTCTTTTTCCACACGTAGGTTATAATTACCCACCGGCAGCTGGGTGATGCGGAAAATCCCCGAATCGTTGGAAACATCTTTGAAGGTGGTACCGCGCTCTACGGACCTAGCCGTCACCGCCGCCCCCGCCACCGCCGCGCCGCTCGAGTCCATAACCGTGCCGGTTATCGTGGCGGTTACATCTTGGCCCCGAGTGACGCTCGCGCCGCCCAGCAGCGCAAAAGCAATCGCCAATGTGCATACCACCGCAAAACTTCCGCAATTCCTTATCTTCATGACCGTCCTCCGATGGCAAGCCACAGAAGTCCTGTGACCGTGCCGCCCAAGCTTTCCTCGACTACTCCTTGCACCATGTCTCGCTATACATCGATTTGTTGCGTAGCTATATAGCACCAAAACATGGTTGCCAATAGAAAAGTTTTGATTTATAAGTCTTAGGTCGGTTGACGCCGGTCGTACTCTATAGCTGACGGATGGACCGCGCTATAACACCTCACCGGCGGGGGCGGCGCTCGTCTATAGCTCGGCGGTTCGGGGCCCATGTAGTGCAACCGACCTTAAGGTTATGACCTCTTACGCCCCCCAGTATTAGCGGCTGGGGATGGTGCTAAAACGACCGGACGTTTAACGCTACCCTTAGATTGGGAGAACGAATGGGTCAAAAGAATGGAAACGGGGTGCCTGCCTATCAAAGAATTCAGGGGGTAATTCGCAAGCGCATCGAAGCCGGGCAGTTGCGGATCGGAGACCCGGTAGCTTCCGAACGAGACCTTGCCAAGATTCATCAGGTCAGCTTGATGACCGCCCGTCATGCGTTGGCCACCCTGGAGCGAGAGGGCATCGTAGAGCGGCGCCGGGGGATCGGCACCTTCGTGGCCACCCCAAAAATTCATTTCAACAAACTCATGAGTTACACCGAGCAAATGGCCGGCCGCAGTCTGACGGTTAGCTCCAAAATATTGTTCGCCAAGATCATCCATGATGAACAAGAGATAGCAGCCCGCCTGGCACTGCCCGCCAGCATCGGCATTATCAAGCTGGAACGTCTGCGTGCCACGTCCGACGAGCCCTTTGCACTCGAAACCTGCTACTTTTCCTCGGTGGAATTCCCGAATCTACTTTCCGCGCCGCTCAACCGGGAATCCCTTTTCAAGATACTGGAACGCGAATATCAGGTGGAAATTGGCTATGCCGACGAAGAGGTCGATGCCACCGCCGCCGACGCAAGGACCGCGGACTTGCTTTCGGTTCCGCGCGGGGAGCCCCTCATGCGCATACGCCAGTTGATATACTCCACCAAGGGAAAAGCGGTTACCTATGTTCTCGGCTTCTATCGGTCCGACCGTCATAAGTTGCTGATCAGGCGTTTCCGATAAAAACCCGTTCTTTCTGCACTTACAGCAGATCCCTCAAAGGCGAACAGATGCTGCTGGTCCTCAAGACGAACGCACAAGATGTCGGGCGCGAAGCCGCGCGGGTGGTGTCGCAGTCGATTCGCCGGAATCCCGCGGTGCGCCTGGGACTCGCCACCGGCACAACCATGGTTGGGATGTATCGGGAGCTCGTCCGTCTGCATCGGGAGGAGAAGTTGGATTTCTCGCGTGTCGTGACATTCAACCTGGATGAGTATCTCGGCGTTTCCGGGGATCATCCGCAAAGTTTCCGTCAATTCATGCGGCAGAATTTCCTTGGACACGTAAATGTACCTGCCGCCAACATTCATATCCCGGACGGGTCCGTCAAAGGCGATTTCCTTCGCTATTGCGCATCTTACGAAGAAAGTATCCGAAATGCCGGCGGCATCGACCTGCAGATCCTGGGCATCGGGCGCAATGGCCACATCGGATTCAACGAACCAACCTCCAGCCTTGGGTCGCGCACCCGCTTGAAAGTGCTTAGCAAAGAGACCATCGAAGACAACCGCAGGTTTTTCCCAAGGGCAGAAGAAGTTCCCCAGTGCGCCATAACCATGGGTATCGGCACCATCCTCGAGGCCAAGCAAATTCTCCTTCTGGCCAGCGGTTCCTCAAAAGCCACCGCCATCGCCAATGCCATCGAAGGACCGCTTACCGCTTCGGTTACCGCTTCCGCTCTCCAGCTTCACCCCGATGTCACTTTCATCGTCGATCGCGAAGCGGGAGCACAGCTCAAACAACAGGAGTATTACCAGCGCGTGCTGGAAATGACCATGACTCTCACTCCTGGCCGCCTGTGACCGTATTTTGTCGCCGCTCTTCCGTATCCGGTTTCCTCCTGCGCTAGAATCAATTTGCCAATCCTGTTGAAACTGGAGTTACCTATGGCGATTATGCTGGCGGAGAACAACTATGGTTGTTCGCGGATTCATTTGCTGCGTGTCTCCAGGCAGCAGGGACGCCACGATATCCGCGAAATTGTATTGTCGATTCGCTTGGAAGGCGACTTCGAATCCGCGCACATCCAAGGCGACAACCGCAAGATCCTTCCTGCCGACACCATGAAGAACACCGTGCATGCACTGGCTCGCCAGCATTCCATCGAGCCTTTGGAAAATTTTGGTCTACACCTCATCGAACATTTCCTCACCTACAACGCCCAGATCACTGCCGTTATAATCGACGGCAGCGAGAGGATATGGGCCCGTCTTACGCTCGGAGCTAAGCCTCACCCGTCGGCTTTCACGCGGACCGCAGGCGAAGAGCGCACTGTTTCGCTACGGGGAAATCGTGATGGCACGCACGTACGCGCCGGCATCGCAAATCTCCTGGTCCTAAAAACCACCGGCTCCGCTTTTAAGGATTTCAGAAAGGATCCTTACACAACCTTGCGGGACGAAGTTGATGGTATCTTTTCAACCTCCATCCATGCCGATTGGCTGTACTCCGATGAAGAAGCCGAATTCGGGCAGCTCTGGCATGGTGTACGAAATATGCTGTTGGAGACATTCGCCGAGCACGACAGCCAATCGTCTCAGCACACTCTCTACGCCATGGGCCAAGCAATCCTCGACAATTTCGCGGGGGTACGGGAGATTCATCTTGCATTGCCTAGCACGAATTTCTATCCAGCCGACCTCAAACCGCTAGGGATGGATAACCCTGGTACCGTCTTCCTGCCCATACCCGAACCCTATAATACGATAGATGCCACCCTGCGAAAATCCTGATAGGCAAGGAACTTACGGGACGACCGTAAATAGACTCTGCATACCGCCTTCAATGTGATCATTTACGTGACAGTGAAACAGCCACGTTCCGACATTGTCCGGCACCATGTCTGCCACCACCATCATCATCGGCTCTAAATGCACCATATCAGTGCGCATGCCATTGAAGATCACGGTTTGGCCGTGCCAATGAGGGGTATGCACGTCATCTTCATTTCCATTCGCGAACAGATACCAGCGCACCCGCTCTCCCCTCTTCATTGTTGGCACGGGGAGATTGCCTTCGATCAGTCCATTGATCGTGTACATCAGAAATTGACGGCGGAACGCGGGGTCCGTGAAGCGTAAACCTTGCGCGTACTGCCTTCGATTCATTGCATTGGCCTGGAAGTACCAGCTTTCGGTCTCATCGAAGACGGCAAAAGCAGTAATGAATTCGCGATCTACATCCTTTGGTGTTCCATCCGGCTTGGTTGTTCCCTTGGCGCTCACGATGATCGGGCCAATGAGGCCGGCATTCATATCGCGGGGTTCGACAAAATGCGAATGGTAAACCCACAAAATGGAACTGCCATCACCCGCGGCCGGCCCCGCACGCTCCGGCACCGTCCAGGTATAGGTAAAATTTTGGCCCGGCGGAACACCGTCCCCCTTTTTCATCTCCGCTGGGTTGCCGTCAGCGTACATCGCTCCCTCGGATTCCTTTACATAAGAAAGGCCATGAGGATGCATGCTGCAAAAAAACTTGGTGTTGTTCTTGAACACGATTTTAATCGTGTCGCCGACTTCTGCGCGAATCAGGGGTCCCAGGATTCCCAGATGTTCCCACTCCTCAGGGCGCTTCTTGAGGATGCTAAAGGTGGCATCCACATATTCGTGGTACACCGCTTTGCGAAACGTCGTGGACGTTGACACCCCTTCATTTTCCGGGCTTGGGGTACCGGTAAGATTTCTGCCCATGGGCGCGTAATTCCAATTTACGTCGTCAGCGGCTATGTAATACAGGTGAGTTTTTCCGGGCGTCTTTTTCTGGTCCGTGGTCTCTTGCGCGAACGTTAGCGGTGAATGGGTCGGCGGCACGCTGACAGAAAAAACAACGAGAATAGAAGCAATTGCGAAGCGCAAGTATCCCCAGGTTTGATCACGCCGTCTCATGAGCATCCACGCTAGCAGACGCAGGCAGATCGGGAACGCCAGGTCATATAGGTCTTTGCCGTAACACTAACCGTCCACGGCAGAAGGTTATGCACGTCTGCGATCAGCTATTTCCTAAGGCTATTTCTTGCGGCACACCGCTTCGATCGGGCGCCGGGGTACAGTTTTTGACTCGGGGGCTTGCCTGCACCAAAACTGACCCATAGGGCAATGGCACCTTTCGCCTCCGTTTTCTACTCTAGTTAAGCATTCGGGACAAAGTTGTGCAGTATCTGTGACCTCGGTCTCCCCCCCTCGGTTTGGTCTCAGGGCTGTTTGGATCCCATAGGAAGACAATTGATGATGAGATCAAAAAAAACGGTACGCGTGTGTCTCCGGGCATTGTTGTTGGCAACGATTTTGTCCGCCGGTGGGCGTGCCATTCAAGCCGCAACGGAAACTCTGCTCACCACGCAGACACCGCAGCTAACCAACGTAAGTGACGGGTCCACCACTAATTATGAACTGGGCGCAAAATTTACCAGTGGCGTAGCGGGCCACTTCAATGCGATTCGTTTCTGGAAGTCCAGCAAAGAAACCGGCACTCACGTAGGTCACATTTGGAACGCGGCGGGTCAACTTTTGACCTCGGTTACTTTCGCGAGCGAGACCGCTTCGGGATGGCAACAGCAGTCTCTTGCGTCTCCGCTCGCTGTAAACGCCAATACGGTTTACGTAGTTACCGTAAATACCGGAAGCACATACTACGTCGTTACCGACACAGGATTCGCCACTAAGATCGTCAACCATGATCTCAGCAGCGCAGTCGGCGGTAACGGAGTGTATGGTCCGCCTGGTAAGTTTCCTACTTACACTTGGGAGTCTTCCAATTATTTTCGTGACGTAGTGTTTACTCCTGATACCTCGACCGGCCTGACTTCCAGCCCGAGCAGTGTGAACCTTGGAAACGTAAACGTAGGCAGCAGCGCTTCCCAGACCGTTACCCTTACCAACACCGAGACGGTTAGCGTGACGATTTCAAAGGTCGCCTCCAGCGGCACCGGCTTTAGCGCAACGGGTATAACCCTTCCCCTCACCCTGGCGGCCGGTAAGACGGCTTCCCTAAAAGTCACTTTCAAACCGACTTCCATGGGCAATGCCACCGGGAGTGTCACCGTGACCAGCAATGCCACCAATCCCACTTTGACTATCTCGTTGAGCGCGGTAGGAATGCAGCCGGGGATCTCGGCCGTGCCCTCGAGTATTAGCTTTGGCAGTGTTGTAGTGGGAGTGTCCAACACCCAGACCTTGACCATTAGCGACTCAGGAAACGCCAATCTGACCGTATCGCAAGCCTCGATCAGTGGCACGGGGTTTGCCCTCAGCAGTCCAACGCTGCCGGCCACACTGCTGCCCGGCAAGTCCATCGCCTTTACCGTGCGGTTTTCTCCCACAATCGCGGGCAGCTACTCGGGAAAGGTCAGCATCACTAGCAACGCGCCTTCGGCGACGCTCTCGGTCCCACTGACGGGTACCGGCGTAACTCAAAGCCTGCAGTTGTCTGCCACTCCTATTTCGGTCGCTTTTGGGAATGTTACGGACGGTTCCCGCAGCAGTCAGACTATTACATTGAAGAACACTGGGAACTCCTCGGTGAGCGTCTCCAAGGTTACGCCCACGGGAACTTACTTCAGTGTCGGCGGCCTGACATTACCGGTAACGATGTCGGTGGGACAGACCACCTCCTTCAGTGTCGCTTTCGCCCCCACCACCGTAGGCACTTTCTCAGGCACCGTCTCGGTCACCAGCACTGCAACCAATTCGCCGCTGTCCATTCCCCTCACAGGGGCCGGCGTTGCCTCCACCACTCACGAGGCTGTGTTGAGCTGGACACCCAGCACCTCAATTGTGTCGGGCTATAACGTCTATCGAGGCTCGCAAAAAGGCGGTCCATACACGAAGATCAATACATCCCTTGTCCCCGGATCAAACTATAGTGATCTCACCGTCCAGGCTGGCCTCACCTACTACTACGTAGTCACCTCAGTGACCTCCAACGGCACCGAAAGCGTCTACTCCTCGCAGATTTCAGCGACAATCCCGTAGCCGTGTTGCAGCATCACCGTGAGGGCGCGAAAGTGCCCTCACGTGCGATGCGCTTGACAACCCGTTTAGCAACCTACGGCTTGCTCCCTCGCTGTCGACCCCAAGCGTCTATTCCGCTATTCTTTCAGTCCTATGCATGATTTGAGCTACGTTCGAGAGCATTTGGCTGGTTTTGCGGAAATGGCCCAAAAGCGTGGCGCTGTCCTGGATATCGAGGGATTCCGCGCCTTGGATAAAGAGCGCCGCGAACTGATCACCGCAACCGAGCAACTCAAGGCCCAGCGCAACAAAGCCAGCGACGAAATCGCGCGTCGAAAGAAGGAAAAGCAAAACGTCGATGCCCTGATCGCGGAAATGAAGCAAGTGTCGGAGCGCATCAAGGTGGCGGACGAGAAAATTACCCAGCTGGACTCCACCCAGCGCTCCCTGCTTTTGACCATTCCCAATGTGCCCCATTCCAGCGTACCGGTGGGACATAGCGCAGCGGAAAACGTCGAGGTCCGTCGCTGGGGAACGCCTCCCAAATTTAATTTCCCACCAAAACCTCACTGGGAAGTCGGCGAGCGTGCGGGAATCCTTGACCTTGCCGCAGCCACAAAGATCACCGGCGCTCGTTTCGCGGTTTACAAGAGTTGGGGTGCTCGTCTCGAGCGGGCCCTGGCCAATTTTTTCCTCGATGTGCACACCCGCGAGCACGGCTATACGGAAATTCTTCCCCCCTTCCTGGTTAACAGCTCCTCCCTTCTAGCTGCCGGCCAACTGCCGAAATTTGCCGCCGATCTTTTTAAGGTCCAGGACACCGATTTCTGGCTGACGCCTACCAGCGAAGTCGAGCTTCACAACCTGTACCGTGATGAGACCCTTCCCGAGGAGAAATTGCCGCTCCTCGTCACCGCTTGGACCTCCTGCTTCCGCTCCGAGGCCGGCGCCGCGGGAAAGGACACGCGCGGAGTGTTACGTCAGCACCAATTTCAAAAGGTTGAGATGTTCAAATTCACTCACCCCGACAAAAGCTATGAGGAACACGAATCCCTGACTCGCAACGCGGAAGCATTGCTCCAGAAACTTGGCCTGCACTACCGCACCGTGCTTCTCTGCACCGGCGATATGGGCTTTGCTTCCGCGAAAACGTACGACCTCGAAGTGTGGCTGCCTTCCAGCAACGAATTTCGCGAAATCTCCTCCTGCTCAAATTGCGAAGCCTTCCAGTCGCGACGCGCGGGAATCCGCTTCAAGCCAAAAGGCGGCGGAAGGAGCGATTTCGTCCACACCCTGAACGGTTCTGGCCTGGCCGTCGGTCGTACCTGGATTGCCATCGTCGAAAACTATCAGCAAGCCGACGGTTCAGTCGTTATTCCAGAGGCATTGCGCCCTTACATGGGCACTGACCGCATACCGGCGGCATCTTGAAGTGGCTGCCGCCGAAAGTTTCGGCGTGGACCTGATGCGCAGTCCAAAGCTCAACATTTCTATCTATCTGTATGATAAAAATGGACTTGCGAGGATGGAAGGCAGGGCGGCATCCATCCTTCCGCATTTACTCCCTTGGCGCAACTCATTGAAATCAGAGGATTTCGTTTGACTCCACCTTTTCCCCTTGCATACGATGGCAGCAAGGCCGATGGGGCCGGATGACTTATTTCTCGGCGATGCGACTACTTTTTTTGCTGGTAGTGCTTTTCGGGGCCGTAGTCATGCTGCGGCGCGCGGTACGGTGGGCGTTGTGTGGACTTTTTTCGCTTCCGCAAAGCGAGCCAGCATCTGCGAACAAGCAACCCGCAACGGGTTCCCGTCGGCTCGTACGTGATCCGGTTTGCGGCATCCATGTCCCGGAACAGCGAGCGATTCCGCTTCATGCGGGGAGTGAGGTCGTACATTTCTGTTCTATTGCGTGTCGCGATCGCTACTCCCGCAGCGAACAGAAGTTCGCCGCCAACGGCTGAGGTATCTTGTAACGTTTTGTTTTCGAGTTACCCAGAAAAGTATGGTAGCAGCACAGGCGAGCGAATCTTCGTCCCGCCGCCTAAAGGAAAGGACCGAAGCCGATGGCCACGGTCGCAAAGCCGACAGTTGCACCCATGATTCCCCGCATTGCGCCGCGCGAGGATCTCAATCCGTTTCGCATCGCGCAGATTCAATTCGACATGGCCGCGGAATTCCTGAAGCTCGATCCCGGCCTCCGCCAGATCTTGCGCACTCCCAAGCGCATCCTGGAAGTCTCCCTGCCCACCAAAATGGACAACGGTCAGGTAAAGGTTTTGACCGGCTTCCGAGTGCAGCACAATGTCGCACGAGGCCCAGGCAAGGGCGGGATCCGCTTTCATCCCAACGTTACCCTGGACGAGGTCAAGGCCCTCGCTGCCTGGATGACCTGGAAGACTGCCGTGGTCAATGTTCCATTCGGTGGTGCCAAGGGCGGCGTCATCTGCGATCCGAAACGCATGTCCAAGGCCGAGCTGGAGCGCATGACCCGCCGGTTCGCCAGCGAAATCCTGCCACTCATCGGACCCGACCAGGATATTCCCGCGCCCGATGTTTACACCGACTCGCAAACCATGGCTTGGATCATGGACACCTACTCCATGATGGTCGGCCACACTGTTCCCGGCGTGGTTACCGGGAAACCTATTTCCGTCGGTGGTTCCGTCGGACGCGCCGAAGCCACCGCACGCGGCTTGGTCTTCGTCGTGGAAGAAGCTTGCAAGCTGAAGAAGATTTCCTTGCGTGGAGCGACCGTTGCCATCCAGGGGTTCGGAAACGCCGGCGCTACGGCAGCCCGGCTTTTTGTTGAAAAGAAAGCGAAGGTTATCGCGCTCAGCGATACCCGCGGCGGCGTCACCAATTCCCGGGGCATCGACCCTATCAAAGCCATTCGCTATAAGGAGCGCTCCGGCACCGTCGTGGGCATGCCGGGAGCATCGCGTATCTCCAACGATGATTTGCTGACCATGAAGTGCGACATTCTCGTTCCCTCCGCTTTGGAGAATATGATCACCTTGAACAATGCCGAGGCCGTTAAGGCCCGCATCGTGGCCGAAGCGGCCAACGGGCCGACCACTCCCCACGCCGATGAAATCCTCGCGCGCCGCGGTGTTACCGTCCTCCCGGACATTCTGGCCAACGCCGGTGGCGTCACCGTCAGCTATTTCGAGTGGGTACAGAACCAGGAAGGGCTGCTGTGGGACAGCGACGAAGTAAATCTGCGTTTGCAAAAAATCATGGTCCGCGCTTTTCACGAGATGGTGGACACCATGCGCAAGCACCATGTCCCCCCGCGGGCTGGCGCCATGATTCTCGCTGTTGGCCGCGTCGCGGAGGCCACTCTTATCCGCGGCCTGTTCCCGTAATCGCCTTTCGTCGGTGCTATGCGGATTGCAATCTGCCGTAGGCGACCGGCACAAACCTCTACCCCGTAGCTATCGCCGTCCAGTTCCGCTCTACTTTGTTCAAATTTTTTCTTGCGCCGCAGAGAGAAACGTGCGTACATTCGCACTTGCCGGCCGCCGTTGGGCGTTGCCGGCAATTTTCGCTTAGGTTCAGCAAGCCGCTGCTAACTTCGCTGTAGCACGCCTGAGAGTTCCGGTAAGGCCGGATTCTTCGGCCGATGAGGGAACAAATAAGAGCAATGGGCACGAACAACAATCACACAAACCTGACTCCGCCAATCCTGCTGACCATTGCAGGATTCGACCCGTCCTGCGGCGCCGGAACCGCGGCGGATTTGAAAACTTTTGCGGCGCACGGGTGTTACGGCATTGCCGCTATCACTTCGCTGACGGTGCAGAACACGCAGGGCGTCGAGGATGTGCAGAACACCCCAAGCGCAACGCTGCGCGCGCAGCTCGACATCCTTGCCAGAGACTCGGAAATCTCTGCGGTGAAGATCGGCATGCTGGGAAATCGCGCCAATGCGGCGGTAGTGGCCGAATTTTTGGACGCTCACAAGTTCGCTCATGTAGTGCATGATCCGGTGATGAAGTCCTCCACTGGAACCGAGCTGTTAGACCCTGCGGGGGTCAGGTTTGTCGCAACGGAGCTGCTGAAACGCTCGAGCGTGATTACTCCCAATGTTCCGGAAGCTGAAGTGCTAACTGGCTTACCGATCAAGGACGTCGCGGATATGGAATCGGCGGCGCGAAAGATCGTGGAGATGGGCGCGCAAGCCGTGATCGTCAAGGGCGGTCACATGGAAAAAGCCGTGGACGTTCTTTTCGATGGCGCTGAGATGGTTCACTTAGCCGGGGACCGCCTAAAAGAAGAAACCCTGCACGGCACAGGATGCACCTTCGCCGCGGCGATCGCCGCGCAGTTGGCCTCTGGCCGGTCGCTGGTGGAGGCCGCTACCTTGGCGAAGGCGTACGTAACGAAAGCTATCGAGAAAAGTTACGCAACCGGGAAAGGCCCGGCCCCCCTCGATCATTTCTACCGCCATAAGATTGAGCCGCCGGCGCGCGGTCTCCATGAAGTACCGCAGCACGGCATGCATCCCGCCGCTGAGCCCGCCGCGCACTAACTCTCGAAATCGAGTCCTCAGTACCGCTCGACGCCCGGTCGTGAGCTTGACGTCGCCTTCATGTCTTGTGAACTATGCGACCGGAGACAATCGTGGCTACCGGGCCGCCTTTGAAGCTGCGTCCCTCGAACGGCGAGTTGTGCGACTTGCTCGGGGAGTTCGCTGCCCGGAAGGTCCACGGGCGATCCAGGGAAAATATCGTAAGGTCCGCAGGCTGGCCCGCGGCAATACTTCGCTCCAAACCCAGCACATGCGCCGGCCCGGACGTAAACAGCTCCACCATGCGCATCAAGGGAATTCGTCCGCTGTGCACCAGCTGCTCAAGCGCCAGGCTCAACGCCGTCTCAAATCCAGTGATGCCAAACGGCGCGCGATCAAACTCGACGTCCTTCAGCGCTGGCTCGTGCGGCGCGTGGTCGGTGGCAATCGCGTCCACCGTGCCGTCCGCCAGGCCCGCCAATAGCGCCTCGCGATCTTCGCGCGCCGCCAGCGGCGGGTTCATCTTGTAGCGGGAATCGTATTGCACGTCTTCGTCAATCAAAGTGAAATGGTGCGGTGTAACTTCGCAAGTGACATTCAGGCTACGCTGCTTCGCCCAGCGAACCTGTTCGAGTGAACCCTGCGTCGATAAATGGGCGATATGCAAACGCGCCCCCGTAAGTTCGGCGAGCTGCACATCACGCGCGACGCAAACAGATTCCGCCGCCGCTGGCATTCCCACCAAGCCCAGTCGCGTGGAGGTTACGCCCTCGCGCATGACCGCTCCTGCCGCCAAGGAAATATCTTCGGCGTGCTCGATCACCGGAAGGTCCAGGGAACGACAATAGTCCATCACCTGTCGAGCCAGCTTCGCTGTGGCAATGGGTTTCCCGTCGTCGCTGACCGCAACGATCCCCGCTTGCTTCATGGCCGCGATCTCCGCAATCGCTTCGCCCTTGCTTCCCACGCTGGCAGCCCCAATGGGCCACACGCGAACGCTGGCGCCCTCCTTTGCGCGATCCAGAATGAATCGCGTGACACTGGCGCTGTCGTTCACCGGTTTTGTATTGGGCATGCAGCACACCGCGCTGAATCCTCCGCGGGCCGCCGCCCGCGTTCCTGTTTCAATCGTCTCGGAAGATTCCTGGCCCGGTTCCCGCAGATGTGCGTGCAGATCGATAAATCCCGGGGCCACGATTAATCCCCCCGCGTCGAAAACCTCGAAGCCATTCCTCGACGAAATTTTCCCAGCCGCCGCGGTCTCCGCGATGCGATCGCCGGCCAGCAAGATATCTATCGCCGCATCTGTCTTCCGCGTGGGGTCGAGGACCCGTCCATTTTTAACGAGCAGCATGAGATGAGTCCTTTACGTCTGTGACACGTCGATTGCGCGACTGCTCAGCTCCGCTCACCGGATGCGTTCCCTGTTCGCCGACACCAGCACCCAACAAGAACAGCAGCGCCATGCGCACGGCAATCCCGTTGGTCACCTGATCCAGCACACATGACTGTCCGCCATCGGCCACCTCCGGCGAAATCTCAATGCCCCGATTCATCGGCCCCGGATGCAGCACAATCGCATCCGTCTTGGCCCCCTGCAATCGCTGGCCATTCAATTGGTATAGCAGGACATAATCGTTCGCCGAAAGCGCCGGCTCGTGCAATCGTTCGGTTTGCACCCGCAGCACCATCACCACGTCCGCTCCTTCTAGCGCCTCTTCCACACGGAAGACCCGCCGGATCAACGCTCGTGGGGCGATTTGCTCCAATTCTCGAGGCACCCACATCGCCGGGCCGCAGAGCGTAATCGAACAGCCGAACTTTCCAAGCAGATGAATATTCGAGCGCGCCACCCGGCTATGCTGGATGTCCCCCAGGATGGTGACATTCAAGTGGTCAATCTTGCCTTTCCGGTCGCGGATGGTGAGCGCATCCAACAAACCCTGCGACGGGTGCTCGTGCGTGCCATCACCCGCATTAATCACCGGTATATCCAGATGCCGCGCCACAAAGTCTGCCGCCCCGGAAGCCGCATGGCGCATCACGAGGCAGTCTGGTTTCATCGCATTCAGGGTGTGCACCGTGTCCAGCAGGGATTCGCCTTTTTTTATGCTTGACGCTTCCGCTTGCAGATTCATGGTATCTGCGCCTAGTCGCGCCGCCGCCGTGCCAAAACTGATGCGCGTCCGCGTGGACGTCTCAAAGAACGCCAGCGCCACCGTCTTCCCGCGCAGGGTAGCTAATTTCTTCAATGGATGTTTTTGGATTTCCTGGAATGGCTTGCTTTGGTCGAGAAGAAATGTCAGTTCGTCCGCCGTTAGCGGTTCAAGCGCAAGCAAATCACGGAAACGATGGCTCACATTTTCACTCAAATATCGGCAGACTCATTCTAACCGAGCAGCCCGACCTCAAGTCGCTCCTGGTAGTCCTGAGCCTATCCCTGAGAAAAGCCGAAGATCCCCAAGCGCCCACATCGCAAACACTTTGCCAAACCATTAGCCATCCACCCGATCGACCAGCACCACCCGCTCTTCGTTGTCGATCTCCCGCAGCCGTACCTCGATTATCTCTGTGTTGCTGGTCTGCACCACCCGCCCGGTATACTGCGCCTCAATCGGCATCTCCCGGTGCCCACGGTCGATCAATACGCACAGTGACACTCGTTTCGGCCGCCCTAGATCAAAAAGCCCGTTCATCCCCGCGCGAATCGTGCGTCCGGTGTACAAAACGTCGTCCACCAACACCAAGTCCATATTGTCCACGCCGAACGGTATATCCGACGACTGCAGCACCGCATGCGACGCAACTTTCGATAAATCATCGCGATACAAAGTAATGTCCAAGGTGCCCACCGGAACTTCCACGCCGTCTATTCCCCGCATCGCCAATGCAATGCGCTGCGCCAGGGGCACCCCCCGCCGGCGGATGCCGATGAGTGCCAGGTGCTTGGTGCCCCCGCTCTTTTCCACGATTTCGTGAGCCAGTCGCTGCAACGTGCGGTCGATCTCCGGAGCCGACATCAGCTGTGCCTTCTCGACGATACGCATGGTCGCGCAATCGTAGCACAAGAAAAGAAGTTGACGCAGTGCTGCCCGATTTCACCGCCACGGCAGAACTGTGCCAGGCCGCCGTGGTACACTGCCGCGCTGAAAAAAAAAGGGGCCCCATGCTTAGAGCAAATCGGAATTCTTCTGCAGTCGCCTGCCTGACGTTTCTCCGCTGCACGACAGCGATCGTAGCCTTGTTCACCGCCGTGGGAAGCGCGCACGCTCGGTCGGGCGATGCGCAACCCGCGCCAGCAACTTCTCCCAGGAAACCGGCGGCGCGCCCCAAATTGGTGGTCCTCCTAGTGGTCGACCAAATGCGCGCCGACTACATTGACAAGTTTCTGCCTCAATGGACCGGGGGACTCCGCCGCCTCGTATCGGAAGGCGCTTGGTTCCGTGACGCCGCTTATCCCTACGCCGCCACCGAGACCTGCGTGGGCCATTCCACCATCTCCACCGGCGCCTTCCCTGCTTCCCATGCCATGGTGGCTAACGCCTGGTGGGATCGCGAGGCTCAGAAGATGGTCACCTGCACTTCTGATCCCAACGCCAAGAATCTAGGCTATGCAGGAATTAGCGCCAAGGGCGGCGACACTGCCTGGCGCATGGAAATCCCATCCTTTGCGGAAGAGCTGAAATTCCAGACCAGCGGCGCAACCCGTATTGTCACGTTTTCGCTTAAGGCGCGCGCCGCGATTGCCTTGGCCGGGCACAAAGCGGACGCAGTAACCTGGGCCGACGGCGGGGGCTGGGAAACCTCCAGCGCTTACGGCATCGCGCCGTTCGTCGAGAAGTACGCTAAGTCTCACCCTGTAAAGGAAGATTTCGGCAAGACTTGGGCCCCTTCCTTGCCAGGCAACTCCTATTGGTACGACGAAAAAACGATAGGTGCCGTCGCACCCGAAGGCTGGGACCTTACTTTTCCGCATGCCCTTCATGGAAAATCCTCCGCAAGTGAGCCGGACGCCGCATTCTATGAGCAATGGGCCTCCAGCCCTTTTGCGGATACCTACCTGACTAAATTCGCGGAAGCGGCCGTAGATGCCATGCGGCTTGGCAAAAACCGCGGAACGGATTTTCTAGGCGTGGGTTATTCCTCCCTCGATTATGTCGGTCACGAATTCGGCCCGCGCAGCCGGGAGGTCCAGGATCTCCTCGTGCGTCTGGACAAGGATTTGGGTGACCTGTTCGACGATCTGGACAACAAAGTAGGCCGCGGGAATTACGTTGTGGCCCTCAGCGCCGACCATGGCGTCGCCCCCGTTCCGGAGGACATGCAGAAGACTGGCGTTGACGCCGGCGTCCTGCACATTCCGGAGTTGCAAGACAAGCTGGAAAAGGTCTTGGATCCGTTCCATTTCGCGAAACCCGCAATCTTGCGCATCACCGGCAGCGATGTCTATTTCGCTCCTGGCGTTTACGAAAGACTGAGACAAGACCCTAAGGCACTGCAAGCCGTCACCAGTGCCGCGCTTTCTCAACCCGGAGTGGCCCAGGTCTTTCGCGCAGAGGAGTTGCAAGATCGCCCTTCGACGCAAAGCCCCACCCGTCGCGCGTTCTCCGACAGTTACTTCCCGGGGCGCAGCGGCGACCTGTTCATCGTTTCTAAGCCATACTGGCTGATGGATGGCACGCCCCCAGGAAAACCTCGATCCTACGGGACAGGTCACGGCACTCCCTATAACTACGATCAAAACGTACCCGTCCTGTTCATGGGATTCGGAATCCAGCATGGCCAATATTTCGACGAAGCAACCCCGGCAGACATAGCTCCCACGCTGGCGTCGCTCTGCGGCGTCACTCTGGCCTCCCGGGACGGACACGTCCTGGCCCACGCCTTGCTCAAATAGCGCGTCCACCGCCTGCCCATGCTTCATGGTAAGCTCTCGATGAAGTGAGCTCCGCCGACGCTGTCGATCTCAGCGTACAGATTGGCGCCCTGCGCCTGCGCAATCCCATTCTTGCTGCCAGCGGCACCTTCGGCTATGGGATTGAGTTTGCCCACTTAGTCGACCTCAACCGCTTGGGCGGCTTCGTGGTCAAAGGTCTTTCCCGCCACCCCATAGAAGGTGCCCCAGCCCCTCGCCTGGCTGAAACCGCTTCCGGCATGCTCAACGCCGTCGGCCTCCAGAACATAGGGGTTCAGGCCTTTGTCAAGGAAAAGCTGCCCGTACTAAGAAATTACGACACAGCCGTGCTGGCAAACATTTTCGGATACTGCCTCGAAGACTATGTCGAGGTAATTCAGATCCTGGAAGACTCACATGGCTTGGCAGCGTACGAGCTCAACGTTTCCTGCCCCAATGTGAAAAAGGGTGGGATGCAGTTCGGAAATGATCCCGGTCAGATCTCCGAAGTCGTATCCGCCGCCCGCAAAGCCTCCGTCCGACGCCCGCTCTGGGTAAAACTATCGCCTCTTGTTGCAGATATTGGACTTATTGCTCGTGCCGCCCAGGACGCCGGCGCCGATGCCCTCACTATTGCAAACACTTATCCCGCGATGTCCCTGGACCCCCGCACCCTAAAGTCACGTTTGGGGAATCTAACGGGAGGACTCTCCGGGCCGGCCATCAAGCCCATCACCCTCCGCCTTGTCTGGGAGGCTTTGAAAGCGGTGACGATACCCGTTATTGGCCTGGGTGGCATCGAGACGGTGGACGACGTGCTGGAATACCTGGTCGTAGGGGCCTCGGCCGTTCAGATAGGGACAGTCACCTTTACTGATCCGAGGGCCAGTCAGCACCTTTCGGGTGCCCTTACCAATGCTCTAGTACGGCTTAACATTAGGACTATCAATGAGATAAGGGGCAGATTCGACTCCGAAATTGGTTGACATAATGACTCTTTTTTGCTACACTTTTTTGGAACTTGTAGCACAAAAACAACACTATGAGAAACCGCCTCTTCGTTATCTGGGCTGCACTCCGATGGGTTCCTCTACTCTTTCTTATCGCTCCGGCGATGGAAGCGCCTCTAGTGGCGCATTTGAGCCAGCCTCCCAAAGCCATCAAAGCTTGGGTGGGAAATGCCAGTTGGTACGGTCCCGGCTTCAACGGCCGCAAGACCGCCAACGGTGAGATATTCGATAGCGAGGCCCTCACCGCTGCTCACCCCCACCTGCCTTTTGGCTCCCTGGTGCGCGTGGTGAACACTCGGAACGGAAAATTTGAGCTGGTACGCATAAATGACCGCGGCCCCTATCAAGAAGGACGCGAAATTGATGTATCCTATCGCGTCGCCCGGAAACTCGGCCTTATCCATTCCGGCGTGAGCCAGGTCCGGCTCGAATTAATGGAGTTGCCGCAGAAACGTTGAGCTTCGACGCCCATCCCCGCAGCAGCCTGATCGTAGCTCTTGATTTTGATTCTTTATCTTCCGCTCTGAAATTTGCCACGCAAGTAGCCGATCTTGTCGGCATGTTCAAGATCGGCAGTCAGCTGTTTACTGCGGCAGGCCCGCAGGCAGTACGAGAAGTATCGGCCCTTGGTCCAGGCGTCTTCCTGGACCTGAAATTTCACGACATTCCCAATACGGTCGCCGGCGCCATCCTCTCCTGCGCAGCCATGCCCGGAGTTCAGCTCATCAACGTGCACGCCTTAGGCGGCCGTGCCATGCTCCACGCCGCGGCACAAGCTATCGGCGCCGCACAGGCCATGGGTGCCGACCGGCCCCGCCTTCTGGCCGTCACCATTCTTACCAGCATGGACCAGAAAGCCATGCGCGAAGTCGGCATCGGAGGCACCGCACCAGCTCGCGTACAGAAGCTCGCTCAACTTGCGAAGAAAGCCGGAGCGGATGGCGTAGTAGCCTCCGTAAGAGAAGCCCGCGCCATTCGCAAAGCCTGCGGCCGCGATTTCCTCATCGTGACACCCGGCGTCCGTCCCAGGGACAAAGCCACCTCCTCCAAAGACGATGATCAAACCCGCACCGCAACCCCCACCGAAGCCATTCGTGCCGGCGCCGATTTCCTTGTGGTCGGCAGGCCCATTCTCGCAGCCCCCGACCCCCGCACCGCCGCCCAAGCCATCGTCGACGAAATCACCTCGGCAAAATAATCTGCCCTCCACCGTTTTCCCTTTTTTGGGTGTGATACCGTTTGAACGATGGGCGATTCCACTGGGATGGCTGACCAAACGAAGAATATCATCGTCGGCACTGCCGGCCATATCGACCACGGCAAGTCTTCCCTGGTCGAAGCCCTCACGGGCACTCACCCCGACCGCCTGGAAGAAGAGAAGCGCCGCGGTATTACCATCGATCTCGGTTTCGCCTTTCTGGCCGAACACGGCATTCGCTTCGGATTTGTCGATGTGCCCGGACACGAGCGATTTGTCAGCAATATGCTGGCTGGCGCCGCCGGAGTGGATATCGTCCTGCTCGTCATCGCCGCCGACGAATCCATCAAGCCGCAAACCCGCGAGCATTTCGACATTTGCCGCCTCCTCGGCGTCCAGCACGGCGTGGTGGCACTTACCAAGAGCGATCTGGTCGATTCCGACACCGCCGGATTGGCACGCCTGGAGATCGAGGAATACTTGCGTGGCTCTTTCCTCCAATCCGCTCCCATTATTCCCGTCAGCTCCAAAACGCAAGCCGGCCTGCCCGAATTAAAGTTGGCTCTTCGCTGCGCCGCACAGGAGCTTGCGCAAAAGGATCTAGCTCGGTACTTTCGTTTACCCATCGATCGGGCCTTCGCCGTCAAAGGTTTCGGTGCCGTGGTCACCGGCACCCTGATTTCTGGAAGCGTATCCTCCAATGATGAGGTCGAACTTTTTCCCGCCGGGCAACTCTTGCGTGTGCGCGGCGTGCAATCCGGCGGCAAAGCCGTCGAGCGTGCCGCCGCCGGCCATCGAACGGCCGTAAACCTGGCTGGCATCGAGCACACCGCATTGCGGCGCGGCATGGTGCTCGCCACTCCCCGCAAATTTCGAGTCACCCGGCGGGTCGATGCGCGCGTGGAGCTGCTTCGTTCCGCAGCCAAGCTAAACCACCGCAGCCGCGTCCACTTCCACGCAGGCACCTGCGAGACGGTCGCGGAATTGCTGCTCTACGAACAAAAGGAACTCTCCCCCGGCCAGAACGCGCTCGCGCAACTTCGTTTGCAGGACGACACGTTAGTCCTGGCTGGCGATCGCTTCATCATCCGCCAATTCTCGCCGGTGACCACCATGGGCGGAGGCGTGGTCCTCGACCCGCTGGCGCGCCGCCCTACGATTCGCGACCGCACGCGTACCGCCTTCCTCAAAGTCGTGGAGCGCGGCGACCCCCTCGAACTGCTCGCCACCATGACCGAACGCGCCGTCCTCGGCTTAGGTTTCGACGAGGTTGTTGCGCGCACCGGCTGGCTCGCAAAGGAAATTCGCAGCGCTGCCGAGAATTTGGCCCAGGCTGGACGCACCCAAATTGTTTCCTCTGAACCTCTATTGCTGATATCCGCAAAGAGCTTTGAGGAAGTTCGCGTAAAACTTATCGCTCGCGTCGAGAAATTCCACAAAGAGAACCCGCTGCTCCCCGGAATATCACGCGAAGATCTCCGGGCCAGCCTCGGTCGGCGGGTCAGGCCGGAAGCTTTTCGGGCGGCCCTCGACGATCTGCTCGCCCAAAAAAAACTCGTCGCCCAGGGCGAAATTGTCAAACGCGCCGGCGCCACCATCAGCCTGGACCCGGAAGAAGCCCGCGCCAAGGAGCAGATCGAAAAGGCTTTCGCCGTGGCCGGCCTGGCGGTACCCTCCGTGAAAGAAGTCTTGGGCAAGTTGCCCGTAGAGCCTAAGCGCGCCGAGAGGATTCTGCAAATCCTCCTGCGCGATAAAATCCTGGTTCGCGTCACCCTCGAATTGATCTTCCATCGTGACGCGCTTGCTCAACTCCGCGATCGTCTGGCCACCTTCAAAAAAGCCAAAGGAGAGCGCATTTCTGTCCCTGCTTTCAAGGAATTGACCGGAATTTCCCGCAAATACGCCATCCCCCTTCTGGAGTACCTGGATCGCGAGCGGGCAACCCGCCGCGCGGGGGACGAGCGTGTTATCCTATAAGGGGCGCGACAGTGCCGCAGCGGTGCTTGCCGTGGAAGGCATTCCTGCGTTAGGGTTGTGATAGCGCGCCGCGGATGGTGCGTGGAGGCATTTCATGGGTGAATTTAGTCCGATCCATTGGATGATAGTTTTGGCGATTATACTGCTCCTGTTCGGGGGTCGGAAGATTCCTGAGCTTGCGCGGGGATTAGGCGAAGGTATTCGCAGCTTCAAAGAAGGTATGTCCGGCTCGCATACGACAGCGCCTCCTCCCGCACAACAGACTCCTGCTTCAACAGACAAACCTGCGGAAGATAAGAAAACCTGAGCGTAAGCTCGAAAGTTGCCATCGCAATCGTCATGGGGCGGCCGCCGAGCCGCCCATTTTTGTTTTCTGCGGCCAGTCAGTACTCCGATTTTGTGCCCAATCGGTACTAGAATGAGCACTCGCACGGCAAAAACCTGTCCCTCAGAGCAGTAGACCACCCGCCGCGTTACCCTTCACAATTCCGCTATTCCAAATCCCCGGGGTTTACACGCGTTCCAGTAAGATTAGGAGAATCTAATGAATGTTACTTTTTTGAAGTGGAGCACAGTTCCGCTGGCCCTGCTCATTAGCACCGCAGGAGCAATCACGTTAACGGCACAAGATCAATCCGCAGCGCCAAGCTCGGCAGCGTCTGCACCGCAACCCGAGAAGAAGGCCGACCCCAGCATCGCACAACGCAAGGAAAATCAGCAGGACCGCATCGCTAATGGCGTCAAAAGCGGCCAGCTGACCCCCGGCGAAACCGCCAATCTTGAAAAAAAGGAAGCGGCCATCAACAAGGAAACTCGCACGGACCGCGCCGCCAATTCCGGAAAACTGACCACCGCGGAGAAGACCCGGATTAATCAACAACAGAATCACGTCTCAAAGCAAATCGCTCAAGACAAACACAACGCCAACACCGCGCATTACGGCAACAATGCCGTAGGCCAGCGTCGCGAAAATCAACAGGACCGTATTGCGCAAGGCGTTAAGAGTGGCCAGCTAACTCCCCGCGAAACTGCCAAGCTGGAAAAGCAGCAGCAGGGCATCAACAAGCAGGTTGCCACGGACCGCAAGGCCAATGGCGGCAGGTTGAACGCCAGCGAAAAAAGACAGATCAACAAGGAACAAAATCAGGCATCACGCAACATTTATCGCAAAAAACACAACGCCGCCACGCAACCTGCGGCCCAGTCCAAACAGTAGCAATTTTCCTGCACTCGAACACTCCGAGGTGCTCCTTCGCAAAGGGGGCGCCTCTTTTTTTAACAAAATGGCACCCTTTGCCCGGGCGTTCCGGGGGCGCGCTTTGGTTTGCCCTGAGGCGCAAAGGGTGCGTCCCAGTCTGGCCGTCAGGCCCATGCACATAGTAAATCTCACAATCGCTACTTTAATTCTCACTCCAACTCCTCAGACCATCCCAATTCGTTCAGTGCCTGGCACAATCGGGCCAGCGGCAACCCCACAATATTGAAGTAGCATCCTTCAATCCGAGGAACGTAACGGCCCGCTCGCCCCTGAATGGCGTACGATCCCGCCTTATCGAACGGTTCCCCGGTCGCCAAGTACCGAGTGATCTCTTCGTGAGGAATCGGCGCGAAGTACACCTGCGTGGTTTCGACGAAGCGCCGCCGTTCGATGTCTGGAAGCCGTACCACCGTGACACCGGTTATCACCGAGTGCATCCGGCCAGAAAGCTTCACCAACATCTGCCGCGCGTCTTCGCTGGTGCGTGGCTTGCCCAGGACGTGCCCGTCAAGCACCACCTCGGTATCCGCCGCAATGATAATGGCCGGACCGACCGCGCGCGCCGCCGCCAGCTCCGCTTTGTCGTCGGCTAGCCGCTGCACCAGTTCCGCCGGCGCTTCCCCCGCCATCGGCGTCTCATCCACCGCCGAGGAAAGCACCGCAAACGACAGCCCGGCGTCATGCAGGATTTCAGCCCGGCGAACCGATGCGGAAGCAAGAATCAATTTCATGATGGAATTCGCGCCAGCATACTACAGCGCGGCGCAAAGCGGCTGCGGGACTAGATGACAACGGATTCCTGATATTCGCCAAATACGCGGCGCAATGAATCCGAAATTTCACCGACCGTAGCATAGCTTTCCACTGCTCCGAGAATTGCCGGCAAAAGATTTTCATTCGTTGCAGCGCGCCGCTCAAGCTCCGCGATAGCTGCCTTGGTTTTATTAGTGTCACGCCGGAACCGCAATGCCTGCACCCGTTGTACTTGCTCCCGCTCCGTCTCCGGATTGATACGCAGCGTGGGAATGCCGCGTTCCGTTTCCGCCACGAAATCATTTACTCCCACCACCACCTGCTCCTTCGTTTCGACCGCCCGCTGATACTCATAAGCCGCCTTCTGTATTTCCGTCTGCACAAATCCGGATTCGATCACCCGTAGCATACCCCCCAACGCATCGATTTTCTCGATGTACCCCACAGCGCCGCTTTCGATCTCGTTGGTAAGATGCTCGATAGCGTACGAGCCCGCCACCGGATCAATCGTATTCGCCACGCCCGTTTCGTTCGCTATAATCTGCTGTGTCCGCAATGCAATCAGCGCCGCATCCTCCGTGGGCAGTGCCAGCGCCTCGTCCATTGAATTCGTGTGCAGCGACTGACAACCGCCCAGCACCGCCGCCAGCGCCTGAATGGCCACCCGCACAATATTGTTTTCCGGCTGCTGCGCGGTAAGCGACGATCCGGCCGTCTGCGCATGAAACCGCAGCAGCAGCGACCTCGCGTCTCGCGCCCGAAATCGCTCGCGCATCAACCGCGCCCACAAACGCCGCGCCGCCCGGTATTTGGCAATCTCTTCCA
>DATGEY010000102.1:0-56356 GCA_035309625.1 Candidatus Acidiferrum sp.
CCCCCCCGCACGGATCCGTGCGAGCGGATTTCCCGCACACGGCTCTTGCCTCAGGTGGTGACGCGCACGCGGCGCGAAGGATAGGGATGGCAGATGCGGGCCGGAGGCAGCCAGCTTCGCAACCGCAGCACAGCAGCCATCCGCGCATAAGGCGCCATTGGGGGTACGTGTAGTGGCCGATCTTTAGATCGGCAAGCAAGCCAGGCGAGCCCTCCGAGTCCTTTCGGGCTTTCAGAATTTACCGTAGCGATCCGGGCCGTCGCCACCGGCCCGTCATCGCTCCCCGAATCCCTTCGTCTGTCCAAATTGTCTTTTGCGGAAAATCTCGGCCAGCTGTACCTCAACCGTCCGCTCGACCAGTTGTCCTGGCGTACCCCCCGCTGTACGTTAGTCCATGAAGTTTGAACGCCACGATCAGGCTCTATTGACTGTGTCCCCGTCCCGCCTCTTTTTTCTCCCGCAACCCGGCGTGTATCCACCCTCTTCCTGGACTTCCGTCCCTGAACCAGCCCTATCCCGAACAAACCTCACCGCCCCCCAAACCCCCTCCTCTGCTAACTCTCTTCCCTTCAATGGCTTGCGGCCTCTTGAACTCTCTTGCTGCTTTTTTTGTAACTCCCGTCCTTTGTTTTCAATAGCTTGCCGCCTCTTTTTGAAAAACACCCGGGGTGTGGGTATCCCCCAGTCTCTGACTCTCGTATTCTTTCTCTTACAAAAACTAAGTCATGCTCGCGCTCGCGCTTGCCGCCAAACCGGCTACCCGCATCGCGCCTCTTTGGGCTTCTTCCCCGACCGCCATCCCAGGATGGAAAATTCCCGCCAGAACCTCGATCCCCGTAATCAGCCGGGGACCGGAGCGCGAGAAGTAGCTATTTGCTTCCAGCGCATACACTTGGCCGCTTCGCACCCCTGGGATGGCGTTCCACCCATTGCTTTGCGCCATCGCAAGATATTCGTCACGCGCGCGTTGCGCACTGTACCCGCAGGGCGAAATCAGCATGACGTCGGGAGCAGCCGCAATAATCTCTTCCAAGGTCACGCGAAACGATGGCGTCTTTACACGGCCCAGAACATCATGCCCGCCGGCCAGTTCGATCATCTCGGGCACCCAATGCCCGCTCACGTAATACGGCTGCAGCCACTCCAGGAACGCGACGCGCGGCCGCTCTTCCCTGGCCGTCACTCTCTCCTCCAGCGTTCCGAGCCGCTCGCCAATTTGCTCCAGCAGCAATGCCGCAGCGCGTCCTCGACGGGTCTCCTCCCCCACCCACAGAATGTCGCGCCACACGTCGCCAAGGTCCTGCGGATTCAGGCACAGCACCTCGGGCCGCAGGGCAAAGCGCGCCAGCGCCGCTCCCAAATCGTCCGGCGAAGCCGCGCATACGTGGCACAAATCCTGCGTAATGATCAGGTCCGGGGCCAACTCCTCCAGCGCTTGCGCGTCCACGGCATACAGGCTCTCGCCGCGCGCCACGTATTCCCGCACCAGCCGGTCAATCTCCTCGGGCGGAGCCTCCGGCGGGATTCGCGAATGGATCACCACCCGCTTGCGGCGCGCTTGCGGCGGGAAATCGCACTCGTGGCTCACTCCCACAATCTCGGAGTCGAAACCCAGCGCAAACAATATCTCCGTAGCCGAAGGCAACAGCGAAACAATCCGCATGCACAAAATGTATCACACGCAAGAGAGCGCAGAAATAAACTCCACGCCGTCCACTCGCGCTGCCTAGCTCCGCACACCCTGCCCGTCTTCGCCTCGACCTCCTTCGCCAGCAGGCCGCGAAGTTTGAGCCATGTCTGGCCCGGTTTTTTGCGGAGACAACTTCTAGGATTTGTAGGCATTCTAGGATTTGTAGGCAGCTATTTGTAAAGGAAATATTTCTTGCGCACCTGCTCAAACGCGCTCAAATCCGCGTTCCAGCTTTCCACGACTTTTTCGGGAGGCGTGCCATCTTGCAATTCGCGAATCGTTTCCGCATTGGCGACCAGAGACATCAGTTTCTCCGGATCAAATTTATCCGGGTACAGCTTCTTGAGCGACGTAGCGATCTCGATGCCCATCCGCATCACCCGCACTGCCTGCCGGTCCGTGACGCGCACGGCCACCCCGCCGCAGCGCTGCCCGGAATACAGGCCAATCACCGGAATAAATGGCTGATTCACAAACCGCAATCCAGCCAGATGCCGCTCGTTCAGCGCATTGGCCACCGCTTCGCCGCTGATCCACGGAGCGCCGAATTCCTCGAAAGGGGTTTCCGTTCCGCGTCCCACCGAGACGCCGGCATTCTGCAGAATCTCGATTCCTGGATACAGCACCGAGCCTTTGAGCGTGAGCAGCGCCGGGGACGGCGGAATCCAGCGCACCCCAGTGCTCTCGAAGAAATAGTTACGATACCAGTTTTTCATCGCAATCACGTGCAGGTCGCATTGGATATGGTTTTCCGCGTTGAAGAGTTGCGCCAACTCCCCGATCGTCAACCCGTAGCGTACCGGCAGCGGCATATAGGCGGTGAAACCTGTCTTGTCCGCATCGAGCATCGGCCCTTCCACAATGTCGCCGCCCATCGGGTTGGGCCGGTCCAGCACGTAGAAGGCGATGTTGTGCTTGGCCGCTTCTTCCATGCAGTAACCCATGGTGGCCGTATAGGTGTAGAAGCGAACGCCCGCGTCCTGCACATCAAAGACCAGCACATCGATTCCGCGCAGCATTTCCTCGGTCGGCCGGCGCGTATCGCCGTACAAACTAAAAATCGGCAATCCCGTTGCGGCATCCTTGCCTGACGCAACCTTGTCGTCGCTGCGTCCGGCTAAGCCGTGCTCCGGGCTAAACAGCGCCACCAGATGCACCCCCGGCGCGTGCGAAAGAAGATCGACGATGCTTCGTCCCTGCGAATCGAGTCCGGTGTGATTGGTGATCAACCCAACGTGCTTGCCGCGCAGCGGGGCAAATTTTTGTGTTTCCAACACGTCGAGCCCGGTTTGGACCCGTCCCGGTCGTCCCGCTCGCTTGGTGCCGGCGCGATGCGTATTGCCGCCGGCCGCCACGCCACATGGCCCCAGAACCAGTCCGGCCGCCAAGCTCGCAATGCATTTGAAAAATGTGCTTCGCTTTTGCACCTGCTGCACCTCAGCGCGAACATCAATGATATTGTGGAACTTTCGTTTTGCACGCGCGTTGTTCGCCCGATGTGCGTGTGTTATATACAAACTTTACATCGAACGATACCGGGAGACGCTTTGAAGAAAGGATGCGCTGGCGTTCTACTCGCAATTTCCGCCGCACTCATTTTTCTTATGGCCCACACTGCGCGAACGCAAAGCCGTCCGCCTGCCGCGAAAACAATTGCGGCGGAACCCAAATCCACAGTCTCGGGGAAGGTGGCACATGGTTTGTCGCCGGCCGCCTCGCAGTGGGTTGAGGCCACGCTCCGAAAAATGAGTGTCGACGAAAAAATCGGCCAACTGCTGTTCGCCACCTATCACGGCAGCTTCACATCCACCGACGCCGCGGCCTACGCGGCTATGCTGCACAGCATCGACGTCCTGCACGTCGGCGGCTTTATCAACGTCACCCAGGGTTCGCCGCTCGGCATCGTGAAAAGCCAGGCTTATCCGACCGCGGTGCTGACCAACCAACTGCAAACCAAATCGAAATTACCGTTGCTCTTCGGCGCGGACTTTGAACGCGGCGCGGCCATGCGGCTGGATGAAGGAACCTCGTTTCCTACCGCCATGGCGCTGGCAGCGGGGGGAAATCCTCGCGACGCGTACACCATGGGCAAAGTCACGGCCATCGAAGCGCGCGCGGTGGGAATCCAGTGGGTCTATGCGCCGGTCGCGGACGTAAACAATAATCCCAATAATCCCATTATCAATACCCGCTCGTTCGGCGAAGATCCTGCCCGCGTCGCCGAGTTTGTCAAACAATTTGTGCGCGGCGTGGAAGAAAATGGCGCGCTGGCCACCGCAAAACATTTTCCCGGCCACGGCGACACCGCCAGCGACTCGCATATTGATCTTCCCGTCATTCCAGCCAGTCGCGAGCGCCTCGAGCATCTCGAGCTGGTTCCCTTCCGCGCCGCCATCGCCGCCGGCGCCAGCAGCATCATGACCGGGCATCTTTCCGTCCCCGCGCTGGAACCCGATCCCAACACGCCGGCAACGCTGTCCTCCCACATCCTGACGGATCTGCTGCGCCACGAACTACACTTCGAGGGTCTGGTGGTCACCGACGCCATGGACATGGGCGGCATTACCGTGCGCTACGCCCCGGGCGAAGCCGCGGTGCGCGCTTTCATCGCTGGCGCCGATGCCCTGCTCATGCCGCCGGTGCCCGATGCCGCGTTCGAGGGCTTGCTGAACGCGGTGAAATCCGGGCGCATCACTGGCGAGCGCCTGGACGCTTCCGTGCGCCGTATTCTGCGGGCCAAGGCGCGACTCGGCCTGGAGGAGAATCGCCTGGTCGACGTAAATGCGATCAATCACAAATTTGGTCACGTGGCGTGGCAAGCCGAAGCGCAGGACATTTCCGATCGTGGCGTCACGCTACTGCGCGACACACCCCATCGCTTGCCGCTCGATGGCACCCAACCAACACGCGCGCTGCTGCTGGCGTTTTACGCCGATCCGGAGCCGTACCCCGCGGAAGATCTGGAGCGCGAGTTGCGCGCGCGGTTTGATTCGCTGACCACGCTGCGGGCAGATACCAAGTTCGTTAAAGCGGACACGCTCAAGCTGCCTCCGCCGGATTCGTACGACGTGGCCATTCTTGCGCTCTTTGTGCGCGTCAGCGACCGCAAGGGCAATGTCGATGTGCCCGCGGAGCAGGCCGCCCTCGCCGAACAGCTTTTCAAGACCGGCAAGCCGGTGATCACGGTTGGCCTCGGCAGTCCCTACCTTATCGAGCGATTTCCGCAGGCTGAAACGTGGCTGGCCGCGTTCGGTATCAGCGACGTGGCACAGATTTCCGTGGCGCGCGCGCTCTTCGGCGAAATCCCCGTGCGCGGGCATTTGCCGGTCACCATTCCCGGCGGGGATATGAAACTGGGCTTTGGGCTCGAGCTGCCGGAAGATCCCATGACCTTGCAGCCCATGGACGCTCGCGGCGAAACGCAACTGCAACCCGCGTTCCAGGTGATCGAGCGTGCCATCGCGGACAAAGCGTTTCCCGGCGCTACCGTTGCGATCGGTTACCGCGAAAAAGTTTCGCTGCACGCTTTTGGCAATTTGAGTTACGCAGCCAACTCTGCCGCGGTGGACACGCGCACCATGTACGATATCGCTTCGCTTACCAAAGTGGTGGCGACGACAACTTTGGTGGCCAAGCTGGCGGAAGGCGACTTCCCGGTTCCCGTCGATCTGGACGCGCCGGTGTCCCGCTATTTGCCGGAATGGGCCAGCGGGCCGCAACCCGAATGGCGCAGCCGGGTTACCGTGCGGCACTTGCTTACACACACTTCCGGATTGCCGGCATTCAAGGAGTATTGGCGCACCTCGAAAAGTAAACAGGATACGCTGACAAAGATTTTTGCCGAGCCGCTGGAATACGAACCGGGCACAAAAGAAATCTACTCTGACCTCGGCATCATCCTGATGGCGGAAATCATCGAGCGGCTGACCGGCCGCACCCTCGACGACCTGGCGAAGGCGTACATCTTCGCCCCGCTGGCCATGAAAGATACTATGTTCCGGCCACCCAAGAAATTGTGGCCGTGGATTGCGCCCACCGAGCTCGACGAAAGATTCCGGCATCGTCTGATACAAGGCGAGGTACACGACGAAAATGCGTTCGCCATAGGCGGGGTCTCCGGTCACGCCGGCCTGTTTAGCAACGCGCCCGATCTTGCTGCGTTCTGTCAGATGCTGCTGAACGGTGGGGTCTACGCGCACCACCGCGTTTTGCGCCGCGCGACGGTCGCGCAGTTCACTACGCCGCAGCAACTTTCCAGCGGCACGCGAACGCTCGGCTGGGCGGCGCCCACCGAAGGCGGCTCCAGCGGCCATTATTTCTCGACGCACAGCTTCGGCCACACCGGCTTCACCGGCACCAGCATCTGGATCGATCCCGACCGCCAGCTCTTCGTCGTACTGCTGACCAACCGCGTCAATCCGACGCGCGAAAACAACAAAATGATCCAGCTCCGCCCCGCCTTCCACGACGCCGTGATGCAAGCATTGGGCTTTGCGACCGCCGCCGCGCCCGCAAAGTGAGGTAAGGCTAGCCGGAAGCGTGCAGGACTTCGAAAGACCAAAGCCGTCAATCACTGACCGTGAACATCGTCACGGGATCGCGCTCGTGAAAGATTCAGCACACAGAGCGCAGGGTGCTGAAGGCCCGACCCCCGAAAGGATCGCTACCCAACTGTTTCTTGCCTGAAATCGCCGGCGGCTTGTTGCAGGTCGGCGGGCTTGCCGAGATCGCGCCAGTAGTATTTGTCAGCGCGAAACGCGGCGATCTTTTCTCCGCTGGCGGCTAGTCGTAAATAGCAATCGATGATGGAGAAGACGCCTTCTTCCTTCATGAGCAAAAACAGGCGGGGAGAAACAATGTGGATGCCGGAAAAGGCCAAGGCTTCGGTTTGCGGCGACGGGCGAACGATCTCCGGTTTTTGATCGCGTCCGCTGCGGCGTCCGCACAGTTGCCGATCCTGGTCGAAGAGGAGTTGGCGGCTGCTTTCGCGTTTGTGCACCGCTAAGGTGGCAAGAGCCTGATTGGCTTGATGAGCTTGCAGCATCTTCGTGAGATCGATGGTGCTGATGACGTCGACGTTGTGGAGCAGGAACGGCTCGCGGCGATCAGAATCTTCCAGGAAAAACCAACCGGCTTTTTTCAAGCCGCCGCCGGTATCGAGCAGCACCTCCTCTCGCGAGATTTCGATGCGCATGCCAAAATTATCGTGCCCCTTCAAGTAGGCGACCACCAAGTCGGCGAAGTGATGGACGTTGACGATTACTTCCTTAATCCCAAATGTCCGCAAGCGCGCCAGCGTGATTTCCAGGAGCGTGCGTCCGGCGACTTCCACCAATGCTTTCGGCCGGTCGTTGGTGAGCGGCCGCAGCCGGGTGCCGAGCCCTGCCGCCAAGATCATCGCTTTCATCGCGGGGCTTTCATTGCGGAGGCTTCACCAGCATTTCCTCATTTGCCCATCTTCTCGAGTTCGATGTGCCGCACGGCCACTTCAACGCCATTGGTACCGCGGAAGTGTTTGGCCAACTGCTCGGCCAGAAACACGGAGCGGTGCTGCCCGCCAGTACACCCGAAGGAGACCATCAAGTTCTTGAAGCCGCGCCGCCGGTAACTGCCGATGCTGGCATCCACCAAGGACATGACGCTGGCCAAAAACTGGTGCACGCTTTCCTGCTGATTGAGGTAGTCGATCACCGGCACGTCTTTTCCGGTTAATGGCTTGAAGCGCTCTTCGCGTCCGGGATTGGGCAGGCTGCGGCCATCGAACACGAAGCCGCCGCCATTGCCGGTTTCGTCCTTGGGCAAGCCGCGATGGAAGGAAAAACTGAAAATGCGCACAACAAGATTTTCCGCATCGTTGGCCAGGTTCAACAATTTTTCCGACGCCAGCATGCTTTGGAACGCGCCCATCAGGGTGGGCAGTTGTATTGGCAGCTCGACGTGGTGCAAGAGCCAGCGCAGATTCTTCATGGCGTACGGTACGCTTTGCAGGAAATGCGTTTTGCGTTCGTAAAATCCGCGAAATCCGTAGGCCCCCAGGGCCTGCATGATGCGGACGTAGACGTAGGCGTAGTAGTGGCGCAGGAAGGTTTGGTTGTCGACCTTTATATAAGTCGCGAGTGTCCGAAGGTAATGATGCAGCAAATCCTCGCGCAAGCCGGGCGGCAGATCGGCCTTGGCATCGAACAAAAGCGAGGCGATGTCGTATTGCAACGCGCCCTTGCGGCCGCCCTGGTAATCGACGAAGTAAGGCTGGCCGTCGCACAGCAGAATATTTCGGGACTGAAAATCGCGATATAAGAAATAATCGCGGTCGGCGGTCATCAGAAAGTCGGTCAAGCGGATGAAATCGTTTTCCAGGGCCTGCTCGCTGAACGGGATGCCGGCTAGGCGGAGAAAATAATATTTGAAGTAATTCAGGTCCCAGGCCACGGACTGGCGGTCAAAGCTGCCGATGGGATAACAAAAGTCGTAGTTGAGGTCGCGCCCGGCTTCCACCTGAAAACGCGGCAAGACGGCCACGGCTTTCCGGTAAGCCTCCACTACCGGCGGCGCGATGCTCTCGCCCTCGCGATTTCTGGAGAGAAATTCGAAAAGAGTCGTGTCGCCCAAATCTTCTTCGAGGTAGGCGCCGTGGTTCAGGTCTTCACCGAAAATCTGCGGGACTGGCAGGCCATATTTGCGAAAATGGCGGGAGAATTCCAGGAAGGCCGCGTTTTCCTCGCGCACGCCATAGAGAATGCCGATGGCGCTGGCGTGGTCATTGGAGAGACGAATGATCTTGCGCCCGGAGCCGCCGAGGTCGCCCTGCAACGGCTGCACCCGCTTAACCGGCGAGTGGAAGTGGGCCTCAAACAATTTGTTAAGAGGGTCCATGAAGAAATTTCCAGCAACTCTGTTTTGTACCACAGACTGATAGGACAGAAGGGATTTGCTTACAGGCAGGTTGCTATTTTTTGAATCCGTCGCACCACAAAGACATTAAATCGCCTGCGGATCGCGACTTACAGCTAGAGAGCCACGCCTCTGGGCGTTTGTCCCGCCAGCAAGAATGTCTTTGGATATGCGCCTCTGCCGCAAATCTTAAAAGAACCGAAGTCCTTGTACTAATCGCTTTCCGGGACTTCCCGTGCTATGCGGGGCATTAGTCGCCGAACACCATTTTGCCCAGTTCGTCGCCGAGGCGCCTGGCTTCTTCAGGATCGGCGGCATTACGGAAGCGCTCGGCAAGATCGAAGAATTCCTTTTGCCGACGCTTCTCGGCTTCGATTCCATTCTCGATAAGCTCGACTAACATACGGTTCGAACTGACGCGTCGAGTCTTGGCCAATGTGCGGACCTGTGCTGCTGTTCTCACCGGAAGCGTGACGCTCTGGCGTACCGTCTTATTTGCGGTTTTCACTACACCAGTATGCACCATAATGGTGCTGCCATCAAGAACGGTGCAGCCGCGCAGTATTGACGAATTTCACACCAAGAAGATTTCTTTTTCTGCGTACACACAGTGAAACGCGTCGACTCACGGCTATAATTTACCGATGCACACAAAGCAAGAGCGCAGACGTACGGAGCAGCGGAATGCGGGGTCGAGGAATCTCGACCGCATGAGCGCGGCACAGATTGTGCGCTTGATGAATCGCGAAGACGGCAGAGTGGCGGGGGCGATCGGGCGGACGCTGCCGGCGATTGCGCGAGCAGTGGACGCGATCGTGGAGGCGATACGGCACGGCGGGCGGCTGATTTACGTGGGCGCGGGATCGAGCGGGCGGATGGCGGTGCTGGACGCCGCGGAGTGTCCGCCGACGTTTGGAATTTCGCCGAAGTTGGTGCAAGCGCTGATCGCGGGCGGCCGGAAGGCGGTAACCGGGGCGGTGGAAGGCGCGGAGGATTCGGAGAGGAGCGGCGAGCGCGATCTGCGGGCGGCGCGATTGACACGGCAAGATGTGGTGGTGGGGATTATGGCCAGCGGCACGACGCCATACGTTTTATCGGCGCTGCGATTTGCGGGCAAGCACGGAGCGACAACCGTGGCGATCACGGTAAACCCCAATACGCCGGTGGCGGGGCTGGCGAAGATTCTGATCGCCACGGAGGTGGGGCCGGAGGTCCTGACGGGCTCGACGCGACTGAAGGCCGGGACGGCGCAGAAAATGGTGCTGAACATGCTTACTACCGCCGCGATGGCGCGGCTGGGACATGTTTATGAAAACCTGATGATCGATGTAAGACCCTCCAACCAGAAGGTTTCTCATCGCATGGTGCGCATTCTGGCCGACGCCAGCGGGAAGCGATTGTCGGCGGCGGAAGACGCCTTGCGGCTGGCAGGACACAATATGCGGGTGGCGCTGGTGATGCTGAAGCTGAACCTTGGCGCTCGGGAGGCCAAGGCCCGGTTAAGGCGAGCAAAGGGAGATTTGCGCCAGGCGCTGGGCGAGTAGGCCAGTTTTGCGGTTCGGATGCTATGGATAAATTTTTGATCAAGGGCGGCCGGGCGCTGCGCGGCACGGTGAGCGTGAGCGGCGCAAAGAATTCGGCGCTGCCGGTAATGGCGGCGGCGCTGCTGACCGCTGAACAGGTGCGGGTGCACAACATTCCGCGTGTGCGCGACCTGATTACCATGAGCAAGCTGCTGGCGTTCATGGGTGCCAGCGTTTCGGTTACGGAGATCCCGGCGAGCGATTACACCATTTGCGCGCCGACGTTGAATCACGCGGAAGCCCCGTATGAGTTGGTGAAAACGATGAGGGCGTCGATTCTTACGCTGGGCCCGCTGATGGCGCGGCTGGGAGTGGCGCGCGTTTCGCTGCCCGGCGGATGCGCGATCGGCGCGCGCCCCATCGATTTGCATCTGGCGGCGCTGGAGAAGATGGGCGCGGAAATCACGATGTCGCACGGATACATCGAGGCTAAAGTGCCGAATCATGGGCGGCTGAAGGGCGCGCACATCATCTTCGAGAAAATCACGGTGACCGGCACGGAGAATATTTTGATGGCGGCGACGCTGGCGAAGGGCGAGACCATCCTGGAGAATGCCGCGCGCGAACCGGAGGTGACCGACCTAGTGGTGATGCTGCGCAAAATGGGCGCGTGCATCGCAGGAGAAGGAACATCGACTTTGCACATTTGTGGCGTGAAAGAGCTGCGCCAAACGGAGCATACGGTTATACCGGATCGCATCGAGGCGGGAACTTTTCTGGTGGCCGGGGCGATTACTGGAGGCGATTTGACCATCGCCGGATGCGCTCCCGAGCATCTGGGCGCGATCATCGCCAAGGTGCAGCAGGCCGGAGCGCAGATCGAGATCGTGGACAGTTCCACATTGCGGGTGCGGCCCTGCGCGAAGCTGGCCGGTGCGGATATCACTACCGAGGAGTATCCGGGGTTCGCGACCGACATGCAGGCGCAGTACATGGCGCTGGCCACGCAGGCGGAAGGAACTTCGGTGATTACGGAGACGATTTTCGAGAATCGCTATCTGCATGCAAGTGAGATGGTGCGCATGGGCGCAAATATTTCGGTCGATGGACGGCGGGCGGTGGTTCGCGGAGCGGCGGCACTCTCCGGGACCACGGTGCAGGCTTCGGATTTGCGGGCCAGCGCCGGGCTGGTGTTGGCGGGGTTGGTGGCCAGCGGGGAAACCATTATCGACCGGGTGTACCACATTGACCGCGGATATGAAGGCATTGTGGAAAAGCTGCGGGGTGTAGGGGCGGACATTACCCGCATTCACGCGCCCGCATCCTGATCGCCGGCAAGATTCGCGTGAACCGCGCACACCTGCTATCTTATTGACACGATGAGACATATGTTGCTGGCGGCGGACGGCGCCAATCTCTGCTACAATGCCCGGCTCGCTCCGGAGTTGTGGGTGCGGTGCGCCCGCGATGGGAGAACAACATGGCCAACGCCGAACTGCTTGTGCGGCTCGATGCCGCAATCGCCGAGAAAAATTTGCTGAAGCACCCGTTCTACCAGGAGTGGCAAGCGGGCACGCTGAGCCGCGAATCGCTGCAGCTTTATGCCGCGCAATATTACCGGCATGTGGAAGCGTTTCCGAAGCACCTGCGGGTGCTGGCGGCGCGGACGGAAGGTCCGCTGCGCGGGACGGTGATGGAGAACCTGGCGGAAGAAGAGAATCCGGCGGCGCCGCATCCCAAGATGTGGCGGGATTTCGCGGCTGCGCTAGGCGTGAGCGAAGAGGACATTACCTGCTGCCCGGCGCTGCCGGGGACGCAAAATGTGGTGGCCACGTTCCGCGAAATCTGCGGGGACCGGCCGGTGGGGGAAGCGGTGGCGGCGCTGTATGCTTACGAAGCGCAGGTTCCAGAGATTTCCAGCACGAAGATCGATGGGCTGCGGAAATATTATGGAGTGACCAAGCCGGCGGCGCTGGCGTATTTTGCGACTCACGAGGAAGCGGACAAGGCGCACCGCGAGGCGTGGCGGGCGTGGCTGGATCAGCATACCGACGCGAGCGGCAATGAGGAGGCGGTGGCTACTGCTCAGGAAGCGCTGACTGCTCTGTGGGGCGCCCTCGACGCCGTGTACCGCTCCCGGAACTAGCCGCTACGTAGCGGCCCTGAACACGGCCGCACATTGCTGAAAGTGAAAAAGCCCGGCAGCAAATGCCGGGCCTTTTTGTTTTGCGGATGGTCGTCTAAGGGGCGCTTGTTGCGCTTTCCGATTACTCGGAGGCGGCGCTGGCGCTGCCGGCGCTGCCACCACCGGCGCCAGCTTTCTGCTGTTTCTCGCGGGCTTCGCGAATCAGAGCTTTGCGCGAGAGGCGCACTTTGTTGCCCTCGATCGAAAGGACTTTGACCAGCACCTGGTCGCCGAGCTTCAGCTCATCGCGAACGTCGCGGATGCGATGCTCGGAAATTTCACTGATGTGCAGCAGGCCGTCAGTGCCGGGGAAAAGTTCGACGAAAGCGCCGAACTCCGCCAGACGGACGACCTTGCCGAGATAGGTCTTGCCGATTTCAGCGGAAGCGGTGACTTCGCGCACCATCTGGAGAGCGGAATCGCCGCCTGCGCCGCTGGTGGAGAAGATGTGCACGGTGCCGTCTTCCAGCACGTCAATCTTCACACCGGTGGCTTCGATAATGGACTTAATCTTTTTGCCGCCCGGACCGATCAAGTCGCGAATCTTATCAGTGGGGATGTGCAGCTTGTACAACCGCGGAGCGTAGGCCGAAATGGTGGTGCGCGCTTCGGTGAGCGTCTGGTCCATGATGTCCAGGATTTGCAGGCGGGCTTTCTTAGCCTGGGCCAGAGCTTCGCGCATCATGCCGATGCTGATGCCAAGAACCTTGATGTCCATCTGCAAGGCGGTAATGCCGGCTCGCGTGCCGGCGACCTTGAAGTCCATATCGCCGTAGTGGTCTTCCGCTCCCGCAATGTCTGTGAGGATGGAGTATTTGTTGGCGTCGCCGACTACCAGGCCCATGGCGATGCCCGCGCAAGGAGCCTTCATGGGTACCCCGGCGTCCATCAATGCCAGGGAACCACCGCAAACGGTGGCCATGGAGGAGGAACCGTTAGACTCCATGATGTCGGAAACCAAGCGCATGGCGTAAGGGAAATCGGCCTCGGGAGGCAGCAGGTTCAACAAAGCGCGTTCGGCTAATGCACCATGACCGATTTCGCGGCGTCCCGGGCCGCGCAGGAACTTTACTTCGCCCACGCTAAATGGCGGGAAATTGTAGTGCAGCATGAAACGCTTGAACTGGTCTTGCTCGAAGAGCAAGTCCAGCCGTTGCATATCTTCCTTGGTGCCGAGAGTGAGAGTAGCCAGCGCTTGCGTCTCGCCGCGGGTAAACAGCGCGGAGCCGTGCACGCGGGGCAGCAGTCCCACCTCGCAGGTAATCTGGCGGATCTGATCAAAGGCGCGGCCATCAGGACGGCGCCGCTTGTTCAGAACATCGTCGCGGAAATATTCCTCGCGGAGGCGTTCGAAAGCGCGTTTGGCGAGGGTACGCTTTTCTTCGTCGTCTTCGGAAATGGGTTTGAGGATTTCGTCCTTCAGCGCGTCCACCAGGTGGTAGCTGTCTTTCTTCGGATGCTTCTGGGTATCCAACGCATCGTGCAGGCGGTCGCCATACTTCTTGCCGATTTCCTTGTATAGCGCTTCATCAAACGCAACCGGAGCGACGGTCACCTTCTTGGGATTGATCTGTTTGTGCAATTCGCGGATGGCAGCAACGATCTTTTTAATCTGGGCGTGGCCGAATTCCAAAGCATCGGCGACGGCTTCTTCGGAAACCTCCAAGGCGCCCGATTCGACCATCACGATGGCTTCGTCGGTTCCGGCGATCACGATGTTGAGCAAGCTCTTTTTCTGTTCGGCGACAGTCGGGTTGGCCACCAGCTGGCCATCCAGCAACCCGACGCGAACCGCGGCGATGGGCTTCTCGAAAGGCAAATCGGAACAGTAACAAGCGGCGGAAGCTCCGGTGACGGCGATGACGTCGGGATCGTTGTCACTGTCCGCGGAGAGCACCATGCTGACGATCTGGGTTTCATTGCGCCAGGAATCCGGGAACAGTGGACGCATGGGGCGATCAATCAAACGGGAAGTCAAAATCTCTTTTTCGGAAGGGCGGCCTTCGCGCTTGAAGAATCCGCCGGGAATCTTGCCGGCGGAGTAGGTGTTTTCGCGATAGTCGACGGTCAAGGGCAGAAAATCGCGATCGTTGGCGGTGGGGGCCATGCAAGCGGTGGTCAGTACCACGGTATCGCCGTAACGCGCCACAATCGCGCCGTTGGCCTGCTTGGCAATCTTTCCGGTTTCAAGAACCAGGGGCCGCCCTCCGACATCCACCGTCACTTGATGAGGAGCGGGCGTAACATTGTTTTCAGACATAACCGATTTTTCCTTTGGCTCCGCATATACGGAGCATTTCTGCGGAGAATGGGTCTCCGCTCATTTTTAACTAGAAAGAGATGAGAGGATCAATGAGGGTTGACGCTAACGCCGGTAGACACCACGAGAACGCCGGCCAGATTATGGCCGATTGCCTGCCCATTCACTGGCGGCCACAAAGCGACCCGCCGACACACTCCAACTGGAATTTGTCACTTCGCAGAAACACAGTGGATGCCGGGGCACTGGGCCACGGCTACTTGCGCAGGCTAAGGCGTTCAACAATCTCGCGGTACCGATCCGGGTCCCGGCGGTTGAGATAGTCCAGCAAGCGCCGGCGTTTGTTCACCATCATGATCAACCCGCGGCGGGATGCGTGGTCTTTTACGTGGGACTTGAGGTGAGTCGTCAGGTAGTTGATCCGCTCGCTCAGAAGTGCGATCTGCACTTCCGGTGAGCCGGTGTCCTTCACATGGGCTCGGAACTGCTCGATCAACACTGCCTTGGCTTCGCTCAAGTGCCCCTCTCCGTCGTCCCCTGAAATCTTTCTCTTCTCTTCGACCAATTCAGGCTAACACAATACTTACAAAACTGTAAAGCAATCACAACTTGGACCGGGGCAGCCCGGAAGCCAAGTGCGCTTGCAGCAAACGCTGCAAATCCTGCGATTGCAGCAGCAGAGTTGACCACGAATATCCTGTTTTCTCCGGACGTCTCACCTCCGGGCTTGGCACTTCGGCGTCAACGTGTCACTATAAAATCGCTGGAGATCGCCGATTGACGGAAATTCCCGTGGAGGGCCGATTCATGCAAAAGCGTGCGTATATCTGGAGTTCTTTGGTGCTGTGTTCCCTGATCAGCGTTGCGGCGGGCGCCGCGCGGCAAGACAAAAGCAGCCGGCCCAGTCCTCCCGCCAAAGCGGAGTGCAAGCTGGCTGGCGGCAAAAGCGTAAGCATCGATTACTCGAGTCCGCGGGCGAAAGGGCGCAAAATTTTCGGCGGACTGGTGCCCTACGGGCAAGTCTGGCGGGCCGGAGCCAATGAAGCTACTACGTTCGTCACCGGCTCGGATATTTCCGTGGGTGGTACAACAGTACCCGCCGGCAGATACACGCTCTTTGCCGTTCCGGGTGAAAGCAAATGGGCGCTGGTGATCAGCAAAAAAACCGGGGAATGGGGTACCGCATATCCCGGTCCCGAGGACGACCTGGCACGGATCGATATGAAGGTGTCGAAGACCGCAGCGCCGGTGGAAGATTTCACCATCGCTTTCGATCAAAGCGGAAGCGGCTGCACGCTACGCATGGAGTGGGAGAACACGCGAGCCTCCGTAGACGTCAAGTAATTCACTGGAACTGACCGCGACGTAGAGTTACGACTACTTCTTGCCGACCAAAGCCAAAAACTCATCGCGGGTCTGTTTGTTCTCGCGAAACGCGCCCAACATGGCGCTGGTCACCGCTTGACCGTGCTGCTTTTCCACACCGCGCATCTGCATGCACAAGTGGCGGGCTTCGATGATCACGCCGACGCCCTGCGGCGCGATTTTGTCTTCGAGAGCGCGGGCGATCTGATTGGTCATGCGCTCCTGAATCTGAAGACGGCGCGCATACATATTGACCAGCCGGGCGACTTTGCTGAGCCCGATCACCTTCTTGTTGGGCAAATAGGCGACGTGGGCTTTGCCGAAAAACGGCAGCAGGTGATGTTCGCACAGACTGAAGAACTCGATGTCCTTGACCACCACCATCTCGTCGTAGCAGACGCTGAAGGTCGCTCCATTGAGCAGATGATCGACATTCTGGTGATACCCGCTGGTCAGGAACTTCAGGGCTTTCTCATAACGCTCGGGAGTCTTCTTCAATCCTTCGCGTTCCGGATCTTCGCCAACCAGGGCGATGATCTTGCGCATTAAAGACGCCACCGTCTCCGGCTTGGCATCCTCTTTATGTTCGTTGAGCAAAATCTCTTCGGTTGGTTTGGTCACACCTGCTCCTCTCCACTTTTTCCGGTATATTCAAAACTGTTGTTCGATGTTTCCTGCACTCGTACGCGCCGCAATTTGGCCTGAGGAAAACTCTGCAATCGCCTAAAAATCTCGATGCACAGATTTTCCGTCGTAGGCACCACGACGCGAAAGACCGCAACGTCTTCGTTCAGCGAACGATGATCAAACGGTTCGAGTACTTCCCGTTCCACAAAACTATCCAAATCCGCCAGGTTCGCGATCATGCCGGTGGAGGGGTCCACATCGCCCGAAATACCGACCTCCAACACGTAATTGTGTCCGTGGCCATAGGGATTCGCGCATTTCCCAAATATGCGGACGTTTTCTTCCTCGCTTAATTGACCGGTGTGCAACCGATGCGAAGTCGCAAACCGATATCTTCGCCCGAGTTCGACCGTTACTCCCATCAACCTGCCGCTCCGTTCCGGTAGCAATCGGCAAACAAATCGGAGGATTCATAGAGCCGCACGCGGTACAGCCGTCCTTGCTTGATCCTGGGATCCAGCAATTGCCAAATAACGCGCGCGATATTTTCGCAAGTGGGAATCTGGCCTTTCAGTTCCGCGACCTCATAATTGAGGAAACGGTGATCCATCCGTTGCATTATTTCGCGCTCCAGAATCTCTTTCAGCTCTTTCAAGTCCAGCACCATCCCGGTCACCGGATCGGGTTCACCCGCCACGGTAACTTCCAGAGCGTAGTTGTGTCCATGACCATGGGGATTATTGCACTTGCCAAAAATGCGCCGGTTCTCCTCCGGCGAAAGCGCCGGATTGTGGTACAGATGCGAAGCTGAGAATTCGATCTTCCGTGTAATCAGAACCATAGATTGGTTTTAGTCCGCCGCTTTCACGGCAACTGGCCGCCCTTTCCAGCGCACAAATCCTTGCGCGTACGCGCGATAGGAGGCCCACAGCACCGCCGCATAGAGCAGTACGGCCGGTATGTAATACAGGATGTAAATACCCCGGAATTGGTTACGCAGCAGCGTGCCGGCATATACCGCGTGGCTGGCCAGCAAGAGGCCGGCCGCGGCCACGAGAGCGATCGGCACCTGGAAGCCGACAATGAGCAACGCGAGTGAAATCCATGGGAGGACGGCGAACATTTCGCGATATACCGTACCGGGCGTTCCGCCGACCAACAAATACAGATTTTTTTCCCATCCCTGCCACATGGCATCAAACGAGCGGTACATCCGCGCCCGCACCACTCCCGCGCCAGAGCCAAACCAAATGCGGAATCGCGCGGCCTTTACGCGCTTGGCCAAGGCCACGTCTTCGAGGACGTCACTCGCAACACTCTGGTGCCCGCCGACGGCATCGTAAACGTCGGCACGAATCATCAGGAATTGGCCGTTGGCTGCGGCCGTTTTGGATTCCGGGTTATTCACCTGGTCATAAGGAAAGTGCTTAGCCAAGCGATAATACACAAAGGGAATAAGCGCTTTTTCGTACCAGGTTCCCATGAGTTGCTCGGGCGAGAAGGATACCAGGGCTGCGCCGTTCTCATTTGCGATGCGCAAGGCCCACGCCGCGGCTCCTTCACAGAGTTCGGCGTCGGCATCCATAAAGAGCAGCCACCGGCTGCTCGCGTGCTTGGCCGCCTCCCAAATCGCATGATTCTTGCCGAGCCAGCCGGCAGGGACCGGCGGAGCTTCGAGCAACCGCAGACTGTGCAGCTGGGCGGTCAAGCCGCGCACAATCTCGGCGGTGCGATCGGAGGATTGATCGTTGACTACCAAAATTTCTGCGATCTCCGGCTGCTCGGCCAGGGATCGGACGCACGACTCGATGCTCATCTCTTCGTTGCGAGCGGGCACGATGGCGGTGATGCGCTGGTCCGGCGCGGTCCCCGGAAAGGCGGGGAAGGCTTCGCTGATAGTGGAAGGAGGCAGCATGGCGATGTGTGTGGAGCGGCCGTTCCTGGGGCAGTTACGTTAGTATAGCACTATGGGAATCGGTCGCAGGATCGTCGCCTGGGGCGCACTGCTGTTTGGGATAGGCATCATCGTGGTGTTCGCGATGCCGAGCTATCGCCAGGGCGAAGCGTCCATAGCCGGCAAGACCGCCAGGGATTTCTCGCTGGAGATTTCAAGTAAGCCCATACGGCTCTCGGACTTGCGCGGCAAAGTGGTGGTGCTGGACTTTTGGGCCAGTTGGTGCCCGCCGTGCGTGGACGAAGCGCCGTCCCTGAATCGCCTGCAAAAATATATCGAGGCGCGTAACGGCATGGTGCTGGGGGTTGCGGCAGACGAAGACCCTTACGCGTTTTCCAAATTCCTCATCGACCAAGGCGTCACTTTCCCCACGTATCGCGATCCTGGCACGAAGGACCGCGGATCGCCCATCGCACTCTCGTACGGCACCGTGATGATTCCGGAAGCGTACATCATCGACCGCCATGGCAAAATCGCTCGCAAAGTGATCGGGCGCCAGGATTGGGACTCACCGGACATGCGCGCGTACTTCGATGGCCTGCTGGCACAAAACTGAAACCGGTTGAATCACAAACAATCGAGCCGCTAGCTACAGCGCCGCTTTGCGCAGGCGAAGGGCATTGGCGATTACCGAGACGGAGCTGAAGCTCATGGCGGCGCTGGCCAGCATGGGACTGAGCAGCCAGCCGAAGAAAGGATATAGCAGTCCGGCAGCGATGGGGATCCCCAACGAGTTGTAAAGGAACGCAAAGGCGAGATTTTGGCGGATGTTTTTCACCGTGGCGCGGCTCAGCCGGCGGGCACGAACAATGCCGCGGAGATCGCCTTTGAGCAAAGTGATTCCCGCACTCTCGATGGCCACGTCGGTGCCAGTGCCCATGGCGATGCCTACACTAGCGGCGGCCAAGGCGGGAGCATCGTTGATGCCGTCGCCAGCCATGGCTACGATGCGACCTTGGTCACGCAAGCGTTTGACGATTTCGCCCTTTTGTTGCGGCAAGACTTCCGCTTCCACGTCTTCTATGCCGAGTTCGCCCGCTACCTGTGAGGCTGCGGCGCGGCGGTCGCCGGTAAGCAGGACGAAGCGCACTCCGTCGGAACGCAAAGCTTGAATCGCTTCGCGGGTGGAAGATTTCATTCGGTCCGATAAAAGAATCGCGCCAACTGGGCGGGCATCCACGGCGAGGTACACCGGAGTGGCGGTGGAAAAGTTCTGTTGCGAGGTCGCCGCTGCCGGATCGCCGGGAAGGTCGATGCCCTGCTCCCGCAAGAAACTTGCGGTTCCGGCCAGCACGCGCTGTCCACCGACGATTCCCTGCACTCCGCGCCCGGACACGGCGCCAAAATCGCTTACCAGGGAAAATGGCAGACGCTTCTCCTGCGCGGCAGAGACAATCGCGCGGGCCAGAGGGTGCTCGCTGGGGTGCTCGAGGCTGGCGGCAACGGAAAGTAATGCGTCCTCGGTGAAACCACTGTCGTCGAAGAGACTAACACGCAGCACGCGAGGCTTGCCCTCGGTGAGGGTGCCGGTTTTATCGAGCACCAGGGTATCGACCTTGGCCAACGTTTCCAGAGCTTCCGCGTTACGAATCAGGACGCCGGCGTGCGCGGCGCGGCCCACGGCGACCATGACGGACATCGGCGTGGCGAGACCGAGGGCGCAGGGGCAGGCGATGATGAGCACGGAAACGGCAGCCACCAGGGCGTGCGCAAAACGCGGCTCCGGACCAAACAACATCCATCCGAGAAAAGCGAGTATCGCCGTGGCAATAACGGCCGGTACGAAATACGCGGCTACCTGGTCGGCCAGCCGCTGCATGGGCGCGCGGCTGCGCTGCGCCTCGCTGACAAGCCTGACGATCTGAGCCAGGGTGGTTTCGCTGCCGACGCGCTCTGCGTGCATGATGAAGGTTCCGCTGCTGTTCAAAGTGCCGCCGATAACTTTATCGCCGACGGATTTCTCGACGGGCATGGGTTCGCCAGTGATCATGGATTCGTCTATGGCGCTGGCGCCTTGCAGAATCTTGCCGTCCACCGGAACGCGCTCGCCGGGGCGCACACGCAACTGGTCCCGGTTGTGTACTTCGCTGAGTGAAATGTCTTCTTCCGAGGCTTCCCCGGTTAGCTTGTGGGCTCGCTGCGGCGACAAATTCAGCAGCGCACGGATCGCGCCGGAGGTCCGCTGGCGGGCTCGCAACTCCAGCACCTGGCCCAGGAGCACCAAAGTAGTGATGACGGCCGCAGCCTCGAAATAGACTGGGACGGCGCCGTGCATGTCGCGAAACGATACCGGAAAGACAGCGGGGAAGAACGTCGCGATTACGCTATCCAGATAGGCCGCGCCGGTGCCTAGCCCAATCAGCGTGAACATATTGGGAGAGCGATGGACCAGCGAAGCCCAGAAACGTTGGAAGAAAGGCCAGCCGCCCCAAAACACTACCGGAGTAGCCAGGGCGAATTCGGTCAGATGAAATAAGTTTGGCGTGAGGCGAAAACCAAGCAATTCCCCAAACATCGAGAGCATCAGCAAAGGCGCAGACAGCGCGGCGCTGACCCAGAAGCGCTGGCGCATGGAGTCGTACTCAGGGTCCGCTTCGACCTCGGCGAAGACATCCATCGGCTCCAGCGCCATACCGCAGATGGGACAAGCGCCGGGAGCGGTCCGCACGATTTCCGGGTGCATCGGGCAGGTGTAACGGGCTTGCCTGGGTGCGAAGGAATTATCGGAGGTTTGCGGCGGCCCTATTTCCGCTAGTGAGGGGGATTGGGTTTGTTGCGCAACGTGAGGGATAGCTGCCGGCGCTGTGGCCGCCGCAGATGCGGGCGAGCTGCTGCGGTTTACTAACCCCGGCGACGCAGATCGCACTTTCCCGGCGTGCAGGTATTTTCCCGGTTCCTGCTGAAAACGCTTGGCACATCCCGACGCGCAGAAGTAGTACGTTGAGCCGTTGTGCTCAATCTTGGCTGCGGCTTTCGCCGGTTCGACATTCATACCACAAACTGGATCGCGTTCCATTCTGCTCCGTGTCTTTGGCTCAATGGCATTTTTCGACTGGCATAACTCGTTCAGCGCAGGTGCGCGTAAATCAGCTCCAACAGTTCGTCGTACATCGCTTGTGTTTCTTGCTTTTTGCCGCTGCGCAACGCTTTGGCGGCGCAGTGCTGCAAATGATTACGCATCAGGTTGCGCGCCACGCCACGCAGCGCCTCTTGCACGCTGGCCACCTGGGTGATGATGTCCGGGCAGTAGCGATCCTCTTCCACCATTTTTTGCAGGCCGCGGATCTGGCCTTCGATGCGGCGCAGCCGGTGGCGATTGACTGCCTTTATTTCCGGATCGACACCAACCGCGCGTCGCGGCCTGGCTTCGCTGGCGCAAGCGACATCCGCCAGGTTGAACCGCTCCTTCGTCGCGGACATGCTTTATGCTCCTGAAACATGGTATACCCCCCACCCCTATATTGCAAGAACCAGAGACCTCACTCAATGAACGAACCTGCCTGCCTCTCAACCTCTTTCTTACCTACCAAGGGATGGCTGCGGAGTCCGCGAGGCAGCGACAGAAGTATGTGCTACTATGCGGCGCATGACACTTGTGGAAGTTACTTATGAATTGCAGACGCCCTTGAGCGAGGGACAATTACGCAGTCTGGGAACCTTTGCCAATACGTACGGGTTGCGGAGCTTTCGGGTGGATGAGAAAAGCCGGCTTTCCTTTGAATATGACGCTTCGCGGTTGCGCGACACGGAAGTCATCCACGTGTTGCATCAATTGAATATTGCGGTGACCAAGAAGCTGAACTAGCGGCGCCGCCGATTGCGCAGCGAGATGTTAGTTCCGGACAGCCAGAAATGACTGTCCTACTGGGCCCGTGGGCAAAAAAGCGGGGCCCTTGCTTGGGAACAAGGGCCCCGAGTGGCGCGCTTCCATTTGTCAGTGTCGTTTTCACACCGACGCGTGGGGTCATCCATCCTAGCTTCCCTCTCAGAGGCAGGTGGGAACGAACCTTGAAAAGTGGCGAGCAAGCCCCTTCCCCCTCGCTCGTCTCTCTTCTTGATCCGTCATCGGAAACGCACCAACCGCGAGAGGTAGTGCACGCTTTGCGCCAAGACGTGCTTAGCAGTAAGGTGGGATAACTGGTTTTGTATGTATTAGTTAGAAGCTGCGATGGGCGTCGTTCCTGCCCCAAATTGGTTCGCAAATTCACTTTTGGAACGCGGTTCGCCGTGAATTCTGGGAATCCACCATTTCTGCTCATGGCTCTATCTTTCCTTTGCTGCAAACCTCCTTGCGGGTGGCTGAGCTAGTTCCAGGACCCCGGTAACAAAATTTTCAGGCGTCCCGCGCTATCGGTTTTATGGGGCATCGCTAACAGAATGCCCAGGTGAGCGCGCAATTCACGGCAAACACTTCGAAAAGTCTGCTTCGGAAGGTGCTGCTGCTGGCCAGCATACCGTTAGTGACGCCGTGCAGTTTGCTGGGGGACACGCCGGGCCGACTGCAATCCACGCCGGCCGGGGGATGCTACTGCCATTGCTCGAAAGCGAAAAGCCTGGGGAGTTGTGTAAAGATGTGCGAGTTGCCGAAATATGCCTCGCGGTGGTGGGCCACCTCTTGCGCCAAGCCGCACAACCATTACAGCGGGGCCAATCCAGGAGCAGGGCCGCGCTTGCGGCACCGGGACCGCGCCGAACACGCCCGGCTGTAAGCAAAATAAAAGTGATTAACGGATAGATTCTGATTCTTCGAGCGTTGCACCGCTGGCCACGTCGCGGAAATCAGGCAGCGCGATGCCCACGCGCTTTTGCAGGCAGGTCAAGACTACACCCGAAGAATGGTCGACACATCTTGCGTCGATTCAACTTTCACGCCGAACTACATCGGTTTGGGATGCGCGGACAACGCTTCGCGAAAAGCCGCCAGATTGGTCTTATCCACCACGGCGGTGCCAGTATCGACCCAGGCCGGGAGCGGTGAAGCCGGCGCGTTGCGCCAGTCTTTAAATTCATGCACCGCGTTGTGATGCAGGTCGTCCAAAAATTTAACGCCGTAATAAGCCATCAGATACGGCTTCTGAGCTATCGTGGCATTGATTCCACCGCGGTCGATCCAGTCCAGCGTGTCGGGGTCCTTGTCGAAAGAAACCACCGGCACCTTGCCGTTCATATCCACGCGCCGCAAGGCACTGGCGGCGCCCGCTCCGCCGGAGGCCTCCAGACAGAGAATGCCATCGATCTTGGGCTTCTTGGCGGACAGGATGGCATTTACGCCATCGAAGGCCTTGTTGGAGTCACCCTTATCATCGATGGTCTGCACGATCTTCACGCCAGGATATTTCTTCAATGCTTCGTTCACGCCGCGAACCCGCTCTTCCAAATTGAGTTGGCCCGGAATGGTGACCAGCAGGATGTCGCCGTGCCCCTTCAAAATGTCCGCGATGCGCTTGGCGCTTTCCTGTCCGGCGCGGAAATTATCGGTGCCGATAAACATCACCCGCTTGGAATCGGGAGCGTCGGAGTCCAGGCAAATCACCGGAATGCCACTGGCAATGGCCGCGGCGATGGGCGCTTGCAGCAACTCCGGGTTAGCGACCGAAACAAGTATGCCCGCCGGATGGGAGCTGGCCGCCCGCTGGAAAGCATCCACTTCGTCTTTAGGAGAATAGGAAGCCGGACCGTCCATCTCCGCCTTCACGCCGATGCCCATCTCTTTGGCGACATCGCGCAGGCCGGCGTCGGCTTCTTGCCAGTAAGGCAGATTTATGTTGGCGGCGATCAAAACATAACGTTCGTCTTTTTCGTGATAGGACTCCTGACAGCCGGCCAATACCGCGGTTGCCAGGATAAGCAGCCATATGCTGAGCTTGGAAACGTTTTTCATAAAATGGTCTCCTTTGCGCTTCCGGCCTAGGGTTGAGCAAAGCAAGAATCCGACCGAGCTCCGGAGTATGGAGCGCAAGACTATCAACAAGAAAAGGTTGTGACAAGCGCGGAGGCGCGCGCGAAATGTTCTTATGGGGGGCGAACCTTTTGCGAGACGGCATCATCTTACCTGATGGAAATACCCGATGCAGTCCCCGGTCCGCCTGCTCGGTTTCAGGGGGACTTGTTCATCGATGGTTTATTCTCTGGGCTTTCCGCGGTTGATCGCCGCTTCTTCCATACTTTTTTTGGCGCTAACACCGATTTCCAGCCGGGCACAGGGAATATCGCTGGATGCCCCGGAGCCGCAGTCTTCCTCCAACCATTCAACGGCGAGTTCGACCCCCGGCACACATGTAGTGCCAGATCCTGCCGATCTGGAAGTTTCCTGGCGCAAAATGCCCGCCAGGTTCGCGCACGATGAAAAAGAGATTTGGCTGTTTCCGGTAAAGCTCGCGGAAGGAAAGCACTGGCTACCTACCGCGATTATCCTCGGTGGCACGGTGGCGTTTATCAAGGAAGATCCGCCACTCGAGCGCAAGGTGCGGCAGACCGACCTTTTTGAAGGCTACAACAAAGTATTCAAGAGTTCGATCAGCGGCGGCCTGATTGCCATCGTCCCCGCTGGATTTTACGTAGTGAGTCTGCTCCGAAGGGACTCCTATGGGCAAGGGACGGGGTTGTTGGCCGGCGAAGCGGTTCTGAATGACGCCGTGCTGATGGTAGCCATGAAGGCGGTCGCCCGGCGCGCGCGCCCTTCGGAGTTCCCTCCCAATGGCGCATACAACGATACATTTTTTGCGACGCACAATTCATTGTTCGGCAAGGGCAGCAGCTTCCCTTCCGGTCATGCGATGATGGCTTTTTCCGTCGCCGACGTTTTCGCGCAGCGCTACCGGCATCATAGGTGGGTACCCATTGTCGCGTATACGCTGGCCACTGCGATCAGTTTTTCGCGGGTGACTACCGGAGCACACTTCCCTTCCGACGTATTCATCGGCGCGGCCGCTGGTTTCGCGATTGCGCGCTTCGACGTCCTGGCCCATTGAGCTGCCTGCGCACTGAACCGCAACCTGCTAACCTTACCGCTCTGTGGTGCGCACATATCTAATGGAAATATCGGCAGAGACGGCGGAAGCTGCGGCGGCCGCCGAGCGCGGCGGCGCGCACCGCATTGAGTTGTGCGCCGACCTGCAACGGGGCGGATTAACGCCCAGCGAAGTCCTTATGCGCCGGACGCGTGGGCTGGTGCAAGTGCCGGTTTTTGCGATGATTCGGCCACGTGCCGGGAATTTTGTTTATTCGAGCGACGAAATCGAACAGATGCGCCGCGGTATCGCGGAGGCCAAACGTCTGGGAATGAACGGAGTTGTCCTTGGAGTATTGACGACGCAGCGGCAAGTGGACGAGGAACGGACGCGGGAACTAGTGCACCTTGCAAAGCCGTTGCCAACAACGTTTCACCGCGCGTTTGATGAGGTGGCAGACCTGGCCGCGGCGCTGGAACAGGTGATTGAGACGGGAGCCACGCGCATCCTGACGTCTGGAGGCGCGCTGAGCGCACCCGCCGGAGTTAGCACGTTAGCGCGGCTAGTCGCAGCGGCGAAAGAACGCATCATCGTCCTTCCCGGCGGCGGCCTCAATGCCTCGAATGTGTTGCAAGTGGCTCGGCAAACCGGCGCGCGCGAGTTGCATTCGGGACTGGGCAGCGTTCTTGCATATGGGCAAGAAGACTACCAAGCGTTTGCGACTGAAGTGCGAAAGTTGGTGGGGGTACTCGCAGCCTCGAGCAATCACTGAAGGACGCGCAGCTTGGAATCTTATTTCCTGGGGATTGCCGATGCCAACTCCCGATATTCGCGGAAAGGAAAAGTTTTGGGGTCCTCTGTAAGCACCTGAATGCAGACATGGTCCGCGCCTGCGGAGTGATGCTCGTGGATGCGATTCAGTACGGCTTTCAAGTCGCCCCAGGCAACCACAGAATCAATCAGGTGGTCACTCCCTCCATTGCTGAAATCCGTTTCCCGAAATCCCAAGCGCAAAAAGTTATTGGTGTAATTGGGCAAAGTCAGGTAGATGGCAAGAAACTTTCGGGCGACGGCGCGCGCCTTGGCTGGATCCTTCTCCAGCACCACTGCCTGCTCGGGACACAAGTAAGGACCCGGCCCGAGCAGTTCGCGAGCCTCCGCGGTGTGCTTGGGAGTTGTGTTGTAGGGATGCGCGCCATCTGCACGCTCCGCGGAAAGCTGCAGCATTTTCGGGCCTAGGGCCGCCAAAACACGCAGCGGTCTGGTGGCGGGTGGCGCGGCTTGAAAAGGAGCTTTGTCCATTGCGTCCAAATACGCGCGCATGGTTGCCAGCGGTTTGTCGTAGCGATGGCCACGTAATTTCTCGACCAAGGGAACGTGACTTACCCCCAGACCGAGCAGGAAGCGGTTGGGGTACGCCTCGGCCAGCGTTTTCTGCGCGGCAGCCATGGCGACCGGATCGCGTCCGTAGATGTTGGCAATGCCCGTGGCGATCACGATGCGCTTACTTTTTGCCAAGAGCAAAGATGCGTTGGTGAGGGCTTCGCGTCCGGTCGCTTCGCCAAACCAGAGCGCGCCGAAACCCAATTCTTCCAATTCGGCAACCGTTTCTTGCGCGCGAGCCGCAGGGAAATTGTCCAATTGAAATGTCCAGACCCCAAAAGCACCCAACTGCACTGCATGTTGAGCCACGACTTTCCTCCGGTTACGGCAAGCTGTCTTTACTATGATGAACCGGCGCGGTTGGCGGGCACAAATACACAAAGGGCGCGGAAGACGGCTGCCCTGCGTGACAACCTCTGCGTGAAGTGCGTCTAGGCCTTTTGCGCGTGACGGCGAAGGAATGTCGGCACGTCGAGGTCGTCCGCCGGAACCTCGCGAGCTACTTCACGGACGTTTTCCTGGACCTGGTGCACCACATTGGCCTGCTGCTGCGGCGGCGGTTCGGGTTGTGGTTCCGGCACTTCGCGTCCGGCCTTCCACGTCTTGGGCAGGAAAGAAGGACGTTGCTGGGCTTGTTTCTTGTTGGCGTCCTTGAAGCCAGCGGCGATAACTGTGATCTTCACGGTGTCTTTCATCTGATCGTCCTGCACCGCGCCAAAAATAATGTTGGCGTTTTCGTGCGCGGCTTTCTGGATGACCGAGGAGGCTTCGTGCACCTCGTGCAGAGTCAAGCTGGAGCTGCCGGAAATATTGATGAGAATGCCTTGAGCGCCCTGGATCGTGTTGTCTTCCAGCAGCGGACTGGCAATGGCCCGGTTCGCGGCATCGACCGCGCGATTGGTCCCCGTAGCGACGGCAGTGCCCATCACCGCGTAGCCCTGGCCGTGCATGATCGCTTTCACATCCGCAAAATCGCGATTGATGATACCGGGCACGGTAATGATGTCTGAGATGCCCTGCACTGCCTGGCGCAGGATGTCATCAGCAATGCGGAACGCGTCGAAGAAACTGGTGCCACGCTCGACCGTTTCCATCAAACGCTCGTTGGGAATGACGATGACGGTATCCACGGCATTGATCAACTCCTGCAATGCCTGCTCCGCCTGGAGCATGCGGCGCTTGCCTTCAAACGCAAACGGCTTGGTGACCACCGCGACGCTTAGTGCACCGAGTTCGCTGGCCAGTGAAGCGACCACCGGCGCGGCACCGCTCCCAGTGCCCCCGCCAAGGCCGGCGGTGATGAAGATCATGTCCGAACCTTCCAGCGCTTCGATAATTTTTTCCGTATCTTCCAGCGCAGCTTTGCGGCCCACCTCCGGATTGGCTCCGGCGCCCAGTCCTTTGGTCAGTTTCGCACCCAATTGCAGCTTCACCGGAGCTTGGGACAGCTTCAAGGCCTGCAAATCCGTATTCGCCGTAATGAATTCGACGCCCTCGACCTTCGCTCGAATCATCCGGTTCACGGCGTTGCACCCACCGCCGCCCACACCGATGACTTTAATCTTTGCCGGCTGCAGCTCCTCGCTGAAGCTCATCCGGATCCCCGTTTCTTTGTTCATGCTCCCCTCGTTCTTATCCAGTCTTGCTGCGAGTCGTTCGGGTGGGTTTCACGACGCGCCAGCAAACATGGACTTGAGTTTCGACACCAGATTTCCGGTGCGCTGCGGCGCCGCCCGCCGCGCTTTCGCGCCGTACAACACAAGACCGACAACCGTTGCATATTCAGGCTGAGCCACCTGCTCAGGCAAATCGCCGAGGCCCTTAGGCTCCGCGATACGCATGGGCAAATGGAAGTACTGTTCCGCAAGATCGATCAGGCCACTGAGCTTCGCGCCTCCTCCAGCGAGCACGAATCCCGCCGGAATTTGTTTGTCGAGACCGGCGCGCCGCAGATCGTCGCGAATCAGCGCCAGCAACTCCTGGGCGCGCGGCTCGATGATGTCGGTAAGCTGGCGCGCAAAAATAGTGCGCGGCGGACGGTCGCCGACGCTGGCGATCTGGATTGGATGGTCTTCGGGCAACAAAGAGAGAGCGGCGCAACCGTGGTGGCGCTTGATGCGCTCGGCCTCGGGGATTGGGGTGCGCAAGCCAACCGCCAGGTCATTGGTGAAATGATCGCCACCCACAGGCACCGCACTGGTGTGGCGCACCACCCCGCCCCCGTATACGATGAGTTCCGTCGTGCCCCCGCCGATATCCAACAAGCAGCATCCCAACTCGCGCTCGTCTTGCGTCAGACAGGACTCGGCTGACGCCAGCGGCTCAAGCACGGTGTCGCTGATCAAGATTCCCGCGCGATTAGCGGCGGTAACCAGATTTTGCGTGGCGGCGATCGAGGAGGTGACCAGGTGAACGTTGGCCTCCAAGCGTTGGCCTACCATGCCGAGGGGATCGCGAATGCCCTCTTGCGCATCAACCAAAAATTCGTGAGGAAGCACGTGCAAGACTTCGCGGTCGGGCGGCAGCGTGATGTTCCGCGCCGCATCAATAGCCCGGCGCACATCTTCCCGCTCGATATCCCGCGACCGGTGGCCTAGCGATACACCACCACGGCTGTTTACGCCGCGCACATGGCCGCCCGCCACGCCGATCACCGCGGCCTCCACCGGTACGTTAGCCACGCCCTCGGCTTCTTCCACCGCGCGGCGAATCGAGCTGACGGTGGAGTCCAGATTTACAATGAGCCCCTTGCGTAGTCCCTTGGATTCCGCGGCGCCCAGCGCCAAAAACTTCACCTGCTCTTCATCAATCTCCGCAATCAGCGCGCACGTTTTGGTGCTGCCGATATCCAGCCCTATTAAATATTTATCCCTCTTCGCCAAACGCGCTCTCCGGTGATGCCTCTATCTTGTTTTCGCGGCGCTGGTGCTATTGCTTTCCGGATTCAGCACCACTTGCTTCGCGTACTGCAAATCGATGGAGTGGACGCGGCCATTGCTGGCTTGCCACTGCGCAAAATTTTCAACCACCATGCGGTACTTGCCGGTGAAATCTCCGGCCCCAAAGTGGATGGTGAGCGCTTGCGGATCATTGGGGCTAGCAATGCCGGTCATTACCGCGCGCAAATCCTTTGGGTTGGCGAGGTCCACTTCGCTGACGCGGTCGGAGGATCCGGAACGGACCAGTTCGACGTCGGTCATAAACTCCTGGTAGGTCTGCATCCGCTTACCCCGTTCCTCGCGCGGCATGCTCTCGGACAGGCCGGTTATAATTGGAAATTGCAAATCTTCGCCGCGGGGGCGGTCGAGAATCACGCCATGCGAGTCGATGAGAGCAAGTTCCGTGCCATTGCGCAGAAATGCAATCGGCGTTCGCTCGATCAAATCGATGCGGATGCGATTGGGAAGAACGCGTTGCACGGCGGCGGATTCGATCCAGGAGATTTCTTCCAGAGCGCTTCGCCGAGCATCCAGCGGAATGCGCAGCACGCTACGTCCGCGGTCGCGCACAAATTGCTGCAGCACCGCATCGCGGCTCACGATATGGTTGCCGTTGATCTCAATTTGTTCTGGCTTGACCAGCAGCATTTGCTTTCCGTAAAGCAGAAACCGGCCGGCCGTCCACGCCGCGGACACACCGGCGATTCCTATGACCCCGTAAAACAAAACGCGCCGGTAGAAGGGCCAGGTCCGGCCGCTGAATTTCTTGCGGCGGATTTCGACCGGCTTCTGGCGACGCAAATAGCGCGGCTCATCGTCACCGGCAAGTTCCGGCCGATACGCCTCGGCGTCCGCCGTGGCGCTCCGCGATATGGTCTTCAACCGTTCCAAATAACCACCTCAAGCTCGAGTTCAAGGTCGAAAGCCGATTGCACCCTTTCGCGCACACTGGAAATCAGTGCCAGCATGTCCCTGGCGCCGGCTTTGCCGGCGTTCACAAAAAAATTGGCGTGGCGGTCGCTGACCCGCGCGTCGCCGATGCTCAGACCCTTCAGGCCAAGATCATCGATCATGCGTCCCGCGGAGGCCCCCGGGGGATTTTTGAAGATGCAGCCGGCGCTTTTCTGGCCCAGCGGCTGGCTCGAACGCCGCTTTTCATTGCAGATACGAATCCCTTGGAGAATTTCTTTGAACGGTTTGGAGGGAAGTTCCAGCTTCACCGCGAGCATCATATCATCAGGTGCAAAAGAAGTGTGACGGTATTCAAAGGAAATTTGTTCGCCACTGAGGATTTCTATCCTGCGGGTGGCCGCCCGGTACAACTTGACCTCTCGAACATACGAGCCGATCTGCATCCCATAGGCCCCGGCATTCATACGCAAGGCACCCCCCACGGTGCCCGGCACGCCGATCAAACCTTCCATGCCGCCGAGGTCGTGCTTGGCGCAGTAGGTCACTGTGCGCCCAAGATCCGCTGCCGCATCCACCCGCGCGAAATTACCTTCCAGAACAACGTCCGGATCGGGCGACTCCAATTGCAAAACCACCCAGGGGAGTTCGCCATCGCCGACAAGCAGGTTGGAGCCGCCGCCCAGGAATCGATGCGGTAAACCATGCTCGTCGAGCAAGTTCATCACGCCGGGAATGGTTTCGTGCTTCCTGATGCGCAGCAAATCCGTGCTGCCCCCAATGGCCAGGGAGGTCAGTTCTGCAAGCGAGGCGTCCCGAAAAAGCTGGACGTGCAGATCGGGAAGAACTGCGACGATTTTGGGGTCCTCAATGCGCATGGGGCGTGGGATGCTCGGCACCCAGCAAAACCATCAGTTCATTGCTGGCGCGGCTTACGTTGCCGGCGCCGATGGTCAGGATGGCGTCCAGAGGACGCGCTTCGCGCAGTAAAAACTCGATGCTTTCCTGCATGGAGCGGAAATAATGCACATTCTTATGTCCGGCCTCGCGAATGGCATTGGCCAGAGCTTCGCTGGTGATCCCCGCGACGGGCGGTTCGCTGGCGGCATAGATGTCGGTAAGAACCAGCACGTCAGCTTGATTGAAGGCCCGGCAGAACTCATCCCACAAATGCTGGGTGCGGGTGTAGCGATGGGGCTGGAAAAGCACCAGCAAGCGATTGAATTTGCAGATGCGCGCAGCTTCCAGGGTGGCGCGGATTTCGGCGGGATGATGGCCGTAATCGTCGATTACGGTTATGTCGTTGGCCACGCCCTTAATGTCGAAGCGCCGGCCCACACCGGCAAATCTACCCAAGCCTTCGCGAATCAGATCCGCCGGAACGTTTAAATACAGCGCAACTCCCGCCGCGGCGGCGGCGTTGCGCACGTTGTGGATGCCCGGCGGGTGAAACAGCTGAAATATCCCGAGGTCGTCGCCTTTGTAGGTCAGCCGAAATTCGCTGCTGAGGCCTTCGAGTTTGATGTCGCTGATGACCAGGTCGGCCTGACTGGATGTCCCATAAGTGATGATCGGGCGCTTCACATTGGGGATGATGGCCTGCACATTGGGTTCATCGAGGCAAAGAATCGCCGCGCCGTAAAAGGGCACGCGATTGACGAATTGTGCAAAACAGTCCTGGATGTCCTCCAGCGAGGAGTATTGATCGAGATGCTCCCGGTCAATGGTGGTGACCACGGCAACCACCGGCGAAAAGAATAGGAAGCTGCGATCGCTTTCGTCGGCTTCTACCACAAAGAATTCGCCTTTACCCAGACGCGCGGTGGTGCCCGCTTGGTTCACCCGGCCACCGATCACAAACGTCGGATCCAGGTGCGCCGCCGCGAGCACGGAAGCGACCATCGAGGTGGTGGTGGTCTTACCATGCGCCCCGGCCACCGCGATGCCGTATTTCAAGCGCATCAGTTCAGCCAGCATTTCCGCGCGTGGTATCACCGGAATCTTCTTCTTGTGCGCTTCGATCACTTCCGGATTGCTGGCGTTGATCGCCGATGAAGTAACTACCACGTGTGCGCCTTCCACGTTGCCGGCCTTGTGTCCTTCGTGCACCGCAGCCCCAAGATTCTGCAGGCGTTCGGTAATATTCGAGGGCTTAGTGTCCGAACCGGACACCGAATAGCCCAGCGTCAGCAGCACTTCGGCGATGCCACTCATGCCGATGCCGCCGATCCCGACCAGATGAATGCGCTGAAAATTGCGGAAGGAAACCATCATGCTCTACCCTCGATTACCCCTTCAATCATGTTAACGATGTCGCGAGCGGCGTTCGGCCGAGCCAGGCTTCGCGCGGCACCCGACTGGCGTTCGATTTCCCCGGGCTGGTCGAGGAGGGAAAATATTTCTCTGCACAAGCGCTCGGGCGTAAGCTCCGATTCGGCAATGACGCGTCCGGCGCCCGCACGCGCCATTTCTTGCGCATTCCGCAACTGGTGGCTGTCGGTGGCATGCCCGAAGGGGATGAAGATGGCGGCGCGGCCGGAAGCGGCAATTTCCGCAGCGGTGATGGCCCCTGCCCGGCAGACGACCAGGTCCGCCCAGGCGAAGCGCTCCGCCATGTTCGATAGAAAGGGCGCCACTTCCGCGGGAAAGTCGCGCCGCGCGTACGCAGTGCGCACCGCATTATAATCGCGTTCGCCGGTCTGATGCACGATAGCCAGATCGGCCTTTCTCGTTGCAAGCGTATCCATGGCATCGACCACCGTGCGATTGATGATCAGCGCACCCTGACTGCCCCCGGTGATCAGCAACCGAAAAGGCTTCTGCGGCGTCCGCGGCGCAATTGAGAAGAACTCCGCACGTACCGGGCAGCCGGTAACCTGCGCTTTCGCGCCCCAAGTTCGCGCCGAAACCTCGTAACCGGTAGCGATGCGCGTGGAAATTTTTGCCAGCACCCGGTTGGTAAAGCCCGGCTCCGCATTCGGCTCGAAAATTATGTTGGGCACACCGCGTATCCAGGTGGCCAGCATCATCGGGCCGGCGGCGTAGCCTCCCACACCAAACGCCGCCACCGGCTTGTGCTTGCGCAGCACATCGAAAGCGTCGCTTAGGCCGGAGCCCAGCATCGCCAAATTTCTCGCCAGCGTCGCGCCACCCTTGCCCTTCAGCCCCGCCACCCGCAGCGTTTCCAGCGGCAGCCCAGCCTGCGGCACCAGCTTCATTTCGATTCCGCGTTGCGTTCCCACTAACACCACGTCTCGCTCGCTTCCCCTCGACATCCATTCCCTGGCAATTGCCAGCGCCGGAAAAACGTGCCCCCCGGTCCCGCCCCCCGCGATCAAAAGTTTCATGGATGGCGCTCCTGCCAAGTAGGGACCCAACCCGCCTGCGCGTGCAGGCATGCTGCCTCCCTACCAGCAAGATCGATCACCACGCCGGCTCTCTGGATTGCTGCGAGATGTTCAGTAGCACGCCAGTAGCCAGCAGCATCACCAGTAAGCTCGAGCCCCCGTAGCTCACAAATGGCAGAGGAATCCCTTTGGTCGGCACCATGCCCAGCACCACCGCAAAGTTGATCAGCGCCTGAAATAGCACCATCGCCGTAATTCCCAGTGCCAGCAGTCGCCCAAATCCATCGGGAGCGCCGAAAGCCGCGCGCAATCCGCGCCAGCCGTAAACCGCGAAGAGCGCGATCACTGCCATGGCGCCGATAAAACCAAGCTCTTCGCAAATCACTGCGTAAATAAAATCGGTGTGCGCTTCCGGAAGGTAAAAGAGCTTTTGCTTGCTCTCCATCAGGCCCACGCCGGTGAAGCCGCCGGAGCCCACGGCGATCAACGATTGCAAGAGTTGAAATCCCGCCCCCTGCGGGTCCGAACCAGGATCGAAGAACGCCATGAGCCGCGCCTGCCGATAAGGAACGTGCGTAATCAGCAGATAAAGGACTGGCAACGCCGCCACCCCTCCTGTAACCAGCCACTTCCAAGACAGCCCTGCCACAAACAGGATGGCCGCCGTAATCAGCACAATGTCCACCGAAGTGCCGAGATCAGGTTGCAGCAAAATCAGGACAACACATACCAGAATCGGTCCGGCAGCCGGGAGAATCGTATGCAGGAAATCCTCTTTCCGGAATTCCATGGTGGACACGCCGCGCCGCTTTAGATCCAGGAACCATGCCAGGTACAAGACCACCGCCAGCTTAGCCAACTCCGAAGGCTGAATGCCCACCGGTCCAAAACGAATCCAACGATGAGTGGCGTGGGACTTGTCCAGAAAAAACGCGCCCACCAGCATCAGCAAGACCAGGAATACTGCCGGATAAACCACGGCCGGCTCGCGCAGGCGCCGGTAATCCGTCCGCATCAACGCAAACATACCGAGCAAGCCCAACAGCAGCCAGGCGGCCTGACGCAGCAGAAAAATGTAGGATCGGCCATACTGCTGATCGGCGGTGACCGCGGACGCGCTGTAAATCATCACCGCGCCCAGCAGGCACAGCATCAGCGTTACCCCAAACAGCCAGCGATCATTCTCTAAACGTCTGGGCATACCTGTTCACCCCCGGGCCGAAGTTGCGCCGCGATCGATACTCGGCAATTCCTTGGCGCGCTGCTCCAGTTCGTAAACTAGCGCCTTGAATACCCGTCCGCGATGCTCGTAATTCTCAAATTGGTCGAAGCTGGCGCACGCAGGAGCCAGCAGAACAACGTCTCCGCCGCGAGCATCTCGCGATGCGATTTCCATCGCTCGCTCCAACGTGCCGGCACGCTCGATGGCCGTGGAACCTTCAATCTGAATCGCGATCTTGTCGGCCGCCGCTCCAATCAGCAACGCCCGAATCGCTCGTTCTCGCAACAATGGTCGCAGTGCCGAATAATCGCTTCCCTTATCTTTTCCTCCGAGAATCACCAGGATGCGGCCCGCGAACGCATCCAGCGCCTTCAAGGTGGCGTCGACATTAGTGGCCTTGGAATCGTTGTAGTAGCGAACCCCGTTGATTTCGCGCACGAATTCCAGCCGATGCTCGACCCCGGCAAACGAGCGGATTCCCTCCGCAATGGCTTTGGCGTGGGCTCCCGCTATTTTCGCCGCGGCAATCGCCGCCAGCACATTTTCAAGATTGTGCGTCCCCGGCAGTGGTACCTCCGCCCGCTTCATCACCACTTCTTCCCTGCCATCGTCGCGAAACACGATGTCCTCACCACGCAGGAACGCCCCCTGTGCTGCTCTTTGCTTGTGGCTGAACCAATACACATGCGGGCGTGTGGGCGCCAGCGGGGTGGTGCCAGGATCGTCGGCATTCAGGATCGCAAAATCTGCCGCGCCCTGATTTTCAAAAATGCGCGCTTTGGCTTTGCGGTACAGCTCCATGCTGTGATGGCGGTCCAGATGATCGGGCGTGAGATTCAGGAGCACGCTGACGTCGGTCCGGAAATTTTGAATGAGCTCAAGCTGGAAGCTGCTCACTTCCGTCACCGTCACCGTGTCGTGCCTCATGCTCGACACGCAGGCGATCAGCGGCGTCCCGATATTGCCCGCCAAGAGCGTAGGCACTCCCGCCATCCGCAAAATGTGCTCAACCAGCGAGGTGGTCGTGGTCTTCCCATTCGAGCCGGTGATACCGATCAGCTTGCCCTGCCGGAACCGGTAAGCCAGTTCGATTTCACTCCAGATCGGCACCTTGTGGGCTCGTGCGGATTCCAGCAGCGGCGCATCGGCCGGCACGCCCGGGCTAGGCACAATAAGATCCTGTTGCAAAAACGTTGACTCCTGGTGGCCGCCCAGTTCCAGGTTCACATTCGCGCCGCGCAGCTTTCCCGCCACGTCGTCGCCGATCTCCGTCTCCGTGCGCGAGTCGGTGGCAGTCACAACGGCGCCCCGCGCGGCACAAAACAGCGCGGTTGCTATTCCCGTGCGCGCCAGCCCCACCACCAGCACGCGCTTTCCGTTCAACTCCACCGGGCCCGGCATAGCTACCTCAGCTTCAACGTGGTCAACGCAAACAACGCAAACACCAGCGCCACAATCCAAAAGCGCACGATCACTTTCGATTCGCTCCACCCCAGCAATTCAAAATGATGATGGATCGGCGCCATCCGGAAAATACGCTTGCCGCGCAGCTTGAACGACCCTACCTGCAGAATCACCGACACCGCTTCGATGACAAAGATTCCGCCCACGAAAAACAGCAAAATCTCTTGCTTGATAATCACCGCGATGACGCCGAGCGTTCCGCCCAGAGAGAGCGAGCCCACATCCCCCATGAACACTTCGGCCGGGTGCGCGTTGTACCACAGAAATCCCAGCGAAGCGCCCACCAGCGCCCCGCACAGCACGGTCAGCTCGCCCACCCGCGGAATGTACTGAATTTCCAGATACGTGGCCCAGCGGTAGTTGCTGCTCACGTACGTCAGCACCGTCAATGCGCCGGCGGCGATCACCGTGCAGCCGATGGCCAATCCGTCCAGCCCGTCGGTCAGGTTTACCGCGTTGGACGCCCCGGCGATCACCACCGAAACAAAAATCAAGAATGGCACGAACGCCAGCGGCCACAAGTGCGCCGACCTCAGCAGCGAATGCACCACCAGATCCGGATGCACGCGCTTTAGAAATGGAATCATCAACTCGGTCGAGTAGGCGCTGCGCGTGGCCAGCGCCAGCAGCCCGATCCCTACGATCGAACTGACGAAGATCTGCAACAGGAACTTGTTCTTGCTGCTCAGGCCCAGGTTGCGCTGCTTCGATACTTTGGCATAGTCATCCACAAACCCGATGACCGCGAATCCCAGCAGCGCGAACAGCGTCAACAGCACAAAACCGTTCGTCAAGTCGGCCCACAACAGCGTGGGAACCACGGTCGAAAGCACGATCAACACTCCGCCCATGGTCGGCGTGCCCGCCTTCTTCTGGTGATTCTGCGGCCCTTCTTCGCGTATGTATTGGCCAATCTGCAGCTCCCGCAGCTTGCGAATCAGCCAGGGCCCGAACACAAACGCCAGGAACATCGCGGTTAGGCTGGCATACACCGTGCGCACCGTGATGTAGCGAAACACATTGAACGGACTGAAATACTTCTGCAGGAGGTGATAAAGAAGGTAGTACAGCATTTAGTGCCGCACCTTCTCAGCGGCCGCCAACTCCGGCGCATGCACGGCCAGCACGCGGTCGACCACACGCTCCATTTTTACGCCGCGCGAACCTTTCACCAGCAGCAGGTCCCCGGGAGCCACAAAGTCCTCAAGAAATTTGGCCGCCTCTTCGGAACTCGCAAACACGCGAGTGTGCGAGCGCGAGACTCCAGCGTTCACCGCTCCTTCCACGATTCCCGCGGCGTCCCCTTCCACGCCTATCACCCAATCGATCCTTCCCGTTTGCCCGGCGAACTTCCCGGCTTCGCGGTGCAGTTCCGCCGAGCGCGTGCCCAGTTCGCGCATCTCCCCGGCCGCCAGGATCCGCCGGCGATAACCGGGCGTAGCCGCCAAGACTTTGATCATCGCGTGCAGCGCGGCGGGACTCGAGTTGTAACTGTCATTGATCAGCGCCGCTCCATTCGAAAATCGCAACAACTCTCCCCGCATCTCGGGCGCATGCAGTGTGCCAAATACACCTTGCGCCTCCGCCGCGCCAATCCCCCACTCGCTGGCCGCCGCCAGTGCCGCCAGCGCGTTGGAAATCACATGGCGGCCCGGCAGCGCCAGTTCCAACCGCGTGCGCTTACCGGCCCGCACCAGCACAAACGTCGAGCCCAAGGCCCCGCGATCCTCGATGGATTCCGCGCTGTAATCCGCGGGCCGCTCAATCCCGTAGGTCAACACTCGCCCTGGCGCATGCCCGGCAAAATCCGCCACTAACGGATCATCCGCATTCAATACCGCCAGTGAATTGCTGCCGTTCAATCCTTCAATGAGTTCGCGCTTGGCCAGCGCGATCTCCTCCACCGACGCGAAGAATTCCAGGTGCGCCGGCGCCACCCGGGTCACCACTCCCACATCCGGACTGGCAATCGCCGCCAGCTCTTTCAGCTCATACCGCCGCGACATCCCCATTTCCAGCACCGCCGCGTCGTGCTCTTCTTCCAGCCGGAACAGCGTCAGCGGCAGCCCGTACGCATTGTTAAAATTTCCTGCGGACTTCAGGACCCGTAGCTTCGCGCCCAGCAGCGCCGCCAGGATCTCTTTTGTGGTGGTTTTGCCCACGCTCCCGGTGACCCCGGCAATTTTCTTGCCCCAGACATCACGCATCGCGCGCGCGAGTTGATGTAGGGCGAGGAGCGTGTCATCGACAACCAGGCACCTTCCGCGCAAATCCTCCGGCGATCGCCGCGCGCCTTGCGCGGAAACCACCGCAGCCAGTGCTCCCCGTTCCAAGGCCCCAGCCACATGATCGTGTCCGTCATGACGCGGTCCGTGGATGGCGATGAACAGTTCTCCGGGGCGTATCGTGCGAGAATCAATCGAGTAGCCGGCCACCCGGGCCAGAGCATCGAGCTTGACTCCAATGTCCGCCAACATCGGCTTAGAAATCTGTAGCAGCGTCCACCGCATAAATTCCTCAAAGAACTGGTGTTACGAAGATACCGCGCGCGTCTGTCTGTTTTCACCGTTTTGAGGGCTCCTCCTTAGTAAGGGTAACTACGGCCCGAAGCGCCTCTCTCTCCCAATCTATTAAAGCGCGCTACGTGCCAATCTTCGTTTCGCCTTCCGCGCCGCTGAATCCGCGTTCACGCAATGCCTTCCGCGCCACTTCGCGGTCGTCAAACTCCAGCGTGCGGTCCGCGAGAATTTGATAATTTTCATGGCCCTTCCCGGCCAGCAACAAAATATCGCCCGCCCGCGCTTCATCGATTGCCAGTCCGATTGCCTTTTCCCGGTCCGGCTCGATCATGTATTTCCCATGTGTTTTTTGCAGGCCGACAACAATGTCGCTGATGATTTTCAGCGGGTCTTCGGTCTTGGGATTGTCGCTGGACAAAATGGTGAGATCGCTCAGCCGCCCCGCCACTTCCCCCATCACTGGCCGCTTGGTGCGGTCTTTCAATCCGCCGCAGCCAAACAGCGTAATCACGCGGCCTTTTGGATTCAGCTCGCGCGCCGTCCGAATCAAATTTTCCAGCGCATCGTCGGTATGCGCATAATCCACCACCACCAAAAAGGGCTGCCCCATAGCAATCGGCTGGAATCGCCCGGAAACGCTGGCCAGGTTGTGCACACCGGCCGCGATCACATCATTCGCCAGGCCCAACGCCTGTGCCGCTCCAATCGCCGCTAGAATGTTGTACACGTTGATGCGTCCCACCAGCGGTGATTCGATTCCGATTTTTCCGTTCGGCGTTTGCGCCGTGAAGGACAGCCCGGCAAACGTCAGCTGAATCTTCTTCGCGGTCAGCTCCGCGCCGAACTCCAAACCATACCTGACTACGTTCTTGGCCAAACCCGACAATCGTTTCCCGTACCCATCATCGACATTGACCACCGCGCAATCCGGCGCGCCCGCCCCGGTGCCCTCAAACAGCCGCAGTTTGGCCGCAAAATAATCTTCAAACGTTTTGTGATAGTCCATATGCTCGCGCGTCAAATTTGTGAATACAGCCGCCGCAAAATGGCAGCCCCACAAGCGCTCCATGGCCAAAGCATGGGAACTCGCCTCCAACACGCCAAAGCGCCCGCCCGCATCGCGAATTTCCGCAAGGAATCCTTGTAAATCCACCGATTCCGGCGTGGTGTTCGGCGCCGGATAGTCGCCCAATGGGGTGTGGTACGCAATCGTCCCGAATAACCCCGTCTTTGCTCCCGAAGCCTTGATGATTGCGTCGACCAACGACGTTGTGGTTGTCTTCCCGTTGGTCCCGGTCACCGCCACCAACTGCAGAGCCTGCGCCGGATGCCCGAAGAAATTAGCAGCCGTAACGGCCAGCGCCTGCCGTGCGTTTGCCACCCGAATCCACGCCACGCTGGAAGGCATCGTCGACGGTTGCGCATCTTCACTGGCGATAGCCACCGCGCCGCGCGCAACCGCGTCCCGAATAAAAGCGTTGCCGTTCTCCTTGGCCCCCTGCAGCGCGAAAAACAGCGCCCCCGGCTGCACCTTCCGCGAATCGCAAGCCACCTGCCGGATATCCAGGTCCCCCGCATTCGCTGGCAGGCTGCCTTCAACGCCCGTCAACACCTCGCTCAGCTTCCCGCTTTGCGCGGCTAGCTGGCCCGGCATGGTGTGCCCTCGCTCATGGTTACCGTATTTCGATTCGCAATCAATCTTCTCTTCCGCTGACGTCAAACCAATATTCATTCTATCGCCTGGACCTTGCCGCACGCGTCGCCGGCTTCCCCGCCGCTGCCGTCCCGAACTGCACGGTTACCTTTGCGCCGCGCCGCACCTGCGTTCCAGCCTCTGGATGCTGCTCGATTGCAAGATTGCTTCCAACCAGCTGCGGTTCCAATCCCAAGTGCAAGCACATCTCGGTAACCTCACGCATCGTCTTTCCGGAAAAATCTGGCACTGCAATGTCGCCGCCCTCTTCCGCAGCCAGGGCCACTTCCGGAGCGCGCGATTTCGGCTCGGCTTCCGCCGGGCTCGGCGCCACCGGAGGCGCGTCCAACGCCCCTGAGAAGTCCGTCGGCGAAAAGTCCTCCACCGCTTCCCCGTTCCTCTGCCGCTTATACGCCGCCTGAATCAATCGCGGGTTGATTGGCACATCGCGCGGCACGTCGAGGTACGCCAGCACTTGCTCCGCGACGCGCTTGAAAACAGGAGCGGCCACCTGCCCGCCCTCGTGCAGTCCAACCGGCGAATCGAGCGAAACCAAAATCGCCACCGCCGGATTGTTGATCGGCGCAAAGCCGGTGAATGACGCAATCAGTTGCGTCGGCGAATAGCGTCCGGTGGCCGGATCGATTTTTTGCGCCGATCCGGTCTTGCCGGCTGCCGTCCAGCCATCCAATTTCGCCTTGGTCCCCGTGCCGTCAAGCACCACGCCTTCCATCAATCGGCGCAGCGTCGCCGCCGTTTCCGGCCGAATCACCCGCCGGGGCTCGACGCCGGAAAACGCAACGGGCGTCGCAACCGATTGCTGGCCCCGCTTGATCTGCTGCACCACGTGAGGTTTCATCAGCAAACCGCCGTTGGCAATTGCCGAGACTGCGGTAATCAGCTGGATCGGCGTCACGCCAATTTCCTGTCCCATGGAAACCGAGCCGATCGAGATTGCACTCCAATTCTCCAGCCGGTGCAGCATGCCTCTGCCTTCGCCCGGCAGGTCTACACCGGTGGGCGCGCCAAATCCAAAGGCCCGAATGTAATCGTAGAATCGCGGCGCCCCCAGCCGCACCGCGATTTTGATCGCGCCAACGTCGCTCGATTTCGCCAGGATCTCCGCGACGTTCAGCAGCCCGAACGGTTTGTGATCCCGGATGCGATGTCCGGCGATGTAAATCGCTCCGTTCTCGCAGTCGAACACTTCGTCGGGCCGCGTAACCTCCTGGTCAAAAGCGGCCGCCAGTGTAATCAGCTTGAACGTCGACCCCGGCTCGTACAACGCCGTTACCGCCCGGTTCATCCGCGCTTCCGCGGGAACTTCGCTCGCGGCGTTGGGATTGAAGCGCGGCCAGTTGGCCATCGCCAGAATTTCTCCCGTAGCCGGATTCATCACGATGACGCTGCCTGCCATCGCCCGCGTCTGTTCGATTGCCGCCCGCAGCTCGCGTTGCGCGATGTACTGAATTTTTTCGTCCAGCGTCAGCACCACGTTGGCACCGCGTTCCCGCTGCCCTTCCCCGCCGTCAAACCAGCGCTGCCGCGCGTCCGCCATCACCACTATCTTTTCGCTCTTGCTGCGAATCTGGTTATCCAACTCGTACTCGATCCCGGCCAGCCCTTTCTCGTCGGGGTCCACGAAACCCAGTACATGCGCGGCTAAATCCCGCTTTGGATAGAATCGCTGGTTCTCCTCCTGGAAATAGATGCCCTTCAGATTCAGGCTCGCGATCGCTTCCACCTTCTCCGGCGGCAGCTTTCGTGAAATCCATACGAAGGACCGCGACGACGCCATCCGCGCCTCAAGCGCGTCGGACGGCACCCCCAGCACGCTCGCAAGCAGCCGCGCGGCCAGCGGCTCGTCCCCGATTTCCGCGGGCACCGCGAACGCCGACTTCACCGGCACGCTCATGGCCAATGCGTGCATTCCGCGGTCGTAGATGATCCCGCGCTTTGGCGTGATTTCGATGGTGCGCTGCTGCTGCCGTTGCGCCCGCGCCAGATACTCCCCATGTTTGATCAGTTGCAGGTAGGAAAGCCGTCCGAAGACTCCCGAGGTCCACAGCAGCGCCAGCCCTGCGACAATCAGCAAACGGACGTGGGCTCGCTCTTGTCGCATGTTGGATTTAGATCAGGGAGCGCTCCGGTTGGCAGTGCAAATCGTCTCGCAAAAATTAGACCCACGCGCCCGCTGTCATTCTGAGCGCATCCGGTGAGGATGCGCGAAAACACTGCATGCCTGTTTTTGTCGCCCTTCCGAAATTCTTCCCTCTATTGCGCCCGATTCGCTCGCACAAAACGAACGGAGGCCACTTCGGCGCCCGCCGGTGCCTCGTAGTTCTGCACCTGCGTCGGCAATGGCTCCGTCAGTCCTAGTTGCCTGCGCGCAATCACGTCGATGCGCCGCGGATCGCGTAGCCCTTCGATTTCCAGCCGCAGCTCCGAGTTTAGCGCCGATATCTTCGTCTGCCGCGCCTTCAAATCCTCCAGCTGAAAGCTCAAATCAATGCAGCGGAAATGCTGGTAAACGTAAAACATCAGGAACACCGCGACCATCGCGCCCAGCCCCGCCGTTCTGTAAAATCCCTGCAGGCGCGCCGGCTCCGTGTGTTGCACCAGCCGCGAATTATCGATGCGCTTTACCGTGTGAAATTCCGTGTGTGCCGCTTTCTTTCTTTTCTTGGTCATCGCTCAGACTCTTTCCGCGCACCGCAACTTCGCACTTCGCGAACGTGGGTTCGCCCAGATTTCCCTTTCGCTCGGCTGGATCACATGTCTGGTCAGCACCCGCAGCGTGCCCCCACGCTCGCCCTCTTGAAACGCGTGCTTGACCTGGCGGTCTTCTCCCGAGTGGTACGTCAGCACCACCCACCGCCCTCCTGAATTCAAAGTAGCTGGGGTCCGAGAAAGAAACTGCCCGAGTTCCTCCATCTCTCGATTCACCGCTATCCGCAGCGCCAGAAACGTTTTTGTTGCGGGATGCAGTCTCTGCCTTCCCCATACCTTTCGGGCCCCAGCCACAACCATTGCCAGGTGCGCGGTATCGCGTATCGGCCGCGCCCTCAGAATTGCCCTGGCGATCCTTCTCGAATCGTGCTCTTCGGCTTGCTCGTAGAGCAGGTCGGCGATCTCCTTCTCCGACCAGCGATTCACAATTTCGTCTGCCGTCACTTCGTCTCCCGCATCCATGCGCATGTCCAGCGGACCCGCCTCGCGAAACGAAAATCCTCGCGCGGCCTGATCAAGCTGCATGCTCGAAACTCCCAAGTCGGCCAAGACCCCGTCCACCCCGGGAATCCCCAACTCGTGCACGACCTCCGCAATCCTCGAGAACGGTGCCGGCACCAGCGTCACCTTCTCCCCAAAGATCTTCAGCCGCTCCCGCGCCAGCTCCAGCGCCTGTGCGTCCCGGTCCAGGCTGATTAGTCGCCCGGTGGATCGCTCCGCCGTCGTCCCAGAGGTCAATTTGCCCGCGATGGCTGCCGAATGCCCCCCGGCGCCCAACGTGGCGTCTACGTAAAATCCGTCTGTTCTTACTGCCAGCCATTCCAGCACCTCATCCAGCATCACCGGCGTATGTGGCTCTACTCTCTTCGCTCGCCACTCGCCACTCGCTTGCCCCGAGTCCCGTTGAGGGGCCACTCGCCACTTCCCCGCTTAAATCCCCAAATCTTCCAGCGCCTTATCGTCCTCGTCCGTGTACGGTTCGCTCTTCAAGTTGTCCAGGAGCCGCGTGTGGTTCATTACTTCCAGATAATCCAGGTGCCCGAACACATCCACTTCACCCTTGGTCTGCGCCGATTCGCGCAAAACCGCCGGAACCAACACTCGCCCCTGCCCATCCACTTCCACCGTCTGCCCGAAATAACTGGTGCGCATCAAGAATTTCCGCTTCGCCCGGTTCTGTGAGGACACCTTCGCCAGCTTGTCCTCGATTTCCGACCATACCTTCATGGGATAAATGCGTGCGGATTCGCCCGTAGTGCTGGTGATGTAAAACTGGCTCCCGTACTCCTTCAATGCCTCCAGAAACACGGCGGGTATCTTCAGACGCCCCTTCTCGTCGACTTTCGCCGGATAGTTGCCACGCAGCGCCATTTGCCCCGTCTTGAGCCGGCCCATTCTTCATCGAAAAATGGCCTGCCCGTAGGAAGAAGTGGTATCGAATGCCCATTCGCACCACACCCCTCAATTGCTGCCTACTCTGCCCTACAAGTTTCTACTGACCCCCACTTACTCCCACTTTTGTCCACATACTAAGCTGCTTTTCACGCTTGTCAAGTGGAAAACGCATACTTCCGCGAAAAAAGTTGATCATCCCGAACTCTGAAAATGTGCGGAAACGACCGCGATACGTGGTGTTAACGAGACCTCAAAAAATCTATTCCTAGTGTGACGCTTCCGCGTTGCTGAGAACTGGGTTGACCTGTCCATGAAAGCTCCCAGGCCGCCGTCCCCCCGTTTGCGCCCCCCTTGGGGACGGTTCTACGGGATTCCCCGTCTTTCTCGCAGCCGCTTTCCGTGGTAGAATCCTTTCGTTGCTCAACTCGCTCAAGGAGCGCCACTCATGGAATGGGTCACCCCTCGGCACGAAGAAGTCGATCTCAACTGCGAAGTAAGCTCGTACGCCAACGCCGAGCTGTAGTCTCCTCACCCTGCTGGTGTAGCACCCGCTCTCCCTTTACCCTGCGTCGCGAAGGTAAGCGGCGTTTTCGTGTTTCACCTTTGGCGGCGCCCAGATATTCCCGACTCCCCTCCTTGTGTCTCCATGCGCATTAAAATCCTCGGCTCCGCGGCCGGGGGCGGCTTCCCCCAATGGAACTGCGCCTGCGCCAATTGCAGCCGTATTCGCCAAGGCAAATTTCGCGGCCGAGCCCGTACACAGACGCAGATTGCCTTTGCCCCCGACCCCCAAGTGAATATCTGGTTCCTGGTCGGCGCCAGCCCAGACTTGCGCACCCAAATCCTCGCGAACCCGGAATTGACCCCGCAGCCCGAATCCGAGACCCATTCTCCCATCGGCGGCATATTCCTCCCCTCCGCCGATGTGGATTCCGTCATGGGCCTCTTGCATTTGCGCGAGTTCCAATCTTTCTTTGTATTTTCGGCCGCGTCGATCCAGCGCATTTTGAAAAAAGAAAACAAAATGTTTGGGGTGCTGGACCGCGCCGAACCACCCGTGCAATGGCAAGTGCTTTCCAGCAAGGGCCGCCTCGGCTGCCATCTTTCCGAGAGCCCCGGAGAAGCCCCGGCGTTCGTCTGCGTAACCATGCCGTTGGGCGGCTCCTACCCTGACTATGTGAGTGAAGAACTTCGACGCATCCTCTCTACGGAAGAGGCCACTTTAGGCTTGGTTTTCGAGCAAAAGGGGAAAAGCGTCTTTGTCGCACCCTCTCTATCCGGGCACAATCCCGAATGGACCAAGGCCGCCGTTGCCACCGACCTGGTGCTGATCGATGGCACCTTCTGGAGTGACGATGAGCTGATCAAAACGGGCCGCAGCAAGAAAACCGCGCGCGAAATCGGCCATCTCCCGCTCTCGGGCCCTGATGGCCTGCTCGCGCAATTCCCCGGCAACCCGAAAGGCCGAAAAGTCTTGATCCACATCAACAACACCAATCCCATCCTCGACGAAGACAGTCCCGAGCATCGCGCCGTACTGGATGCCGGCTTCGAAATCGCCTACGATGGAATGGACTTCGATCTATGACTTTGGCCGCCGCCAAATCCGATCACTCCCCGCTTTCCGAGGCCGACTTCATCGCCGGCTTTCACGCCATTGGCGAAGAGCGCTACCACCACAAACATCCGTTTCATTTGCTGATGCACGACGGAAAACTCACGCGCCTCCAGTTGCAAGCCTGGGCGCTCAATCGTTACTACTACCAGAGCCGCATCCCCATCAAAGACGCCGCCATTCTCGCACGCACCGAAGATCCTGCCTTCCGCCTGGTATGGCGCAAGCGCATCCTCGACCACGATGGCGACGGCATCAATCCCGGCGGCATCGAAAAATGGCTGCGCCTGGTGGAAGCCACCGGCCTTCCCCGCGAGCAGGCGCTAACTGGCGCTGGCATCCTCCCCGCCACGCGTTACGCCGTGCAGGCCTACGTCGATTTCGTATCCACCCGCTCGCACCTGGAAGCCGTAGCCTCTTCCCTCACCGAACTCTTCTCCAAAAAACTGATCGTCCTCCGCATGGACCGCCTCCGCCAACATTACCCCTGGCTCTCCGGCGGCCTGGACTATTTCACTGGCCGCCTGACCCAAGCACCCGAAGACGCCGGCTTCGCGCTCTCCTGGGTCGTCAAGCATGCCCGCACGCGGGAGCAACAAGACCAAGCCCACGCCGCCCTCCTTGCCAAATGCGACATCCTCTGGGCCCAACTCGACGCTCTCTACTTCGCCTACGTGAATCCCGGCTGGCCACCGCCCGGCGCGTTCGGTAGCACAGGCACTCCTGCCTGTGCGCCCGTAAGCCGAATCGAGACATAAACGAGAGTGCGATGACCCCCGATCCCCAATCCCATCCCCGCCTCGCCCCCGGCTGCCGCCTGAGTGAAAACAACCAGCAGCAAGTCCTCCTGATGCCCGAACGCGCCCTGCGCCTCAACGGCCCCAGCCTGGAAATCGTCCAGCGCTGTGACGGCCAGCACACCGTCCAGCAAATCGTCACCGAACTCCAGCACATCTACGCAAAAGCCGAGCCAAAAAAGGTTGAGTCCGACATCCTGGGCTACTTAGCTCTCCTTCAAGAACAGCGCGCCCTCGATTTCGCGTAATCTAGTAGGGGTGCAGCACCGCTGCACCCCAGCTTGGCGAGACGTCTGGCCCGAAAGGCGCAGCATTGAATTCGGCTCCCGCAGCACCAACCAACCCCTTAGCCCTGATCGCCGAGCTAACCCATCGCTGCCCGCTCCACTGCGTCTACTGCTCCAACCCGCTCGAACTCCAATCCCGCGCCAACGAACTCGACACGCAAACCTGGTCCCGCGTCTTCAAAGAAGCCGCCGAACTCGGTGTCCTCCAAGCCGACCTGACCGGCGGCGAGCCCCTTGCCCGCACCGACATTCTTGAACTCATCCGTGCCGCCCGCACCTCCGGCCTGTACGTCAATCTCATCACCTCTGGCCTCCCGCTCGACGAATTAAAACTCGATGCCCTTCTCGCCGCCGGCCTCGACCACCTGCAGCTAAGTTTTCAGGGCGCCCGCGAAGAAACCGCCGCCGCGATCTCCGGCACCAAGTCCCACGCGCAAAAGCTCCGCGTCCTCCAATGGCTGAAAACCCGTCGCGTCGCCGTTACCCTCAACTTTGTAATCCACCGTCAAAACCTCGATCAACTCCCCGAAATGCTCGCCCTCGCCGAATCCTCCAGCGCCACTCGCGTCGAATTCGCCCACGTGCAGTATTACGGCTGGGCTTTCGCCAATCGCGACCGTCTCCTGCCCAACCGCGAGCAACTCCAAACTTCGATTGATTTCTTCAAGAGCGCGCAGCAGCGCCTCTCCGGAAAAATTCGTATCGAGTACGTCGTACCGGACTATTACGCCAAATATCCCAAGCCCTGCATGGGCGGCTGGGGGCGCAAACTCATGCTCATCACACCCACTGGCGAAGCTCTTCCCTGCCACGCCGCACAAATCATTCCCGGATTGAAGTTTGAAAACGTGAAGGACCGCGGCCTGCGCGAGATCTGGGAAATGTCCGAAGCCTTTGAAAAGTTTCGTGGCGAACACTGGATGCAGGAACCCTGCAAATCCTGCGACCGTCGCACCCAGGATTTCGGCGGCTGCCGCTGCCAAGCCTTGCTCCTCGCCGGCGATGCCGCCGCCACCGACCCCGTCTGTTCCCTCGCTCCAACTCGCGAAAAAATCGACGCCATCCTGGCCGTCGCCAACAATCCCGCCGCCGCGTCTTCCCTCATCCCTCCCGATTGGCTCTACCGCCCTAACCCCGCTAGTCAGTAGGGGCGCAGCAAGCTGCGCCCCAGCTTGCCCAGGCCGCAGCCCGACACAATGCGGTCTTAATCCGTATTTGTAGCCGCGGCCTCCACCGTCCGCCGCAACCGCATCACCACCCGCACCAAAAACACCAAACTCCCCGCCAACACCAGCAACCCAAAAACCGTCATGGTGTCCTGCGCACCAATCCGTTTCGCCACTCCTCCGGCCACCAACGACCCGATCGGCTGCACCCCCATGAACATGGTCGCGTAAACCGCCATCACCCTCCCGCGCAGTTCGTCGGGCACCCGGTTCTGCACAACCGTATTGGTCGCCGCCATCTGCGACGTAGCCGAAAATCCCGCCACCAGCAGCACCACCGACGAAAGCCAGAATACCCGCGACTGCGAAAACACTACCAGCGACACCGCACACGTACTCGAGGTCAACGCAATCCACCGCGCCAGGCCCTGATAATTCGTTCGCGCCGCAAAATGCAATGCGCCCAGCACCGCGCCCACCCCCGCCGTGCTCATCAGCAGTCCAAAAGCGCGCGCCCCGCCGTGCAAAATGTCTTTCGCGAACACCGGCAGGAACACGGAATATTGCAATCCGAAAAAGCTCAACAAGCTCAGCAGCAGCAGGACGGATCGGACCGGCATATCGTTCATCGCGAAACGGAACCCTTGCACAAAGTTCTGCAGCGGAGAGACGCTGTCGTCGCGCTTCATTTCCATTTTCGGGATGCGCATGGCCAGCAGCGCCCCTATCACCGCCAGGAAGCTGAAGCCGTTGAGCAGAAAGCACCAGCCCTCGCTGCTCCGCACGTGCTGCGATTCCAGCCACGCGATGGCCAGCCCCGCGATTCCCGGCCCAAACACCCGCGCCCCGTTAAAGATGGAAGAATTCAGGGCGATGGCGTTGGGCAGATCTTCTTTTCCCACCATCTGCACCAAAAATGCCTGGCGAATCGGGACATCGAACGCATTCACGATGCCCGCCAGAAACGCGATAAAAATAATCACCCAGGCCCCGCGCGCATCGTGGATCGTGCCCGTCAGCGTCAGCCCCGCCAACAGAAACGCCAGCACCATCGACGCCGCTTGCGTCCAGATGACTCCATGATGCCGGTTGTAGCGATCACCGACGTATCCTCCGACGCTCGCCAGCACCAGAATTGGAATTTGATTGGCAAAACCGAAAACGCCCAGCAGCGCCACCGAATTCGTCAGCTTGTAGACCAGCCAGAGCTGCGCCGTGGACTGCATCCACGTCCCGATAAGCGAAACCAGTTGCCCCGCGAAAAATAATTGGAAATTGCGATGCTGCAAAGCGCGAAAGCGCGTGGACACGAGCGGAACATTCCTCCGTCAATTGGACGCCGCGCGCCGTCCCTTCGACGCACGCCGCCATTCACGATGAAGCCCCCACCGCACATTGTCAATCGCCTGCCCGCGCCTCACAGAACCAATTTGCCCACCGTAGGGGCGCAGCACCGCTGCGCCCCAGCTCGGCAACCATCCACGTCCTGGCAGCAGTCGCGATCGGCCCAGTGGCACAGGGATTCTTGCCTGTGCAAGGATCTGAAAACTGTTCGGGATTGCAAGTCAATGCAGGATCAAAATCTCCGGGGATACAATTCAAAAAAACTACTACTCCTGCGGCCGGTCCGGCGCACCCACATGCTCGTGGCTAAGATCCCGCAACATCTGCTTGTCCCCGTCGCTCATCCCACGCGTAAAATTGGGATCGTCCAGGTGCCGGTTGCGCGCAGACTCCGGCATATTCCGCAGCACGCCCAGCCGCTGCTGAATCGCCCGCTGCCGGTCCGACGGCAACTCTTTCCACCGCGGCAGCACGTCGTTCTTGATATGACTCTGTTGTTCCGGCGTGAGCCTTTGCCACTGGTCGGCCGCCTGCCGCATCTCCTGCTGTTTCTGCGGCGGCAACTGATTGAACTTTCGCTGATTTTCCGCCAACCGGCTCTTCTCTTGCGGAGACATGCTGCGCATCCTCTCCTGCACATTCGGCGGCGGAGTCGCCGGCGCTTGCTGGCGCCCTTGACTCGACAGCCGGCCATTGCGCTGTCCCTCATTTCGGCGCCCACCGTTCGGGCCGGCGTTGCCCTGTCCATTCCGCGTAGCGCTTCCATTCCGCGAACGATTCTGATACGCCCCAGGCCGGCCTGCATTCGCCGGCTGCCGGCTCGTATTCCCCCCGCGCGGCGCATTTTGCGGATGGTAGGACCCCGAGGGCCGGTCATTTCGCGCCGGCGGACTCGCCTGCCGCTGCTGACCCGCCAGTGGCCGATCCGTCGACGGACGGTTCTGTCCCTGCACCCCCGGCACCATCATCGCCGCGCCGAGTCCAAGCCCGCACAAAATCCCGCCGAATTGAAGCCCAACTTTCATTTCAAGTGTTTCGTTTCCCAAACAAAATCCCACGAATTCCGGCCGCCCTACATCGACTGGTTGCTGTCATCGTCCGGATCATCCGTTTGCACCGGCTGCGGCAGTTCCGTCAACGGCTCGAAATTCGCCAGAATGTCGTAATTCTCCAGCACCGGCAAATCGTTCGGATCAATGACCTGCGCCGCCGTTCCGTTCGGCCCGTTGATTGTGTTCACATTGCTCGGACGCGACCCAATCCAGATGGTCGCCAGCAACAGCATCGACGCCGCAAACGCCGCTCGTGGTGACGGCGCAAACACCGCCCACGAGCTTTGCTTCACCGGCTCCGCTGCCACCCGCGCGCGCACCCGCGCATCAAACGCTCCCGAAGGCTCAATCTGCGGCAGCTCGTCCAGCAATCCGGAAACCGCGCGAAATTCATTCACTCGCACCCGGCAAGCCGCGCACGTCTCCAGATGCGCCTCCACTGCGCGCTGCTCGCTCACCTTCAGCCGCCCATCCACATACGGCATCATCTGCTTTTCCATTCGCCCACAACTCATGTTCGTCACCTCTACTCCTGAACTCGTAAACCCTTAAAATCTTCCCGCTAAACTCCGCCTCTAGCCACCAACGGCGCCAACTCCACCCGTAAACTCTCATACGCCCGAAACAACAGCGACTTCAGCGCGCTCTCCGAACAAGACAAAATCTTCGCAATCTCTCCGTAATCCAGTTCCTGATATTTGTGCAGCAGCACCGCCGCACGCTGCTTCTCCGGCAACTTATCGATCGCCCGCCGTATCATCGTCTTCCGCGCTTCCTCCACCAGGTGCTGCTCGATGTCCGGATGCTTGTCCGCCACGTCCAGGGTCCGCTCGTCGCCGTCTTCCGCATCCGCGCTGACCGGAGCATCCAGCGAAATTTCCGCCCGCTGATAGCGGGTGTCGCGTATCGAGTTCAGCGCCAAATTCGTCGCGATCCGGAACAGCCAGGTCGTGAACTTCGCGCTCGGCACATAATCCGCCCGTGCCCGATACACTCGAATGAACACTTCCTGCGCCAAATCCTCCGCCTGCTCCCGGTTCCTCACCATCCGGTACAGGAAATTGACCAGGGGACTCCTGTAGCGCTGGAGCAGAAGCGCGAACGACTGTTCATCGCCCGCCTTCACGTCCAGCATCAGTTGGACGTCGGACCTGGCCATAGCCGCCACACTCTACCAAACACTTGCGTTGTCAGAAAGTTGCGAGTCTAGGAAAAAAGGAAGCGAATCTAGGGCGAATTTACACTCGCACTAAAGCATGTAGAATCAATAACATCGCCACCCCAACCAAAACCAGAGCCGCCGCCCGCCACCCCGGCTCCCGGTTCACTTCCGGCAGCAAATCCGTAGCCGCCACGTAAACCGTCACCCCCGCCGACAGCGGCAGCGCGTACTTCAACTGCGCCTGCAGCACGCTCGTCAGCAGCACTCCCAACAATGTCGCCGCTCCCAACACTCCCGCGGCCATCACCGCCTTGCCCCGGCTTTGCCCGCTCGCCAGCGCCACCGACGCGATCGTAAATCCTTCCGGCAGCTTGTGCAGCAATACCGCGAAAAAAATCACAGCCCCCAGCCAGGTCGAAACCAGAAACCCCGCCGCAATCGCCACCCCATCAAAAAATGTATGGATCCCCAGCCCCAACAACACCGTGCGCGCCCGGTGTTGCCGCATCATCTCCGTGTGCGTCTCTTCCCCAAAATGAAAATGCGGCGCCAGAATGTGCTCGAACAAATGCACCAGAAAATATCCAATCAGCACCAACAAAAACGCGCTCTGCCCGCCAATCCGCACCGACTCCGGAATCACATCGGTAAACGCCACGGCCAGCATGTACCCAGCACCCAAAGCCATGAAGTAGTGCAGGAACGCCCGAGGCCACTCTTTCCGCACCACAAACAACCCGCCAAGCAAATTCCCCGCTGCGGCCACTACCCCCAGCCCCGCCGCCATCCCAATCCGCCCTGGAAGTTCGTATGTCATCAAGTAGCACAGGCCGCCGCTTTCGATGCGTAAAAACCGCCTCGCGGGGGCAGTCAGCAAAAAATCTTCCGCGCCAATGAATCTCCGTGTCCTCTGTGTCCGATCTCTGCACCCTCTGCGTCGCGCTTTTCTCTTTCGACTTTCAACTGTCGACTGTCGACTCCCCGTTATCCGCTATGCCGGAATAAAATCACATCCCCTTCCTGCACCACATACTCCTTCCCTTCCAACCGCACCTGCGCCTTCTCCCGCGCCGCCGCCACGCTCCCCGCCGCCAGCAAATCATTCCACCGCACCACTTCTGCGCGAATAAATCCCTTCTCAATATCGCTGTGAATTGCCCCCGCCGCCTTAACCGCCGTCGACCCCTTATGGATCGTCCACGCCCGCACTTCCGGCTCCCCCGCCGTAAAAAATTGAATCAATCCCATCAAGTCATACGTAGCCCGAATCAACCGGTTCAGCCCCGGCTCCTTCAATCCATAAGACGCCAGCAACTCCGCCGCTTCCTTCTCTTCCATCTCCGCCAATTCCGCTTCCAGCCGCCCGCAAATCGCCACCACCGCCGTATTCTTCCGTCCCTGTAGCGCCCCCAACTTATGCCGCTCCACCGCTGTGTCCAGCTCCGCCGCCTCGTCATCTCCCAGATTCAGCACAAACAGCATCGGCCGCTGCGACAAAAACAAAAATCCCCCAATCGACTTGCGCTCCTCCGTCGTCAACTCCAATTCCCGCAGCGGCTTCTCCGCCTCCAAATGCGCCTTGCATTTATCCAGCGCCGTCTTCTCCAGCTCCAGCGTCGTCTCCCGCTTCTTCTTCAAATCCTTTTCCAGCTTCTCCAGCCGCCGCGTAATCTGGTCGTGATCCGCCAGAATCAACTCCAGCTCCAGATTCGTCGCATCCCGCAACGGATCAATGCTCCCCGCCGCGTGCGGCACGCTGGGATCGTCAAAAACGCGAATCACATGCGCAATCGTATCCACATCGCGCAGCGAAGCCAGCGCATCCCGCGTCCGCTCCTTTTGCATCCCGCCCAAGTCCACATACTGCACGGTCGCATACGTAATTTTCTTGGGATTGTAAAGCTTGGCCAGCTCCACCAACCGCGGCTCCGGCACCTTCGCCACGCCCACATGCGTGCCCTGCGAAGAAGCCTTTCCCTCGAGGTTCGCCCGCGTCAAAATCCGAAACAGCGTAGTCTTCCCAACCTGCCCCAGCCCAATAATCCCCGTCTGCATAAACCCGAAATAGTAGCACACCCCCCACAACATCAATTTATGCTAGATTTCGCGGTCATGCGCATCACTTCGCTCGGTCTGACCGCACTTGTTTGCCTTTTCGCCGGCTGCCGTTTTTTGCCTAACGGATCCTCCATGGACGATACTCAATCCCAGAAAGTCAGTGATTTGTACATGTCTGAACTCATAGCTAACCGTGTAGATCTTGCATTGAACGAGATGGAGCCACAGTTCCTTCAGGCGGCTGGAGGAAAAATTAAAGCCGAAGCGGGAATCCGGGATCTATTCAATTACTGTGGCCGGCCCCTAGAACGCGAGCTGCGACATGAGGAGGCTGGATTTTTCGTTTACGGGGACGGAAGAAAGGCACCCATGCGCGCATTCTACTACTCTGGCAGAACTACCCAGCATCCAAAAGGCGTCTGCTTCTTTGCTGTTAGGGTTGTGCCAGGTGGCGAGAACGGAATGAATGTCGTGAATTTTGGACCGTTGAAACTTTTGATAGGTCAACTGCCCGAATGGGCACGCTGAATTGACGCGCTTGAGAAGTTTTCAGCCGAGGTTAAAATGCTCGATACCCGCCGCTGCTTTCTCAAAAATCTCGCCGGAGTCTCCAGCTCCTTCCTCCTCTTTCAATCCTCCCCACCCATCCCCGAACCCCGCCGCCGCACCCCCATCGATCCCCCACCCCCCGCCGAGCCCCAGGACACCGATCATCCCGCCGACAACTCCCGCAACCTCAAACGCGCCCGGCTGCAGGCCCAGGAAAAACAATTTCGTGAAACCATGGCCCGCCTCTACACCGAAGTAACCGACCTGAAACAAAAAGTAGACGCCCTCCACCCCTCCGACGTCTTTTCGGTAGCCATCTTCAAGCAAACCCAGGAAATAGAAAAACTAGCCAAGCAACTAAAAAACTGCGCCAAGTCCTAACCTGCCCCGCGCCGCGCGACGCTTCTCGACAGGCCGGCCTTTCCGGCCTGCGTTGCGGGCACAATCCGGCTTCCCCAGCCGTGGAGCCATCTCCTTCCTCCTCAAACTGCTGCGGCTATCGATCAGCGGTGTAAAGGTCGGGGCGAACCCTGTAAATCGGTTTCCGCCTTTGGACTCACACGCCTCATCTCCGCCAGGGGGATACGATGTGACCAGACTCTTCCACTTCCACGCCCGCGCCGCGCTTTTCCCCCCGCGCAAACTAGCGTAAACTTATTCCTCTCCGGTGGGAGTAGCTCAGCTGGTAGAGCGTCGGACTGTGGCTCCGAATGTCGCGGGTTCAAATCCCGTCTCCCACCCCATTTCATTAAAATCGTCCCAGGTGCCGTATCAGTCGTCCGCGCCCAGCAATCGCCATCAATCGGAATCAAGTCGCACATCCACGAATCGCCGCTCTTTTGTGCGGTTGCCTGGCTCAGTGTCCCTTAGAATCGTGCTAACATTCGCTCACGGGAGGTGATCATGCCTCACTACACCAGACGCGAATTTCTGAAGACCGGGCTAGCCGCCGGCACGCTTGCCGTCACCGGAACCCTCCCGCTGAGAGCAGCGCGCCAGACCGCGACGGATTGGGTAACCCTGGGCAAATCTGGCGTGAAGGTGACTCGGCTGGCCTTCGGCACCGGCAGCTTCAGCGGCCAGGTGCAGCGCGACCTCGGGCAAGACGGGTTCACCCACCTGGTGCGCTACGCCTACGACCGCGGCATCCGCTTCTTCGAGACTGCCGAGTCTTACACTGAAATGCACCGCATGCTGGGGGTCGCCCTCAAGGGCATTCCCCGCGATAGTTATCGGCTCATGTCCAAGGTCACCACCCGCGACGGCGTGAATCCGCAACA
>DATGEY010000103.1:0-56182 GCA_035309625.1 Candidatus Acidiferrum sp.
CATCAAGTAGGAAATGATGCGCTCCTCTGGCTTCCCCGCGACCTTGCCCACCAGCCGTTGATAATGCTGCGGCGTAATGCGCATATCCTCCGCCGCGCCCGGCAGCGCCACGCGCATACCGCGTTCGCGCCCCTTGCCGTAGGAATCCGGCCGCCCCGCCCTAGCCGGCGACGGCACGCGCCCGTGCCGCACCGCAACTTCCCGCTGCTGCAAATTCTCCACGCCCAGCGAATATCCGAACGCGCGCGCCAGCTCCTCGAACTCCAGCACCTTGCGCACATCCGGCTTTTCGTGAACGCGATGTAGCGCCTCAATGCCGCGCTTCAGCAAGTAGCTGGCCACCGCGCGATTCGCCGCCAGCATGAACTCCTCGATCAGCCGGTGCGCAATGTTGCGTTCGCTGCGCGTGATGTTGATCATGCGCTGCTGCTCGTCGAACTCAATCACCGGCTCCGGCAAATCGAAATCGATCGAGCCATGTTCGTTTCGACGCGCGTTCAGCAGCAGCGCCAGGTCCTTCATGTCGCGAAAATGATGCGCCAACGAGGAATAAAGCGCCATCGCCTCAGCGTCGCCCTCCAGCACTTTGTTCACGTTGGTATACGTCATGCGCTCCGCGGACTTGATGATCCCCGGCGTCATCCGCGCGCTGTGCATGCGCCCCGCGGCGTCGAATTCCATCAGCGCGCTCATCACCAACCGCTCCTCGCGCGGTTTCAGCGAGCACATGCCGTTCGAAAGCGCCTCCGGCAGCATGGGCACCGCGCGATGCGGAAAGTACACGGAGGTGCCGCGCAGCCGCGCCTCGCCATCGAGCGGCGTCAACGTGCGCACATAATGCGCCACGTCCGCGATGTGCACCTGCAAGTGCCAGCCGCCGTCCGCCCGCCGCTCGACGTACACCGCATCGTCAAAATCCCGCGCCGTCTCCCCATCAATAGTCACAATCGGCAAGTGCCGGAAATCCTCGCGGCCGGCCCGCTCCGCTTCGCTCACCGGAAGCGCGCGGTGTTCGGCCTCGGCCATCACTTCCGCGGAAAAAACGTGCGGCAAGTGATGCTTGCGAATCATAATCTCGGTATCAACGCCCAATTCGCCAGGCCGGCCCAAGATTTCGATGACTCGTCCGGTAGGCGCAGCGCCGCCCTTCGGATAACGCAAGAGCTCGACGTTCACCACCGCGCCGTCCAACTCCTCCATGCGCGGAACGCGCCGCCCGCGCACGCTGCGCTCATCCGCGCCGCTGAAGCCCAGCTTCTTGGCCAGCCCCGGGGTCAGCTCCATGCCCGGAGGAATCTCAATCTCGTGCTGCATGCGCGCGTCGTAAGGCAGCACCGAATTTCCGCGCGCGCCGTAGCGAAACAATCCCACCACCGTGGGGTGCGCCCGCCCCAGCACGCGCACGATGCGCCCTTCCGTGCGTTGCGATTCGCCCGCGCCGGTCACCCGCTGCATCCTGACCAGCACTTGATCGCCATGCATCGCGTCTTCTACCGCATCGCGCGGGATAAACACGTCGCGATCCAGCCAGGGCACCGGCGGATCGGGAACTACGAATCCGTATCCGTCGTGATGTAGCACCAGCCGGCCTGTGATTTCTTCGCGGCTCTGCATTCCTGGAGCTCCACGGGCGGTCGCCGAGCGGTGGCCACCGAGCCCGGGCGCCCCGGACGGCGAACCGGCCTGCCGGGTAACCTCCTGCCGTGGCTGCCCATCGCTTCCGCGCTCCTCCCTCCGACTCGCCAGGCGGTAGCGCCCGCCCGGGAGTTCCTCAACCGCCCTCCGTTTTTTGAGCTTGGACAACATTTTGTAGAGCGCATGGCGATCGGCTTTGCGCATGTGCAGCGCCGCGGCAATCTCGTCCGCAGACGCCGGAGCGCTCCTAACTTGCAGAAAACGAAGGATATTATCTGGGCTGAGGTGTGAGGGGCGCGGCATCGGAGGGTGAGCCAGCGGTCCAGCCGCCGGGATTCCACAAGATTCTACTCACTTTTTTTCGATACCAACGAAACTTTTTTCGCCCCGCAGGGGTTTCATAGCCAGGCCAACACACAACCGGCTGGCCGCCCTCCGTCAGGCTAGCCGGCCTTTCCCGGAAACGGGAAAACCAAGGGAGGCGGGAAGACCTGGCCCGCCTCCCTACTTTTTATCCCTGATTTTCATTAAGTTAGACACCACAGTCCGCTTCTGTACAATATTTGTGCGTGACTCCTTACAGAAGACGCCCGCCTATCCATACGTTCGCACGCCGACGAGGTGGGCGTAAACCGCGCTGCCGGGTCGCGATTGGGAAAGCGCGGGAGCTGTTCTAATCGTAGTCAGGAGAATTATTAGCTTGGAGTACAGACATTGAGCTCGAAATTCGTGAGGGGGACATATGTGTCTGGCTCGAATCATGCACGACTCCGTCCGAAATTTTATGAGCATCTGGGTCTGTGGCGGGGAACGATCAATATTCAACTTGCTTCAGACATCGATGAAAGCGTTCTGATTCCGAATCAGAGAGTATTAGGCCGCGATCCGTTTGACTTCAGTGAAAACCAGGACTTTTTGATTCGCCTTTGTAGAGTGAAGGAAACTCCGGGCTACCAGATTCTTCCGATCGACAAAACGACCAGCGTGCCGAGAGGACTTCACAGATCGAAACAGATCGAGATTGCTCTCAAGGAAAAAATTGAGCTGGAACTTGGCGAGGAATTAGAGGTCGAGCTGCAAGGGTTTGAAGATTGAGGACTGTATCCGTAAGGTCAAGCAGACTCAGTCGTCCCGCTCAGCGCGGGCGCGTGCTGAGGCCGGCTACTTTCCAGAGTTTCTCCCAATGCCAGATGCCCGGAGTCTTGTGCAGCATGCGGTAGCCCAACTGGTGCGCCAGCATCAAAATCTGGCCGCGATGGTGCGCCTCGTGCGAAAACATATACGCGAACATGGTCCCTCCCGCGGGCCACGTTTGCGTCCAACTGCCGCGCGAAAACTTTGCAACCCGGCGATTCGGACTGGCCGAGAGAGCATCCGACAACATGCGCAGACACTGCGCGCCGCTTCTCCGGTGCGCGGCAGCCGCCTGCTTCATGGTGCAGCGGTCGGGATCAAGCGGCGACGGACACTTCAGATGCGGCGCGGAATTCCTCAGCCAAGAAAGACGGTTGTTATGCAGATGCGCAAAAATGGCCGCGATTGTCCGCCCATTGCCTTTTTGGCCCGGCAACTGCGCGCGCCATGCACGCGGGTCCAGATGCGAGAGTATGAGTTGGTTCATCGCATCGTTGCTCGCGTAGGTTTCCAGCAAGCTGTCGCGAATCTCCGCAAGCCTCGCGTGCGATTGCAGTGCCATGGCTTCCCTTCTTTTTTCTCCGTGATTTCTGTGCCCCTAAATATGCGATGTCTGTATTAAATCTTTCGCCTTTTTCTAGCGGCCCACCGAACTCAAAAACGGATAGTGGCTACTGGCACCCATCAAAAACAACATCGGAAACGACAGCCATAACGATGTGCGCGCGGTAAGAAAGGACCAGCGCATCATCCGCTCCGCATCCGGCGGCATCGGCGTGCCCTGCTCCGCTGCAGCGCGCGTATACGCAATCAATCGTTTCTGCACCCTCCAAACCACGCCCCAGGTATTCAACAGCATCACGAAACCGAGTCCTCCACCCACGCTGATGGCCAGGTGCGCGCTCGACACACGCTCCCCGCCATTCAGCGCCAGCACCAGCCACGAAGCCGCAATCACCACCGCGCCGATCCCGATCGCCCGCACCCAAACCGAATCGCGCGCGCCCTTCGCCGGCAGCTGAAAAAAATAAATCCCGGCATACGCTGCCAACCAGACCAGCGCCCACCACCCGAGCCATCGCGGCGCCAATCCCGGATCGCCGGAATTGCGCGCATCCGTAGCCAGCATATGAAAAAAATACCGCATCCCCACCAACACCGTGACCAGCGCCGACCACCGGAACCAGGCCATGGCCCGGGCCATCAGGACGGGGTACACCTTCACGCGCACGCCCGGCTCCAGCGCTTTCATCGACGGGCTAAGCACAAAATTAAAAAAGTACAGCAACCCGATCCAGATAATCCCAAAAATAAAGTGCAGCCAGCGCAGCGTCATCAACTCATTCGCGGAGGGATCCCTCAAAAAACTGAAGTGCGGCTGCCAGGACGGGAAGTCCATGTTCAGCCGAAACAGCAAATCCGCCATTGTCATTTGCTTTCTCCTGATGGATACCGGGCCGAGACCGGCAAACGATTTCGATTTTCGTTGCCAGGCTCAGTCACTGCTCGAGTTCGGTTCCGGGGCTTGCCCGGTGGACTGGCCGCGGAACGGCAGCCTGAATTTCCTGGAAATTTCCGGCCAGAACTCGCGAAGCACGTCGAAACCCATATCTTGCAGGACATCAGAACCGAAACGTTCCGCTGCTGGCGCGAATCCGCGTTTATTATCGGGGTAATAGGTGTTGCTCAGGGCTACCGTGCTCGCCGTCCCCAGCCATTCGGAAAAATTAAACATGGCCGTGCCATCATCTCGGTGCGCCACCACCGCATGTTCCATCGCGTGCAGCAAGCGCTTCTTGGCGCTGCCATGGGCCAGCCGGTAATAGCGCGGATCCTCCGAAAATATCGTGGGATATGCGAAGTCTTTCAGAAACCCGGAGGAAACTTGCCCGGCGTATTCCGCGCCAAACCGCCGGCCGTATCCTTCGGCCCCCTGACCGTAGCTGGGGGCGGTGTTTTGCGCCTGGTCCAGGCCGGCGTCGAAGCCGACGGACAGAAACGTCACCGGATCAAAGGAATCTTGCACAAAGAGCAGGAACTTGTCTTTCAACTGCAGCGTGCACAATTTTGCGCCAGGCTTGTAGTGTTGCGCCGGCACCGCCTTGCGCTCCAACGGCCGCGCAAAAGTCCCGACCACTTTCTTCAACGGCCCGTCGTAGTCCTCAATACGCACCATCGGAGGTGGCTGGACGCAGGGTGCCGAGGCATTCCTGACCGCCTCCTCTGATGAGGACGGGGCGTCCTGTTGTTGGACCGGCGGCGCAGGCTGCTGTTGCGCGCCGGCCACGCCGCCAAACAGTCCGGCCAATGCCGTAACCACGCACGCGCCGGTTAGCTGGTGAAAGCGAGCTCGGTGACCCACGGCTAACCAAAAGTTATCACGTTCCGGGCTTCTATGCTGTGGTCGCGTTCCGAAGCAGCATCGGTGGAGGGAAGCGTGCGCCGGGTGCCGGGGTACACTATTCGCAACCGTGACTTTTGCAGTAACGAACGTTGCAAACTTCCGATGCAATGAATCATTTGTTGACACCTACCGCAAGCTTGGTGTAACACAGGCCCATCTTTTCCAGGTGGGAGCCTCGCGAGTGGTTACGCCTGCAGCTGTTGTTCGACCAGCATCCGTGTCTTCCCCTTTCTGCCCGTGGGTCGCACGGGCAATGCGCCGCGCATCGCAACTGCGCCGGCGTGGATGCATGGCTTACAGCGCTGCCTTCCAAACCATTCCAGTGGCAAACAACCGCCTAGGTGGGGGCAAAATGAAAATGTCCATGCGATTCACCGTCCTCGGACTCTTGTTTCTATTTTCAACTTGGGCTGTCCTGCCGGTCGCGGCGCAAACGGCTACCACAGCCATCGTGCTGGGCACGGTTAGCGACAAAGGTTCTGCGGTGGTTCCGGATGCTGAGGTGGAGCTGGTCAATGCGGGCACCAATGAAACGAAAACCGTAAAGACCAATTCCTCCGGTCAATACGCTTTCCCCAATGTGGTGCCCGGGACCTATAACCTCAAATTCACAAAACAGGGCTTTGCCACCACGTCCATCTCCAATATCAAGATTGACGTCGATAAGAGCTACACCCAGGACGTTACTTTAGAGATCAGTTCCGGTAAGGAAGTAATCGAAGTTTCCGCGCAAGCGCAGGCCGAGCTGCAAACGACGGACGCCGTGGTGGGCAACGTCGTAGGAGAGACGGAGCTTATGCGTCTGCCCACCTTGGGGCGCGATTCCCGAGAATTGCTTACTTTGCAGCCGATGTCGACTCCTTTCGAAAGCAGCAACGGCGGCGGATTCGGGAATAGTGGAGGCACCATCGCCGGGGCCCGCAGCGATCAAAACGTGTTCAACCTCGATGGCATCGATATCACCGACAACGTTATCGCCGGAGGTGGAAACCAGGCCCCCATTATCCCCATCGGCGTGGAAAACATCTCGGAATTTCGCGTCGGAGTGACCAATAACAACGCCTCCTTTGGACGGTCCGAAGGCGGGCAAATCAACATCATCAGTAAGAGCGGCACCAACGACTATCACGGCAGTGTGTATTGGTACCACCAGAATTCCGCGCTGAACGCTAATACCTGGGACAACGGGCACACTCCCGACGGCACTGGAAATCAATTCACGCAGAAACAGCCGCAGCACGATAACCGCGGCGGCGTTAGTTTTGGCGGACCGATCAAGAAAGACAAGACCTTCGTTTTTGGAAATTACGAAATTCGCAGGTTTCCCCAGTCCGTGGAAGTGGAGCGCATCGTGCCGACTACCCCCCTGCGCAACGGCATCCTCACTTTCAATGGTGTGCCGTACAACCTGGCCACTTCCACTGCCTGCGGTCCCAGCGGCACTCTGGCTTGCGATCCTCGCGGCATTGGGATCAGCCCGACTATCCAGCAACTCTGGAATATGTTGCCGGCGGGGAATGATCCCAACGTGGGAGATGGCGTTAACACCGAAGGGTTCCGCACCAGCGTGGCCGAGCCATTAAAGGATGATTTCGTGAATTTCCGCCTGGACCACAATTTCACCGACAAAGTAAAGTTTTTTGGACGCTACATGTATCACCGGGACTTGGCTCCGAACGCTTCCGGTCAGGGTGGCCAGGTTGACTTTCTTGGGGGCGCAACCAGCGCCGTGAGCGCGTCCGATATCCGCGGGGACGGATTTATTGCCGGCCTGGATTGGACGATCAGCAGCAATCTGATAAACACGTTCCACGTCGGCTGGATTCGCAGCCGGCAGGACTTCAACGTGATTCGCCCGCGGGTTTCGGCAGCGACTTTGAATCTGCCCGGCACGCAGAGTCCGCTTGGAGATATAGCGCTGGCGCCGGGTCTAGGGCAAACCGGACTCATCGATACCGTCGTGGACGTGGACACCCAGCGCGCGCGGCATCAGGCGATCTACGATAGCAACAAGCAGTACGCCGACAACCTGACCTGGATCAAGGGAAAACATACTCTGGTAACCGGAGCGGATATCCGCTGGTTGCCAACCATCCACGATCGTGACGACAAGGTCATTGGCTCGGTCAACTCGCTGGTAGCCACGCTTGACTCGGACGTTGTCGGTTTTGGTATTCCGGCGGCCAACCGCCCCCCCGGTATCCCGGTCAACGAACAACAAAACTGGGATCGCTTGTACGCCGCTTCGCTCGGCTTGGTGAACAGCGTGGGCATTCTGGCGGTCCGCGACGGCAATCTAAATCCCAAGCCACTGGGAGCTTCCCTGGTCGCCAAGACCACCCTGCGTGCGTACAACTTCTTTGTCCAGGACAGCTGGCGCTTAAAGCCGTCCTTCACCTTGACCTACGGCCTCGGTTACGGATGGCAGACCACCCCGCACGAACTAAATCAGCAGCAGACCTTCATCGCGAACCACGACACCGGGGATTCCATCATCAGCGGCCTCCAATACATTCAGGCCAAAATGCAGGCAGCCCAAAATGGAGACGTTTACAATCCCACCCTCTCCTATATTCCTATTCGAGACAGCGGCAGGTCGGACGTCTTTAACGTGGACTACGGCGATTGGGCGCCACGGGCTTCAGCGGCCTGGAATCCGAGCTTTCGCGACGGCTTTCTCGGCCGGATCTTTGGGGACCGTAAGACTGTCGTTCGCGGGGGCTATGGCATTGCTTACGATCGCGTGAATACAGTACAGAGCGTGATCATTCCGATGTTAGGCGTAGGATTTGCGCAGACGATTAACGTACAGTCGCCGGCCTGCTCTTTTTCCGGCACGCCCGGCACCGCTTGCAATGTCGATACCACCCCGGGCGGCTCCATCTTCCGCGTCGGAGTGGACGGCCAGATTCCCACTCCTCCCGTACCGGGATCGCTCACGTCGCCGATCGTTCCGCCGGTTCCTTTGAGTGAAACCCTGAGCTTTCAGAACGACCCCAACTTCAAGGACGGGCGGGCCCACATGGTCGACTTCACCATTCAACGCAGCCTGCCGGGCCAGATGATTCTGGAGCTCGGTTATGTGGGGCGTTTCGGCCGCAATTTAGCAGGCAGCATCAACTTCAATTCCTCGCCCTATATGTTCAAGGACAAGACTTCCGGGCAGATTTTTGCCCAGGCGTTCGACGCCGTCGCCACCCAGTTGCGCGCCGGCGTTAGCCCGATTCTTTCCAACGGGAGTCCCAATCCCGCTTTTCAAAATCAACCCTGGTTCGAAAACCAGCTGGCCGGTTACGGAGCCACCTGCGGCGCGGGTATTTCCGCGACCGCCTGCCTGGCCTCGAACAACTCCACTTCCTTCTCCAACGTTAATTTGTCCAGTCTATTTCTAAATATGGATATCGCGCGACAATTCGTGCTTGGCCAGCAGCCCTACGATAACTTGCAGGTACTCGATTTGTTCATGCGCGACAGCAACGACCGGTCCAACTACAACGCTTTTGTGGTTACCCTCCGAAACAACAACTGGCACGGACTGCTCTTTGATCTGAACTACACTTTCTCCAAGTCCCTGGACACCGTGGGCGCCGTGCAGAACGCCGCGGAATATCACACCTCCAGCTACGATTTCAATCTGGACTACGGCCCATCTTTCTTTAACCGTCCAAACGTGTTCAACGGCATTTTCAATTACGATCTGCCCATTGGCGGTAACCACCGCTTGAGCAGCAGTCATGCTGCGATCAACAAGATTCTCAGCGGCTGGTTTACGGCAGGCATCTTCCGCGCCAGTAGCGGCGTTCCCGAACTGGCCTCGGTCAGCGGGCAATCCTTCGGAGGCGGTCTCATCTTCGGAATCACCGCTGGCGAACTCCCGACGGTGCCCATCGGTTCCATGGGCGGCGGTGGTGTCAATTCCGGAGTATGCAGCACCGGCGCAGGCTCCGGAGGGAATGGCGCAAACTGCGGCGCCAACAAAGGTACCGGAACCGGCCTCAATTACTTCACCAATCCGTCCGCGGCGATTAATGACTTCCGGCAGGTCTTAATTTCCAGCGACAAAAACGACGGCCGCAATAGTCCGCTTCCGGGACTTGGTTTTTGGAATTTCGACCTGAGCATCGGAAAATCGACGAAGATTACGGAAAGGGTGAAGTTTCAGCTTTCCGCGGACTTCTTCAACCTCTTCAACCACGTCAACTTCCTCGACCCTTCCTTTGACACCACGACGCCATCCACGTTTGGGGTCATCAACACCCAACTGGTTCCGGCGGACCGCATCCAGGGCTCCCGCTGGATTCAGCTGGGCTTGCGCGTGGACTTCTAGGGCGCTTGGAATCACCGGGGAGGAGCCGCTTAACGGTTCCTCCCTTTATTCTATTGTGGGCACGCGGCGTTGGTTGGGAACGGCCTTGCTGCGGCCATCAGGTGCTAGCGGCTTGCGTCGTGATGGTGCCGCGTAGTCCGAGTGCGTCGGCATGCTCGCGCAGCGCGCTGATGCAGAACGCGATGTGCTCTTCGAGGGGCACGCCCAGCTCCTCGGCGCCTTTGCGGACATCGTCGCGGCTAACGCCTCGCGCGAAGGCTTTGTCCTTCAGCCGCCGCTTCACCGAATCCACTTCCAGATCGAGAATGCTTTTCGAGGGCCGCACGTACGCGCAAGCGGTCAGAAAGCCGGCCAGCTCGTCGCAGGCAAACAGCGTGTGCTCCAGCGCCGATTGCCGCGCCACGTGGCAGTAGTCCGCGTGCGATAGGATGGCCCGCACCAGCTCCTCCGGGTAGCCCTGCTCGCGCAGGATCCGCGCGCCCTCCGCGGGATGCTCGCGATTCGCCGCATGTGCCTCATTGGGCCAGCGCTCGTAGTCGAAATCGTGCAGCAGCGCCGTCAACCCCCACAATTCCTCGTCCGCGCCCTGCTTCCGCGCATAAGCGCGCACGCAAGCCTCCACCGCCAGCATATGCTTGCGCAAACTGTCCGATTGCGTGTACTCGCACAAAAGCTTCCAACCATCGTCCCGTGTCGGCAAGGTCCCCTCCAAAGGAGGGAAGAATAACACTCCTCGCCTTTACACCGTCATCCCCAGCAAAGCGAAGGAACCCTGCCTTTCATGTAGTGGCCAGTCTTCAGACTGGCTAGCGCGCCGCAGGCAAGCACTCCTCGTCTTCTTCTCGAGCCGCCATCCAGGCCAGGTTGTGGCCGACGATAGCGGGCGTCTATCCTCCGATTTGGTTTCTGGGCGGGTACAACGAAAGTTTCAGAATGGGAATGAGCGTTTCAGAACCTAGCAGGCAGAAGCTGAGTTTCGGCGCCAGGGAAGGTCATACTGAGGCTCTGCGCTCGACCGCGGAAGCGCGGAAGCGCCGAAGGCGGCAGGCTGGGTCATCCTGAGGTTCTGGCCGAAGGACCTCTCTGCGCCTTGGAAATGAGCCGGATTTTGCAGCTATCGATCAGCAGGGAGCGCATGGGATATTGGAATCGAAAGGCCAACAGACTATAGAGGTGCTGAGAAAGGACGCCGCGGCGATTCGATGGTGCGAGACGGCTGTAGCGCTCAGCGCCCCGTCTTGCGCCCGCTATCCGTTCAAACGGATACCCAATCAATAATAGTACTTGACAAGTTACCAATTCCGTGCCATACTGGCCACGGTAATTCGGCCCTCAGGTTGTCCGCCAAAGCCGCTACCGCCAACTGACAGGGCGCGGACCCTGACCTGAGATCGCCGCCGCCGCGCAAGTGCGCCCACCTCGCGGCCTAAGAGGCAAATAAAGATGTACCCGGCTTACCGCGTACCGCTTTGGATGTTCCGCCACCATCCCTTCCGGCCCGCCATGGTCGAACCAAGACACGAAAACCAGCCTCCGCTAACTACCTTTAGAATCAACACTTGTGAAAGTGTATCAAAACAAACAACTTTATCTTCCTTTAGAATCAACACTCACGAAAAATCCGGGGGAGGGGCTCCCCACCATTCTGTCAAGGCACAAGTCCTCCCCAGGCGCTCGGCGGCGCAGGGGAGCTCTGGCACTCCCTCTGGCTGGCCGGTCTACTATGGTCTACCGCAAGGGGCAGCCACGCCGTACAGCGGTGCCCTCCGCACCCATCCGCGGAGACTTTCCTCTAGCTACAACCGTATACTCCCCACACTGGAGGTTGTCCCGTGACCGCCCTTTGGCAAGACCTTCGCTACACACTCCGCGTACTCCGCAACTCTCCCGGATTCACCTTCGTCGCCGTACTGACGCTAGCTCTCGGCATCGGCGCCAACACCGCTATCTTCACGGTAGTTTACGGCGTCCTGCTTCGCCCGCTTCCCTTCCCGCACTCCGAACGCATCGTCCAGCTCGTCGAAAGATACAAAGCACAGTCGGAGGAAGCAGGCCTGGACATGTCCCAGTTTCTGAGCCTCCAGCGATACAACCAAGTCTTCGAGCACATCGCGGGCTACACCGGGGTCGGTTACAACTTAGCAGCCGTTAGCGGAGCGGAGCATTTGCGTGGCATGCCCGTCTCAGCCAACTATTTCCAAGTGTTAGGGATTCACCCCGTCTTCGGCCGCGATTTCCTTCCCGAGGAAGACCTGAGCGAGGGCCGCAAGGTCGCCATCCTTAGCTATGGATTGTGGTTGCGGCGCTTTGCCGGCGACCAGCGCCAGATCGGGCAGAGCGTCCTCCTCAACGGCGAGCCCTTCACCGTCATTGGCGTGATGCCGCGTAACTTCGATCCCTTCGGACTCGAGGGCTCGATCGATCCGGGCGCTCCGGACGTGTGGACGCCTTTGGCGCTGGTCGCAAAAACCGCCGGCAGCGGCGGAAACATCAGCGTTTTGGCGCGCCTCAAGCCCGCCGTAACACCTGCTCAGCTCGAAACGCAAATGAAGGTCGTCACCCAGGACTTGCGCAAGGAGTATGCGCGCGGGTTCAACGGAGAGGTCAATCTGAGCTTTCTTCCGTATCAGCGCATGGTCGGAGCCGAGGTACGCCCGTATCTCCTCGTTTTGCTTGGGGCCATCGGTTTCGTGCTGATGATCGCCTGCGCGAATGTTGCCAATCTTCTTCTCGCGCGCAGCGGGCTGCGGAGTCGTGAGATTGCCGTGCGCATGGCCATCGGTGCATCCCGCTCGCGCCTGTATCGGCAACTCATCACGGAAAGTATCGTGCTTGGCTTGTCCGGGGGCCTGCTCGGACTCTTGCTTTCTTATCTCGGCCTGGGTTCCTTGCTGGCCATCACACCTATCGATCTCCCGCGATCTTCGGATATCCACCTGGACTCTTTAGCCTTTGCGTTTACATTTTTGGTCTCTATTCTCACCGGCGTGATTTTCGGATTAGTGCCGGCCATTCAAAGCGCCAATACCGATATCAGCGAAAACCTGAAAGAGGGTGCGGGTCGCTCAAGCGCCGCATTGGGACGCGCTCGCCTTCGCCAAGCCTTGGTCGTGGCTGAGTTCGCCATCTCTCTGGTGCTGCTGACCGGCGCGGGCTTGATGATTGCAACATTTTCCCGCCTGCTGCGCACCGATCCCGGTTTTAACCCGCACCCTGTTCTGTCCGCCCAATTTTGGCTGGTGGGCTCTAAGTACAATTCCACAGCGCAAATCGAAGCCTTCGATCGTGCTCTGGCCGGCAAATTGCAATCGCTGCCCGGCGTGGATTCTGCCGCGGTGATCGCCGCGGGAATGCCGCTGGAACGCGGCGGCAACAATGGCGTCAAAGTTCCGCCCGAGCCTGATTACGATAGCGCTGACTATCGCGAGATCACTCCGGGCTATTTCGCAACTCTGGGCATTCCCTTGCGCCAGGGCCGCCTATTTTCGGATTCCGATACGGCCAGCTCCACGAAAGTCACGATCGTGAACGAAGCACTGGTGCGTGCCCATTTTGGCGGTCGTGATCCACTGCATGCGCAGATTTTTGTGGGCGACACTCCGGCAGAGGTTGTGGGGATTGTCGCCGATGTCAAATCGTACCTGGACCAACCGGCTCCGCCCACCGCTTTTGTTCCAGCGGCGCAAGCGTCCTCTGACACTTCCAAGCTTTTTGAGGGCTGGTTTCCCAGAACTGTTCTCATCCACTCCCGTCTGGACCCGCTGACCCTTGGCAATACGGTGCGCCAAACGCTCGCGGCGGTAGATCCCACCATCCCTGTTGGCAAGATCCGCTCCATGGACCAGGTGCTGGTGCACTCGGTCGCATTGCGCAGCTTTATGATGACGCTGCTTACCCTGTTCGCATCGCTTGCATTGGTGCTCGCCTGTGTCGGCATATATGGCGTTATCTCCTATGCCGTATCGCAGCGCACGCGCGAGATTGGCGTGCGTATGGCGCTGGGCGCGCGGCGCGCGGACGTCCTACGCCTTGTTTTGGCGGAAGCCATGAAGCTCATCCTGATTGGTGTAGCGCTCGGCGTCGCTGCCGCCCTTGCGTTGACCAAAGCCATGGCCGGTCTCCTTTACGGAGTAAGCGCCGCTGACCCGTTCATCCTTTTGTCGGTGATGCTGTTGTTGGTGATCGTGTCACTCGCCGCCTGCTACGTCCCAGCGCGACGAGCAACCTGCGTCGATCCCATTGTCGCGCTCCGGCACGAATGAACCGCCCTCTCGATTTGCACGTTGCTTATGCCGGGCGAACGGGATACCGGCATCTGCCGGCCCACCCAATCAAGCCTCTCTGATGCGGCGGTTAGAACCGAAACGCGATCCCGCCCGTGAAATTTACCCGCTGCAGGTAGTTGGAAACGTTCTGCTGGAAGCAGTTTCCAAAGAAATCGCACTGTACCGCGGGTGTCTTGTTGGCCCGCGACGGCAGCCATCGCAAATCTCCGCGCAGCGCGATGTGCCGGCTCACTTCGTATTTCGCCCCGCCGCCCAAATTGAACGCCAGCAACGTCCGGTTCGGATTCCCCCCGCTGTTCGATTCGTGGGAAAAGCCGATGCCGCCGGCGACGAATGGCCGCAGCTTTCTTTCGCTGTTCTTCAACATGTACAAAAATCCAACCGAGAATTGGTCGAAATCGCTGTCGAAAATTTTGGAATAGGTTTGCGTCGCCGCGTCTCGCTCGCTGAAACTCGTGTTGTTACGGCTCCACATGAACTCGGCTTGCGCGTTGTCCGTCAACGAATAATCGATGAAGGTGCCGTAGCTCAACCCGCTGTCGACGCGCAGGCGGTCCACCGTGAAAGAGTTGGTGACCGGATAAGATCCGCCGGTCTCGTATCCCACAAACGGCGACACTTCCCATTTGGTGACGTCACGCCATTGCGCGAATGCCGTCGAACTCGAGGCCAGACCGAACACGAACAGCAGGAAAAACAAGAGCGGCAAACGGTATCGCATGGTTCCTCCCAAGTGATCTGCCCATCCAACTGGGGCGGTGATTTCTCAATCTAGAGTAGCCCAATCTGGTTGCAAGTCATGTCTCGGTTGGGCTGAAACTAAGATGCGGGAACAGCTGCCACGAGTTTCAACCGTTGCTCCTTATCATGAACTCTTCGAAAGAGGCTGGCGCCGGACGGACACAGCGATCCGATACACTAGCCGGTCGCAGCAACGTCCGGAGCGTTCGCGCTCTGGCAGCTACCAGGCCTCGCCTTGCAGGCCGTCCAGTGGAACTACCGGCGAACAAGCTTCGCTAGTCAGACACGCTAGTCAAACACGTGCGAATGCTTCTCGCCCGTGCTAAAATTTCTTCATTGCTCGCCGGGCCTGTAGCTCAGGTGGCTAGAGCGCGCCCCTGATAAGGGCGAGGTCGGTGGTTCAAGTCCACCCAGGCCCACCATCTAAATCACCAATAAATACGCGGCGATTCGCACTTTCCCCTTATAGGGGGAATTGTCATCAAAACCCGTTTTGCCAAAAATTTGCCAAAAGTCGCGTAGCACGATTCGGCCATTTTCCGGGGCGTTTCCACACGGCGCAACCGTTTGAACATGCTGCGGGAGCTTAGTCCGCCGAAATGCCTCGACAGCAAGAACAATAGGCTAGGGGCGGCTCGTCTCGCGCGACGACGGTTGGACACTAACCAAGCAACGGCCGACTATGTATCCTTTCGTTGACTCAGGCGTCTAATCCACCTAGAGTCAAAATAGGGCAATGAGGAATCTACTCATCTTCGTGGCGTTGATCGCCTTATTGGGCCTGCAATTTGCGGACTGCGCGTCCGCAATGACGCAAGACCAGCAGAGCATGCAGTGCTGCGGCTCCATGCCCTGCGATCCGTCCAATCAGAGTCACGATTGCTGCAAGGGCATGGTTTCGTCTCAATCTCCAAGTGTGTTGCCGGTCGCTCACGTGACGCTCCATGCGCCGGTGATGGTTGTGAGCGATACGCTTGCTTCGCCCCAGGCGACGCCATACACCGAAGTCTCTCGAATGGATTTGGACGCTCCTCAGCATTCACCTCCAGAGCTTTACACTCTTCATTCTTCCCTCCTGATCTGATCCTCGGCTTCGCGGTGCGGCAACGCACCGTCTTGTCTCTTGTTGTGTCTCCACTATCTCTCTGACCCGCCGACGTGTTTCGGTCGAAACCCTTTTGGGTGTCTCACCGACGCTCCGCGGCTTCGATCCACACGTTTAGGAGAAAAAGATGTTTCCGATAGCGAGAACGAATTTTGCTGCGCGTTTGTCGTGCGTAGCTCTTAGTCGAAGTATTTCTGTGCTTTTGCTTTCTGTTGTTTTTGCCGCGCATGTATTTGCGCAGGAGTCTCCACCGTCGCATACCGGGTCGATCACGCCACTCTCCCAGTTGCTCGCGGAAGCGGAGAAGAACAATCCGCAGATCGAAGCGGCGCGGCAGGGCTGGCAGGCGGCCAAGCAAGTTCCGACGCAGGTCTCGACGCTGCCCGACCCGCAATTCAATCTGCAGCATGTCAGCGTTGGCAGCCCACGCCCCTTTGCCGGCTACACCAACAGCGACTTCGCCTATTTTGGCCTCGGCGTCTCGCAAGACATTCCGTATCCGGGCAAGTTGCGCCTGAAGGGTGAAATTGCGAAGCGTGAGGCGGATGTTTCGCAGCAACAAGTCGAATCCGTGCGCCGCGCCGTCCTCGTTGAGCTCAAGGGCACGTATTTCCAGCTGGCGTATCTCTCCAAAACACTAACGATCCTCGAACAGGACGGAGAGCTGCTCAAGCAAGTGGAACAGGCCGCCGACGCCCGCTACCGTTCCGGCATGGGAACGCAGCAGGACGTCCTCCAGGCACAACTGCAAAAAACGAAGTTGCTTCGCGAAATCGCCATGCATCATCTGCAGGTCGGCAAGCTGGAAGCCCAGATCAAGCAACTCCTCAACCGTCCACAGGAATCACCGGACATCGAGACAGCCGACCTCGCCGAGACACCTCTCGCACAGACCTACGCCGATCTTCTAGCCGCGGCGCAAGTACAGAATCCGGAAATCGCCGGCGCACAAAAAATGATCGAAAAGCAGTCGCTCCAAGTGGACCTCGCCCGCAAAGACTTTTATCCAGACTTCAACGTGCAGTACATGTGGCAGCGCACCGACCCTACTCAGTTCCGCGCCTATTACATGCTGAGCGTCGGCATCAAGGTCCCGATCTATCGCAGTCGCAAACAACGCCCCGAATTGGCACAAGCCGAATCGGAGCAGCTTCGCGCGCGAAGCGAGCTACAGGCGCAATCGCAGCAACTCGCTGGGGATTTGCGTTCGCAATACGTGATCGTGCAGCAGACCTCCGAACTCCTCAAGATTCACCGCGAAGGACTGTCTCCCCAGGCGCGGTCAGAATTTCAAGCAGGTCTCGCGGCCTACCAATCGAACAAACAGGAATTTCAGGGACTGCTAACGGCGTTTCTAGATGTACTGCGTCTTGACGAGGACTACTGGCAGAACGTCGCCGAATACGAGGCCGCCATCGCGCGGCTCGAACAACTCACCGGACTGTCATTGCGTGAAGAAGGGTCGAAGAGATGAAAACCTATCGTACGGGGTTCTTGCTTGCATTGATTGGAAACATCGTTCTCGTCGTGGTCCTCGTTGGGTTGTGGCTTCACTATCGCGCAGCGAAGCCGATGGCAAATGCGGCAACCAAGCCGTCGAATTCTGCCGCGCAGGACTCTACGGCCAGCTCGATGGCCACACCCCCTGCATCGACCGAAGCGCCGCTCGTTCCGGTGCAGATCTCTCCGCAACGGTTGCAGAGTATCGGTGTGAAAACCGGCAAGGTCGAACGGAAATCGGTTGCAGACGAAATTCGCACCACCGGCAGTGTCGCTGTGGACGAAAGGCGACTCGCCTACGTCCAAGTGCGGTTTTCCGGCTATATCCAGAAAGTCTTTGCCGATGCCACGTACCAATACGTCCGCAAAGGGCAGCCGCTATTCACAGTTTACAGCCCGGATCTAGTGGCAACCGAACGAGAATACTTGGTGGCTAAACAAAATCAGCAGCAAGTGGCGCAGAGCACAGTGACCGGTGTCACTGCGAGCGCAGCATCACTTCTCGATGCAGCTGCGGAACGTCTCAAGCAGTGGGGCGTTCCACAAAAAGAAATCGCCAGACTGGAATCAACAGGCCAGGTGCAACAGGAACTGCAAGTCGATTCGCCGGTTTCTGGCTACATCACCGAACGAAATGCTCTACCCAGCGTTGCCGTTCAACCGGAGATGCGCCTCTACACCATTGCCGACCTTTCGACTGTTTGGGTGCAGGCGCAGGTCTTCCAGAACGATCTCGAACGCTTAAAGATCGGCGCTCACGCAACGCTCACCGTGAATACCTATCCCGGCCGAACGTTCACTGGCCGCGTGGACTTTATCTATCCTCAGGTGGATGTGGATACGCGAACTGCCAAAGCGCGCGTTGTCTTTTCTAATCCTGGATTGCAACTCAAACCCGGCATGTTCGTCAACGTGAGTCTAAAAGTTCTGATGGGGAACCAGCTTGTTATCCCTGCAAACGGCGTCCTGCAGTCCGGCACTCGTGAGATTGCTTTTGTGCAGCGTAGCGACGGTTACATCGAGCCGCGCGAGGTGCAGTTGGGCTCTCGCGTAGGTGACGATGTTATCGTGCTGAAAGGATTGAAAGCGGGCGAGCAAATTGTCACCGCCGCAAATTTCCTGATCGACTCCGAAAGCCAGCTTCAGGCCGCGCTCGGTTCATTCGTTCCACCTCCACCCGGCGTAGGCGCGGCGTCCGCTTCAAACGCTCCCCAAGGAAATGTCGAATTAAGCTCTGACCCGACCACGCCGCGGAAAGGAAGCAACGTGTTCCGCGTGAAACTCACAGATGCGAGTGGAGCGCCCATTTCCGGGGCGGAAGTCAGCGTGACATTTTTCATGCCGGCGATGCCCGCTATGGGCATGGCAGCGATGCGTACACCCTTCACTCTCAGCGACAAGGGCAATGGACTCTATGAAGGTTCGGGACAGCTTGACAGCGGCGGCACCTGGCAAGTGACCATCCTTGCAAAAAAGAATGGCCAACTCATCGCGACCAAGCAACTTAGCGTGAACGCCACGGGAGGCATGTAACGTGATCTCCCGATGGATTGATTGGTGTGCGCAAAATCGCTTTCTCGTTTTCATGGGGACGGTGCTGCTGGTGCTAGCTGGCATCTGGTCTCTGCGTCACATTCCGCTCGACGCGTTGCCCGACATTTCCGACGTGGAAGTGATTATCCACACGCCTTGGGCGGGTCAGCCGCCCAGCCTCATCGAAGACCAGGTCACTTACCCCATCGTTACGACCCTTCTCGCCGCGCCGCACGTAAAGGCCGTGCGAGCACAAACTATGTTTGGCGACTCCTACGTCTTCGTCGTCTTTGAAGACCCGACAGACTTGTACTGGGCACGGTCGCGTGTCTTGGAGTACATGCAACAGATCACGGGTCGTTTGCCTTCGGGCGTGCATCCCGTCATCGGGCCGGACGCGACCGGCGCAGGATGGGTCTATGAATACGCCCTTGTGGACCACAGTCATCAACGCAGTTTGGCCGATTTGCGCAGCCTTCAAGATTGGTATCTCCGCTACCAACTCGAAACGGTTCCAGGAGTGGCCGAAGTAGCCACTATTGGCGGATTCGTGCGCCAGTACCAGGTCAACGTGGACCCCGACAAGTTACGCGCTTACGGAATTCCGCTCTCGACGGTCATTGAAAGAGTTCGAGCCAGTACGAACGAAGTTGGTGGACGCCTGCTTGAAATGGGTGGGGCGGAATACATGATTCGCGGACTCGGCTATCTGCATTCGCTGAGCGACTTAGAAACCGTTCCTGTAGCAACCAAGAACGGCACCCCCGTTCTGGTCCGTGATTTGGGAACCGTTACGTTCGGCCCAGATATCCGCGAAGGCGTCGCAGAGTGGCAGGGCGAAGGGGAGACCGTTGGCGGGATTGTCGTGATGCGCGACGGGATGAATGCTCTGACTGTTATTGACGGCGTTACGAAAAAACTCGCAGAGATCAAACCATCATTGCCTCCAGGCGTCGAGGTAGTCTCCGGTTATGACCGCTCTGGATTGATTCATGCGTCTATCGAAACATTGCAACGTGACTTACTCGAAGAGGCCGCCATCGTAAGCGTCGTGATCGTGATCTTCTTATTCCACTTCCGTTCGGCACTAATTCCAATCCTGACGCTGCCCATTGCAGTGGTCGCAGCCTTCATCCCGATGTACTACCTCCATGTCACTTCTAACATCATGTCGCTCGGCGGTTTAGCCTTGGCGATTGGCGTCCTCGTGGACGCCGCCATCGTCATGGTCGAAAACGGATATCGGCAGCTTTCCGAGCACCAATCCACCGAATCGGGACCTCTTCCCGAGCCACAGAGACGGAAAATCCTGCTGGATTCAGCGAAACAAGTTGGTCCCGCAATCTTCTTTTCGCTGGTGATCATCGTGGTCTCCTTTCTGCCCGTCTTCTTATTGGAGGCCCAGGAAGGACGCATGTTTCGCCCTCTCGCGTGGACGAAGACGCTGGCGGTTGGCTTCTCCTCCGTCTTGGCTATCACGCTTGTACCTGTACTCATGATTCTTTTCATCCGGGGACGGCTGATACCTGAATCGCGGAATCCCATTTCAAGAATCACCCAGGCTATCTATTTGCCGGTCCTGCGACTGTGTTTGCGTTTCCGCAAAACCACCTTGCTGCTCAATCTGCTCTTTCTGATCGTCACACTTCCGCTCGCGCTTCACATCGGCAGTCAATTCATGCCACCCCTCTTTGAAGGTTCGGCTCTCTACATGCCAACAGCCTTGCCCGGGATCTCCATCGGACAGGCGTCTCAATTGCTCCAAGAACAGGATCGGATCATTCGCACGGTCCCCGAAGTCGAAACAGTCTTCGGTTCCATCGGTAGATCGGACAGCGCGACCGATAACGCTCCCCTCGATATGTATGACACGACGGTCATGCTCAAGCCGCGCAGTCAGTGGCGGCCGGGGATGACCTACGAAAAGCTCGTTCAGGAAATGGACGCGAAACTCCAGTTTCCTGGCCTGTCCAACACTTGGACCATGCCAGTCGAAAACCGTCTCGACATGGAATTGACGGGAATCAAGACACCTCTCGGTTTGAAGATTCAGGGGCCGAATCTTGAGGGAATCCAACAACTTGGGGCGCAGGTACAGCAGATCCTCTCGGCGATTCCGGAGATGCGCTCCATCTTTGCGGAACGCGTTTCGCAAGGCTTTTATCTCAACGTCGAAGTCAACCGTGCAGAGGCGGCTCGTTACGGTCTGACTATCGCCGATGTGCAGCAGGCCATCACTTCGGGAATCGGCGGCGAAATGGTCGCCGAGAACGTGGAGGGCCGCGAACGGTATCCAGTAAATGTCAGGTATAACCGCGACTTCAGGGACAACGTCGAGGAATTGCGGCGCGTCCTGATTGGCACACCATCAGGCGCCCAGATTCCAGTTTCGGATGTCGCTAAAATCTCGTTCTCGCGGGGGCCCTCGATGATCCGCGACGAAGACGGTGCGTTGACCGGCTACGTCTACATTGATCTCAACACGAAAGACTACGGCGGCTTCGTCTCGCATGCGAGCGAATTGCTCAAGCAAAAACTCGCCTTACCTCCTGGCTTCACTTACAAATGGTCCGGCGAATACGAGTTTGAGTTGCGGGCAAAAGATCGGCTACAACTCATTCTACCGATCGTATTTTTTGTCATCTTCCTGCTGCTCTACATGGTGTTTCACTCCGTCACCGAAGCCGCCGTTCTCATTTTCCCTACCATCTACGCGCTGACCGGCGGCCTCATTCTGCAGAGGCTACTTGGCTACAACTTCAGCGTAGCGGTGTGGGTAGGCTACATCGCTCTATTCGGCATTGCCGTTGAAACAGGCGTGGTGATGGTCGTCTATCTACACGAAGCACTGAATCATCGTTTGGCAAGTGGCATAGCTCTGAAGCACGAGGACATCGAAGCAGCCGTGATCGAGGGAGCTGTCCATCGCCTTCGCCCAAAACTCATGACCGTTTGTGTCGTTCTCGCGAGCCTCATCCCCATCCTCTGGGAAACGGGTGTCGGCTCCGACGTGATGAAGCCCATCGCCGCGCCCATCGTCGGAGGGATGATCACCTCCACCATTCACGTCCTGATTCTGGTGCCTGTCTTCTTTGCGCTTATGAAGGAGCGCGCTCTGCGGCGTGGAACCCTGCGTCTGCAGACTGATAATTCGACAAAAGATTGACCACCTGGTGTCCGGGAAAACATGGGACCCCAGGTTGCTCGGTGAAGAAGTCCAAATCACAAGGGAGAGGCAGAAATGAAAACCACAATAAAACTGACCGCAGTACTCATGCTGGCACTCACGTGCGCGTTTGCTGCAGTCGGGCAGCAACAGTCGCTTACTGGAATCGTCACTGATTCCATGTGCGCCGCTACGCACATGGCCAAGGACAAGACTCCAGCCGAATGTACCCAAATGTGTGTGAAAGATGGCATGAAGTACGCACTGGCCGCGGGGAAAAAGGTCTATACCTTGGAAGGACACGAGGCGGAACTTGCTAAGCTCGCTGGCCAGAAAGTCACGGTCAGGGGAACTCTGAAGGGCGACACGCTTTCCGTTCAGGAAGTCACTGCGTCAAAGTAAGCATCAGTTTCGACTTGACCCTGGAATCCGTTCCAGCGTTTAGACTCTTCTCGCGGAGGACAGCCCATGCGTTCGGGACAAGTGGAGCGTCAAACGGGCGTAAGCACCGACACGTTGCGGCATTACGAGCGTCTTGGACTCTTGCCTCTGCCCCAGCGTACGTCAGGGAATTACCGCGAGTATCCTCCGACATCTCCGCAGAGGGTGGAACTGATTCAGCGGGCTCTGACCATTGGCTTCTCCCTCCCAGAGTTGAAGACCATTCTAGCGACCAGGGCGGAGCACCCTGTCGCCACGTCCGCGACCTCCTGCGTGCAAAGATCCACGACATGAGTGAACAAATTAGGAATCTGGTTTCCTTGCGCGTCGAAATGAATCGATTGTTGAAGGACTGGGACATACGGTTGCGGCGGACAAAACCCGGTCAAGTCGCACAGTTGCTCGAGAGCGTGCCAAGAGCAAGCACTAGAGGTATTTCCGGTCCCCCGACATTCCGAAAGAAGAAAGGACGATCGATCATGCGCACGATGCCGCTACTTTTCTTGCTTGCCATCCTTCCCGGTGTGGCGAACGCTCACAAGAATGTACTACCGGACCAGGACAAGCGTTCGGAAGATGTCGTCAAGCGTGGAGAGCATGTGATGGGCTTCTCCCATGAAGCGACGACTCATCACTTCGGCTTATTCAAGGACGGCGGCGAAATCGCTGTCACCGCAAAAGACCCGCACGACAAGGCCAGCATCGAGCAGATCCGTACGCACCTTGGACATATCGCCAAGATGTTCTCCTCCGGGAATTTCAAAGCGCCTATGCTCATTCACGACACGAACCCGCCAGGTGCCGCGACGATGAGGAGGCTCAAGGAACAGATTCGCTACGAATTCTCGGAAACAGAACGCGGCGCACGGATTCGGCTCGTCACGTCCAGTCCGGAGACAACGGACGCGGTGCACGCCTTCCTGCTCTTTCAAATCGTCGATCATCAGACGGGAGATGCTCCAACCATAGCCGATGAACCCTCGAAGAAGTAGTGTCGCTGGGAGAGCTCAGCGCGGTTTCCATTTCTGCCCTCACCTTGCGCAGCAAGGTTTGCCTTTTGCGGTCTCCCACCCTTCTCGAAGAATCAAGGGAGTCAAAACCAACGCGGCAACGGGGTCGGCCCAACGGATACCCCATACGGCGTTGAGGATCAGTCCCGCCAGCGCAATCCAAGCCATGTAGCCGCACAAGGCGGATTGTGCCGCGTCGGCCCGTAACGCCGCACTGGCCATAGACCCTGATAGCCTGCGTTTCTGCCGAGCCAGCCACGGCATAACGACGCTCGCGCTTATGAGAAGACCTATGCCGAGAAAACTTGGGCGCGTCTCAATATGCCCCATTAGGCTGCCCACAGAGGCGGCAAACACTAAGGCAGCAAGCAAAAATAGCAGCCCTGCCGCGATTTGCGCCGATGTCTTTTCGGTCTGTTCTTGGCTCGAGGGAGATCGAAAGCGCCAAAGCACGACACATGCCGACAGCAGTTCGATCCCGCTGTCCCCACCAAACGCGAGGAGCGCTGGACTGTGCGCTCTCCATGCGCTGATACCGGAAACCATCAGTTCCACAAACATCCAGAAAATTGTGAACCATTGAATCGCACGGATGCGGCTCAGGGTGTCAGGTTGCGGATGGGGTTCGGTAATTGACACCGCGGCACTTCCCTTCGGTATTCGTGTTCAAATCGCTTGTGGATGTGAAAATACTCTCCGTCTGCTCCTGGTTCGTCATCCCTTGCAGACACTTCCTAACGCTACTGTCCTATTCTCTTCAGCAGGTCATTGATCGCTTGCTCCAAATTCTTCCGGCTGCGTTCGATATCATATGCTTTCCCTTTTGTGGCGGAAGCGAGGTCGTACAGGTCAAAACCGAAATGTCTGACGCGCCCGCCCATCAAGTTATGATCGGCGACGAGTAGTTTGGGGACATCGAAACCTACCACAACCGCTCCGTCTATCACCGTGACGGGCGTCGTCATGTAACCGAGCTTTTCAAGTTCCGCCAACGCCGTCTCATCAGCTACGATATTTCGTTCGGTGTATTCGACCTTGTTTTGCGAAAGAAACTCTTTCACTTTTCCGCAGAACATTCAGCCGGGCTGGCTGTACACGACGACTTTTGTACTCATGAGAATCCTCCGTAAGCTCTAAAACGTCTTGCCCTGCACGACCCTCGGCCCGTCCTTGGCGGCCCGTGTGACATCACCCAGGCAACATTTGCCAGAGGGATTTTTCACTTCGCAGGCACAGTGGCCTGCCTCGACTTCTGCTTTAATCCGCTCCGCCACGGTTGATTTCCCCGTGCTCCCGATTTCGTCCCAAATGTCTTGACGGGTGAAACCGAAGCAGTAGCAGATCGGAATCGGGCCCGCCGTCTCTTTAGCGCCGACCCGCACGACCAGGTCTTCGCGGCGGAATCTCGGTGCTTCTGTGTCCATGCCGAAATACGCCAATTCACAGTCCGATGAGTCGCAGAAGTAGTACTGCGTGTTCGGCATTCCCAGAGGCAGCTTGCGGACAAGACTCTTCACCGTAAGCGCGTCTACACGCTTGGATCGCGCTCCGTTCGCGGGGCAAGCCATAACCGCTGGCGCGCTACTAGACTTCGCACTTACAGAACAACAGTCCGACATACGGATCTCCTCGTCTCGCCCCAAGCCATTACACGTACTCCGCAGTTTTTCTATTTGGTGCTTTTATCCGGTTGCGAGGCATAGCCTGCATTTGTTGTGGCTTTCACGAGAGCATCAGTGTTGGTTTTTGCATCGTCGAAGGTCACCAGAACTTGTTTCTTTTCGAACCGCACGTCCACCTTTGAAACACCGGGAACCTTTTCGAGCGCTTTCTTCACTGTTATTGGGCACGCTGGACAGGTCATGCCAGAGACATTCAGGGTTACCGTTTGGGGCGACGCCCAAGCCGGGGCAAACCATACAAGCGCAACAATAACGGCAGCCAGCAGGGTTCTGAGATTCTTCATAACAACTCCTCCTTAGGTCGAGATTTAGTAGAAAAACTTGGCCACATACGGAAATATGAGCGCAACGAAAACGAGCATCGAAACTATTGCAAATAAGATTTTGTAAATGACGCGAGTCCGCGGCAGTGCGCACACATCACCCGGCTGGCAGGCTTTCGCAGGCCGAAAAATCCGCCGTCCTGCAAAGAACAGAGCGACAAGAGCCCCCGCGACAAAAAACGGACGATATGGTTCTAGCAGGGTGAGATTTCCGATCCACGCTCCGCTCAAACCGAGAGCAACCAAAACCAGTGGGCCCAGGCAGCAGGCCGAGGCCAGGAGGGCGGCCAAACCTCCCACAAAAAGCGCGCCTGAGCCAGTCGGGCCGCGTGCGCTTTGAACAGGGTCAACTCTCATTTGTCATTCTCCGGCTTGCTCTTGTTTGTTTCTCTCAGAATTGGGCAATGAGCGGATCGCTTGCGCAGTTCTTTGGTGCAGCTACTCAGAGCCAGACGCATTTCGAGTTCTAGCTTCTGAAGGTCGGCAAGTTTCCGTTGTACATCGACCAGCTTTTCTTCCAATCGGCGGCGCACCGGCGCACAAGGCTGCAAGCGATTTCCTCGCAGGCTCAAGAGACCTCGGATCTCGCTGAGCTTGAATCCCAGGCCCTGTACGCGGCGGACAAAAGCAAGTGTCTCCACGTCGTTTTCGCCGTATCTCCGGAAGCCCCCCTGTGTCCTAGGAGGCCGCGGAAGCAAACCGTTACCCTCGTAGAAACGAATCGCATCAACGCTGAGACCGATCTTTTTCGCGACGATACCAATGTACATTACCGTGGCTCCCTTCTGGAGGCTACACCCTGGAGTATAGTCCAGAGTCAAGTCCACTCCACTCCTTGAGGCTTGGACCGTGCTGGTAGCGTCTCTAATCGCTAGACAAAATCCGTGGAAATCTGCGGCCCTTGTTCTTTACTCCAGAAGGACGCGAAGCATCACGTTTGGTACTAAGTGCGTACACTAAATTAAGAGTTTATATATTATTATTACTATAATACTATATATATAAAAGCATAAAAGCCCCTGATAAGGGCGAGGTCGGTGGTTCAAGTCCACCCAGGCCCACCATTCAAAACGGGTAGGGACAGTTGTTTTTTCGATGGACTGCGACTGTGCCCAAGTTTGTGCCACACCCGCGCTAGAAACGGGTTTTGCACGGCCGCTCGCTTCGCAACCATCCAAGCATGCGAATAGTGTTCCAACATCCTCCGGCTAACGTGCAGTTACGCGGTGCGGGTCGAAATATTGGGAACCCGCGAAGGCTGGGACCGCCTCAGCAGTGATCGTGCGAGAGTGGCCCTGTTACTCCTGGTTGAGCGCGCTTGCTTGCCCCTGAATAACTCCTTCAGTCGCTGCTGGACGCTACCGCCAGAAACCCGTGACTGTGGCCGCTGGCATCGACGTATTGCCCTACTATGGCCTCACCCGGATTAATTGCATACGCGCGGGTGTGGACTGCATTGGGATAGTCCAGCGTGATGGGCGCTGACCCATCTGCGAGCTGCAGGAATCCGGGCCGGTGACTGGCGGCGCCAATGTAAATTCCCACAAAATCCCCGGCAGGGTTGATGTCGTAAACGTTGGTTTGCAGCGGACCGGGGATATCGTAAGTCTGGAAAATGCCGTTCTGCACGATGTAGCCATGCTGAAAGCTCTTCGTCGGATCGTTGTAATCAGAAGCATAAAGACCAACCCGGATGCTTCCGTCTGGTGTAGCGCCGGTCTCCATCGAAGCCGGAACCGATTGTGTGGGGTCGGAGAGCTCACCGCCGTCTTGTTGAAGGCTGGTGTCACCGAGGTCCGTCATCCCAAAACCGTACATGGTGCCCGTCATGTCGGAATCGTGGAGACAGCCGTAGATGCCTCCAGTAGGCGTAATTCTCTGGGCGATCGCGCCAAGATGACCCGGGAACAGCACGAGCGAAAATTTGCCACGGCCGTACAGAAATCCTTTGGTGCAATAAGGTGAGTTAGTTGCGGGGCAGTAAGCCACCGAAGTCGCAGGGGCCGAGCTAACCGGAGCCGTGAAGCTGCCAACGATGTCTCCCGTGGGACTGATTCCCCTGGCAATGGTGGGCAGAGTTCCGTTGGCGCCAACAAGCGAGCCGGGAACGTCGATGGTGATGAATTGACCGCGGCTTAGCAAAAATCCATGCTGGGCCACATCATCGGTATAGGTTCCAACGATGTCGCCGGCGGGATTGATTCCAAAGGCGATCGTTGAGAAGGCGATGCCGCCGGTACAGGTGCTGCACGGGACATCAATCGACGAAAAGTTGAAATTTTGGGCGGCGCTGCTAGCGATCAGCAGTAGCAGTCCGGAAAACGCGAGAATCCACCGTGTAACAGTCCTCATATTTCCTCCTTCACCGCTCGAGTGAACCGCCGAAGACATTTCCGCATCACGCTGGGGGCCTCTTTCGGCGTGCTCTTAACTCTTAAAGTGCAATTCAGGGCAAAATTGGCTCACGTGCCCAAAAAATATTTTTAGTGCAGGATGCCATATGGAAAGAAGGCCAACAGTTTCCGGACAAGTGTTGGTTTTTCAATGAATTGACTTCGCCTACCAAAGCCTATATCTTTCCCTTCGATGACCTCTGCTTCGCGGTCGAGGGTGCTGTGCCAGAATCTACATCCCAGCCGATCAGCGAGTTACTGGCCAAATGGCGGGCGGGTGACGAAGAATCTTTGCACCGCCTGCTCCCGTTGATTTACAACCAGCTCCGTCGATTAGCCCACAACTACCTGCAAAGAGAACGTCCTGGCCACTCTTTGCAGCGTGCAGCTCTCGTGCATGAAGCCTATCTTTGCTTGATGAAACAAGAGCCAATGGAGTTTGAAAATCGGGCTCATTTTTTTGCGGTTTGCGCTCAGTTGATGCGGCAGATTTTGGTTCAGTCCGCGCGTCGCCGAAACGCTGCCAAGCGGGACGGAGGGTATAAGCTTACCCTGGACGAGTCCATAGCATTGGTCAGGACCCGCAGCATAAATCTGATCGCGCTCGACGACGCTTTGAACGGACTGGCAAAACTCGACCCGCAGCAAAGCCGAATTGTGGAGTTACGTTTTTTTGCGGGCCTCTCCATCGACGAAACTTCGCAGGTCTTGGGCATCTCCTCGGCGACAGTAAAGAGGCATTGGACCACCGCAAAAGTTTGGCTATACAACGAAATCCGCAGGGCCGACCACCATGAAGCCTGAGCAATGGCAGCAGGCCAGAGCAGTGCTGGCGGATGCGTTGGAACTGAAGCCGGAAGACCGGGCGGCGTTCCTGGACCGCGTCTGTTCTTCGGATCATTCCTTGCGCCGGGAAGTCGAGCGGCTGCTTTCCTCAAATGACGAAGCCCAGTCCAGCTTTCTACAATCTTCGGCTTTACGGATCACGCTGAGGCCAGGAACGAGGTTGGGCGACTACGAGGTCGAGAGGTTACTCGGATCCGGCGGGATGGGCGAAGTTTACCGGGCACGCGACACGCGGTTGGCGCGTGATGTCGCTATTAAAGTGCTGCCCGCATTTCTATCACACGATCCTGACCGGCTGCGTCGTTTCGAGCAGGAAGCGCGAGCCGCGGCCGCGCTGAACCACCCAAATATTCTCGCTGTTCACCAGTTGGGCACCTTTGAAGGCGCACCGTACCTGGTTTCTGAGCTGCTTGAAGGCGGCACGTTACGGGAGCAACTGGCGCGAGGTCCGATGCCACTTCGCAAGGCCATTGATAGCGGAGTTCAGATTGCACGGGGTCTGGCGGCAGCGCATGAGAAAGGAATCGTGCACCGCGATCTCAAGTCGGAGAAGCTGTTCGTCACGAAGGACGGACGGGTCAAGATTCTCGATTTTGGCTTGGCAAAGCTTACGCAGCCACGAGTCACCTTCGATCAGGATGCCCCCACAGTGTCCGAGGGAACGGAACCTGGCGTGGTGATGGGAACAGTCGGTTACATGTCGCCCGAGCAAGTATGCGGAAAAGCAGCCGATCATCGCGCCGACCTCTTCGCTTTCGGCGCGATTCTGTACGAGATGTTGGCAGGACAACGCGCTTTTAAGAAGCCCACCTCGGCGGAGACGATGAACGCAATCCTTAACGAAGACCCTCCGGGAATTTCGCAGATTGTGCCGAATCTTCCTCCAGGCCTACAGAGAGTGACGCACCGCTGTTTGGAGAAGAATCCGGAGCAGCGATTCCAATCTGCTTCGGACTTGGGATTCGCGCTAGAAGCGCTGTCGGATTCAGGCAGCTCCTCGGGAAGTGGCCTTGCTCAAGCGAGCTCACGCAACATCAATCAGCGGGCTGTCGCGGCCGTGATTTTGGTTTTATCTGCTCTGGCCGTCATCCTTTACCTGACTCGCTCTCCAAGAACGACGCCCACCCCGACCTTAACCCGACTAACCTGGGATTCCGGACTTACGACAGATCCGGCCCTCTCACCTGACGGGAAACTGCTAGCCTACGCCTCAGATCGTAGCGGCGAGGAGCATCTTGACATCTACGTTCAGCAGGTGGGCGGCGGTGAACCATTGCGTTTAACTCAGGGCCCTGGGGACAAGCGCGAACCCGCATTTTCGCCCGACGGAACCACCATTGCGTTCGATTCTGCCGACGGAGGTCTCTCCCTGGTTTCCGCGCTAGGCGGCACTGTCAGAAAACTCGTGGCGGAAGGCCAGGGAGCTCAGTTCTCTCCTGATGGTAAGCGGATTGCTTACTGGACAGGTGGTGCCGGCGGTGTCACTCTCAATATTCCCGGTAAAACGCGCTTGTACGTGGTCGATTCCGCTGGGGGTATTTCAAAGCAACTTAGGCCTGACTTTGCCGGAGCGGTTTTTCCCATTTGGACGCCCGACGGACGGCACCTGCTATTTTTCGGAAATCCTGATGCCAGCAAAGTGGAAACAGCCGACTGGTGGGTGACTCCTGTGGACTCCGGCCCGGCTGTAAGGACGGGTGTCATCGAAACGATGCGCTCAGCAAAGTTGACGGGCGACTCCCAAGACTATTTCCCCTACGAGCAGCTTGCCTGGGATCCGGACGGTACGGGACTGATCCTCCCAGGCCGGTCCGGTGATAGCACGAACCTGTGGAGGATCGCGTTCTCGCTGACTAAATTCACGGTGACCGGACTGCCGCAACGTCTGACTTCTGGTGCAACTCGGGAAGAAAGTCCCTCAGCCGTATCTTTGGCCAGTGGTACGAATCGAGTTGCCTTTGCGAGTTTCACCGAAAATCTTGCTGTGTGGGGTCTACGCATTGAGCCAAACCAAGGCAAAGTCACTGGACAACCGGAGCAGTTGACGCATAATGCGGCCGGAGATTTTATGCCTTCGATTTCCCGCGACGGCAGCAAGATAGCGTTCGCCTCGACGCGACCCGGGCAACAAGAAGTTTGGATCAAGGATTTGCGTACTGGACAGGAATCAGCGCTAACTGCTACCCGCGCGCTGAAATGGGACCCTAGATTCTCACCGGACGGGTCTCAAATCGCTTTCGCTGAGGACTACAACGTTTTTATCATACCCAGCGTAGGGGGAACGACGGAAATGGTCTGTAGACGGTGCGGGGAGATAACCGACTGGTCTTCAGACGGAAAGCGCATGATCGGCAACACCTGGGATGGCCGGGCATGGGTTTTGGATCTAGCCTCACATGAGAAAAGAGATTTACTCGCGACACAACGCTGGATCGCCACTAATTCCTTTTCTCCCGATGGCCGTTGGTTTAGCTTCATCGATGTCGGTCCGGGTGGCGTACACACATACATAGCGGCGGTCAGCGAACGGCCGGTTCCAGAGAGCGCTTGGATTGAGGTTCTGGATGGAGAGGGTTGGGCCTGGTCTCCTAATGGCGACCTGCTTTATGCCAATTCGTGGCGCGACGGACACCTGTGCATTTGGGCGCGGCGCCTGCATCCAGTAACAAAGCAGCCGGTGGGCGAACCATTTGCCGTTTTCCACTCCCATGGAACGCGGCTTTCGTTAGCAAACCAAATAGAGAGAGCGGTGGGCGTGGGAGGCAACAGGCTGGTGTTCGGCATGGGCGAGCGCACCGGCAACATTTGGATGGCAGAGTGGAAAGAGCAGTGATATCCACACTATGGTGATGGGCCGGTGTAGAGTATTTGGTGCTTGACGGTGATCCGGTTTGCCACCGAACAGCGATGCCTCTCGGGACTCCTCACTAGCAACCGGCAAGTAAGGAATAATCCTTCCGGAACTGAACGGGGATCATTGGGACGAGAGGACGAGATCAAGTTGCGCAAACGGTAGCAAGGCGAGAGGCGTGAGAATCGGCCCTAGCGGCGCGAAAAGTCAACTCTAATAGCTTCCGGTGGCCGACAGATCATACCCATTCGTCCGATGTACAATTCACCTCCAGGAAGGAAGAAGAAAATTCGTGTTAGAAAGCCATCGGCATGAGTAAAGGACTGATGCTTCTTACCCGGAATAAAACAGCGCTCGTCCTGAGCGCATTTATGGCGATATGCGTAGTCTCTCTGGGCCAGACCAATCCCCAGAATGTTCCCCAGCCGCCGAACGCTGAACTACAGAAGTTCGACCCGTTCTTGGGTAAATATGACGTCTCCGGCGATTACGCGAATTTGCCTTGGGCCGGCACACTGGAACTTAAGAAAGCAATCAAAGGCTGGTACATTCAGCAGATTATCCGGATCAAATCGCCGGGAATTGATCGCGAATTCTGGGTTCTTGCCACGTGGGACAACAATGCTCAGAAGTATCGGTTATGGGGATTTCAAACGCTTCCCAGCCAGGTCGAAGGAGACGTGCGCTTCCAAAATGATGAGATGGTCACGGAGTTCACCTATACCGCTGTCGATGGTCAGAAAGCGACATCTTCAAACCGGTACAAGTTCGTTGGCAACAACGAATTGCTGGTCACATCTTATCGGCAGGTCGGGAATGGCCCGGTCGAGAAGATCGGCACTCTGACGGGCACACGAAGAACAAGGTTAGCTGCGGCCGTGTCATCCTCGGAACAGGACAACGATAGGGCGGTATCTCCGAGGCAGCCCCAACCGGCGCCACAACTGCAAAGTCTTGAAAATGCCTTCGAAGGTAGATGGAGTATTAAAGAACAATTCGAGCCTGACGAGTGGACGCCCAACGGCGGAACCGGTTCCGGCGAGGAGGTCTGGCGGCGTGGGCCGGGCGGCTTCACGTTCATGGAAGAAGTGCACACAACTGGTCCCGACGGCGAATCTTACGGTTTGGCGCTATCGTGGTGGGACAAAAGCAAAGGCGGGTTTGACGGCATGTGGTGTGTTAGCGGCAATCCGAAGACCTGTAACGCGAACTCGCGCGGGACGCTCACTTGGGATGGCAAGCAGCAGATAGTGGAGAACGAATTCCCGCGCGGCGGGAAGACGTTCGTCTGGCGTGAAGTGTTCAGCGACATCACCCCAACCTCATTCGTGCAGACTGCTGATATTGGCGAAAAAGGAGGTCGCATGAAGCGCTGGCTGACTATCCACGCATTGAAAATCGCAGACGAAGGACAGAATCTAACGGAGGACAGCACGGAGTCCTCGAACAGACCCGCCGAAGCCGAACTGCGCGCCGTTATGGCAGAACTCCGACAGGCAAGCGTCGAGGGCGACGTGGAGACTGCCGCGAACTCGATGACCGACGATTACGTCCAGACAGATATCAATGGCTACCGCCAGGACAAAACCACATGGCTCAACGAATATTTCAGGCCGCTAGCCGGTCTGATTAAAGCCGGTAAGTTTCATTGGGAGGGTATGAGAGAAAGAATCTCCAGTTTCGGTTCTATGGGGACAGTGCCGTCGTGACTGGGGAGTTGCACGCTAAAGGAACCGGAGCGAAATTTGGTCCGCAACACACGTGGGTAGCCGATCCAAACGCGAGTTTCAGCGGGACACTCCACTTCACCCACGTTTACATAAAGCGAAACGGCAAGTGGATGCTCGCGGTCTTGCATAATCAAATGCCATTAACGAATGCCAGTGCTGCCAAAGGCGTGCGTTTTGGCTTTCGTGAAACGCGAAAGCCCCGGTAGGGGCGCACGGAGGACACGGATGAAGAATTTCCTGTTCGTGTTTTGCACTGTATTCTTCGCCATCGCAAGCTCTCCTGCTCAACGCGCGGGTGTACCTCATCGCTCTGAAGAGGACTTGATGTTGTCGTATCTCGGTAATGCGGGTTGGGAGATAACCGCAGGGAGTATCGTTATTCTCGTCGATCCATACCTGAGTCGAATTCGTGCCGCAGCCGCGGCTCCGGGAATGCCTGGTGCGTCGAAAGAGGCGAGCGATCCTCGTCCACTCATCGGTGTGAATGATCCCCTGATCCCAGATACAGCCGTCATCGACGCTCACATTACCAATGCCGATTACATCCTCGTCAGCCATTCGCATTTCGACCACCTCATGGATGTCCCGTATATCGCCAAGAAAACGGGTGCGACAGTGATCGGCACTGAGAGCACCACAAACGTGATGCGGGCGCACGGCATCAGTGACGGTAAGCTGATTACCGTCAAAGGCGGTGAGGACTATTCGTTCGGCAGTTTCTCACTGCGTGTCATTCCAAGCCTGCACCTCGCACTGGATTCGAAGCACTACTTTGATAGCGGCGTGATCCCCCGTACGGTGGAGGTTCCACTGCGCAGGCGCGATTTGGCTGAGGGTGGCACCCTGGCATTCCTCATTCGCATGGGCAAACACCATCTGCTCGTGTTCGGATCGAACAACTTTATCGAGAACGAGATAACTGGCCTTCGCCCGGACGTGCTCATCGCCGGCCCAGACATCGTCCCGTTCGGGCCGCCCAAGGAAGAGACCTATCAGTATACTCGACGACTCATGCGCGCCTTGGACTGCCCCTCTGAGGTCATCCCCACTCATTGGGACAACTTTATGCAGCCCTACGATGCTTCTCAGGATGAATATGTAAAACGGCTTGAGCCGTTCGAAGAGGAAATCAAATCAGCGTGCCCGAAGACGCGATTCATCGTACCTAAGTACTTCGACCCGATAGTGTTGACTCGGCAACGCGGCCCCTGATCAGCGCCGACTTAGCTGCTGGTATTTGCCGCGTTAAAGGTGTGAGGAAGTTGGGAGTGCGCCTCGGCAATTGGCTGACTGCGGAGCAGGGCCAAGCACTTTGGCAAGCACCCGATCATCAACGACTGAAAGGAAAACGCGACCGAGCATTGCTCGCATTACTACTTGCGTATGGGTTCAGGAGGCATGAAGCCGCGATCTCGTATTGACCGATCTCGCGAAATCTGAGTCCAATTAGCGTGCAATAAGAGTCTGTACGGCAGCGGTCACCGGAGATCACTCCGAAGTAGCCAGGCCCCTGCTTGGCAGGCGGACACATAATACGATGCATATAGCACCACGAAAGCCCCTATAAGGGCGAGGTCGGTGGTTCAAGTCCACCCAGCGCCCACCAGTTGCTACTGCACAAAACCGACGTTAGGCGTCGGCCCGCCTTCCGGCATTTCCTTGATGGCGCCAAACTGCGCTTCATACCGCGCTATGTTCTCTCCCAAAGCTCGAAAGATACGCTTGGCATGCCCGGGGCTGACGATCATGCTTTTGAGCAGCTTGCCTTGCTGGCCGTTCGGAAAAATGTAGATGAAATTCAGCGTAAACTCTTCGAGATTATGGTGAATCATCACCAGGTTGCTGTACTCGCCCTGTAATTCCTTTTCGTCCGCTTTGATCTGTACTTGCCCTGCCACTGGCCGCTGTTCTTCCATTCGTCTGAGCCTCTCTGTCGGATCGCTGATTCCGCTTCCGATACCTGCGCAGGACCTGTCATCCTGAGGCCAGCGCTGTTCCGCCTGGCCCAAAAACGCTTTGGCCGCATCCGCACGGCATGCAACTCGGAAAACCGCGTCCCCGCGCGCTTCTCCAAGGTACCACAGCGCGGCCATCCTGCGACCGTAAGCCGGCGCGTCCGGTTCTCTGCAGGGTTGGTTGTAGAACAGGAAAATAAATCCCTGAGTTCCATTGACAATCTCAGATATTAAGTATAGTTTATGACTCGTATTTAACACGATTAACATAGAATGAGCCCCACAGCACCGAGCGAAATACCCAGCGCGGTTACACCGGAGGAGAAGCAAGAAGGTGCTTCCACCCTCAAGGGTACCGCAGGCTATTCTGCCGGAACCTTTCGCCCTCGCGTCGCTGGCTCGCCGTCTCTGCCGGAAGCTCACCGCACGGTCCCCTTCAGCTCCGGCGCATCCTTCCTTCGCAAAATCCTGGCCTTTGCCGGCCCCGGCTATCTCGTCGCCGTCGGTTACATGGATCCCGGCAACTGGGCCACCGACATCCAGGGAGGCTCAAGATTTGCCTACACCCTTTTAAGCGTCATCGTCATCAGCAGCTTGATGGCGATGTTCCTGCAAGCGCTATCCGCCAAGCTGGGCATCGCCACCGGTCGCGACCTCGCACAGGCCTGCGGGGACCATTACTCGCGCCGCACCTCCATGGTCCTGTGGGTTTTGTGCGAAATCGCCATCGCGGCCTGTGATCTTGCCGAAGTCTTGGGTTCGGCGGTGGCGCTCAAGCTCCTCTTCGGGGTGCCTCTGCTCGCCGGCGTGCTCATCACCGCGCTGGACGTGCTCATCGTGCTGGCCCTGCAGGGGCGCGGCTTCCGCTTGATCGAGGCTTTTGTGGTGACCTTGATCGTGAGCATCGCCGCCTGCTTCGCCTACGAAATCTTTTCCGCTCAGCCGTTGTGGCGTCAGGTCGCGCAAGGCCTGATCCCCAGCGCCGAAATTTTCCGCAATCGGGAAATGTTGTACATCGCCATCGGCATCCTCGGCGCGACCGTGATGCCCCACAATCTGTATCTGCATTCCAGCATCGTGCAGACCCGCGCCTTCGGCGTATCCGTTCCCGACCGCCGCGAAGCCCTGCGCTACGCTGTCTTCGATTCCACGCTCGCGCTATCCTTCGCTCTCTTCGTGAACGCCGCGATTCTCGTTCTCGGCGCCGCTGCCTTTCACACCCGCGGCCTGCACAACGTTGCGGAAATCGCCGACGCTTACAAATTGCTGAGCCCGGTACTGGGCGTCAGCCTGGCCAGCACCGTTTTTGCCTGTGCGCTGCTCGCCTCCGGGCAAAATTCCACGCTAACCGGAACCCTGGCCGGCCAAATTGTAATGGAAGGTTTCCTGAACATTCGCCTCAAGCCCTGGATTCGCCGCCTGATCACCCGCACCCTGGCCATCACTCCCGCGGTTCTGGTCATCGGGATCGCCGGCGAAGGCAAGGTCACCTCGCTCATCGTCCTCAGCCAGGTCGTTCTCAGCTTTCAGTTGCCGTTTGCCATTATTCCGCTGATTCAGTTCACCGGCGACCGCGCCAAGATGGGCACCCTGGTGAACTCCCGCGCGACGCAAGCCGTGGCCTGGGCTGTCGCCGCACTCATTCTCTTCTTTAACGGCGAACTGCTCTGGTTCATTCTCCGCAGTTAGCGCACCGGCATTTTTTGTGCAGCGGCGCTGAATGTGCGAAACTTTTCTGCGCAAATGATCGTTCCCGCAAAACGAAATCACGCCCTGCCTCGAGCATTGTTCTTCCTCGTGCTGGCCGTGGTGGCCGCGGCCATTGTCTATTTCGCCGCAAACAAGGCCCCGTGGTCCTGGCCCGTACCCGAAGTCGCCAAGCAACTGAAAAACCCCTTGCAGCCCACCCCTCCGGCCCTCAAGTCCGCCCGCGAAATCTATGCCGGCAAATGCGCCCACTGCCATGGAGATACCGGCAAAGGCGATGGCCGCGACGCCAACCGCTACGATCCCGCCCCAACCGACTTCACCGACGCCACAAAAATGAACGAAGCCACCGACGGCGAACTTTTCTACAAAATCAGCGAAGGCAAGAAGCCCATGCCCGTCTTCAAAAACAAGCTGACCGAAGACCAGCGCTGGGAATTAGTCCTGCTGCTCCGTACATTTGCCCAATCACCAACCCCTCAGCCGGGCGGCAGCAAATAACCGCGTAGCGACGCAGCAACGCTGGCCCCCAGTTCGGCAAGATAACCGCGCCCGCAGCAAGGCCGTGGTGAGTTTTTATTGCGGAACCTAGTGCTTGGTGAGGTCATGCAGGGTTTTGCTGCGCACAGATGCTGGATCGACGAGGAATTTCGCTACGGTCGGCCCTACCGAGATGCAATCCAGGCTGATGTGGCCGCAAATCGAATCGAGTGCGATCACCGGCGCGCCCATAGCATCCGCAAATTCGCGCGCGGGAATGGGATTCACCATATGGTCTTGCGGGGTGACAATCACCAGTAATTTTGCCCGCACTTTTTTTGCGGCGTCTGCCAGGCTCACTCCGAACTCCGCGGGAATATCCATCGCGATGATGGCTTCGCGCTGCCGGATCTGGTTGCTGGCCAAGCCGCCGTCGCCTGCGGCGTGTTTTTTAAGGTCCGTCAGATACACGTCGAAATCCCTGGGTGCCGTGTGTTCCACGCGATACGCAGGCGATGTCAAATTCATCTGTCCAATCTCTTCGGAGATTCCGAGACCTCGGGTCATCGGTCCCGTCGGGTGGCCGTTGTTCCATGCCGGATCCAGTTCCAGGATATCGATCTGCGCGGTCCACAATAGCTTGTCATACGAAGTGGATTGTGGCGAACCGGCCATCGGGATGGCCAAATCCATGAACTCCGGATAGGCCACCGCCCATTCGAAGGTTTGCATGCCGCCCATGGATATCCCCATCACCGCGCGCAAATGCGAAATGTGCAGTACTTCGGTCAGCAAGCGGTGCTCCGCTTCCACCATGTCCCGAATGCTGAATTTCGGAAACTCCATCAGCGCTTGCTTGCTGTTCGAAGGCGAAGAGGAAACTCCATCTCCGATGGCATCCACCAACACAACGAAATAATTTGTGGTATCCACCACCTTGCCCGGCCCCAAAAATTGCAGCAGGTTTTCGGTGGTGCCGCCCAGCCATGTGGGCCACAACACGGCATTCGATTTGCCCGTATCGAGCGTCCCGCGCGTCCGATAGCCGATGCGAAAGTCGTGAATGACACCGCCTTCGCGCAGTTTCAAATCGCCCAACTGCGCGAATTGTTGTTCTCCGTTCGCCGCTGCCGGCGCCTGGTTATTCGCGGCTTCCGCGCGAAAACCGATGGAAACCAGAAGAAGCAAAGCAAGTCGTAAAAAGTTTCTCATGCCGCGTATTCTAACGCACTCCGCGCGCCACGTGTTTGGTCGCGTGAACGAAACAGGGCGCAGCGGTGCTGCGCCCTGCGCGTCAGCAGCCGGTGAACGAGACGAACGCGCCCAGCGGGTTGGGCAGCGTGGGCGTGAACGGTTCGAACGCGAACGACCGGGACACGTCGAAGCCCGCTGCTTTCGCCGCGTTGATGTCCGCAAAGGGTGTAAGCGCTTGCACCGCTTGTTCGATGCGCGTCCAGCACAGCGTGCGTTCGTAGCCATTGTTATTCGGCGGATCAACGCTCTCCGGCACGCCTTGCGCACCGGTCACGCTTTCTATCGGGCCGCCATCCGCGGCCGCTACTCCAGGCGCCAGCACTCGCGCCAGTGTCCGGTGATCGCTTTCGATGCCCATAATGCGAGCCGCCGTGACCCGAAGATTGGCCGTGCTGAAATTTCTCACGCCCACCAGGTATGCGGCGATGAAGGCATCCTCCAGCGTGACCAGCACATTCAATGTGGTTTGCGCATCGTCAAACATATCTTTCGGATAGAAAAACGAAGTAAATGGCGTCGCCTCGCCGGTAACGGACTGCTCCAACAAGTAATGCGACATCTCTTCCTGGCGCGCGGCCTGCAGATATCCTTGATCGTCCGAAGCCAGCCGCGTGAAAAACGGAGCGTTATTGATGATGTTGGTGTAGGTGGTTACCGCCAGGGCCTCCGCAATTTCCGCCGCGATCAGGATATCGCGGTCGCCCTTGCGCAGATCGTCGTGGTCATTATCGTGATCTTCCTGTTTTTCCTGCGCGGAAGCAACGGTCAGCAAGCTTCCAAATGCGAAACTCCCGGCTCCCGCCAGCGAAGCCCGCCTCAAAAAGCCGCGGCGATCCACTCCGGACTGTTCGGTCACACCAGTATCCATGACAGCTGTCGATATCTTCATATTTTACCTTTCTTCGAGTTTGCGGAGACTCATCCCGGGGAAGACCGGCCAGGGCCGCCAGGTCCTCCAACCTCGTGAACTCCTGATTGGCACTACGGCGCCGTCAGCAAATTGGATGTGCGCTTGCGAGCCGCCCGAGTTTTCAAGGCGCCGCCTCTCGATGTATGCTGCATTGCTTCGAACGCTGCAATCGGTTCGAACCCGGGGAGACGTAATGCGCAGGATTCTGACGATCTGTTCGTTTGTGCTCGCTTCTTGCACTGTGAACGCGCCGTTCGCGCTTGCCGCGCCCGGTGCAGTGCGCTGCGGGAAGCTGTTGGATGTGCGGTCAGAAAAGATGCTAAGCGATCAGGTCGTGGTTTTTGACGCGAACGGCACCATCACTTCGGCCGGTCCCGCCGCGTCGAGTTCCGCATCCGGTGCAAGCGGTACCATCGATCTTTCGAACGCCACCTGTCTCCCAGGCTTGATCGATGTGCATACCCATCTCACCGGCGACCCCACCGGCAACGGCTACCAGGCGCTGGGCATTTCCGTGCCGCGCGAGGCCATCATCGGCGCCAAGAATGCGCGACGCACGGTGTATGCAGGGTTCACCACCGTGCGCAACGTCGGCGCCAGCGGCTACACCGACGTGGCGTTGCGCGACGGGATCGACGCCGGCGACATCGAAGGCCCGCGCATGTTGGTCTCCGGACCGCCGCTCGGAATCACCGGCGGGCACTGCGACGACAATCTTTTGCCGTTTGAATTCCACCAGAAAGCCGAAGGCGTGGCCGACGGCCCGTGGGAGGCGCGCGCCAAAGTCCGCGAAACCGTGAAATATGGCGCCGATGTCATCAAGGTATGCGCATCCGGCGGCGTGCTAAGTAAAGGCGACCAGCCCGGAACGGCGCAGTACACCTTCGAGGAGTTGCAAGCCATCGCCGAAGAGGCGCACAAGCTCGGCCGTAAAGTTGCCGCGCACGCGCACGGCACGCAATCCATCAAGGACGCCATCCGCGCCGGCATCGATTCCGTCGAGCACAGCAGCTTGATCGATGACGAAGGAATCGCGCTGGCAAAACAGCATGGCACATATCTGGTGTTCGACATCTACAACGACGATTTTATTTTGCAGGAAGGCGCGAAGGCGGGCATGCTGCCGGAATCGATCGAAAAGGAAAAGAAAATCGGGCGATTGCAGCGGGAGAATTTCCGCCGTGCATTTCAGTCCGGCGCGAAAATGGCGTTTGGCACGGACGCGGGCGTGTATCCGCACGGAGACAACGCCCGGCAATTCGCGAAAATGGTGGAATGGGGCATGAAGCCGATCGATGCGATTCAAGCGGCTACGATTCGCGCGGCGGATTTGATCGGCTGGCCCGAAAAAGTGGGGGCGCTGGAAGCGGGGCACTATGCCGACATCATCGCGGTAAGCGGCAATCCGCTTTCCGATGTGCGGGTTCTCGAGTCGGTGAAATTCGTGATTAAGAATGGCGCAGTCGTTCGAAACGATTACAGCGCCAAATAAAGTTCTAGCGGGCCGGTCAAGAATTTGTAGCGGCAGGGCTGATCCCGGCGAGATTTTGTCGCCGCCTGGACGGATGGAAGCCCGGCCCCGATTTTTTTACATCGCGCAACCTTTGCGCAGGATGCTGCGCCCAGAGGCGGCAATTTGGCACGGATCAGGCGGTCGCGGCCTTCACCTGGCCTAACGCGGAAGCAACTTCTTTCAAATCGGGGACCACAGGAATATCGTAATTTTTAAACCATGCGACCTTGCCTTGCTTGTTCACGATGGCGATGGCGCGGCCGGTAATTCCTTTATCGGCCATATAGACGCCGTACTTTTCGCTCATGGCGCCTTTGGGATGAAAATCGGCGAGCAGCGAATACTTGATGCCCATTTTATCGGCGTAGGCTTTGTGCGACCAGGTGCTGTCCACGCTGACGCCCAGAACTTCAGCGTCGAGCTGATCGAAGGAGCGCATGTCGTTGACGAAGCAAGCGTGCTCATTGGTGCAGGTGGGGCTCCAGTCCAGCGGATACCACACCAGCACGACGTTTTTCTTGCCCGCGAAATCGGAAAGCTTCACTTCTTTTTTATCCTGGTTCTGCAGCGTAAAATCCGGCGCGGTTTGTCCTACTCCGATGGCCATTTTTCTTTTCCTCCCATTTCATTCTCGAATCCAGAGCACTATCTTATCGAATCGCGGCAGCCTCGCCAAACGCAAGCGGCGCGTTGCGGATCGCAACTAATTTGGCCGCTCGGCGGCGGACGCGAGGCGGCTTTTTGGGTGTACACTCCTACCGGTAACCCGCGGAAACGATGACGCCGTGTCTTCGAAAGCAACTCGCCGCGCCGCGATGATGTCGTTGCGCGAATTAGTCGATCGCTATCTTTCCGTGGCGCCCAGCTTCAGCCTTCCCGTTGCGCTTTCGTCTTTTGCGCTCAGCCATACGGAAACGGAGCGGCTGTTTTCCGGCTACGAAGAGGATTATCACATCTCGCGCTTTTTCCATTTTTCGCAAGATGCCGGCGCGGTGTTCTCCATCAACGGTTTTCCGGCGACGCACGTGGCCATCGACGCGGAAATCGAATCCATCCTTTAGGCCGGCAAAAAACCAAAAAACGCGAGCGCATTCGCAGGTCATTTGTGAACGCTAGCCGGAGTGTGTCAGCGAGGCGCCTTTGATACTGAGGCGGCGAGAAAGTTTATCGTGCTCCTCGCGAAGTTCGTGAGGAAGCCGGCTGCCGAATTTATTGAAGAACTGTCTGCTGTCAGCCAGATCTTCTTCCCAATCTTCGGAACTTACACGCAAGAGTTCATCGACCGCGGCGGGTGAAATCTGCAGGCCGTCCAGGGTCAGCGCGTTGCGGGCGGGAACGAAGCCGACGGGAGTTTCTTCGGCATCGGCGCGGTCCTCGACGCGCTCCAAAATCCATTTCAGGACGCGAACATTTTCTCCGTAGCCGGGCCACAGGAATTTCCCATCGGCGCCGCGGCGGAACCAATTCACATGAAAAACCTTGGGCGGGCGCGGGATGCGTTTGCCCATGTCCAGCCAATGGCGAAAGTAATCGGCCATGTTGTAGCCACAAAAGGGCAGCATGGCCATGGGATCGCGGCGGACCACACCGACATTGCCGGTGGCGGCGGCGGTGGTTTCGCTGGCCATGGTGGCGCCGACGAAGACGCCGTGCTGCCAGTCAAAGGATTCGTAGACGAGAGGGGCGACGCGCGCGCGGCGGCCTCCGAAAATAAAAGCGGAAATGGGTACACCGTCGGGGGCTTCCCATCGGGGCGAGATGGAGGGCGATTGGCGGGCGGGCACGGTGTAGCGCGAATTGGGATGGGCAGCGGGGCCTTTGGAGGTGTCCCACTTTTCGTTTTTCCAGTTGATGAGGCCCAGCGGAGGCGGAGCCCCTATGCCTTCCCACCACGGCTCGTGATCGGGAGTCATGGCCACGTTGGTAAAGATGGTGTTCTGGTGCAGCGCGCCCATCACATTGGGATTGGTGAGCATGCCGGTTCCGGGGGCAACGCCGAAAAAACCGGCTTCGGGGTTGATAGCGTGGAGATAACCATCGCCGGCAATTTTCATCCAGGCGATGTCGTCGCCGACGGTCCAGACGCGGTAGCCCTGATCCTGGAGAGCGGAAACCATCATGGCCAGATTGGTTTTTCCGCAGGCGCTGGGGAAAGCGGCGCCCATGTAGGTGACTTTGCCGTCAGGAGACTCCAGGCCGAGGATGAGCATGTGCTCGGCCATCCAGCCTTGCTCGCGAGCCATGTGGCTGGCGATGCGCAGCGCGAAACACTTCTTCCCGAGCAAGGCGTTGCCGCCGTAGCCCGAGCCGACGCTCCAAATTAATTTTTCCTGGGGAAAATGGGCGATGTAGCGGCGCATGGGATCGAGATCGCCGATGGAATGCAGCCCGGGAACGAAGTCGGAAGACGCGCCGATGCGATCCAGTGCCACCTGGCCCATGCGGGACATGATGCGCATATTGGCGACGACGTAAGGGCTGTCGGTGACTTCCACGCCGCTTTTGCTGATGGGGGAATTCACCGGGCCCATGATGTAGGGCACAACGTACATGGTGCGGCCGCGCATGGCGCCGTCAAGGAGCGCGCCGACCTTGTGCTTGGCGGCGCCGGGATCCATCCAATTGTTGGTGGGGCCGGCGTCGTCTTTATCGGGAGTGCAGATAAAGGTGAGGTGCTCGGTGCGGGCTACGTCGTTGGGACTGCTACGGTGCAGATAGCAGTTAGGGAAGGTTTTTTGATTCAGCGATTCAGAATCGCCATCGCGGAGCATTTCGGCGAGGATGCGCTCGTTTTCCGCTGCGGAGCCGTCGCAATACAGAATCCGGTCGGGCTTGGTAAGGCTGGCAGCGCTATCAACCCAGTTTTCGAGTGGAGTCCCCACGATGCTCCTTCCGCGAGAAGGCCAGCGTGCGCCGCGGATAGCGCGTGAAAGTATGTGCCGATGACGAGTGACCGCTTTTGAGCCGCAGCTACCCGCATGCGGCAAAGCCAACCGGGAGGCGTGAGGTGGGAACTTCAAGCCAGGCTGGCATGGCGGTATGCAATCGACATATCCAGTGTATGTTACCGGTCGCCGGGTGCGCAAGGTGGCGCGAGAAGGGTTCCAATCGTGCCAGAATAGCTCGGCCTTTGTCCTCTTGGCGGTGCTCCAAGGTACCCCTTCTCGAGATCATGTTCTCGGTTCGCGTGCCACGCCGAAGGCGGCATGATTTATTCGTAACGCAACGCAACCATGGGGTCGATTTTGGTGGCGCGCCGCGCGGGAATGAAACAAGCCAACAACGCTGCGACAATGAGAAGCAGGGTCACGCCAGCGAAAGTCAGTGGATCGGTGGGCGTGACGCCAAAGAGCAGCGATTCGACGGTGCGTGTCAGGGCCAGGGAACCGGCAATACCAACGGCCACACCGATGAGAATCGTGCGCAGTCCCTGGCCCATCATCATCCTCAGAACCTCGCCGGAGCCCGCGCCCAAAGCCACACGCACGCCGATCTCGCGCGTGCGGCGGCTGACGGAATAGGCCATCACGCCAAACACGCCTGCGGTAGCGAGGAGCAGCGCGACCATCCCGAAAAATCCGATAAGAATGACGTTAAATCTCCGCGAACCCAGAGAAGCGGAATAGACTTGCGAAAGCGTACGGAACCTCGCCGGAATCTCGGGGTCGAGGTCCTGCAGGATTCCTCGCGCCGCGGATGTGACCAAGCGCGTGCCGGTATCGCTCAGCATAGTTAAGGTGATCGCCGCGCGCGGGCGTTGGAACAAATTCACGTAAACGGTCGGACGCGGGGGCGCATCGAGGCCATATTCATGTGTATCGCCTACGATCCCGACGATGGTTAGCAAACGCAAGTCGCCATCCATGTTTCCAAACTCAATGGTGTGGCCAATGGGATCCTGAGTCGGCCAGCGGTCGCGCGCGAGGGATTCGCTAATCACGGCGACGTGCGGAGAATTGGCGGCGTCGCGCTGGTCAAAGATTCGTCCTCGAATCAGAGGAATTCCGAGTACCTGGAAGTACCCGTCAGTCGCGACGCAGAAGTCCGCATTGCCAATGCGCTCTTTCTGCCGGAACAGTGGACCAAAGCCATCCATGGTCTTGGGAATCTCATTCTGTGTCATCAGCAGAAACATGCCGTCGGGAAGGCCGCCATCCATCGGCAGGCCGCTGGTGGCGCCAACCTGGCGAACGCCAGGGATTTGTCGTAGATGGTCGATCAGGTTGGAAAAGAAAATGCCCTGAGCTGCTTTTATTTTGGGATCGTCCGTCCAGGGAAGCGAGATGTCCATGGTGACAACTTGATCCACGCGGAAGCCAGGACTCACTTCCAGCACTTTCATCAGGCTGCGGCCGAGCAATCCGGCACCGACGACCAGAACCAAAGTGATCGCCATCTGCGCGGCTACAATTACTCGGCCAAGGCGCTGGCTACGTTGTGAACCCGACTGTCCCCGGCCGCCTTCCCCCAGACCTTTACGCAGCTGGCCGGAGGTGGCCCGCGTGGCAGTGAATGCTCCGAGGCCGGCGGCGACGGCGGTGGAAAGAAATAAGGCGAATGCCAGCACGGGAAGATTGATCGAGACGCTGTCCAGCCGCGGGAGATTTTGCGGGGCCAGGGCAATTAGTCCCGCTACGCCCCCGCGCGCCCCCAGTACGCCGAGGCCACCGCCGAGCAGCGAAAGCAGAAAGGCTTCGGTAAGGAATTGGCGGATCAGCCGGCCCCGTGCGGCACCGAGCGCGCTGCGAATGGCGAGCTCGCGATCTCTCACCGAGGCTTGTGCCAGCAGCAAATTCGCCACGTTGGCGCACGCCACCAGCAGCAGAAATCCGACTGCGCCGAGCAGGACCAGCAGTGGGGATCGGGCCTTGCCGGTGATCGAATCCTGTAGCGGGACCACGATTCCATCTTTGAGTAGATAATCGCTCTGCTCGCTCGAAGTATCGTGAATGCGACGCGCGATGGCGCTGATGTCCCGATTGGCCAGCTCCACGCCCACACCGTCGTTGAGGCGCCCGACGGCATTGTAGTTATGAGACGTCCGGCTTGAATTTTCGCCGTCCAGGTCAGTCGGCAACCACAGGTCGACGCCCGGGGGAAAATGAAACTCAGCCGGGAGCACACCGATAACGGAGAAGACCGCGCCATCAATCTTCAGGTACGACTTCGAGAGGTCTTGTGGCGACCCGAGGTACTGCCGCCAGTATCCGTAGCTGACCAGAACGGTGGGGCCGGCCCCTTTTTTCGCATCGCTCGCGCTAAAATCACGACCGATGACCGGCTGAATGCCGAAGACCTTGAGAAAGTCGGAGGAGACGTTTGCGACCGTCGCGCGCGTGGGCTCCGAAGCGCCCGAAACGGACGCGATGTTGTCGTTGTATTTAGCAATCGCGCCAAAGCTGTGGTTTTGATCGCGAAAGTCGTCGAAGTTCGGGTCCGCAAGGCGCGCCCAACGGCCCTGCGAGCTAACCTCGAAGACCGCCATGATCCGGCTTGCATGGGGGTACGGCAGCGGCCGAAGCAACACGCCGTACACCACGCTGAAGATTGCGGTAGCCGCGCCGATAGCCAGCGCGAGAGTGAACACCATGACGGCGGTGGCGCCGGGGTTTTTCCGGAGCTGGCGGAGACCGTAACGGAAATCGGAGAGCACGGAGTGCAGCCAATTGCCAAGGCGTTCTTCGCGAACCTGTTCTTTCATCTGTTCGACGCCCCCCAATTCGATTCGTGCGGAGCGTTGCGCCTCATGCAGGGGCATGCCGGCGCGAATATTTTCCGCAATCAGCAGTTCGAGGTGGGCATAAACCTCCCGGTCGAGGTCTACATCCACGCGACGAGATAAAAATAGATTTCGCAAAAAACTTCGGACTTTCACGCGGAGCGGCATAGCAAGCACTCTCTACGATGCTTCCAACGCTTGCGCAATGGCCCAAGAAACGCGGCCCCATCGCTTGGTTTCGACTTCGAGCTGCTTCGTTCCCGCTTTGGTCAAGCGGTAGTATTTGGCGCGGCGGTTGTTCTCGGACTCTCCCCAAAAAGCGGAGATCCAGCCTTCCTCTTCCATCCGGTGCAGTGCGGGAAAGAGCGAGCCGGCCTTAACCACAAAAGTGCCGCCGGTAATCTGCTGGATCCTGCGGGAGATTCCCAGTCCGTGCATTTCGCCGGCGATGAGCGATTTCAGGATCAGCAGGTCCAATGTTCCTTGCAAGAGGGTTGTCGGTTTGGGGTTCAATGTGCTGTCTCCTATCGAGATTCGATAAGACTGTACTGAACCACGTATAGAGTGTCAATAGGAAACGAGCGTGGGCGATGTTCAAGCGGCCAAACGGCCACCTACCCGCTTGATAGGGAGTGCTTTCAACTGCCTGCTCGTCCTGCGCTTTCCTGCCTGGACCCGCGCAAGATCGACTTGCTGCGGCTGGCTAAAGATTGTTTATTGGGGGCGCGTGGCATAGACTCGCCGAATTGAGGAGAGCGCGATGCAGACACGGCGGAAATTTTTGGGGTCGGTCGGAGCGGCGGCGGCGTTGGGGGTGGTGCGGCCGGCGGCATTGCGCGTCGATGGAACCGCGGCAACGGGAATCGAGTCCGCCGCGATCGAAGCGGAACGCGGGGGCGCAGACGCCGCGGGAGAGAAGATGTTGTTTTGGGTGGCGGTGTCCACGCCTTGCGACAAGAATCTGAACTTTGATCCCGAGCTTTACAAGGACTTGCTGGCGTACTTGAAGGCGCAGGGCGCGGATGGCGTGGTGGTGCTGGGGACCACCGGAGAGTTTCCATCGTTCTCGTTTGCGGAGCGGAAGAAGATCGCGGAGACGGCGCTTAAAAACCGCAATGGCTTGAACGTCATTGTGGGGCCGGGCACGTCGAATTTTCCCGAAACTATCGAGCTCTCGAAGCACGCGGAGGAGCACGGGGCGGATGGACTGCTGATTGTACCTCCGTTTTATTACAAGCGCGTGGAAGTACAACCGCTGACGAAATATTATTCGATGATTTTCGAGCAGGTGAAAATCCCCATCAACCTCTATCACATCCCGTTTGCGAGCGGCGTGCCGATTTCGCATGAACTGCTGCACAGCCTCGAGCACTATCCGAATCTGGCGGGAATCAAGGATTCGGTAAGCGATGCGGATGTTTATCGCCGTTTTGTCGCGGAGTTTCCGAAGCTGAATATGCGAACGGGGACGGACGTTAATTTGAAGTACGCGCTGGAGCATGGAATGGGGGCAATTCTGGCGGAGGGCAACAATTTTACGAAGCAAATCGCGGCGGTGTTCGCGGCCAAGCGGGCCGGGAAGGACATCGATGAGCCAATCGCGAAACTGAATACGGCTCTGAAGCTGCTGCGGGCGGGCGGGGTGGATGAATATGGACCGATGAAGTATGCGCTGAGCTTGCAGATGCGGACGCGCCAATTTTATCAGCGGCCGCCGAACTCGGATGTCACGGAGGAGCAGAAAGGGAAGATTCGCGAGGCGCTGGAAGAGATTAAGAAGATGGGATGAACGGAGCGGCTGTCGAAGCTTGCCTTGGCCGGTGAGGAATCGGTTGAGGTCTTAAAGCTGGGAGTGCTGGTAGAGCGATGATGGCGGGGTCGCGCCACAGCGTGGATTGGCTGTGGCACAGGGGAGGTCGGAATGTTTTTGCACAGTACAAATGGAGTGGCGCGGTGGTTTGTCTTGGCGGGCTTGCTGGCAGCGTTTCCGCTAGTGGCGGCAGGGCAATGGAAGGCCAAGGACACCGAGTGGCCCATTTATGCGGCGGATTTGGCGGGTACGCGGTACCGCCCGCTGGCGCAGATCAACGCGGGAAACTTCAACGATTTAGAGATTGCCTGGCGGATCAAGACAGACAATTTTGGGAACCGGCCGGAGTACAAGCTGGAAGGCACCCCGCTGATGGTAAACGGCGTGGTCTATGCGACGGCAGGATCGCGGCGCGCCTTGATTGCGCTGGACGCGGCGACCGGCGAACTGCTGTGGATTCACGGGGAGCATGAAGGAGCGCGCGGTGGCGCTGCGCCGCGGCAACTCTCTGGGCGCGGGCTGGCGTACTGGTCGGATGGAAGAGAGGAGAGGATTTTGTACGTGACCCCGGGTTATCAGCTGATCTGCCTGGATGCCAAGACGGGGATGCGCGTTCAGGGATTTGGGAATAAGGGCGCGGTGGATTTGAAGCTAAACGACGATCAGGAGATTTTGCCGGATTTGACCACGGGGGAGATTGGAATTCAGTCGGCGCCGGTGGTGGCCAAGGACACCGTCATCGTGGGCGCGTCGTTCCGCGAAGGCATGACGCCGAAGAGCATGCGGAATAACAAAGGGTACGTGCGGGGATTCGACGTGCGCACCGGAAAGCGGCTTTGGATTTTTCACACCATCCCGAAAAAAGGCGAGTTTGGATATGACACCTGGCTGAACGGATCGGCGGAATACACCGGGAACACCGGAGTGTGGACGCAGGTAACGGTGGACGAGGAATTGGGGCTGGTGTATTTGCCAGTGGAATCGCCGACCAATGACTTCTATGGCGGGCACCGACCGGGGAATAATTTGTTCGGGGAATCGCTGGTGTGCGTGGATTTGAAGACCGGGCAGCGGAGATGGCACTACCAGTTGGTCCATCACCCGCTGTGGGACATGGATATCTCGGCGGCGCCGATTTTGGCGGATATTAACGTGGATGGAAAAGTGGTGAAAGCAGTGGCACAGCCGAGCAAGCAGGGATTTCTCTATGTATTTGATCGCGTGACGGGCAAGCCGGTGTGGCCGATGGAAGAGAAGCAGGTGGAAACGGGAACAGTGCCGGGCGAATGGTATTCGCGGACCCAGCCGATCCCGTCGAAGCCGCCGGCGTACAGCCGGAACGGCGTACGGGAGAGCGACTTGATTGATTTCACGCCGGAGTTGCTTGAGCGGGGAAAAGCGATTGCCTCGAAATACAAGCTGGGCCCGGTGTTTACGCCGCCTTCGGAAAGCAAATTGGATGGCACGCTGGGGACGCTTACGGTGGGAACGGCCTCGGGGGGAACGAATTGGCCGGGCGGCTCGTACGATCCGGAGACGCACATTGTGTATGCGTTTGCGTGCAATGCGTGCGTGGAGCCTATCGGGTTGGTTCGCGCACCGAAAGAGGTCTCGGACATGAACTACATTGCGGGGACGGCGGGGGAAGAGGTGAAGATCCTGCGCGGGCCAGGGGAAAATGCCGGCGCGGATTCGCCAATGCCGCCAAAAAAACGCGCGGGCAGCGGATACGTGGCACTGAACGTGGACGGGTTGCCGCTGCTAAAGCCGCCGTACGGGACCATCACCGCGATCAATCTGGATAAGGGTGAGATTGTGTGGCAGGTCGCGCACGGGGAGACCCCGGACGTGGTGCGGAACTATCCGGCCTTAAAGGGCATCAATATTCCGCGGACGGGGCAGGAAACCTACAACATCGGGACGCTGGTGACTAAGACGCTGGTGATTGCGGGCGACGGCCAGATTACGACGACAGCGGAGCATCCGCGGGGGGCCATGCTGCGCGCTTATGACAAGAAAACCGGAAAGGAAGTGGGGGCAGTGTACATGCCGGCGGCGCAGAGTGGGTCGCCGATGACCTACATGGCGCATGGAAAGCAGTACATTGTCGTGGCGGTGAGCGGCGGGGCGTATTCGGGGGAGTATATTGCGTATAGTTTGCCGGCGGCAGAATAACAACGCGCAATTGAGGATGCCGCGCCGGTACGGGATTGCGTGCGCGACTTGTTTTGTGGCTGCGCTGATCACAATTCTTTACGGAGCAGGGCTGGCTCGCTCGACCGGGCGCATGGCGCAAGAGGCGCCGGCGACGACGCGGTCGGTGTGGGACGGGGTGTATACAGAAGAACAAGCTAAGCGCGGAGAGGAGACTTACCGCAAGGAATGCGCTTCCTGCCATGGGGACACGCTGGTGGGCGGCGGCGGCGCCGCGGCGCTGACCGGCGGGACGTTTCTTTCGAATTGGAATGGGCTGACCGTGGGAGATTTGTTCGAACGAATTCGCAAGACCATGCCGCAGGGCGGCCTGGGAAAGCTGACCAAGCAGCAGGATGCGGACGTTTTGGCTTATTTGCTGAGCTTTAATAAGTTTCCAACTGGAAAAACGGAATTGCAGAAGCGCGTGGAATTCTTGAAAGAGATTCGATTTGAGGCGACGAAACCGGAAGCGAAGTGAGCGGTTGGAATGGTCAAGGAGGCGATATGAAGAAGATGGTGCCGGTGCTGGTGATCTTTGCGGCGCTTGCGGGATTCGTGGCAGGGCAAGCCATGCGGCCGCGCTCGGACCGCGTGCTCAGCGGACATTTCGACGAGCTTTCCATGATGCCAAGCGCGATCGCGCAGGAAAAGGGCCAAGTGATGCCTTTCGGTTACAACTCGCCGCGCGAACCTTCGCTGGCGCCAGATGCGCCGCCGGTCACCTACTGGAATATTGACGACATTCGCAAAGCGCATACGGAATTGGCGGAGAAAGCGGCCAAGGCCCTGACGCAGGCGGGCAGCGGGAGTTCGCAATCGTTCGGCGGCGGCCCGGTGCACGTGCAGACGCGAAACTTCAGCATCTTTATGCTATACCGCGCGCATCGCCAGCAGCCGGTAATGAGTTTGACCAAAGTCAACAGCGTGTGGGACGACGCGGAAATGCATGCGGGCGCTTACGATTTTTACGTAATCACGGGCGGAACAGGAGAAATGATCGTGGGCGGGAAGATCGCCAACCGGCAGAATTTACGGGATAAGGATGGAATCATTCCGGGAGAATATCGCGGGCAGCCCATCGAAGGCGGGCAAACGTTCAACGTAAAGGCGGGAGACTGGCTGTTAATCCCGCCGGACACGCCGCACCAGCCGAAGCCGGATCCGGGCGGGTTCAGCTACATGATCATGAAAATCAATGTGGGCATTTATCCGTGGAGTCTGGTTCGTTGAGCGAGCGAGGAGGAGCGCACCGGCAATGGCGTCTACCAACCTCTTTGGCTGCGCAGTTCTGTAATGTGCGCGGTGTGATGCCGGCCGTGCCAGGCATATAGAAACAGCATCCAATCGATGCTGCGCACCCCGTGATCGGGATGACGGAAGGTGCGCGCAAAATCTGCTGGGTCCAAGGAACGCAGCAAGCGTGTCCAGCGCTCATGCAGGGAGTCCAGTAGGGCCAGCGAAACATCGATGGGCGCTGATCTGGCGTCCTCCAGATCCGCCCACCGCGCTTCTTCGTAAGGCTTGATGGTCGGTTCGTGCTCGGTGAGCGCCAGCCGCAAGCGCACGTAGGCGTTGATGTGACTGTCCGGAACGTGATGGGCCACTTGGCGCACAGTCCAGCCGCCTTCCCGATAAGGGGTATCGAGCTGCTCATCGCTGAGGCCTTTCATTGCCGCTCGCAGTTTGCCAGGGGCGTCCGCGATCGCGGAGATGGCTTGGTGCCGCAAATCCGCGCTCGCTTCCTGCGGTGGAGCGAATTTGCCGATAGGGTATCGCGGGTCCATTTTCCTCTTTCCTCGGGTTGTTTATCTTCCCTCGAACCAACCGCTGTCGCTGTTCACTATATTCGCGACGAGGAAATGGGGTCAACGCAGTTGCGCTGAGCTTGCTATCCAATTTGGCCGCCCAGTGGGCGAAAGGGTACGATGCTACTATACCGCGTCGCTGTACCGGTATCGCCACAACGGGAATCCAATATTCAGGAGCTTTGAATGTACAACGTCGTCATCATCGGCAGCGGCTGCGCCGGACTAACCGCCGCCATTTATGCCGCGCGCGCCAATCTCAAGCCCTTGGTGATCGATGGGCACGAACCAGGGGGCCAGCTGACGCTGACCACCATGGTCGAAAATTTCCCCGGCTTTCCGGAAGGCATTCTGGGCCCGGAGCTCATTGAGAATATGCGCAAGCAGGCGCAGAAGTTCGGAGCGGAGTTCAAGAACGGCGCGGTCAGCGAGGTAAACTTAAGCCGCCGCCCCTTCAAAATCGTGGCCGGCAAAGAGAACTACGAAACCAAGACCCTGATCGTCGCCGCCGGAGCCTCTGCCCGCCTTCTCGGGCTGCCTTCTGAGCGCCACCTGATGGGCCGCGGGGTTTCCACCTGCGCCACCTGCGACGGCTACTTTTTCCGGGGTAAACCCATCGCCGTGGTTGGCGGCGGGGATACCGCCATGGAAGAGGCCGTTTTCTTGACCCGCTACGCCAGTAAGGTTTACCTGGTGCACCGCCGCCCGGAGTTTCGCGCATCCAAAATCATGCTGGATCGCGCCAAGGCTAACGAAAAGGTGGAGTTCATCACCCCCGCGGTGGTCGACGATATTTTGCCCCATCCCAACGGTCACGTGTCCGGCATCCGCTTGCGCAACCCGGAAACCAAAGCCACCCGCGAACTCGAGTTGGAAGGTGTGTTCGTGGCCATCGGCCACGACCCCAACACCGCCGTCTTCCGCGGCAAGCTCGAAATGGATCCCAACGGTTACCTCATCTCGCTGAATGGCAGCAAGACCACCGTTCCCGGCGTGTTCGTGGCCGGCGATGTGCAGGACCATCGCTATCGCCAGGCGGTCACCGCAGCGGGCTCCGGATGCATGGCAGCCATTGACGCCGAAAAGTTCCTGGAAGAGCACAACGAACAAGTGCTGTCCTAGGAGGTCATCCGCTCCGCAGGCATAATGAAGCTTGATGCTTCGCTCCATCCTGCTCAAACTCTCAGAGAGCCCCGGATTCGCGCACTGGGTGACTTCCAACGCGACCACGCGGCGCATGGTCCGGCGTTTTGTGGCCGGCGAGACCCTCGACGAAGCCATCATCGCAGCCCGCGCCTGCAACAGTCAGGGCATGTATACCTCACTCGATTACCTCGGCGAGAATGTGGCCACGGTGGCCGACGCGCAGCGTGCCCGCGACGCCTACCTGGAGATTTTCGACCGGATTGCGCAGGAGCGCCTCCACGCCAACGTGTCCTGCAAGCTCACCCAACTCGGTCTCGACCTCAGCGCGGATTTTTGCGAGGGTCTGCTACTGTCCATCGTTGAGCGCGCCGCCGGCTACGAAAGTTTCTTGCGCGTAGATATGGAGGGCTCCGTATACACCCAACGCACCATCGATCTGGTGAAGCGCGTGCGGGCGCGCAACCCGGCTGTGGGCACCGTCATTCAATCCTATCTCTACCGCAGTGAAAAGGATGTGCAGGACCTGCTGGCCTATGGCTGCCGCATTCGTCTGTGCAAAGGCGCGTACCAGGAGTCCGACGAAGTAGCCTACGCGAGGAAAACGGATGTCGATGGCAATTACGTCCGCCTGATGCAAATGCTGCTACCCAGCGGTTTTTACCACGCCATCGCCACCCACGATCCGCGCATGATCGCGCAGACCATCCGCTTCGCCGCCACCAAACAAATCTCCAAGGACGATTTTGAGTTTCAGATGCTTTACGGGGTGCGCACGGACTTGCAGCGCCAGTTGGTCAAAGACGGCTTCCGCCTCCGCGTGTATATTCCGTACGGCCGCGACTGGTTTCCCTATTTCATGCGCCGCCTGGCCGAACGCCCGGCCAACCTGGCCTTCTTCCTGCGTAATCTGCTGCGCTCCTGACCGTAGCGGCCACCTTCAGGTGGCCAAGCCGATAACGTGGCTAGCCCTTCCGGCAAACCGTCACCCCATCGCGCAGCGGAATCAGCACGGGAAACAATTCCTTCGACGTATAGACCATCCGGTTGAACTCCTGCACCCCCTGCGTATGCGCATCGTCGGCGCCGGCCGGCCGCGCCGCCTTACCAGACCACAGCGTGTTGTCGGTGACCAACAGTCCACCCCGTTTCAGTTTCGGCAGCGCCGCCCGCAATGCATCCGGATATTGGTGCTTGTCCACGTCGTTAAATATGAAGTCGAACTTTCCCGGCGCCTTCTTGACCAGCTCCAGGGCGTTTCCCACCTGCACCTCGATGCGCTTGGCTACGCCTGCTTTCCGGAAATGCTCCTGGGCCCGCCTGGCATTTTCCGGATCGCCGTCGGTGTAGAAAACTTTAGCCTTGGGGCCGGCCGCGCGTGCCAGCCAGATGGTGGAATACCCGATCGCCGAGCCCATCTCAAATATCCGTGTCGCTCCCGAAACCTGCACCAGCAGCGCCAGCAGCCGCGCCACTGCCGGGCCAACAATCGGCACGCGATGCTGTTCGGCGTACGCTTCCATCTCCTTGATCACCCCGTCGCGCTCCGGCAGCAAGGCGTAGATATACTGGTCCACCTCTTCCTGGGTAAAAGCGCTGCGCAAGTTGTCGCTGCGGATCATAAGCTCTCTCCGGGTTTCAACGCGTGAATCTCGAGTCCGGCAATGTCCTTTACTTCCTGTTTTAATTGCTCCGGCCGGCCCACTAAAACGGGGAAGGTCCCATAATGCATCGGCACGACATGCTTCACGCCCAGAAAACGGATGGCGTGCCCGGCCTCGCGCGGTCCCATGGTGAAATGATCGCCGATGGGCAGCAGCGCCACATCCGGCTTGTACAACTCGCCGATCAGCTTCATGTCGCTGAATAGCGCTGTGTCGCCGGCATGGTACACCGTAAACCCACCGGGCATTCGAATCACCAGTCCCGCGGGCTCGCCTGCATTGATGCGGACTCCGTTATCGTCAATCGAATTGGAATGAAAAGCGTGCGTCATGGTCACTTCAAACTCGGCGACTTTCTGCGTGCCGCCTTTGCCCATCGGCCTGGTCTGATCCTGAAAGCCTTTGCTCTCGATCCACTGACACGTCTCGAAAATGGCCACAATCTGCGGCTGGTGTTGCTTCGCAAGGGCGAGCAAGTCTCCCAGATGGTCGGAATGCGCGTGCGAAAGAAAAATCACGTCCAGCTTCGAAACTTTCTTCAAGTTGTCCGGACACTTTGGATTGCTCATGACCCACGGATCAATCAAAGCCACCTGGCCCGAAGCAGTGGTCAGCGAAAACGTGCTGTGGCCGAAATAGGTCACGCGGTTGCCCTTCTTATCGAGCATGGTACACCTCTGGAAAACCTACTGGATTGGCTGGAATTTCCGGCCGGAACTCTGTGGCGTCAGCGCGCAGCGCTCAGCCCCGCGCCCGCGACCAACTGCCGAAAAGCGGCCTCGTAGGTTTCGCGGTTGCTCGCGCCGAACACATGACCCACCAGCTTGCCATCCTTGTCATAAAAAAAAGATACCGGGAGCGCGCCATTCCACTCCGGCGACACCGCCCTTTCAAATGCGGCCTCATCGCCCTGATGTTT